>NZ_CAMJOS010000003.1 GCF_946407605.1 uncultured Prevotella sp.
AAGAATTGCCGAGTCGCGATTCGGTTAGACACGAAGTGTCAATCCGCTGAGCAGTGAGAGCAATGCTAAATAAAAATTTAAGAATTGCCGAGTCGCGATTCGGTTAGACACGAAGTGTCAATCCGCTGAGCAGTTTGAAATAACAAATACTACAACCTATGAAAAGAATACTAACCCTAACACTATGCCTGCTGACAGTAAGTATTGCCATGCTGGCACAAAAGCCCCACAAAGAGGTGGGTTACGACAAGTCAACGAACATGCTGACCACTGTAGCCTATGGCTATGGCAACTCGGTGGACCAGATTATCTTTAAAGGTAAGGACCAGACCTCTATCAAGGTGAATAACTATGGTTTCCCGACAGAGATCGTCAATAGCCTGACCACTATGGAATTCCAATATGCAGGCACGAGTGCGGTAACCGTGACACAGACAGTCAATGGAGAGAAGAAGACAGAGAAAATACCTCTTGACAGCAAGAAGGTGCTCAGTTTTCGCGAGGAATACAACAAATTCAAACAGGATCCTTCGTTGTTTGACAGGGTTGACAACTTTCTGGCCAATGGTGGAGCAAAGAAGATTGGCAATGCACTCAACTTACTTGATTTAGGGAAACAATTCTCCATCGGTATTTGTTTCGACGAAGCCATAAGAGCTGCCCAGCAGACCGACAACCCTATCATCTCCGTTGACAACATTCAGAAGTTAAAGGAATTGAGCAAATGGATCACAGATTGGGGTGGTCAGGTCTTAGACAACTACAACAATATTACAGAGGGCGTGGCTGATTTTGTCTATCGTAGAGAAATGGAGATATACAAAGAGCAGAAGGAAGCCAACCGCACAAAGGTGGAGGCACGCCTCGAACTGGGCAGAAAGCTGCTGGAAGAAGGTCATAGCCCCGAAGAACTCTCAAAACTGATTGACCAGGCGCTGCATCCTCAACCAAGCACCAAGCCGTCACAGCCTTCTAATGCAGGTCAAGATAATAAAGGCAACGGACAAAAGGGCCAAGGTACAGCACAGAATGGTGGTCAAAGCACTGGTGAAAACACACGAGGAACAAAGGCGATGCTCGAAACAGACTATTTCTATTTCGACAACCCCGACGGCACCATTGAGTCCTTCCCCGAATACTGCTATCCGGACCTGAAATCACGCATGATGAGCATCTCTTCGACGAAGTATGCCACACCACTGAAGAATGAAAAACTCGAAGGCACACTGAAGCAGTATGAGAGCATACTCAACCTTTTCTTTGGACGTCAGACACGCACCGCCGTGTTTGTCTTCGACGGTCAGGAGTCGGCCAAAGCTGCCATGATGACCACCATGACTTATTCGATGTCCATCCTCGGCCTATGGGCAGCACTGGAAGACGGCATGCGCGAGAAGTTCAGCCAAGAACTCACCAAGGCCAACATAGCCCATACCACCAGTAAGACGTGGAAAGACGCAATCAAGCAGGGCAAGCCCGAAGAACTGATGTTCAACGGTCACGAAGGCGGCCGCATCGTGAACAAGATAGACTTGAGCAACTCGTGGCTCTCACTCCTTGCAGGTGCCAACATTGAGATGGTGTTTGACAACTACTTCTATTATGACAAGGACTATGACAAATTAGTGGGTGTGGTATTCGTATATTCAGAGGTTAGCAATCCCAAAGATAAATACACGGCAGCTGCCTATACGGCCATCAAAGCCCTCAGCGGTACCTTGGGCTACTCTGATCCCACGACGAGCAACACCACGCTGGCCTCGATGTTCGAGCATCGTGACATGATAGACTTCTTCAAGAAGCACTTTCATCTGAAGAAACAGACTAAGATTCTCGAGAATAATCCGCCAAAGTGTGTGGCCACCTATGTGGGAACACCGGAGCGTCCGGCCATCGACCTTTGTGGCGACACAGTCTGCATCAGTATTGAGTGCCTCATTGAAGAGGGGGGGGGCGGAAGGAAACCTAAAGAGAAGGAGCAGGAAGACGGGGGTAAAGATAATACCATCATTGTTCCTATTATAGATCCCATCGATCCCCTGACACCAGATCCCCCGAAACCAGGTCCCCCGATAGATGACCCTCAACCCCCTGTAAACGAGCCACAGGGTAATGACAAGGAGCAGATTTACTATTCCCAAAGTAAATATGCCGTCATCGGACAACTGAATCAGGCCAGTGTTGAAAAGCCCTTCGCCGAAAACGATGACTACGTCTATTTCATGCAGTCGACCTATGGCGACAATGCCGTATTGGCCGTAAACAAGATTACTGGCAACCTGACAGAGGTCGTGCCGGGCAAGCGCAAGGGCAGTCGTCCGGGCATCATCAGCATCGGTGCCTATGGTAAAGACCTCTACCTGGACGTGGAAGGACTTGGCATTGTGCGCTACAACGGCAAGGATGTCAGCACGTCAGAACTGATTAGCAAGATAGACCGTGGCTTCATGGATAACTTCAAGAAGATTGTCTTTTCGCCTAACGGACGCTATATGGCCTATGGCGGACAGAATTGCCACCAATACGTGTTCGACCTGAAAGAAGGTAACCGCATCGTGAAGAGTTTCCACGACGGTCTTGACGACTTCCTCGTCACCGACGATGGTGACTTCTTCGGCGTGAACAACTATCGCGCCCTGGTCTATCGCAACGATGGCAACCCCGACAGCGACCCTGCCAGTGTACGTGAGATGTCAGACCTGCTCAACGACCATCCCATCACAATACGACAAATAGGCAGCGACATCTATATCGTAGGTGGCAAAAGAGTGATGAAGACCGATTCCAAGGAGTTTGTGTGGATTGAAACCTCCACCATCACATCTGAAGGTCTCAGACTGTACGACGGAACATTGGATGCCAATGGATCAGGCTTCGCCTATATGGGCGACAACGCATTGAACCGCTTTGTCATTTTCAGCACCACCAAGAAGGCTCCAACCATGAAGAAGCAACTCGTCACCAACATCAATGTTGGTCGCCGTGACCTCCTCGTTGTTCAGAATGCCAGCCAAATCTTTGCAGACAGCCTCGGCAACATCTGGATGGTAGAGCAGTCGGGTGCAGGTTTCGTGGTGGTCTATAACCCCAAAGGACTGGCTGAGATGAAGAACGCCGCAGGCAAATTCATCAAGCAGAAAGAATGAAGTGAACTGAAAATACGCATTTTTAGTTAAAAGAAGAAAAATAATCCGCCGAAAATTTGGCGGATTGTTTTTTTCTTTGTACCTTTGCACCCGCAAACGAAAGGAATGCAGTGACACAATGGTGCCTTAGCTCAGTTGGTAGAGCATCGGACTGAAAATCCGTGTGTCCCCGGTTCGATTCCTGGAGGTACCACTCCTCCTTTCATTATGAATCCCGCGAAAGTCGTGTTGACTCGTAGCGGGATTTTTTTGTTTATGCTAGCAAGCAAAAGATAAACAAAAAGGCGGACTTAATAAAGCCCGCCTTTTGTTCTTTTTAGGTATATAATCTTAGAGGTTGGCAAGAGCCACCACCTTGTCGACAGCAGTGCTGAGACCATCGGTATTCTTACCGCCAGCCTGGGCGAAGTGAGGTTGTCCGCCACCACCACCCTGAATGAGCTTGGCAGCTTCGCGCACCATCTGTCCGGCGTTCAGGCCGTGGTCGCTAACCATATCGTCGCTCATCATCACAGTAAGCATGGGCTTATCCTGGAACTTAGAGCCGATGACGCAGAGGAACGGAGCCTGAACGGCAGCACGCAACTGGAACACGAGGTCCTTCACGGAATTGGGTTGCATCTCCAATACACGGGTGATGACGTTGACACCGTTGACGGTCTGGATCTCGGTGAGCAAGTAGTTCTTGGTACGCTCCACAGCCTGTGCCTGGAACGACTCAATCTCTTTCTTCATGCTGTCGTGCTCCTCGATATACTTTTGGACAACGGCCTCCAGGTCCTTGGCATTGTTGAAGAGTGCCTTGATGGCCTTCAGGTGGTCCTCCATCACATACAGCAGGTCTTCGCACTCGCGGCCTGTCTTGGCCTCGATACGACGGATGCCGGCAGCCACGCTACTCTCAGAGAGAATCTTGAAGAAGCCGATGCGACCTGTTGAACTGGCGTGTACGCCACCACAGAACTCGCACGAGGGACCGAAACGCACCACGCGCACCTTGTCGCCATATTTCTCGCCGAAGAGAGCGATGGCTCCCAGCTGCTTAGCCTCGTCGAAAGGCATGTCGCGATGCTCGTCGATGTGGATATCCTGACGAATCATCTCATTGACCATACGCTCCACCTGACGCAGCTGCTCGTCACTCACCTTCTCGAAGTGAGAGAAGTCGAAACGCAGGGTGTCAGGGCTGACGAATGAACCCTTCTGCTCCACATGGTCGCCCAGAATCTGCTTCAGGGCATAGTCCAGCAGGTGGGTAGCAGTGTGGTTGGCTGCCGAGGCATCGCGCAGGTCGGTATCTACGCAGGCCATAAATGGTGCTGTGAGGTCTTTGGGCAGCTGCTTCACGATGTGAACGGTCTGACCGTTCTCGCGTTTCGAGTCGATAACCTCTACGGTCTCGTTCTCGCCAGCCAGCACGCCCTTGTCACCTACCTGACCACCCATCTCTCCATAGAACGGGGTGTAGTCGAGCACCAACTCGTAGAACTCGTTTTTCTTCTGTGTCACCTTGCGATAGCGGAGGATATGGCACTCGTACTCAGTATAGTCGTAGCCCACGAACTGCTGTTCGCCTGGCTGCAGCTCCACCCAGTCGCTGTTTTCAACAGCAGCGGCATTGCGGGCACGCTCTTTCTGCTTCTGCATCTCAACGTTGAACTGCTCCTCATTAACTGTGAAGCCGTTCTCACGACAAATCAACTCAGTCAGGTCGAGGGGGAAACCGTAGGTGTCGAACAGACGGAAAGCCTGAACGCCATCGAGCTCGGTCTTGCCTTCTGCCTTGTGCTGCTCCATAGCCTTGTCGAGCATTGAGATACCCTTGTCAAGGGTACGCAGGAATGCGTCTTCCTCTTCCTTCATCACCTTGGCAATGAGCTGCTGCTGAGCCTTCAGTTCGGGGAAGGCATCACCCATCTCCTCAACGAGAGTGGGGAGCAGTTTGTAGAGGAAGGCCTCTTTCTGACCCAGGAAAGTATAAGCATAGCGTACAGCACGACGCAGGATACGGCGGATCACGTAGCCTGCCTTAGCATTTGAGGGCAGCTGACCATCGGCAATAGAGAAAGCTACAGCACGCAGGTGGTCAGCGCAGACACGCATAGCCACGTTGATATTGTCCTGCTCCTTGCTAATGGGGTTCTCTGTCTCCTCCTCGAAGGTAGTATATTTCAATCCTGTAATCTGCTGTTCGGCCTTGATGATGGGCTGGAACACGTCGGTATCGTAGTTAGAGTGCTTGCCCTGCATCATGCGTACCAAACGCTCAAAGCCCATACCAGTATCGATAACGTTCATCGACAGAGGCTCGAGCGAGCCATCAGCCTTACGGTTGAACTGCATGAACACGATGTTCCAAATCTCGATGACCTGTGGGTCGTCCTGGTTCACCAGTTCACGACCAGTCTTACCGGAAGCCTTGCGCTGTTCAGGAGTACGAGAGTCTACGTGAATCTCAGAGCAGGGACCACAGGGACCTGTATCGCCCATTTCCCAGAAATTATCGTGCTTATTACCATTGATGATGTGATCGGCAGGCACGTGCTTAGCCCAGTATTTGGCAGCCTCGTCATCGCGAGGAATGTTCTCTTCGGGCGAACCCTCGAACACGGTGACATACAAATCCTCTGGGTTCAGTTTCAGCACATCAACCAGATATTCCCATGCCATATCAATGGCGCCCTCCTTGAAATAATCACCAAAGCTCCAGTTGCCCAGCATCTCGAACATCGTGTGGTGATAGGTGTCATGGCCTACCTCTTCCAAGTCGTTATGCTTGCCGCTAACGCGCAAACACTTCTGTGTATCGGCTCGGCGACGGGGTTCTGGGTCGCGTGTTCCCAGGATAATATCTTTCCACTGGTTCATGCCGGCGTTGGTAAACATCAGCGTCGGGTCGTCCTTGATAACCATCGGAGCCGAGGGCACGATGGCGTGTTGCTTTGACTCGAAGAACTTCTTAAACGAGTCGCGAATCTCTTTTGCAGTCATCATTATTTTGTCTTGTTTTGAAATTTTGCGTGCAAAATTACTCTTTTTTTCTCAAATAAGCGAAGTATTCTCAAGCATTTTTTGTAATTTTGCATCTATAAAGACTCTAACAACACAGAATCATCAATTCTACAGGTTATAAAGCTTAAAAATAAAAGATGTACGTGCGAACCTTATTAGTTATTTTGCTCCTGATTCTTACCTCTGGTGCAAAGGCACAGCAACAGGCTGTTGCCCCCCAATCCTGTACCGTAAAAAAGGTGCAGGTGGAGCGACTGCCCGACCTTAACATCCCACGTAGTGGAGGCCACATGTTGGTCATTAATGACATTCCATACGTGTTTGGTGGTCATACTTCGGGTTTCGTGCCAACACCTACCGCCGAGTATTTCGAAAATGGCGAGTGGCATGTGCTACCTATGGTCTATACCCACGACCAAGGCTTGTGCCAGCCACTCCCGTCAGGCAAAGTGCTACTGGCTGCTGGCCATGAGAAAGCGTTAGGCATAGGACAGACTTTCACCGTGGAGTTTTTTGATCCTGAGATGCGCACTTTCGAGGGCTATGGCTGCATGGAAAAGAAACGCTTCTTCCCTTCTTCGGCCTTGCTGGCAGATGGACGTGTTCTCATCAGTGGCAACTCTTACGAAGAGGACTGCATGGAGGTGTTCGATGGCTCGCGGCAGAACAAGTTCGTCAAGGCGGTATCGGCCTTCCTTGCTTCTCCTTTCATCTTCCCGATAGCTTCCGACGATGCCCTCGTCATAGGATGTATGGACGAATACATGTCTCTTCACTCCGATACGGTAGTCGTGGATCGCTTGAAAGGCGATGCGCCGCAGATGCCGTTGTTCAACGAGTGGTATCCCATATCCGTGCTGCTTCCTAAATCATCCGAAGATAGTCGTATCAGTCAAGATTCGAGCCAATACGCCTATCTGCTCTTGGTGCTTAACAAAAAGAACCAACAGGCGGCTATTGCCAAACTGGAGGGCACCGACCTTCAATTGCTGCCTACCGACTGCAGCATCCCTATGGACCTTGAGGTAGGAGGACGCTTGGAGTGGTTCACATCTGTCATTGTTGATCGCACTGCCCACCGAGGCTATGTCGTGGGACGTGACGAGAGATTCCATCTGTATATCCTCGCTGTAGAGTACGACAAACAGCCCGCCCACCTTACTTTCTATGAAACGGAACTACAGGATTCTCTGCCCTTTTCAACTCCTGTTCTCCTACCTGATGGCGACTTGCTGATGGCAGGTGGCATTACTGACAATAATTTCACTCCTTTTGCTACCGCCCTTCGCTTACATATGGGTACTGTTGAGGCCCAAGAGGCGCAGGCCGGTCATTGGTGGTTCTGGCTATTGCTGGGGACTGTCTTTGTGCTGGTCATTGGTGTTGCTGTGTGGATTTTCAAGAGCAGAAAACCGCATTCGCCTGTTGATACTAATGCTGCGGAGGATTCAACCTCAGAAACCTCAAATAAAAGTGGCGAAGAGTTGATGGCACGCATCTGTGAACAGGTGGAACAGCGGAAAATGTATTTAGACTGCTCCCTCAAAGTGGCCGATGTCGCTGCTGTGGTAGGCACCAACAGCCGTTATGTGTCTGACTGCATCAAGGCTTTACGTGGTTGTACATTCACTCAGTTTGTCAACAACTATCGCATAGAGCAAGGGAAGCGACTGCTATTGCTGCAGCCAGACGCAAAGATTACCTCTGTAGCGCTCCAGTCAGGCTTTGCCAACGAGACATCGTTCTTCCGAACCTTCAAGTCAATGACGGGGATGACTCCTCGCGAATGGGTCGCCCAACAAAACGAGATGAAATCCACACCTTATGGGAGTGACAGCCGCGAGTAGTGATGCCTGAATCAGCGTCAGCCACCATCCGCTTCAGGTCGTTTGAGGCCGATGTCCTGCATTGATCTGTGGCTATGGCATAGTCGCTGAGCGTCATATATCCTTGTTTGTCGATGATGGCTTTGGCTTTTTCCAGTCGCTCTTCACGGCTGTACTTGCTTTTCTGTGGAACTACGACGTCTGTATTGACACGATCGAAAGTGGCCTCGCGGTTCATTTCCTTCAGCAACTCAGGGTCTGGCTTGAAGTTGATGCCTTTGATGCATACGTGCCTGTATTTCGTCTTGGGCTCTTCACCTTCCTGTTTGTTCTTGGCAATTGCCTCTTCTGATGGGCTTGAGGTATCGAAACCCAAGGACAGAGAGAATACACCCAATCCGTCAATCTTGATATTGTGGCCCAAAGGCATCCAATTCTGCATCGTTGATGCGAGTGCGTCGAAGACTGCTCGGATGAGGCCTTCGCTGATGTTGCCAGCATAGGTGCGCATGTGTTTGATAACGGTCTCGTAGTCGTGCAGCGAATAGGTCTGCATCTTTGGATAGACGATTTTTTTGCCGTCTGTCATCTCATCGGGAAGTTCCTGTAAAACAAAATTTGCCATATATTCTATATTTATGCCTTGTGAACTTGTATTCGTCGTCCGCGAACGTATGTTCATGCGTTGCGTACTTATGTTCACCGTGCGAGAACAAAACTTTTCACGTTGCAAAGATACATCTTTCTGCTGAATCCACCAAATAATTCCTTTACAATTTGTACTATCAAGTCCCTATTATGATTATTCGGAGAAGATGATGAGTGGGGAAAAACATCAAATGACTGACATATTTTGCTGTTGTCAGTCGTTTTTCTATTTTTGTAAGTCCTCCTCAATGGCTTATTATGTAAATTTGCGTAAAATTGTAATAACGTAATCAAAAATGTACCAATTATGAAGAAACTTTTATCTCTATGCTTACTGCTCCTGACGGCGATAGCCGGATGGGCGCAAACAACATTTACTATTGACAACTTTACCTATACGGTGACAGACGATGTGAACCATTATGTTTCGGTGGCCCAGAATGACGGGAATAAACCTACTGGTGCTATTACCATCCCATCGAGTGTCACTTATGAGACGGTGAAATATACCGTAACCAGTATTGCTAATAGTGGATTCAGTTCGAATGAGAATATTACCGAAGTGACGATTCCGAATACGGTGACAAGCATTGGAGATTATGCTTTCTATTATTGTTCTTCATTAGCATCATTTAGTGTTCCAGCAAGCGTGACAACTATTGGCTCTACGGTGTTCGAATTTTGTTCAATACCGAATTTCACCTTTGAGGCAAGTAATACTGCAATCACTTGTAATTCTGGAATCCCTTGTACTGACCATCTTTTTCTGTATCGTGACGTCAACAGGGGAGGTTATGAATTGACAACAGGAGCCATAAAAGCACTGACCATTGGCGCTAATGTGACTACTATCTACACCAATATGTTCAATGGTTGTACTCTTTTGAGTTCTATCGATTTTAGCGAAGCCACGGGTTTGACCAGCATTGGAGATTATGCTTTTATTAACTGCGGTAATTATGTTCCTACAGAGCCAGGGGAAGCCACCGTACCTAACTTGACTACTATCGACTTGAGTAATACCAAGGTGACATCGATTGGCCAGTATGCATTTAATGCTTGCTCAAAACTGACAACCATCTCGCTTCCGAACACATTGCAGACCATTAATGATGGTGCTTTCAATGGCTGTTCTTCATTAACATCATTCAGTGTCCCGGGTAGCGTGACAACTATCGGCTCTACGGTGTTCGATTATTGTTCAATACCGACTTTCACCTTTGAGGCAAGTAATACTGCAATCACTTGTAGTGCGACAATTCCTTGTACTAACCTCTATCTGGGTCGTGATATAACTTTTACCGAAAGTGGATTCTCAGGTGTTAGTGCTCTTACTATAGGAACTAACGTCACCAGTATCGGTTCCCTGTTTTTCTATAGTAATATTACATCTGTTACCGTGCCTTGGCTGAGTTCTCCAATTGCCATTGCTGATGACGCATTCTCCGAAGAGACTTTCACAAAAGCTACTCTGTGGATTCCAGGCGGCACCAAGGCTGCCTATGAGGCTGCAGACGGATGGAAGAAATTCGCTAAAATGGATTTCTCCAGCTTCGTAGTTAGCATCACAGGTTCTGCTCATGGTACATTGGAAGTAGGCGAAATCAGCTCCACTAACAATGAAACGGCAACTACTCTCATTGACCGTGGGGAAGATGCCGTGTTCACTGTTACTCCTGCCACAGGCTATAAGTTGAATACCTTTACAGTAAATGATGTGGCTGCTACGCCTACAGAGGGTAGCTATACGGTAGAAGACTTGTCAGCAGACCAGACTGTGGTAGCTGGCTTCACTCCAATCACCTATACCCTGACTTACACGATGAATGGTGGTACTGCTACTCCTGCTAACCCCGCTACTTACACCATCGAGACTGAGACCTTCACGCTGACCAACCCAACAAGAACCGGCTACGACTTCGCAGGCTGGAAGCTGAATGGTGTGGGAGAGGCTATGATGACTGTGACTATTACCAAGGGTAGTACAGGCGATTTGAAATATACCGCCACTTGGACACCTACTGTATATAATATTGTATATACGAATGATGGAACTGCTACTCCTGCTAACCCCACGACTTATACCATCGAGACACCGACCTTCACGCTGAATAACCCCACCAAGACAGGTCACACCTTCAAGGGCTGGAAACTGAATGGCGAGGGCGATGCAATGATGACTGTCACCATCACTCAGGGCAGCACAGGTCACCTGGCCTACACCGCTACCTGGCAGGTGAACAAGTACACCATCACGTTCGAGAGCAACGGCGGTTCGGATGTTGATCCCATCACCCTGGACTATGGTAGCACAGTGACTGCTCCTGCCGCACCTACAAAGACTGGTTACGATTTCGCCGGATGGACACCCGCATTGCCCGCAACGATGCCTGCTGAAAACATGACAGTGACGGCTACATGGACGAAGAAGACCTATACCGTAAGCATCACGGGCGCTGGCGTTACTGCCGATAAGATGAATCCTGAGTATGGTGACGATGTGGTGATTACCATTGCTGCAGACGAAGATCGTACGCTGAACACGCTGACTGTTAACAATGTCGATGTGACAGCACAAGTAGTCAACAACCAGTACACCATCCACAACGTGAGCAGCAACATCACCGTGGTGGCTACGTTCAACTCCACCAAGGAGTACATTATTCTGGCTCAGGGCGTGGGAACCTTTAGCTGCTCGCAGGACCTGAACTTCACAGGCAGCGAACTCAAGGCCTATATCGCCGCTGGTTATAACAAGAGCAGCAAAGTAGTGCTTCTGGTACGTGTCTACGACATTCCTGCTGGCACAGGTATCTACCTGAAGGGAGAGGCTGGTGTCACCTATAAGATTCCTTACTCTACCTCGCAGTCCTACTATGTCAACATGCTGAAGGCTAACCTCACCGAAGGCCCGATTGCTAAGACCTCTGGCGATATGAGCAACTACCTGCTGAGCAAGGAGAATGGTGAATTCATGTTCTGTGCTCCCTCAGAGTCGGCAGTACTTGGTGCCCAGAAGGCTTATCTGCAGGTGCCTACCTCGTTCATATCTAATAATGCACGTGCCATCGGCATTGCCTTCGAGGACGACGAGACCACCAATATCCGCGATTTCGAGCTCTTTACCAACGGCAATGACCGTCTCTATAACCTGAAGGGACAGCGCATTGAGAAGGCCGGACGCGGCGTTTACATCAAGAACGGCAAGAAGGTCGTGATAAAATAACCCTTAACAACATGAAGCTTATGAAGAAAATATATCAACGACCCATCACAAGGGAACTGCTCATCAAGGCAGTTCCCCTGATGGCTGGCTCCTATTTCAGAGTGGGAGAGACAGAAAACGGTGGAGGCATAGACCCCAACACCGAAGTAAACTACGGCCTGAGTAGACGCTACAACACTTGGGACGATGAAGAAGATTATTAACTTAAAACGAACTTCTATATATGTGAGGGGGTCGGAGATATTATTCTCCGGCCCCTATGTTTTTATTTGAAGAAGAAAAATTAATGATGTCTTCTGCCATTTTGTTCAATGCCAAACACATGGATCGCGTCAGTGGAATACGTTCGTTTTGATGGGGCCAGGGGGCCAAGAGCAGCAGGCGCCCTTCTGCACATGCCTCAAAATATTGGTGACCAGGCTTTGAGAACTTATTGAAGCCCCAAGGAGTGATGAATATTTGTGGCAAATGGGCATTCATAACCGTACGCATAACTACCTGTTCACCTGTCGAGATGGCTGGCGATACCAGCACTGTACCGCTCATAGCCATTGTTAGGAACTTATCTCTCTCTTCGGCAATCTGGGCTTCTGTCAGTTTACGTGTCAGTTGCACCCGCTCCATATCAGGATGGTCCAGCAGGAAACGATTGCCTATAGCAGTATACGTCTTTCCTGCCACAGTAACTCCAAACTGGACGCGGAAAAAATCAGGATGTTCACGGCGTATGGCCAAGCGCCGTGGGTTTTCGTGGAGGTAATTGGTTAAACGTGGCAGCATGTCGTAGCTCTTTGATATCAGGTCGTTATAGCCACGCTCGAAAAGTAGCCCATGGCTTCTGTCGTCTTTCTTAAGCCGCCGCTCAGAGGGAAGCGGAAGTGGCGGTGCCACTTCATACGCAGAGGGCCTTTCATTCATCGTAAGTTGAGGCACCGCCTCAACTATCACTGGCTTTGCCTCTACACCCACGAACCTCCTATAGGCCTTGTTGCAACCAGCCTTGAAGCCACTAATCACCTGCCCAAGGTGCTCTTCCATCGCCTCCTGCACAAAAAGGATGCCATGTAGGTGGTCGGGCATCAGCTGGAAAGCCAACAGGCGCACCTCTTTATGAAACTGAGGAATCTGCTCCCAACAGAGAATCACCTCGTGTCCTAAAGGGGTTGGCACTATACAGGGAGCACCAGCCTGACCGTCAGGAACAGTTGAACTGCCTATCAACGTGCCTAATAGGGGACGACGACCCTCCACAGCCATAGTCACCATATAGATATGTCGGCCGTAGTAGTCGTTGATATTGCTGCGTCGTTTCATGGAAGGCACTTTCTCCCCTGCAAAACGCAACTTATCCTGCAACTTCTTCTCTTTCTCGTCCATCATTGCAAAGATACAAAGAAGTGGGGAAACTACAAAGAAAAAAGAAGGAAAAATAGGAATATGTACGTTCTGTGTCTGGTTACGGTTACAGCTGTAACCTTGTAACCGCTCGATGTTTTCGAAGGGATAGGGTTTTGCAGTTGTTCGGATAATCCCTTTCGGTGTTAGGGAACGGGGTTTACGTTATAAGGGATAATCCTTTAGGGGATAAAAGGATTATCCCTTACACTGTAAACTCCTATACTTTACTCTGCAAAGTGCCATGCATTACACCCTAAAGTGCCATGCATTATACCGTAAACGCCTATTGTTTAGAAGCGGTGTTACTGAAGTCCGTCGAGCTGGTGTTTCAGCGCCTGGAGGTCGTCGCGCACTCCCATCAGGCGTGTCAGCACTTCGGCACGACGGTCTGCACCATCGCGGTTGGCATTGATGATTTTCTTGGCTGCTGCCAACTTGAAGCCACGCTCCTTCACCAGGTTGTAAATCAGTCTGATTTCCTTGATGTCGTTTTCAGTATACTGACGTACTTTGTTGGGTCCGGCAGTCTTGGGCTTCAGATAGGGAAACTCTGTTTCCCAGAAACGCAACGTGCTCTCGTTGAGGCCAAACATCTCGGCCACCTCCTTGATGGAGTAGTAGAGCTTGAGGTTTTTGTTCAGATTCAGTGCCATATGAGTAAAGATTTTAGATGTTGCTATAATTTCGCTTTATTCGTAGAGTGAGCGGGGAATGGCGATAGGCAAGCGCTTGCGCTTGAACTCCGAGTTGCGATGACGCTGCAGCACGCGCTCTACCGTCTCAGCACCATAGGCTGCGTTCAGACGCTCAACTGCTTCATTGATTTGAGAATTGAGATTTGAGAATTGAGAATTAGCTGCCGCCTGGATATAGGTGTTGAGAATATCGTCAACCTCCTCGTAGGTATGTCCTGGGGCTATCTGTCCCATATCGCCACCTGCCGACACGCCATTGCCATCGGTAGGCATGATGTCGTAGGCAGCCTTCAGGGCCTTATAGCGAGGGTCGTTCTGGTCAGGATAGACCTCTGTGAAGAGATACTTGCACAGCTCGTAGACCTCGTGTTTCCACAGTCCGCCAATGGGGTTGTAGTCAGCCACATCGCCATGAATGGTCCAGAAACCCAGATAGTGCTCTGTGAGGTTGTCGGTGTCCATCACCATTCCACCTGTGACAGAAGCCAGGTTATAGAGGTAGATCATGCGCAGGCGAGCCTTGATGTTGCCCTGAGAGACGGGGGTTGAAGGATAGTGCTGTTCGCAGGTAGCCTTCATCAGCAGGTACTGTGCCTGCAGGTTCTCCACCCAGCATTCTGTGCAGAAGGCTTTCATGGCCTTGCTGGCAGAATCGTTCTCTTCAATGGTGTTGGTGGTGCAGGGCATGCTGACGCCAATGAACTTGAACTGCTGCTGGGGATAGCGTTTTACCACTTCGTGGCAGACGGCAGCAGTCACCGTAGAGTCGATGCCACCTGAGAGTCCCAGAATCATGGTCTTCAGGTGGTGGTTACTGAGATATTGAGCTGTCTCAGCTACCATGATGTCGAATACTTTTTTGTAATCCATAGTGTGTGTTTGTGTTATAGAATTTGTGATATTTCCTTCAGGTCTTCAATGCCCTTGAGGTTATTGATGATCTTGCTCACATCGTCGCGATCGTGCACGCGAAGGTCGATGATTCCGTCGAAGATACCATCCTCGGTGGTGAAGGTCAGCTTGCGGATATCGACAGACATCTGGTTGGAGATGACGCGTGTGACCTCATTGACCAGTCCGCGACGGTCTATGCCGCCCAGACGGATGGTGGCGTCGAAGAACAGCAACTTGTGCATATCCCATTTCACGTCGAGGATACGGTTGCCAAAGCTGGCTTTCAACTTGTTGGCCACAGGACAGGTGCGCTTGTGCAGCTCTATGCGGTTGTTGTTGTCGATATAGCCCAGGGTGTCGTCGCCAGGGATGGGGTGACAGCAGTCAGGGAAGAGATACTGTCGGATGTTATCCTCGTTGACGTAGATGGGCTTCTTGCGGTTGAACTTCTCAGGCACGACAAACAGTTCTGGCTGCTGTTCTGTTTCCTCCTCAGGCTTTGAGGCCTTGATAAATGGAACATACTTGCGCCAGCCACCGCTGGTTTCTGTCTTTTTCTTGTTCTTTCCGTTCAGCTCGTCGATATCCTTTTCTCCGAGGATGACGACATTCTCGCCAATAGCCTGGAATAACGCCTCACGACGTCTGACGTCGTGGAACTTGCACAGGCGGTCGATGACTGATGGTGACGGCTCGAAACCGTTCTTTTCCAGCCATTCATTCAGCTTCTCCTCGCCCTTCTTCTGAATCTCGCGGTAGGTGCGGCGCAGGATAGCCTCAATCTTAGCCTTGGCCTTAGCCGTAGATACGAAGTTGATCCATGAGGGTTGCACATGATGCGTCTTTGACGTCAGGATCTCTACCTGGTCACCACTCTTCAGCTTGTAACTGAGGGGCACCAGCTTGTGGTTCACCTTGGCACCAATGCAGTGTGAGCCCAGGAAAGTATGGATAGAGAAGGCGAAGTCGAGCACCGTACAGCCCGAGGGCATGGTCTTGATTTCACCCTTTGGGGTGAATACGAAGATCTCTGTGGCAAAGAGGTTCAGCTTGATGGCATCGAGGAAGTCCATAGCATCAGGCTGTGGGTCGTCGAGAATCTCCTTGATGGTGCGCAGCCACTCGTTCAGCTCTGATTCGTCTTCGGTATATTCCTCTTCTATGCCGTCTTTGTATTTCCAGTGGGCGGCCAGTCCCTGCTCTGCAATCTCGTGCATGCGGTCAGAGCGTATCTGCACTTCAATCCAGTGTCCTTGCTTCGACATCAGCGTGACGTGCAGCGCCTGATAGCCATTGGCCTTGGGATGACTGAGCCAGTCGCGTGTTCTGTCTGGATGACTCTTATAAATCTTCGTTAGTGCCACATAGATATTGAAGCACTCGTTGATTTCCTCTTCACGAACCTTTGGCGTGAAGATGATACGAACAGCCAGAATATCGTAGATCTCGTCGAAGGTGACACCCTTGTTCTGCATCTTGTTCCAGATAGAGTAGGGGGTCTTCACACGCTCGTGTATCTCGTATTCAAACCCCATCTTGTTCAGGGCTTCTTTGATAGGCTCGATGAACTGGTCGAACGACTGGTGACGTGATACGCGGGTCTCTTCCAGCTTCCTCTCGATAAAGGCATATTCCTCGGGATGCTCGAAACGGAAACTCAGGTTCTCTAGCTCGGACTTGATCTTATAGAGTCCCAGACGATGGGCCAGAGGTGCGTATAGATAGAGCGTCTCGCCAGCAATCTTATACTGTTTGTTGGCAGGCTGTGATTCCAGTGTGCGCATGTTGTGCAGACGGTCTGCTATCTTAATCAGGATGACGCGGATGTCAGCACTCATGGTGAGCAGCAGCTTCTTGAAGTTCTCTGCCTGGGCCGATGCCTGCTCGCCAAAGATACCACCGCTGATCTTCGTCAGTCCGTCGACAATCTGTGCAATCTTGGCGCCGAACATGTTTTCTATATCCTCTACCGTATAGTCGGTGTCCTCCACCACGTCGTGGAGCAGGGCTGCACAAATGCTGGTAGAGCCCAGTCCAATCTCAGAACAGGCAATCTGTGCCACAGCAATAGGGTGCATGATATAGGGCTCACCCGACAGTCGGCGCACACCTTTGTGAGCCTGTCGTGCGAAATTGAATGCCTTGGTAATCAGGTCTACCTTCTTGCGATGTCGCGAGTTCAGATAGTCGTTTACCAGCCGCTCAAAGGCATCGTTAATCAGTTTCTCGTCAGCGGCTTCTTGTTTCAACTGCTCATCATCCATAAATCATCCTCCTTATACCTTATTATATATATTAGCGCACTCTGAGTCTTTGTCCTACACGGATTGTGTCCTTGCGAAGTCCGTTGAGCTTGCGGATCTTGGCTGCAGTCGTTCTATATTTCCTTGCAATACCACCTATCGTGTCACCACGACGCACTGTATGATATTTGGCACCAGAAGAGCGCTTGTCTGATTTGCTTGATTTTACGCTTTGTTCGTCAACCTCGACAAGCAGACGCTTATCTGAAGAACTGGCGTTATAGACGGAATCCTGCATCTCAATAAAACGTGTCACATCGGTCAGTGGCAGTCGGATAGCATAGGGCTTCGTGGCACCAGGCACAATGTCGCGTTTGTATTCAGGATTGAGTGAGCGCAGCATCTGAATGTCGAAACCGCAAATGCTGGCCACCTGGTTGAGATTGATATTGCGGTCTACCAGCACCGTGTCGGTCTTGACGGGCAGACGACTGCTCATCGGACAGATGTTATGCTCGCAGTAATAGTTCATCACATAGTTGGCTGCGATGAAGGCAGGCACATAGCCACGAGTCTCCTTGGGCAGATAGGGGTATATCTTCCAGTAGTCGCGTTCGCCACCAGCACGTGAGATGGCCTTGTTGATATTACCAGGACCGCAGTTGTAGGCTGCAATCACCAGGTTCCAGTCGTTATAGACCTTATAGAGGTCGCTTAGCAGACGGGCTGCAGCATACGATGCTTTCACAGGGTCACGACGTTCGTCAACCAGTGAGTTGGTCTCCAGACCGTATTGCTTGCCAGTGCTCAGCATGAACTGCCACAGGCCAGTAGCTCCCACGCGAGAGACGGCTGTGGGGTTCAGGGCCGACTCGATGATAGGCAGGTACTTCAACTCCAATGGCAACTGATAGGCATCGAGGGCCTCTTCGAATATGGGCATATAGAAGTTAGAGGCACCCAGCAGGAAACCTACAGTACGGCGCATACGTCCTGTGTAGCGGTCGATGCACGACTGCACCACCTCGTTGTAAGGCATCTCCATGACGGTTGGCATGCGATACAGGCGCTCTATATATACCTCCTTCGAGAAGGTGGGGTTCTCGTCTTTCGTCTGACAGTCGTTGTCTGGCTCGAGGTATGTCTTCGACATATACTCGTTCATCAAGCTGTCCAGGTTGTAGGTCATGGACTCAGGGAATTCGATGTCCTCTTCAGAGCCCTGCTCGTCGATGACTTCTTCTATCTCGTCAGCACTCTCGTACTCTTCCTCCTCTTCCTCTACAACCTGTGCATGAAGGGTGGCAGGTAAGAATGCCAGCAGACAGAGAGGCACGAAGAAGCTCCGCGCAGCCCATTTGAAAGATGTATATTTCCTATTCCTCATTCGTCATTTCTCGTTTAAAAATTGATACTGCAGTTGACGCCCAACGATGTGGCGTACAGCGGATTCATGGATGACTTGTTCTCCATAATCGTAGGACGTACCTTCAGACTCAGGTCTTTGGAGATGTCGAAAGCAGACAGCTCAGCATCGACATAGGCATCAATCACCGAGATGGCATAGACGCCTATCAGACAGAAGAAACTCAAGTCACGCCAGCGGCGGTATTTGTCCTTTCGGCTCTTGAATACCTGTTTATAGCGCTCGATGTTCGAATCG
The DNA here is from genome assembly GCF_946407605.1 of uncultured Prevotella sp. Classification (GTDB taxonomy): domain Bacteria; phylum Bacteroidota; class Bacteroidia; order Bacteroidales; family Bacteroidaceae; genus Prevotella. Next base: position 18,752 of record NZ_CAMJOS010000003.1, read on the forward strand.
TTAATCTGTTTTCCCAGATGGAGGAACTGATTGTAACTGGCTGTCGTCGGGTCATTGTCCATAATGTCCAGATAGGCCTGCGAGTAGTCGTGATACATCATATTGTTCCACATCATGGCATAGATACATCCCACGAAACCTCCATAGACGATGGGCAGCTTCCAGTATTTGCGGTTGTAGATCTGTCCTCCGCCAGGGATTACCAGTGCCAGCCACAGAGCTCGCTGTGGGTTGGGTCGCCATGTGCTCCAGTCGCGTTTCGCCTTCATGGTGGGAGGGTCCAGCTCTACGATGGACTTCATATGTTTGATGGTGTCGCTGATGGCTGCGGTGTCAACAGCCATTGCTTCATACATCGAGTCGATAGCCATGACGATAGAGTCAGAAACCTCGTTCTGTGCCACAGCCGATGACGGTAAAAAGGTAAGAAGGTAGAAAGGTAAAAAGAAAAATAGCCTTTTCACCCTCCTGTTAATCCTTGTTGTCATATCCGACATCTTCATCTTTACTTTTTTACCCTTTTATTCTTGTTTATTTTCCCAACAGCGACAGGATGCGGTTCAGGTCATCCTCGTTGGTGAATGCGATACTGATCTTTCCATTACCCTTGGCTGTGCACGACAGCTGGACCTTTGCCTTCAGACGGTCAGAGAGATACTGCTTCTTCTCATTCAGACTCTCAGACAGAGGCGTGTCGGTTGTGATACGCTTACGTACCAACTGCACATCCTCGCCATTCTTCAGGGCCTGCACCATCTCCTCCACCTTACGTACAGAATACTGGTTCTTCTGTACATCACGGAACAGCTTCAACTGCATCGAGGGAGAGTCGAGCGACAACAGGGCACGGGCATGTCCCATATCAATCTCGTGGTTCTTCAGGGCCATCTGAATCTGGGCGGGCAGCTTCAGCAGACGCATATAGTTGGTAACGGCAGTACGGCTCTTGCCTACACGCTCCGATATCTTCTCCTGCGTCATGCCACTGGCCTCGGCCAGATGCTCATAGGCCAGCGCAATTTCAATGGCATTCAGGTCCTCACGCTGGATATTCTCTACCAGCGCCAGCTCCATCACACTCTCATCGTCAGCGGTACGGATATAGGCAGGAATAGAGGTTAAGCCTGCCATCTGCGAAGCACGCCAGCGACGCTCACCAGCAATGATCTGATAGCGGTTCTCGCTAACCTGACGCAGGGTGATAGGTGCAATGATACCCATGTTCTGGATACTGGTGGCCAGCTCCTGCATGGCTTCCTGGTCAAACTCACGACGGGGCTGGTCAGGATTGGGTTCTATCTGCTCGATGGGAATCTCGTTCAGGTTCGATGAGCCCTGTGTCTTCACGTCGCTGGTGTCAATGAGGGCGTCCAGCCCACGTCCATTGCCTATATCGTCCAGGCCACGGCCCAGCACACTCTTGTCAAATTTCTTTCTGACTGCCATAGTTACTTCGTCTTGCTAATGATTTCCTTTGCTAAAGCCAAATGGTTTTTACTGCCGGTAGAGTCGGCATCGTAGAGGATGACGGGCAGACCGTGTGACGGACTCTCCGACAGTTTTACGTTACGCTGAATGACGGTCTTGAAGACCAGCTCCTGGAAGTGACGCTTCACCTCGTCGTAAATCTGGTTGGCCAGACGCAGACGAGAGTCGTACATCGTCAGCAGGAAACCTTCAATCTCGAGTTTCGGATTCAGCTTTGATTTGATAATCTTGATGGTATTGAGCAACTTAGAGATACCCTCCAATGCAAAATACTCACACTGCACAGGGATAATCACGGAGTCTGCAGCTGTCAGCGAGTTAACAGTGATGAGGCCCAGCGAGGGTGAGCAGTCAATGAGGATATAGTCATATTCGTTGCGGATGGGGTCCAACAGCTTCTTGATAACTTTTTCGCGGTTGTCCAGATTCAGCATCTCAATCTCTGCGCCCACCAGGTCTATATGACTGGGAATAATGTCAAGTCCTTCAATATCAGTGGTATAGATAGCCTCACGCACATCAGTATGATTGATGATGCACTCATAGAGCGAGCAATCCACCTCCTTCAAGTCAACACCCAGTCCACTCGAGGCATTGGCCTGCGGATCAGCATCCACAACCAGTACACTCTTCTCAAGCGTAGCCAGCGAAGCTGCCAGATTAATGGTTGTTGTCGTTTTGCCAACGCCGCCTTTCTGATTTGCTAATGCAATGATTTTTCCCATTTCAATCTTTCTCCTTATTAGATAATAGACTGCAAAGGTAGTAATTTTCCGTGAAACAACGTTGTTTCACCAGATTTATTTTAATTATTTTAGATTTTTGGGTATTTCAAAGAAAATAAGTATCTTTGCACGCAAAAACAGAAAAAGAATGACAGAAAGACCTCTGATATTGATTTCCAACGACGATGGCTATCAGGCCAAAGGCATTATGTGCCTGGTAGATATGTTGCGCGATATGGCAGACATCATCGTCTGTGCACCTGACTCAGCCCGCTCGGGTTTCTCGTGTGCCTTCTCTGCCACCATCCCTCTCCGACTGAATTTACAGAAGAAAAGTGAGGGCGTGGAGATATGGTCGTGTAATGGTACGCCTGTTGACTGCGTCAAGATGGGACTGGCCAATATCTGCCCCCGCAAGCCCGATATGATTATTGGTGGTATCAACCATGGTGACAATGCCTCGGTAAATACGCATTATAGCGGTACGATGGGTGTTACGCTGGAGGGCTGCATGAAGTTTATCCCTTCTGTGGCCTATTCTCTTTGTGACTATCGCGGCGATGCCGACTTTGAGCCGCTTCGCCCTTATATCCGTCATTTTACGGAGAAGGTGTTGCGCGAGGGACTGCCTAAGGGCATCTGTCTGAACATTAACTTCCCGCTGGCGCCTACATTCTTAGGGGTGAAGATGTGTCGTATGGCTTATGGCTCTTGGTGTAACGAGACCACCCAGTGCCATCATCCGCGTGGCTATGACTACTGGTGGATGGTGGGACACTATCGCAATGAGGAACCGGAACAGGAGGATACAGACCGTTGGGCACTGGATCACGGCTATGTGGCTATCACGCCCACACACATGGATGTGACGGCTTATGAGTTCTTGAAACAGAAAAACGACTGGGAACAATGAGATACTATCTGATAGCTGGTGAGGCCTCAGGCGATTTACACGCCTCACGACTCATGATGGCCCTGAAGGAACAGGACGCTGCAGCTGAGTTCCGATTCTATGGTGGTGACCTGATGCAGTCGGCTGGTGGTGTGCGTGTAAAACATTATCGTGAGTTGGCCTATATGGGTTTTGTGCCTGTGTTGCTGCATCTGCCTACCATTCTTCGTAATATGAAGCAGGCCAAGCGCGACATCGTGGCGTGGCAACCTGATGTGGTCATCCTTGTCGACTATCCTGGTTTCAACCTCGATATTGCCAAATATGTCAAGAAACACACCAACATCCCTGTTTACTACTACATCTCTCCTAAGATATGGGCTTGGAAGGAGTATCGCATCAAGAATATCAAGCGCGATGTAGACGAACTCTTCTCTATTCTACCCTTCGAAGTGGAGTTCTTCGAGGGAAAGCATCATTATCCCATCCATTATGTCGGCAATCCTACTGCCGATGAGGTGAAGGAGTTTTTAGTGGAAAGTGGCGCTCGGCCGAAGGACGCTTGCTACCAGAGGGACGCAAGAAAGAGGAAAGTGGAAGGAGGAAAGAGGAAAGAGATCAAACCCATCATTGCCCTGTTGGCTGGTTCCAGAAAGCAAGAGATCAAGGATAACCTGCCCACGATGATTCAGGCAGCCAAGAAGTTTGAGCAAGACTATGAACTGGTGCTGGCAGGTGCTCCCAGCATCGATGATGCCTATTATAATCAGTTTATAGCTGGCACTAACGTGCGCCTGGTGAAGAACCAAACCTACCAACTGCTTTCTGAAGCCCATGCTGCACTGGTGACGAGTGGTACTGCAACGCTTGAGACAGCGTTATTCCGTGTACCTCAGGTGGTATGTTACGAGACACCTCTTCCTCGTCTGATAGGTTGGCTGCGTAAGAAAGTGCTGAAGGTGAAATATATCTCACTGGTTAACCTGATTGCAGACCGTGAGGTGGTGCGTGAACTGGTTGCCGATACCTTCACGCTGGATAACATCTCTCATGAACTGGAAGTGATTCTCTCTGATCCACAACGAGAGCAGATGCTGAAAGGCTACGAGGATGTCTGGGCACGACTCGGAAAAGAGAATGCCCCTCGTAATGCAGCGAGAATCATGATTGAACTGTTGGGAAAAACGTCAGTTTAACCCAATTTCAGACTCAGCAGCGTCAGGTCATCATTGACCTCGGCACCATCGCGGAACTGATCGACCAGTGCCTTCAGACACTCGTCAAGTTCCTTACCATTTTCAAAGTGGTTGTTGCACAGGAAGTTCATCAGACGCTCCTCGCCAAACTGCTCCTGTTTTTTGTTCTCTGCCTCTGTCAGACCGTCAGAATATACCAGTAGCGGGTGTCCCATGATGCTCTCAATCTCCTCACCTTCATATTCCAATTCAGGCCACAGACCAATTGGCGCATTGGGCTTCATCTCAATGAAATGTGCAGGATGTGGGCCGTTGTCGCCTTTCTCTACAGGAGCGTCAGTCAGAACAGGCGGGTTGTGACCGGCATTACAGAATGACAGCTTACCGGTATTCAGGTCAAGCAGTCCCATAAACATCGTCACAAACATGCCTTGCTCGTTATTCTCTGTCAGCGCCATATTCATATGGGTGGCAATCTCTGCCGGCATCATGTGCTGGGCTGCCATAGTACGGAACAGACGGGTAGCCTGAGCCATGAACAGGGAGGCGGGAACACCCTTGCCGCTGACGTCGCCCAAGCAGAAATACAATTTGTCGCCCTCTAACAGATAACCATACAAATCACCACCAACCTCCTTGGCAGTTGTCATCAGGGCATGCAGATCCAGACCTTCGCGCAATGGGAACTGATGGGGCACCATCGACATCTGAATATCGCGGGCAATACGCAGCTCACTTTCAATACGCTCCTTGGCTGCAGTGGTCTCTTCCAACTGATTATAAGCCACTTTCAGTTTCTGGTGTGCCTCTTCCAAACGCTGGTGGGCATGCTTCAGACGCTTGGCCGACCTGTAACGGAAGAAGATAAAAATAGAGAAGAAGACCACCACCAATGCCAATGCTATCAAGGAGCTGATCATGCGCTGGCGAGCCATTTCTGCCTGCTGGATAGCTATCTGTGCTTCCTTCTGCTGGGTCTCGTAGATAATAGCCAACTCGGCAGTATCGTCACCCTTCCTCTTGACAATAGCACTGTCCAGTGCATTACAGAGCTGTAGGCTGACAGCCATCACAGAGTCCTTGCGGAGGGCTTCTACGTTGGCACGCAGCTTGGGAAGCAGGTAGAGCTGGATATTGTCGAGCGATGGTTCCAATCCCCAGTCTTCAATCATCTGGTCTAAGTAGCGATAGTTGTCAGCAGCCTCAGTATAGAGACCTGCTGCCATCAGGTAGTCGTTAGCATAGATTCTGCCTGTGCTGGTCTTGGAAAATTCAGTCTGCAGGAAGGCCTTATAAGCCTTGGCGGCTTCGGTATTCCTGTTCAGTCCCTGCATGGCCACCGCTCTCATAATCTCTATTCGTCCCTGATATTCATCGAAATACTCTCGACGGGCATCAGGCTTTTCGCTATATAGGCCAAGCAGCATCTCTGCACGGTCAATCCAATAGACGGCCTCGTCAAATCGACGGGTGTTGATATATGCCAGACTGGTATATACGGTACCTATGACTGCCTCCTGTAATCCACGAGCCGTACTGTCTGTAGACCATCGGTTGACATAGTGCTCACGGGCTGAGTAGAAACTCTCCTGTGCCTCTTCACCATGACCCAGGTTCAACTGGCAGCAACCGATATTATTCAACAGGATGGCATAGTCAATATCCGAGCCATAGCCCGTCTCTTGCAGTTTCTTCACGGCAGGCATGGCCACACGCAGCGCACCTTCATAGTCGCCTTTGACGAGTAGCAGTTCTGACAGTCTGCGGGCTGACTTGACGTAGGCCATAGAGTCTTGTGCTGTCTCAATCTTGCCGTCAATCACCTTTTTATAATAGAACTCAGAAGTGCGATATTGCGCCTGACGATAGTAGGCCACACCTCTCCAGCGGTTAGCGTCCATAGATGAGATGCTGCCATTTTGCTCAAAACTATCGGCCAGTGCTAACACACGGTCATAGTCTTTTTGATAGCCTGCTTCAAAGATAAGGCTGTCGGCATGTTCTGATTTGAAGTCGGATGTTTTTGTGTTGTGTTCACACGACACAATGACCGCAATGTTTGCGACCAAGCATACCATAGGCCATAGTCTCGTTAGTTTCATCATTTTATATGTTATTGATTTCGTTTGCAAAGATAATGATTTTCCACTAAAGTCAATCTTTTTTTTCCAAAAACTTTTTGCGTTCTTGCCAAATCTCTATAGAATTGATAATATTTTGCCATAGGATGTAGCAACCAGGCCCCACAGAGGATAAGGGATTCAGGTAGGTGGTGCCCAGCCAGATGGCAAAGGCGGTGTTCTTCTGCCCTAAGGCCTGACCTGCTTCCTGGGTCCTGTTGAAGAAATGACCTATGAAGCGACCTACTGCAAACTGGATGATACAGAGCACAAGTCCTAATAAGGCTATTGTAGTGAGTAGCAGCAGTGAAGCCTCGGCATGTACGATATTCTTCACGGTGGTACCAGTCACAATCATCAACGAACAGCCCCAGAGGTAGAACGACAGGTCACGGATGCTTGTAATCTTTTGATGCAGTTTGTGCATCGTGTGCTTGACCACATAAGCCAGCAGCATGGGGACTACAAGCAGAATGACAACTTGATAAAGAATCTTGGTGAAGGCACTCATGAACGAGACATCGGCTCCTTTCTCAATCATTGGGAAACATAGGGGCACCAGCAGCACCGTGATGAAATTTGACAGGAAGGTAAAGGTGGTGGTCTGCTCCAAAGAACCGCCCAGCTTCTGTGTGACTACAGCGGCAGCAGTGGCGCAGGGGGCGATGATGCACATCAGCAGGGCTTCCATCAGTACCAGCTTCTCGTCTTTCAGGTTCAACCCCAGAATCAGTGCCATCACGATGCCTACAAACAGCAGGTTGAACACACTCACCCACAGATGCCACCATACTGGTCTCATCTTGTGGAAGTCCACCTTGCAGAACGTCACGAAGAGCACCAGGAACATAAACATCGGCAGGATAGCCTCCATGATGGGGTCAAAGAACAAGGCTGCCCCTTCTAGTTGTGGCACAAAGGCAAAAACCAGATAGGCAACGGCACCAATACCCATTGATACAGGCAGTGTCCAGTCTTTCAGAAATTTTATGATGTCCATAATCGCGACAAAGGTACATAATTTATTGGAGTTAAAGGGAGTTAAGGGAGTTAAAGGGAGTTAAAGGACGATAGTTTATTGAGCAAAATTAACTATATTTGCGAATCAATTCATTTATTACCTAACTAAAAAACCGATTAATTATGGATTACAAGATTATTGACATCGAAGGTGTAGGCGACGTTTATGCTGAGAAGCTGCAGGCCGCAGGTATTAACAAGGTGAGTGAGTTGCTCGAGAAATGTGCAGCCCCCAAGGGACGTAAGGAACTGGCTGAGGCTACGGGTATCTCAGAGAAGCTAATTCTGAAATGGACCAACCATGCAGACCTGTTCCGCATCAATGGCGTGGGTCCTCAGTTTGCTGAGTTGCTCGAGGCTGCTGGCGTAGATACTGTGAAGGAGTTCCGTCATCGTGTGGCAGAGAACCTGCAGCCCAAGTTGGTGGAGATCAACGAGAAGAAGAATATCTGCAATCGTGTTCCTGCCGTCAGCGAGATACAGAAGATGATTGACCAGGCCAAGGAACTGGAACCAAAGATGACCTACTAAGAGTCATATCATACAGAAATCCCCAGCCAGCGCTGGGGATTTTTTATTTGTCGTATGCGTGTACAGGATAGTCGATGGTGTAGTGCAGTCCTCGACTCTCCTTGCGCTCCAGTGCAAAGCGGGTGATGAGGTAACCCACGTTGATCATGTTACGCAGCTCACAGATATCCTTCGTGGCCTTCACACGCTTAAAGAGGTTCTCCGTCTCTTCGTAGAGGGTATCCAGACGTACCCAGGCACGATGCAGGCGCAGGTCTGAACGTACGATACCCACATAGTTGGACATAATCTCACCCACCTCCTTTACACTCTGCGTGATAAGCACCTTCTCCTCGTTGGTCATCGTGCCCTCATCGTTCCACTCAGGCACCTTCTCATTGAAGTCATACAGGTCAACATGCTCCAGCGAGTGTTTAGCGGCAGCATCGGCATAGACCACTGCCTCAATCAATGAGTTGGAAGCCAGACGGTTACCGCCATGCAGACCAGTGCACGAACATTCGCCAATGGCATAAAGACGTTCAATACTTGAGCAGCCGTTGAGGTCCACCTTGATACCACCGCACATATAGTGGGCAGCGGGACGAACAGGGATATAGTCGGTGGTGATGTCGATGCCCATGCTCAGGCACTTCTGATAGATGTTGGGGAAGTGTTTGCGGGTCTCGACAGGGTCTTTATGGGTGACGTCCAGACAGACGTGGTCCAGACCGTGAATCTTCATCTCCTTATCAATGGCACGGGCCACGATGTCGCGTGGCGCCAGTGATAATCGCTCGTCATATTTCTCCATGAAGCTCTCGCCATTGGGCAGACGCAGTATGCCGCCATAGCCACGCATAGCCTCAGTGATAAGGTAGGCTGGGTGGGTCTCGCCAGGCGAGTAGAGGGCGGTGGGGTGGAACTGCACAAACTCCATGTCGGCCACAGTACCCTTGGCACGATACACCATTGCCTCACCGTCGCCAGTGGCAATGACTGGGTTTGTGGTGGTCTGATACACGGCACCGCAACCACCTGTACACATCAGTGTCACCTTCGAGAGATAGGTATCCACCTTCTCAGTCTCGGGGTTCAGCACGTATGCACCATAACAGTTGATATAGGGGGTGCGTCGTGTGACCTTGGCACCCAGATGGTGCTGGGTGATAATCTCCACGGCAAAATGATTCTCTTTGATGGTGATGTTGGGGTTGTTTCTCACTGCCTCCATGAGTCCACGCTGAATCTCGGCACCAGTGTCGTCAGCGTGGTGCAGGATACGGAACTCAGAGTGTCCACCCTCACGATGCAGGTCAAAGCTGCCGTCTTTCTGCTTGTCGAAGTTCACACCCCATTCCACCAGTTGCTTGATTTGCTCAGGTGCGTTTCTCACCACCTGCTCCACAGCAGCGCGGTCGCTGATATAGTCACCTGCAATCATCGTGTCCTCGATGTGCTTGTCAAAATCATCAACGGCCAGGTTCGTAACACTGGCCACGCCACCCTGGGCAAACGAAGTGTTGGCCTCGTCGAGCGAGGTCTTACAGATAAGGCATACCGAGCCCTTTTTGGCTTGGGCCACTTTCAAGGCGTAGCTCATACCAGCCACACCTGCTCCGATAATCAGAAAGTCGTATTTGTAGACCATACAAATCAAATTTATGGTGCAAAGGTACGAATTTATTCTTATTTTTAATTCTTAATTCTTAATTTTTTGTATCTTTGCACACAATTATGAAGAAAAGATTGATTTTTGGATTGTCGTTGCTTCTGTCTTCCACGCTTTTCGCGCAGACAGAAGGCTTGGTGAGTGAGGTAGATAGTGTCGTTGTTGACTCCATAGAACAGCAACTGCCATGGCCTAATTGCTTGCAGGTCAGGCTCGACTCTATGATGCGCGACCCCTTGCTCGACTATACCCAGCTGGGACTGATGGTTTGGGACCTGACTGACGACCGTCCATTGTTCAGCTTCAACAAACAGCAGCTGATGAGGCCGGCATCTACCATGAAGCTGCTCACGGCCATCACTGCCCTCGACCGCTTGGGTGGTAACTATCAGTATCACACCTCTTTATATTATAAAGGTGAGATAGTGAGTCATACCCTCAAAGGCGACCTCTACTGCGTGGGAGGCATGGACCCTGCCTTCGATGCTGGTGACCTGCGTATCTTTGCCGATGCACTGAAACAGGTTGGGGTAGACACCATCAGCGGAAGTATCGTGACCGACATCTCTCTGAAAGATACCCTGAAATGGGGCGAGGGATGGTGTTGGGATGATGATAACCCTGACCTGTCGCCACTGCTGGTCGGACGCAAGACGGGTTTCGTCAAGCGCTTCTCTACTGCTCTGGCAGAAACAGGCATTACTCTTGATAATGTGACGACCACCAATGGCGTATTGCCTTCCGATGCTGTGCTGGTATGCGAGCGTAAACGCAGCATCGACTATATCCTGCAGCGTATGATGAAGGATAGCGACAACCTCTATGCTGAGTCTATGTTCTATCAGATTGCAGCCAGCAGTCATCGTCCTGGTCGTGCCAACGATGCTGCACGTGTGGAACGTGCGCTGATAGAGCGTGCTGGCCTGAACTCCTCTCACTATCGTATTGCCGATGGTAGCGGACTCTCGCTCTATAACTATCTCTCTCCGGAACTGGAGGTCAGCATTCTGCGTTATACGTTTAAGCACCAGGCAATGTACGAGCACCTGTTGCCCTCACTGCCCATTGCTGGTGAGGATGGTACGCTGAAGAAACGCATGAAGGATACCTCTGCAGCAGGCAATGTGAAGGCCAAGACGGGCACGGTGACTGGTGTCAGCGCATTGGCAGGCTATTGCACGGCCTCCAATGGTCATCGTCTGTGCTTCTCCATCATGAATCAGGGCATAGAAAAAAGCTCGGATGGCCGAGCTTTTCAAGATAAAGTTTGTATGATTCTATGTGATTAGAAGTTCACACCGAGGTTGACGAAGAATGCGCCATTGTGCACAGAAGCATCGTCATTCTTTCCAGGAATTTTCCAGTCAGCAATGTTGGTGAGGCCAAACTGATAACCCAATTCCAGGTAGAGTTTGTTATACTCAGCACCGCAACCAACCTTGATGCCTACGTCGGGACGGGTGAACTTGTTGCTGCCAAATGAGCTTTCCTTATCTGCGCCTTCACCGCCTTTCATCTTACCGCCAACACCATAGCTGAAGGTAGGACCAATAAAGGGAAGTACAGCAATCTCATCAGTAGCTGCGATACCATACTTCAACAGAAGAGGAATTTCCAAGTAGTTCAGACTTACATAGGTGTTCTTGTCTTTTGAAGCACCGCGCTGGGTGAAGTACAGACCACTCTCCAAGAAGATGGGGGTAGAGTCTGAGATACGGAGACCGAGGACACCAGCAAAGTTCAGACCTGCTTTGGCACCATTTTCATCCATGTCACCTGTCAGGTTTGACACGTTAATACCAAGGCGCATGCCATAATAAACTGTGCTCTCATTGAGTGAGAAACCGCCGCTGTTGAACTGAGCGAACGAAGGTGCTGCGAACAGCACGGCTACGATAGCCACTAATAACTTCTTCATACTTTTTGATTTTAAGTTAATGTTTGATAAAAACTTTGTGCAAAGTAACACATTTTTTTTCATTTCGCCAAACATTTTGACAAAAAATATGCAATCCTACAGCAAAGAAATAGTAAAAAGGTAAACTACAGCGGCAGGAATGGCCAGTAACGACGAGTCAAAACGGTCTAACATACCACCATGACCCGGCAGGATATTACCGCTGTCCTTGATGCCTAAGGTGCGCTTGAAGAGACTTTCCACCAGGTCGCCCCAGGTGCCAAAGACCACCACGGTAAGACCGAGTCCTGCCCATTGCCACATATTGAGATTCGACTCGTTGGGGAAGTACAATCCCAGCAGATACCATACCAGCACGGCGATGGCTACTACCAGCAAGCCACCGCCAATGCTACCTTCCCAGCTCTTGCCTGGCGAAACACGGGGGAACAGCTTATGACGTCCCAGCAACGAACCGCAGAGGTAGGCGCCGGTGTCGTTCATCCACAGGAACACGAATACGCTCAGGGGCAACACAAACGAGTAACTGCCTGCCTGTGGGAATGCCAGCACGTTGAGCATCGAGAAGGGTAGGGCGATATACAGCTGTGGCAGCATGGTATAAGCCCAGTTGTTGATGGGATCCTTGGCCTTCAGGTAGAGCTCAGCCACCATCAGGTAGATAATCGTTATTAAATAAGGTATAAACACCGTGTCGCTGGTGGTCCAGCCACTGCAGTGTCCGGCCATGGCCAGAAACAGGTACACACCAGCCACTGTCGAGATAAACTGGTTCACCTGCACATAAGGCCGTTCATTAACCAGTCCGCAGAACTCCCAGATGGTGAGTCCTGTGACGAGTGCAAACAGAAACACCATAGCCAGCGGGTTCATGAAGCTGACCACGACGGCGGTGACGAAAAATACACCTGTGATTGTTCTAACAATAAAGTTCTTCATAATTATTCGTTTTTGGTGAAAGGTGAAGGGTGAAAGGTGAAGGGAGGTTAGTTTTGAGGTGAGTCTTTCTTTCCCTTCACCTGTCACCCTTCACCATCTTCCAGAGGAGCTTGTTCAGCAAGCTCCTTCTCCCGCTCCGCCGCCATTTGTTCTGCCTCAGCACGCATTTGAGCCTCGAGGAGTTCATCGGCACGAGAGGTCCAGGGGCGTTTGCCAAAGATGTTCTCCACATCCTCGGCAAAGATGACCTCACGCTCCACCAGGAGCTGAGCCAGCTGGGCGTGACCTTCCTTGTGTTCAGTCAGGATCTGCTTGGCACGCTCATACTGCTCGTTGATCATCTTCAGCACCTCGTCGTCAATGAGCTTGGCAGTGGTTTCAGAGTAAGGACGCTGGAACTGATACTCCGCATTGTTATAATAGCAGATATTGGGCAACTGCTCACCCATACCTGCATAGGCAATCATACCGTAAGCCTGCTTGGTCACACGCTCCAGGTCGTTCATGGCACCAGTAGAGATATGACCCACGAAGAGCTCCTCGGCAGCACGTCCACCCAGCAGAGAACACATCTCGTCGAGCATAGCCTCCTTGGTCTGCAGCACACGCTCCTCGGGCAGATACCACGCAGCGCCAAGGGCCTGACCACGAGGCACGATAGAGACCTTCACCAATGGGTTGGCAAACTCCGTAAACCATGAGATGGTGGCATGACCAGCCTCATGGATGGCGATAGAGCGCTTCTCGGCCTCAGTCATCACCTTGGTCTTCTTCTCCAGACCACCGATGATACGGTCCACAGCATCCAGGAAGTCCTGCTTGCCTACCTTCGGACTGTCGTGACGGGCAGCAATCAGGGCAGCCTCGTTACATACATTGGCGATGTCGGCACCCGAGAATCCTGGTGTCTGACGGGCCAGGAAGTCCACATCCACAGTATCGTCGAGCTTCAGAGGTTTCAGGTGTACCATGAAGACCTCCTTACGCTCGTTGAGGTCGGGCAGGTCAACATGTATCTGACGGTCGAAACGTCCTGCACGCAGCAGGGCTGAGTCGAGCATATCCACACGGTTGGTGGCGGCCAGGATGATTACACCGCTATTGGTGCCAAAGCCGTCCATCTCTGTCAGCAGGGCGTTCAGCGTGTTCTCGCGCTCATCATTACCACCCATGGCAGGGTTCTTACTGCGGGCACGACCCACAGCATCAATCTCATCGATGAAGATGATACAGGGACTCTTAGCCTTGGCCTGCTGGAACAGGTCACGCACACGACTGGCGCCCACACCCACAAACATTTCCACGAAGTCGGAACCACTCATCGAGAAGAAAGGCACTCCAGCCTCGCCGGCTACAGCCTTGGCCAGCAGCGTCTTACCTGTTCCCGGAGGACCCACCAGCAGGGCGCCCTTGGGTATCTTACCTCCTAAGTCCGTATATTTCTGCGGGTTCTTCAGGAAGTCCACAATCTCTTGTATCTCTTGTTTGGCACCAGCCTGACCAGCCACATCTTTGAATGTGATGCCCAGCTCGCCGCCCTTTTCATACATCTTAGCCTTGCTCTTGCCTACGCTGAAGATGCCGCCACTTCCCATGCCGCCACCTCCACTCATCCTGCGCATCAGGAACATCCACAGGAATACCAGGAAAAGGATGGGTAACAGGGAGCTGATGATAAAGTTCAGGATGCCATTGCTACTCTCGTGCTCGTAGTCGAACTTACCTGAGAAGTAACCACGTGCACGGGCGGAGTCTACAAACTCCTCAATCTTGGCATTGCTGCCATATTCCACGCTCAGGTAAGGCTCAGCGCCAGTCTGGGCAGTGGTCTTATGAAACACAGCCTGGATGCTGTCGGGCTTCACATACATCTTCAGTGTCTCTGTCGACTTGTTCACCACGATGCGCTCGGCATAGCCGTTCTTCACAAAGTTCTTGAACTCACTATACGAGGCCTGGCCAGTGGTCACCTCTTTCTCTCCCTGTATGTCGGTAGAACCGTTGGAGAAAAAGAAGAATGCCAGCGCAGCGATGGCTATCAGATATACCCAGTTCATGTTGAACTTGGGCATCTTCGGTTGGTTATTTTGATTCTGTTCCATATTGTTTACTTGTCATTTCAATCAGTCTAGGTCGGGAATGTGCGTCAACTGGGCATCATCCCACAGGTGCTCCAGGTCGTAATACTGTCGCACGTCGGGCAGGAAGATATGAACCAACACGTCAGTATAGTCCATTGCCACCCACTGGGCGTTCTCCAATCCCACCACATGGGCAGGACGCTCCTGTAGTTCCATGCGAGCCATATCACCCACCGACTCTGCAATGGCTTCCACCTGTGTGGGCGAGTTACCCTGACAGACGATGAAGTTATTACAGATGGTGCCGTCGATGCCGCTGAGGTCGGCAACCACGATGTTACTACCTTTTTTCTCTTGTATACCTTTAATTATTGTTTGAACCAGTGTCTCTGTTTGTACCATTAATATAATTATGTGTTTATGAGATGCAAAGATAGTGTTTTTTATCCGATTACCTTCAATAAAAGTGTTTTTTTTGAGGATTTTTATAAAAAAGTCCCAAAAAGTTTTGGCGGTTCAAGAAAAAGTAGTACCTTTGCACCCGCAATTCAGCAAGCGCGCTGAATCTAAATACAAGTTTGGGGTATGGTGTAATGGTAACACTGCAGATTCTGGTCCTGCCTTTCCTGGTTCGAGTCCGGGTACCCCAACAAAGAGAATCGCTAATTGGCGGTTCTCTTTTTTTGTATTCAATCCTTTTCTACCCGTTGCGTTATTTTTTTCAATAGAAAAGGGTGCGAATTCAAAAAATAATTGTATCTTTGCACGGAATATTACGTTCAATACAAGCTAAACAATAATAATGAAACAGAAAAAGACAATAGCCGCTGCGCTGACCATGATGCTGACGGCTGTTCCATTCGGAGAGATGCAGGCCGAGAATCTGAACGATTCGCTGGCGCTGCCCGAAGTGGTAGTAACAGGAACCAGAAACGCTACTGATGTGCGTCACCTGCCAATGACGGTGACCGTGATAGGGCGCGACATGCTGACGGCAGAGCACCAGACGAGTGTGCTGCCCACGGTGATGCGCGAGGTGCCCGGATTCTTGGTTACCAGTCGTGGTATGATGGGCTATGGCGTCAGTGGAGGCGCTGCAGGTGGTATCAATATGCGTGGCCTCGCTGGCGGCTCAGGTCAGATGATGGTGCTGATTGACGGCCATCCCCAGTATCAGGGCATCTACGGACATCCTATCAGTGACAGCTATCAGACGTTGATGGCCGAGCGTGTGGAGGTGTTGCGCGGTCCTGCATCTGTGCTCTATGGCTCGAATGCAATGGGTGGTGTGATGAATATCGTGACCCGTCAGGCCAAGAAGGACGGCATCTTTACGAATGTCAACCTGGGGGCAGGCAGCTATGGTACCATCCAGACCGAGGCCTCTAACCAGGTACGTGCCGGCAAGTTCAGCAGCACTGTCTCTGCACAGTATAGCCGTTCTGACAACCATCGTCCCCGCATGGGCTTCGAGCAGTATGGCGGCTACCTGAAGTTGGGCTATGACATCAACGACAACTGGAATGCCTATATCGATGCCAACGTGACCCATTTCAATGCCAGTCAGCCTGGCTCGGAGGAGAAACCGTTGTGGGATGCCGACCAGTGGATTACCCGTGGTGTGGTGTCAGCTGCCCTTGAGAACAACTACGGATGGACCAGTGGTGCGCTGAGTGTCTATACAAACTTTGGACGTCATAAGATTGACGACGGTACTTCAGACCCCACCACGCCCACAGCCCGCTATTTCCGTTCTAAGGATGCGCTGACAGGTGTGTCGCTCTATCAGAGCATGCAGCTCTTCGAGGGCAACCGTGTGACGGCAGGTGTTGACTATATGCATATCTATGGCAATGCCTACTACACCTCGAAGGCTACGGGTGATATCCTCGACACACCCAACAAGCAGAGCGGTAAGTCGTATCGCAACGAGGTTGCCGGCTATGTGGACTTCCGTCAGGACCTGATGGACTGGCTGACCGTTGACCTGGGCGCTCGCGTGGACTATCATAACATCACAGGTACGGAGTTTGTGCCTCAGGCAGGTGTCGTGGTCCGTCCTATCGAGGATGGCGAAATCAAGGCGATGGCCAGCAAGGGCTTCCGCAATCCCACCATGCGCGAGATGTATCTCTATCCCCCTTCTAATACCGACCTGGAGCCTGAGCGTCTGTGGAACTACGAGCTGTCGTGGAACCATCGTCTGGAAGACGGTACCGTCTATGGCGTCAACGTGTTCTACCTGAAGGGCGACAACCTCATTCAGCAGGTGCCTGTCGATGGTAAGCAGCGTCTGGTGAACACTGGCGAGATTGAGAACTGGGGCATGGATGCCGAGCTGAAATATCCCATTGGCCCTTATTTCTATGTACGTGCCAACACCTCATACCTGCACATGAAGAACAAGATTGTGGGTGCTCCCGAGGGTACGGGCTATGCCGGTGTGGACTACCACCAGGGCAAGTGGTTTGCCTCGCTGGGATTGAAGCGCATCAAGGACCTCTATACTGCAGTGGGCGATGACGAGACCAAGGAGGACGTGCTGCTGGTTAATGCCAGCGTCACCTATGCCCTGATGCAGAACATCAGTCTCTGGGCTCGTGGCGAGAACCTGCTGGCCCGTAAGTATGAGTTCAACAAGGGCTTCCCCATGCCTCGCGCCACATTCATGGGTGGTGTCAGCCTCTCCTTTTAATGTTTAATGTTTAATCTTTAATGTAAAAATATGAACGCAACAACAGTTAGACTTTACACTTTGAATTATGACGAGGCAAAGACCTACATGTGGGCAGCCATCTTCGTGGCTTGCAACCTGGTACTGCCTCAGGTGTTCCACCTCATTCCCCAGGGCGGCATCATCTTCTCGCCCCTGTCGCTGGTTATCCTTGTGGGTGCCTACAAGTTTGGCTGGAAGACGGGTCTGCTGGCAGCTATCCTCTCACCCCTGGTGAACCATGTGCTCACAGGCATGCCTGCCACAGAGGTGATGGGTGTGATGACCATGAAGCTGGGCGTGCTGGCACTCGTTGCCGGACTGGCAGCACAGTATTTCAAGACCCTCTCACTGCCTTTGCTGCTGGGTGTGGTGCTGGTCTGCAAAGCCATCGAGGCCCTGGGCGAGCTGATCCTCACAGGAGGCATCAGCGCCACGATAGCCGACTTCACCATAGGTTGGCCAGGCCTGCTGCTCCAGATAGTTGGTGGCTATCTCATCATCAAATATCTCCTGAACAAATAACAGTAATCCCCAGCCAGGCGGCTGGGGATTATTGTTTATTCTTCCTCGTTTTCTTCTTCGTCATTTCCTTACCTCATAATTGTATTGTCATTAGTCCTCCAAATCGGCAATCAGACGCTTCAGCCTTTGTTGCAAGACCTCCACCAATTCCGGTTTCTCCAGTTCTTCTTTTATCTGCTGTGTCGTGCCGAGTTTGATCACAGTCTCAGCCCCATAAGGGCTAGGGTAGTTCACCACTGCCAGTTCCAGGTAGCGTTCATCCTCTGACCCTTTCACTTGCACGTTCGTCACCTTCAAGATTACGTGTGATGCTCCGATCCTTCTTTCTTTCACATCCTCCCGTTCATACACCACCGGAAACTCTCCCGTCTCCGGCACCTTCTCCTCCACCTGCTTCCGCAGGTTCTGGATCATCATTTCAAGAAACTCTCTCATGATATGACTATTTGCTAATTTTGAATCCCAATTTCATAATCAGTTTCAGAGTTCCAATAGAAGTATTGCGGTCGTACTCTTTCTCAGATTCTGGCAGGTCTTCGTATGGAACCAAACACGGATGAGTCTTTAGTTCATCATTGCGCTGTTCCCCGTATGTCCATCCTTGATTGATACGGGTCTCCGACCACACCTCATGGACGTTCTTCGACATCTTCTCTACCAATTGTTCTAATTCCTCGGGCAGCTTGACATCAGAAGTATCTATAGGCTGCGGAGTGTACTTTCCTGTTTTCATAATTCGTACGTTTTATTTGACTGATAACAATGATAGAGAGTCGTTCTTCGTTTTAAGTCTATCACAAATATTTATCAAAAAGTTTGATATCTTTCTGGACGGTCTCGCTTAATCTGTTCCACAATCTTTGCTTTGGCCAACTTATGCATCTTGATGCAGAAATAAACTAGGACAAAGAAACTGATGCCGCCAAGGACGGGATTGACGGTGCCACTCATGGCAATGGCATCGTAAACGCCATGGAAGAGTACGGGGATTAGGAGAACGCGGGCTGCTGCTTTGGGCGAATGGTCTACAAAATGATAGATGGAATAGTAATAGCCCATCAGGACAGCAAAGGCATAATGACCAGGAACAGCCAAGAGTGCTCTGGTGATGGCAACAGTTACCCATTCTTCCTCACCAAACACATACCCAATATTCTCAATGGCTGCGAATCCTAATCCGATAAAGACGGCATAGACGATGCCGTCAAAATGCTCGTCAAAGAAAGGATTATTCCTCAATAGCAGCCATAGTGCCAGCAGTTTAAAGGCTTCTTCGGTCAGGGCTGCCACGACAAACGCATCTATCGTAGTACCGATAATGCTTGTCGCTTCGCCATCAACACCAAATAAAATAGTTTCGAGCCCCAACTCTACGAATGTTATGGGAAAGCAGATGGCGATACCCCAAAGAACGGCCCTGGCCAACCATGAACCAGGTTCGGGCTGAGGGTCTTTCTTCCAGATGTAATACAAAAGTAAAATAGCAGGAAGCAGTGCCGCTATGAGTATAATTATGATATTCATCGTTTGTTCCTAGTGATGTCGAATCCTAATTTCTTTACCAGTCTAATGGTCTCACGTGCCATGATTCGGTCATATTCTTTCTCACTGTCAGGCAGCGCGGAGTAGGGAATGAGGTCTGGATGCTTCTTTCGGGCATCATCCCTCTCTTTTCCGTAAGTCCATCCTTCTTTGATTCTTGCTTCCGCCCAAACCTCATGGGCATTCTCTGCAATAGCCTCCTGCAGTTCATCAAGGTCTTCGTCTATGATGACATCTGACAACTTGACTGGATGAGGCTCGTATTCCTCTATAGACTGGAGCACCTGAATCATGTAATTACGCGACTCTTTCCAGGCATTAAGGAAGTCTGCGATGGGAATGTTGTAGATATAAGGCTCTTGATAGGGGTCGAAAACAGTTACAGAGTCTTTATTGATATGGGTTACCACCACTGCATGGTTTGTCGAATCTTCCAAGTCAATCTCTTCCATATATAGTTTCTCGCGGTCAACACCTACCACTACATCATTGTCTCTTTGAAGGGCTTGACGAATATCCGAGAGTGTTGAGTCGTACCTCCTGCTGACCATCAGTCCCGAATATGCCAGTAGATTACCTATACAAAAGAGTGGCGTTCCTTTTGACTTCAGCCAACCTCTAAGTCGGGCAGACGATAGCAGTTCCTCTTGGTTGTATGGTATGCCACGACGATGTAGAATAAATATCTCACAGAATACCGCACAGACATTCTCGCCACTCTTAGCAGCCATCTGCAACATCGGTAGGAAATCCTCTTTTATCTGATATTCGTCAATATCTACTTGAGTGGCAATGTCAAGCACTTCCCTCAATTCAGGGTCTGCTTTCATGGCTTTCAGCACGTCCATCGTCTCCTGCTCATTGGTATTTCCATCCAGATATGCAGCCAACAGCTCGTCAGATATATGTTTTTTATTTGCCATAAGCTTTTATGTCGCTAAGGGCGGCATGAGTCAATTGAGCCATTGCGCGCCGTTTGATGTTATATAGGTTTGCCGTAGTGATATGCATCTCTTGTGCCAATTGTTCTGGTTCCCAGTCTTCAAGAACAAGGCGTTGGATGACCAACACATATCTCTTATTGTTCATTCTGGCGAAAAGACGTTCAATATCTTCTCTTGCCGAATTGCTTTCTGTAGACAGTCGTTCTGTATTCTGCATGTCATATAGAGTTTCATGACTGGAGTCTTCTATCATTTTATGACGCTTTTTAATAAAGAAACGAATGGCCAACACCTTTATCCACTGGTATACAGAGCTACGATACTCAAAGTTCCTGAGTTTCTGAGCATCATTCTCCATTAGGTAGATATACAACTCATTCACCAGTTCATCATAATCCACCTCATAGTCGAACACAAGACTGATGATCTTACCGAACAACGGTCTGCAGTTGACGAAGAAAAACGTCTTCGTCAACTTATTGTCCCTTGCAATCAGTCCTTTTATGATTTCCTGGTCAGTCATCTTCAGTCATTTTCATGATCCATGGAAGATATCGTGAGAATTCATAGTCAAGTTCGCTGACAATGTCTAATTCTTCGAAAGGACGAATATCATGATGAATAAACAACTTTTTGTTGCTTTGCAAGTCTTTTGCAAATTCAGGATGTTCATATTTGTCTTCATTGGCTTTTGGCTTCCTGAATCCCATAAGAAGTTTCTCCACATTCCATCTGTTATGTTCAACTTTCGCAAGAACCTTAACCTCTTCGTCAGACAACGTGTAATAATCATGCGATTTGTCTCTAATGTCTAATCCTCGCATGGCGCGCAGTGTGGCCAACTTAGTTCTCATGGTGTATGCATTATAGAGGTTGGACCATTTTAATGCAACAGAAAGATCTTTCCAATAATTATCAGCCTCGGCCCAAATCTGCTCAGGAGACATGGCGTCTAATGCCAATATTCCTTGGAACTTATTAGTACTGTAATTGGCAGTCGAGTATAGGTAGTTGATAAGTTTTGCCCGTTTCAATGCATGATTATCTGCGCAATAAGCCGTTTCGTTCATGCCAAAGGGGTAGATGTGGGCATAACGGGCATTACACTTTTTCTGATTCAATGTTCCATTCGTGACAGTTGAGTATGTCAGTTTCTTGTCATCTTTCTTAATGTCTGCATTTCTTAAATTCGTAACAAAATTGTCTGATCGGTCTTGACGTATGAAAACAGGCACCTCATTATTGTATATTTCATCCGGCATATTCATACCCATCACGAAGTTCTGACGCTGATCGGCTAGAGCGAGGAAAACGGACATGTACTGTTGTTTGTTGTGCTCTTTTGCCCATTTACTTATTTCTTCTTGAACATTCTTTGAGAATACATCACCTTTGATAAACTCAAACTCCACGTCAAGGAAATCGGCATCTTTACCTTGGAAGCACAGATAATCTTTTACCTTGTTTGTTTTATCATTATTAACAGTAAAGTCTCGATAATAGAATGACTGCACCTCAAAGAAATGTCGGTTACGGATGATAAATTCATCTTTCTCCTTGTCGGCGTTGATATCTATAAATGTTATTCTTGTCTTCTTCTTATCAGAATTAGGGAAGTGTAGTACATGAGCTGCCTCCATGGCGAAGGCAACCGCAAAATTAGTCGTTCCTACAAATACCAGATGAACGTACTTGTCATCATCCGGTGTGATACCATTTCCATAAACGGCAGGGTAGGGGTATGTAGTGCCAGGATTGTCAAAGTCCTTATACTCACGTTTTACAAATACCTGTTTAGCCCATCCGGTATAGAAGTTATAGGGTACAAACTCTATACCCAGATCTCCCACCTTCTTAAAGATCTCAGAGGTCTTAAAAGCTGCGTATGTATCCAAATCCTTAAACACACAGACTATCTTGTTGGGTCTCCCTTTCGTTTTTGGATTTTCTAAATATCTGCAAATGCTGTCCACGCATTCCACGTTGATGGCATCATGTGCCGACTTTTCATGATTACCAACGATATAAAGTTGTTCTGCTGCCTCTAAATAAATATCCTTAAAGGCTTCTGTAGATATCCGGTGTCCGTAATTGATAATAATTCGTTTCATCTGTTTGTCGGAGAACGATTTCTGCAGTTTCTCCCTTATGTCAACTACTTCTGCCGAAGTCAGGATTAGTATGTATGCATCCTTGTCCTTGTCAAAGATATGGGAGATGAACGAAGGTACCATCTCATCATAGCCCATAATGATATAATGTCCTGACTTCAAATAGTGAATATGTCCTTCTTGATGGTTTGTCACCCGTCGTTCTATCGAATTAGTGATGATACCGATGATGACGCCATTGAAGATAAATGCACCAATCAGGAACGTGATGCTACTGGCAAATAGCATCCATCCGTGTACATGAGTATTATCGCTACCCATGTAGAGGTTGTTCAGCGCGTTTGAGTCTATCAATAGATAGAGAGGCAGCAAGAATTTGTTGATATGCTCTGCATTACAAAAATTCTCCCACTCGGTATTCGAGGCTGCCAGGAATAGATATGACAACCCTAGGGCGATGAGTAGAGCGATGCCCAGTATGGTCAGCTGTCTCAGCAGGTCATGTGCCAGTACCCTGTCAAATCGTAGCCACAGTGTTCTTTTATTCTTAGTTTTCATGAGAAGGATGCTCGGGAATGGTATTGTCTTTTATGATACTCTTAAGAACGTTTATGTAGTATCTACTCTCAGTAGAGTCCAAGTCTTTAATACTCTTTATGACCTTACCTGCCTCTTCGTTATATTCCTCTTTTGAAGTGTTTTTCTCTAAAAAGTCAAGAAGCTTATCCTTTAAATCGGCTTTTTGCTTTTGTTCGCGGTCTTCTTCTTCCCATTTTCTCTTGTATAGACCATGTATTCCATTTGCTATGTGGTCAAACAGCTTCAAAAGCAGGAAACCTCCCACAACAATAACTGCGACAAGCACAATAGCTCCGCATATTTCTTGGAAAATCTGTACGTCCTTGTCATTTGTTGCTGCTTCATACTCATAAACACATTTCATAATTGCAGCTGAATCTGGACAGCACTGTAATAACATTGTAATCATAATCTTCTATAGTTTTGGTTTTTGTTTGCAAATATACAAGATATTCCTCAAAACAACAAATAAATTGACTCTTTTTTCTATCTGTTACTCATTCATATTGGCAATCTTTTCTAACTCATCAATTCTCTCTCCTAATTCGTTCAACTGACGTTCCGTGTAGTTTAAAGCGGCATTAAAACGATTGATTTCTTCATTAATTAATTCTACTTCCTGCATCTGGAACTGCTCATATTCTTCTTGTGAGAGGTCTAATGGCGTGCCATTGGGGAAGCATTTCCACTTCTTGGCAATCTTAAAATGCTTTTCCCTTGCAGATTTGGGTAAGAGCGACAGACTACCCATATACCCATAGTAGAAACCATTGATGTAATGCTCGAAACAGTTGATAATCAGTGAGATATTGTCTCTCTCAAGTTGTGAGTAGTTGTGTCTCTCAATGGCTGACAGTATTTCATCGTTCAGATGATCCATTTCATCGAACATACTGTTATAGTACGTTGAGAATGCCATAAGTTCTTCCTTATCAATGTTGTAATATGCCAGAACATAGTTTTCAAGACTATTGAAAGAGAACTCTGGGGCGGGCATCGTTTTATGGAGTGATTCAACATCCTTTTGGATTTTCTCTGTAAATAATATCATATCCTCCTCGGCGTATTTTCTGTCCTCCTCAGTTTTGGCATTGTCAATGGCCTGATAGAAACTGGCTATTTCTTGTTTTATTGTTTTACAGTCTTCTGTCAGCAGTTCCATGGTATTCATGCCCGATGTCAGTTTCGTTCCGATTTCATTGCATGTCACTCCCGCAATATGATGTACAATCCCAGCTCCTATCATCAAGAGCACAAGAATGACACCCAATGCAATGCCGGCTTTTGTCATCCATTTGCGAATGGGCTTGGCGGGTTTGCTTTTCAGGAACCCCTGCAGCCGTTGTACTGCCATGTCAAAGAATTCGTGTCCCGTGGCAGCAATCGCCTGATAGTTAGACAACTCCTTCATGCCTTGGGGCATCACCTTCGGCCATACAAAACCATCAAGCATAACAGGTATGATGTTCTTGTCATTCTGCAAGGCACATAGCACTTCGCGACGAATCCAGTCACCTTCGTTCTGGCATCTGTCGAGCGCATTCTGGGGTAGTACCAGGATAAAGTCTTTACACTCGCTTATCACGTTGATAAGCTGCTCGTTAAACTTTCCAGATGTCAGCGTGTCGATGTCAAAGAAGACACTATAACCTGCATTCCTCAGTTTTTCAGCTATCAAGTTCGCCGTGTCATAAGCTTCACGACGGTAGCTAATAAAGATGTCGTATCTTACCTTCTTCATATTCTTATTTTCTTTTGCAATGCTTTTATAAGTTTACTTATTGCGTAAGAATGCTGAGAGCCAATAGTAAAATCGACATAATCTAGACCGACAAGTTCTAAGAGAATAGAATCGTCATATTCTGTATTATCAAGCTTCACAGGAATAATTGCTTTCTTGAAGTGTACGGCCGTATTAACTTCTTTCATTGTCCAGGTTGACTCATTTGCACCTTTTGATGAAAAGAAAAGAAAAACCTCCGAGTTTCTAATAGCCTTAACTATAGTCGTTTTAAATTCATCACCACTATCAATTCCCTTCTTGTCGATCCAAACCCTATAGCCTTTTTTCTCAATCTCGCCCACAATTGCTTGAACTCTGTTGGTATCAAGTCTGGAATAACTCACAAACACGTCATACTTTTTTCCAGAATTGCCGATAGGCTTAGCAATGCTGCTAAGATCTATTTTGCCTAAAATTCTAACATCCTTATCCTCTGATTTCCTGAATAGAGATATATCAGATTGAGTCTTGGGATATGTTTTACTTCCAAATTCTTTAACAAGAGCATTGTATTGCGCCACAGATATTTTAGTATTAGGTGTTGCATCGTCCCTAATATCTCCCAATTCTCTATGAAGCTTCAGAAAATCAACCGCTATCTGAAGTCCAATATTCAACTCTATTAATACTTTATTTAATCTGATAGACCCTTTGAAATAGTTAACCAGTGCTTCATATTGTTTATCCCCAATTTTTGTGTTAACTGTTGTATCGTCACTAATATCTCCCAATTCCTTATGAGCCTTCAGAAAATCAATCGTTGTCTGAAGCCCGATATTCAGTTCCGTTAATACTTTATTTAGTCTTATTCCCATATATCAAATGTTATTTATATCTGAGACAGTACAAAGATACAAAATTAAATTCGGATTATTTTAGATCGCTGTATCTCATAGAATTTTAAGAGCTTAATTAATAGTCTGGAAAAATCAACCGGACGCTAGTGAACATGATAATTGCTTTGAGAGCCTTATACTACGTATCTATATTATTGATTTCCATTTCTGTTACTACTGTTATATAGTAATTGTTTTAGTTCTCCAATGTTCTTACATGCTAGAATCGCGTTCTTGCTCACGTACATACCATACTTCTTTCCTAAAATATTTTTCAACCAATTAAGACTTAATTTAGCTCGGTTGAAATCATAATTGTCTTGTATTGGACTTGTATTACAACAAGTTTCAATTATAGAAAATGCTTCGTCAAGAGACTTTATTGACTTTGACTTTTTAAGAGTAGGTGTTGCATTCTGTACTGTTGCCTCTTTTGCAGTGTTACTTGTTTTTTTGTCTATAATAGTATCTTTAGGAATGGTAGTGGTTGTCTTGCCTTTTATAAGTTGATAATATTTATCCTCTAATAATTTATACTCTTTGATTCGCTTTTCAATTTGCTCCTCTTTTTTTTGAATGCTTTGTTCATATTGACTGATACTCTTTGTTAAGGATTCTATTCTCTCTTTTAAAGAAAGAATTACGCTTTGATCATTTTGAACTTGTTCTTCCTTTTGTGAAACTTCTTGTTTGGATAAATCCAATTGCATGGACAAAGATGAGATGCTTTTTTGAAGTGATGCCAACTCTTCCTCTTTCTTTTTTACATGCTCTTTCAGTTTTTGACATTGATTTGATAAATCTTCAATGGATTTCTCCTGATAGCACATCTTCTTCTCATAATCCTTCTTGGTGTCTTCAAGCTTTTTCCTTATGCTTTCCAACTTTTGACTTTCATTTTGCAAGTCAACAATGCGACTCAAACTATGCCAATTTGTACGTGCTAATGCCAAATGTGATTCATCATGCAAGGGAACATCACTGCCGTCTATCCCATATAGTTTGGGAAATTGCCAGCCGCACTGGTCGCAAAAAAGAGATTCTATTTGCACTTCTTTTTCGCATACGAGACAACGTTTGGTGGTATTACCAATAAATTTGTTTTTAGTATATAGTTCTTTCAAAATATAGTCCTGCTGACCTGAAAGAGCAAGATATTCCTTAGCCTTTTCTTTGATTTCTTTTCTTACGGCTTCCTTTTTTGCTTCTTTTTGTTTTTCTATCAGTCGCAACTGTTCCTCTTTTTCTATTTTGGCCAGCCGTTCTTTCTCATTCAATACAGCTCGAAGCAATTGTGGTAATGCCGTTTTGGGCTGCTCTTGAAAATCAACATAATCCAAAGGCCGAACAAGCATTTTAAACTTCTTGTTATATGGACTGTCATCTATGCGTACTGGAATTATCAGCTTTTCGCCATCGAGAGCTTCGAAAACCTCTCCGGCAGTCCACATGGAAGCATTAGAATGCTTAGACGAGACAAAAACCACCATTTTTGAATTGGCTATAGCATTTGAAATAACCTCAATGAATTCTTGGCCACTATAAATACCTTCTTTGTCGAACCAATATGAGATATTATTCTTGTCAAACAACTCCAGAATAGCCGTGATAGGATTATGTGGAATGATTACATCATCCCTAATATAGTCCTTTCTCGAATAGCTGATAAATACATCATATTTCATCTGTTCCATATATTTGTCATTAGTATAGCTTAATTTAATTGCTTCCATAAGGTTTTACCATGTTTCTCCCATTTCTGTTAATGCATTCTGGGCATCTTTGTCATTTTGAACAGCAGCTTTCTTATACCAGATAATGGCTTCTTCTCTATTTTGTGGAACACCATAACCATAATGATAATATGATGCCAAATTATATTGAGCTATTGAATGTCCTTTTTCTGCTGCTCTTTTGAAATAAACGAATGCCATACTTTTGTCTTGTGGTACCCCAAAACCTTGGTCGTAACAGAGCCCCAGCAATGTCAAAGAAAAATAATTATCTTGGTCTGCAGACTTCTGAAACCATTTGACAGCCTCTTCTTCATCTTGATGGATATATTCACCCTCGTAATAATAATAACCTAAAAAAAATTGGGCATAAGATTCTCCTTGCTCCGCAGCTTTCCGAAACCATTCAATAGCCTTGCTTTGATTTTCTGAGACGCCGTCTCCATTTCGATAGCAAAACCCTAAATTAAGTTGTGCATCAGCATATCCTTGATCTGCTGATTTCTTATACCACTCAAAGGCCTTCTCTGAGTCATCTCCGTCATAATAGTCTCCTAATTTGTATTGGGCTTCTGCATTACCTTGCTCTGCTGCTTTTAGCCACCATTCGGCGGCCTTTTCCTCGTCTTCAGGAACACCATCTCCATCTTCATAACAGTCTCCCAATTTTAACTGGGCAGGCGCATATCCTTGTTCCGCTGATTTCCGGAACCATTTGGCAGCTTCATCCTCGTCTTCCTCTTCAATACCTTCACCTTCCAAATAACAATAGCCTAAATAGTACTGGGCACACATATCCCCTTGTTCTGCAGCTTTTTGCCACCATTTAAACGCTTCTTCTTTAATTTTGGGTAACTCCGTTCCATTGAAATAGTAAAGACCCATGTAATATTGTGCCTTAGCATAGTTTTGCTCTGCGGACTCTCGAAAATATTTAACCGCTTCAGTGTAATTACTATCTCTATCAAAACTCAGCCCCTTTTCATATAAATCTCCTGGGGTGTCATGCAGAAATGCGTACGAGAGTACACCTATTACTATTAAAGCGATGAGTAAATAAAAAGATAATAAAATGTATTTCGGTTTTTTGATGATAGAAGACTTTGACGCATTATTGTCTCTATGATTGGAATCAAAAGTTGGGGCTTGTATGGAAACGGGATACCATGTTTTAAGATTGCTAAGTAATTTTTTGCGTTCAAGAATTGCATTCCAGTCTATGACGTCTTTATCACCGTAATGAAAAGAAAATTTATCCGTCATTTTTGAATTGTCTATAAGAACCAAAACAATTCTTTTTTTCTTGTCCTCTGCAAAACGTAATTCTTTCAGTGCCCAGGTGCTGTACATAGACGATTTACTTAACATGAACAGAATGGTCTCATGACGATTGATGGCGTTGATGATAACATCGACAAACTGCTTGTCGCTCTCTATGCCATCGAGATCCATCCAACAGTTGACGCCAACTGTCCTATCAATCTCCTCTTTAATCTTTCGGACTTTCTCGTAGTCTTTACGACTATAGGATATGAAAACTTCGTTAGCCATAATGCTCTATAATGTCTTTGGTTATTTGTTGTTCTAGGTTTTTACACGTGGTGTGCGGCAGCAAAAGTACAAAAAAAATATTGAAATGCAATCTTTTTGACAGAAAATTTATCAAAAAGATTGCATTTGTTCGAAAACAATACCTACTCAATCACTTCAAAGAAGTGCTTCCTGCTCCAGTCAATAATATTCAATAGGATTCCCCGAACATGAGCAGTTCTCCCATCTGGAGGCAACAGTCTTCAATGGTGGCTTCTTTGCGGCCTAGCCATGTGAGACAGTTGTCGATGCTGTCGAAGGAGTGGATGATGATGCGGGTGGTCTTTCGGGTGAAGTCGAACTGCAGGAACCAGATATAACCCACTAAGTCAATCTGCCCCCGCTCGTAGCAGCGCAGCTCCATGGACATACACTCAAATTCGTCTTCTCGGCCTGGGGCTCCCGGGTATTGGACGCGAATCACGGCATTGCTGCGGAACAGATTGTCCCTTTCCTGTTGGTGCTCTGCTCGACATCTCAGACCGCACAACAGCTCGTGTGACTGACGGGAGCTGATGCCGTAAACATCCACATCATGGGCATACCAGTTGTTCTCGGGTGGCGTCTTTTGCCATTCGGTCCAATAGTAGAGGATACCTTTTTCGGTAGGGTAGGTCTTGATGGCATAGTCGAACCACGTGACAGGAACCTGTCCCTAGTGTCATTGCTCGTCGGTCAGCTGCTTGTTGGGCCTTATCCTCCATGACTATCGTCAGCGGATTTTTCGACTGCATATACTGCTTTGACAATACATCAGGGTCTGTCAGCACGTATCCTTGCTTTTGGACACTTTGCAGGTAGTAACTGTTGCTTGGAATGACAAGTGAGAACTTTCCGTTATTAGCACTCAATACGGCATTACTGCCTTTTACTGTTACGGTGGCACCACTTAATGGCGTACCATGAATTACTGCGCCATTACTACCAAGGCGACCTTTTGTCTTAACATATCCCTGTTGGGTTTGGGCTAAAGCAGTCGTGGCAAAAAATAGTAGTATAAAATGTAAAATGAAATTCCTATTCATGTTATTGGTTTTTAAATTCGATAATATCATCAGGACCACAATGGCCGTTTACAATATCGTTTTCTAATAAGAGAGCATTCGAAGAGATGGGATAGAATTCCTTCTGCTCTGCCAAAGGAATGGTAATCGTCACGTATCCATCGTCGTCCGATAGCACCTTGTGGCCGTCAATCTCGATTTCTGTATTTGGCGCTGTTTGTTCTGTATCTGGATTCCACAGCATAAAGCGGAGATTACCATAGACAGAGCAATCGTGATGAATGTCGATGGTATTAGACTCCGAAAGAATAATTGTTGTGTCTACTGGTATAAAATCACGGCAATTAATTTGCATACGGACTTCTTTGTTGATAAAGCGATGGGGAATATTTGAGAATACTATAGCGGCATCTAATGTGTGGATGGTGTCCGTCTTCGTCTCATTTTCCAACGTCATGGTGATGATGGCATCCTCCAAGGGAGGCAAGTTGTCATTATGCACAGAAGCTTCGTTCAGTCGCACCTCAACATCAACAGGCTGATTGGTAACCCATACGCCTGCTAATGCAGATATAACAGCAATAATGCCAATGGTACACAATGCCACTTTCCGTATCAACAGGCGTTTGTGGCGTTGCCAGATGGCATCGAACTCTACACCAAGCAACTTGGAGATAAGTTGCACGTAGGCCCGCTCTTTGTTCATCCATGGCCAACGATATATCTTCTCATGGATGTTGGCACCAAGAATCTCTGGTAAACCAAGCGTGTTGACAATGGGATTGAAACACTCCGTGTCGGGATTGGTGCTATGCGGTTGCCCATCGACAATGAAGAAATGAATCTGCTTGGTACGTCCTAATTGGTGAAAAAACTCAATCTCCTTGCCCACCCATTCTGACTTGGCAGAGTTTGGTGAACAAATGACAATGAGGTTCCGACTTGATTTCAACCGTTCCTGTAGTTCCTCAGTCAATCCACCAGGTTGAATGTCCGTAGGTGCAAAGAACACAGGCTTGATAGGAGTCCGTTCCCACCCATGTTCACTACAGAGCGTTGCCGGCATGCGGTAATGCTCCAGTTTCTTTTGCACCTTCTTGCCCCACTCAGTATCCTTGGAGCTGTAGCTTATAAAGGCATAGTATTTGAATTGCAGTTCCATATAATACTTATTGCTGATGTTCTTTCTTCCATTGCTCGTATGCCTGGATGATTCTTTCCTTCTCTTCCTTGCCTACCTGCTTCAGACCAAATTGTACTCCAATGGTATTCTCAAAGTGGTGCTGACTGATAATATTGTCTTTTATGATGACGATATCCTTCGGTTTGCCTCTCATTTCATCATTTTTTTTATATAATGAGGTTGCGTCTTTGATAGTCCAGTCTGCAAACTCCAACATAATATATTCGCCAGACAATCCCTGTTGACGTGCTGGAGTATCACCGTCAACAACTGTTGCAGTGAACACATAGTCTTGCATGGCAGTAGGGTCTTGAACAATCATCGCCTCCTTTACGTATTCAATATTCTCCCTAACAGTTCTTGTTTTAGGATGTTCCTGCCCCAGCACCTTCTCACAGATGGCCAGTGCCTTGAGATAATACTCCAAAGCCTTGGGATAGTCGCCCAGATTGTCATAGACAGATCCGATGTTGTTGTAGGACGTGGCTACATCAGGATGTTCCTGTCCCAGAACCTTCTCCCTGATGACCAGTGCCTTGAGGAGATATTCCATAGCCTTTGGGTAGTTGCCTAGATCACTATAGACCAATCCGATGTTGTTGTAGGACGTGGCTACATCTGAATGTTCCTGCCCCTGAACCTTCTCCCAGATGGCCAGTGCCTTGAGGTAATAATCCAAAGCCTTTGGGTAGTCCCCCTGCTCAAAATAGATATATCCAATGTTGTTGTAGGACGTGGCCACATCGGGATGTTCCTGCCCCAGCACCTTCTCACGAATGGCCAGTGCCTTGAGGAGATTTTCCAAAGCCTTGGGATAGTCACCCTGACTCTTGTAGACTAATCCGATGTTGTTGTAGGATGTGGCCACATTTGGATGTTCCTGCCCCAAAACCTTCTCACAGATGGCCAGTGCCTTGAGATAATACTCCAAAGCCTTTGGGTAGTCCCCCTGCTCAAAATAGATATATCCAATGTTGTTGTAGGACGTGGCTACATCAGGATGTTCCTGTCCCAGAACCTTCTCCCTGATGACCAGTGCCTTGAGGAGATATTCCATAGCCTTGGGGTAGTCCCCCTGATCACTATAGACTCCTCCGATGTTGTTGTAGGACGTGGCTATATCAGGATGCTCTTGCCCCAGGACCTTCTCTAAGATGACCAGTGCCTTGAGGGTATATTCCAAAGCCTTTGGGTAGTTGCCTAGATCACTATAGACCAATCCGATGTCGTTGTAGGCTATTGCTGTCCATTCGTGCTGTTCACCAAACTGAAGAAAGGATTGCCGAAGTGTCGTCTGATAATACTTTAACGCCTTTGCATAATCTGCTAAATAATCGCTAATGTACTTACCTGCAATAATTGACCACTCTAAATTGGTCGTGTCAAGCGATGTGCGTAATTCTAGATAATATGCTGCGGAGTCTCTTTGGTGGTCCTGACCGAATCGTTGATAGAAACTAAAGCAGTCAGCAGCAATATCCTCTATGCGTTTATTGGTTCCTTCCTTGCTCGACTTCAAGTCCTTCTGACGCTGTGCCAGATATTCTTTCTCCTTGGCTTCTGCAGCTTGCTCCGCTTTCACAGCCTCGATACGACTACGCATGTCACCTCGGGAACGTAGGAGGGAGTCTGCGCGTTCCAGCTCACCGTTTTCCAGACAGTCACACACTCTGCGCTGGAAATCATTCAGCTGGTCATAGTCGAGCGTAGCATAGTATTTTGCAAGTTCCTTAATAATCTTCTCATTGTCCTCGCGCTCACGATTAATCTCCTGAAGCAGCTTGTTTTTCTCTTCGAGCGACACGTTGAGAGCATCCACTTCGTCCTCACGCTTCTGCAGACGCTTTTGCAAGTCACGGCGCAGCCTCCTCTCATTGGCCAGTAGGTCGGCCTGTTGCAATTCTGGCTTTTCCATCAGCAGTACGAACGGTTCTTGCGGGTACTGATATTGTCGGCAAGCCTCGATGTCGATGAGTGTGTAGTCCTTCTTCTTCACGCTGTCTATGATGAAACTCTTGGTTGTCACAGGGAAACTAAAGGCTCCGTCGTTACCTGACAGAACGGCAGAGCGGCCCCTAACGCCCACGAGTGCTTGGGCAATCATTTCACCCGGCACCAACTTACCATTCACCATGCGGCCACGGGTCTTCACGATGCCATGCTGCATTTGGGCGTATGATGCCATGATTGCCAATGACAATGTGAATACTAAAACGAAGATCTTTTTCATATCGTTTTATTTTAGAATTTTTTTAGGTTGTTATAGTGCAAAAGTATAAAATAAATATGAAAATGCAATCTTTTTGACAGAAAATTTGCCAAAAAGATTGCAATTATTTCAAAACTGATAGGTTGGGGTGGAAAAATGCTTCCAGTTATTCAGGTAATAATAGTCCCGAAATGACACGGACGTATCTCTTTGAGCAGTGATGCATCCTGCTTTCTCACGCTTGACGGCAAACGATAGCGTTTAAGCTTATTTTTCAGGCTATTAACCCATTCCTCATCCTTTTGCAGATAACTGATGAATGCGAAATTTTCTTTTTTGTGCCATATAGTATTTCAGCACAAGCTAATTCAAGGTATGTACAAAATACTTGTCAAATCATCCATCAATAAAGTTTCCCAACTTATCTATTAAGCACCATCGGTCTTCTAAAAATATACAATTATTGAAATGTTGGGGAGTAACATCAATTTCCGCATATACCCATGCTGTTCCTTCAACAAAGTCCTCTGGCCTTTTTATCCAACTCCCAGCACTCTCCATTTTAATAAAATTACCATTGACATCAATAAAACCATGTAAATCCTCATTTTCAACATATGCAAGTCCATCCTGAAAGTGGAAGCCATACTTGTAAATGTCTTCTCTAAAAACATTACTGTTAAAAAACTGACAAGGGATTACCAAATTCCCTTTGAGATCAATAAACCCCATTCTCCCATAATCATTTTCAACACAAGCTCTTCCTTCCATAAAAGGACAAGCCGAACTCCATTGACATGGGATTACATTATCCCCATAATGGTCTATATATCCCCATTTTCCATATTCGGTTTTTACAGGAGCAAGTCCTTCTGAAAAGTCAAACGCGTTACTCCACTTACATTCTATTATACTATTTCCTTCATAATCTATAAATCCATACTTTCCTTCTTTGTTTTTAACAAGAGCTCGACCGTCGGAGAACGAGCACATCCAATTCCACTGACAAGGTACAACAATATTGCCTGATTTATCAATAACTCCATATTTATTACTATTGTCTGCCACAACTATTAGTCCTTCAGAAACAGAGAA
The DNA here is from genome assembly GCF_946407605.1 of uncultured Prevotella sp. Classification (GTDB taxonomy): domain Bacteria; phylum Bacteroidota; class Bacteroidia; order Bacteroidales; family Bacteroidaceae; genus Prevotella. Next base: position 53,160 of record NZ_CAMJOS010000003.1, read on the forward strand.
TGCATCATTCCAAATACATGGAATAACAATCGTTCCTTTTATATCTATGAAACCATTTTTGCCATTATCAGCAGAAACAATGCACAATCCCTCTTTGAAATTTCCAGTTCGTTTCCACTTGCAAGGAATAACGACTTCGCCTTTTACATTAATAAAGCCCCATCTACCATTATCATTTTGAACTGCAGCAAGGCCTTCAGAAAACTCTTCTACATCATTCCAGATACTGTCAATTACTAAGTCGCCCTTATAGTCAACAAATCCCCATTTACCCTGTTTCTCACTACTGTGAAGTTTGGCTTGTATAACCCTTTGTGGCCTTTCTTTACTTAAGTTTTTTTCAAACCAAATCGTAGGAACAGACTTAAGTGCTTCGGCATTTTTTATTTTAGTTTCTACCTCAGCCATCTGCTTTGCACTCTCTTCTGCTCTACGCCTACTATCTATCTGCTCTTTTAAATGTACCTCAATAAAATCACTATAAAACTCATTTGGTATCTCAAGCACATATTGTTCATGAATGTCTTCATAATCTAAAGAGACGAACTCAACCTTATGCTTTCCAGGCATTAGATGTATGATTTCATCTTTATTGGCTAAAACAAGACAAAGAGGCTTTTTGAAATGCAACAATTTACAATCAGAATCAGCTTCAATGTGAATTTCCACGCCTTTGTTTTTTTTCTGTGTCTGTACATATGGTGCTATGCGATCATTGATGAGTTTCTGAATAGATACCTTAAAGAGACCCTTCATCTGCACTTCGGAGAACTGGTGGGCACCAATTAATTCTTTTAACTCCCTGGGCAAAAACTCGGGTATGCCATCGAACGTGTCATCAATAATAATAACTGGTACAATATGACATTGGCACTTGGCTGCGTACAAAATCTCTTCACGCACCCAGTCTCCCTGATTTACACATCGATCAAGTGCCCCCTTCGTCAAAAGCAATAGGAATACGGGAGCCTGACTAATTGCATCTTTAATTCGTTGGTCGAATACACCATCTTTCAACTCATCAAAGTCAAGAAATACCCTATATTGATTCTCAAGTGCCTGTTGTATGGTACGTGCATACTTATCGCCACCCTCACGACGATAGCTGATAAACACATCGTATAACCCCTGAGAGCCCTGTACGGACTTGTTAAACTGTGACCTTGGGGGGGTAATCCTTTTTCCCGTCTTATTAAGAAACTCCATCTTTTTGTTCTTGTCGATGACAGTGTTGGTTACGACCTCTGCTTTCATACGTTCAATAATGTCCTTAGAGAGTCTACTGGAGGTGTCGATACGGATGAATTGCTCCTTGCCTGTTGTCTTTTCTTTAGCACTAACTTTCACAATGCTATTCGCATCTATTTCAAAAGAAACTTCAATCTTCGGAACGTCATGTGGGGCAGGACTGATATCTGAGAGAATGAACATCCCAAGACTCTTGTTCTGTTTAGCCCAGATATGCTCACCTTGTAGTACATGGATTGTTACCTCTGTCTGATTATCGGTAGTTGTTGTGAAAGTTTCACATTTCTTACAGGGGATAGTTGTGTTTGCCTCAATGAGCTTATACATCACTCCCCCAATGATTTCAATTCCCAGCGTCTGCGGTATTACATCAAGCAGTACGATTCCGCCTATGCTTCTTTCCTTATTAATAATAGCTCCCTGGATAGCCGCCCCTAGGACAGCCATTTCGTCAGGGTTAAAACCTTCTGAAGGCTCTTTGCCGAAGAAGGTTTTCAAGAGGGTCTGCACAGCGGGGATACGACTTGAACCACCCACGAGGATGACCTCATCGATATCGGCAGTAGAGATGCCTGCGTCGCGAATGGCATTCTGACAGGGAACCAAGCATGCCTGAATCAGGTCGTTGGCCAATTGCTCGAATTTAGCTCGGGTCAGTACCTTCACAAAATGTTTCGGTACACTGCCAACAAACATGATATTTGGAATATAAATCTCTGTGGAGGTAGACGAGGAGAGCTCTATTTTCGCTTTCTCAGCGGCATCTTTCAGACGTTGCATGACTATAGGTGTAAACTTCAACTCAATGCCTTCATCATTCTTGAATTCTTGAGCTAGCCAATTAATTATAACCTTATCGAAATCGTCCCCACCAAGATGTGTATCTCCGTTCGTGCTGAGTACCTCAAACACGCCGTCACCAAAGTCAATAATGGAAATGTCGAGCGTGCCACCGCCAAGGTTGAAAACTGCAATTTTTATGTTTTTATTCGCATTGTCGACACCATAGGCCATAGCAGCAGCTGTAGATTCGCCAATAATACGACGTACATTCAAACCAGCAATCTGTCCAGCTTCTATCGTGGCTTGACGCTGTGATTCGCTGAAGTATGAGGGTACAGTGATAACGGCATCTTTTACCTTTTGCCCAAGATGGTTCTCTGCAATTATCTTCATCTCATACAAAATTGACGCACTGATTTCCTGCGGAGAGTATTTGTTGCCATCAATCATGATGTATGGGTAGCCGGTTTTACTCATAACCGTATATGGAACATAACTAATATCCTTCTGGACCTGTTGGAATGTCTCACCAAGAAAATGTTTTATGTTATAGATAGTATTTTTAGGATTAATAGAGGCACGTTGTTGACTATTTAGTCCAACAAGTCGCATATTATCCTCTAAAAAGGTGACAACAGAAGGTGTAAAGCGTTTTCCTTCATTGTTAGTAAGAATGATAGGCTTGTTACCATCAAAAACGGCAACACGTGTATTTGTTGTTCCAAAGTCAATACCTATGATCTTCCCCATATTGCAATTGTTGAATTTTTTATTATTTCTTATTAGGTGTTCGAAGACGGTTCATCATCAATCTGTCTGAGACTATCATTATAATGCGCCCCATTGCTTTACAATCTCAAGATGATACAAGTGGCTTCGTATAATTGTTTTAGGTTGTTGGCAGCAAAAGTACAAAAAAGAATTGAAAACAGAGCGTATTTTGCAAAAAACTTTCAACATTTCAGCAAAATACACTCCAAGTACAATACATGCTTTTTGAAGCCATCTTTTTACGGGAATGTCAGGCGTACTAATGAGATAGCCCTTTAGGCGGTCGATGGCCATGTCAAAGTATTCATGGCTTACTGCGGAGATTGCCTGGTAGTTTGGCAACTCCTCTATCCCCTTGGGCATCTCTTTTGGCCATTCGAAACCATCCAGCATTACTGGAATAATGTTCTTTTTTTGTTCTATCGCACAGCTTACTTCACGTCTTATCCAGTCATTCTCATCTACACAACGATCCAAGGCTTTTTCCGGCAATACCAGAATAAAGTCCTTGCAACCACCGATAACTTCTAGAGTTGTTCATTAAACTTTCCCGAGGTCAGCGTGTCCACGTCAAAAAAGACGTGATACCCCGCATGCCTCAGTTTTTCTGCAATCAACTTCGCAGTATCATATGCTGTGCGGCGATAACTGATAAAAATGTTGTAAGTTTTCTTTCTTGCCATATCTCAGAGCTTTATTCTATTTTAACAATCCAGATTCGTACCAACTATAGACTGAGCGTACTTTCACTCAGTTTCATGTCTGGTCATAATTTATAATTTAGCCCCACACTCCGGACAGAACTTGGCAGAGCCAATGATTCTGGCACCACATTCTGTACAGAACTTGGTACCTGCAAATGATGCCTGGGAAGTGCTGCCTGTAGTTGAAGAATAACTTGCACAAGCCCGTTCTGCAATCTCTAGAGCCTTGTCATCGAGTTTTGACTGCTCTACAAGGCCCCAGATCTGCGTAATCAGTACAGGCCAGAAGAAAAGCATGGAGATAACGGTAGGAATAGCCTGCTGCCCAAAGATACCAACATTGGCATGGAATAAGACTCCATCGGATTGTGGTGTAAGGGAAATCTTCAATGCTGAACGCATGCCAATGACAGCCTTGAACATATTTCCTTTGGTGATACTGATGTCACGACCGCCACTCATCAATGTATCGACGTTCACTTCAAAGCCGTCTAATACAAATTCCTTACAGATAGCATCGGCTATGTGGGGAATGCTTGAAGTAGGTGCTGCCAACACCTTCTTTTTACTATAGGTTGCCATAATTGTTCAGATTTTGAAGTTCGTGATAATGATAAATAGCCGAAAGTACATTGGTTTCAGCAAAGAGTTGTTTGATGAACTGCTGTTCTTCCTCGCTAAAGCGCTGCTCTGCCTCATGAAGCAGATTGATGACACGCTCCGACTGCTCTTTCAGTTCTTCTTCAGTGACGATACCGTCGGCCATGATTTTCTGGAATGAAGGTTGCTGGGCAATCAGTTCATCCATATTGATTATTCCTTGTTCGTTGAAAAGCATAATAGTATTGTTTTAGAGTTTTTGACCACAGTTACGACAGAATTTCCAACCATTCTGGATGGATGCTCCGCACATCGGACAGCATGTTGAGTTGGCAGAGCCATTTGTCGGTATTCCTCCGTTTTTGATAATCCGATACTGTTCGCTGTCGCCCCATTTCAGAATCTCACGTACTCGTACTGCAGAGAATGGATGATCCAGACCTGCGATGACAGATAGCTGAAGTGCTTTGTTCCATAGACCATCATTCTGTATCTTATCATATTCGTCTGCTTGCTTGGCCCATTCATTCAAGTCTATATTTGCCGTGATGCTCTTAGGTCCGCCAGATAGGCGTGCCATGGTGCTGGCTACGATCTCTGGTGAGGTGATGATGCTGGCAGCTCGGTCGGCAGACAACTCGCTCTTTCTGCTCCAATAGCAGAGCGCATATTGGACAGGGATGGCCAAGGTGCCCAAAATGCCGAGGTTGGCAAGACCACTACTCAACCATCGTGCTACTGTGTGATAGAGTACATGACGACAGAGAATATGACCGCATTCATGTGCGATGACCGAGTCCAACTCTTTTTCGTTCATCATTTCTACTAAACCGGAAGTCACGGTGATGTAGATACGTGTGTCACCGGATGTCCAGGCATTGGGCACAGGACTCATCTGTAGGTAAAACTCAGGTTCCGGGATTCCCATCTTTTTGCAAATGGGTGGAAGGTGATGATATAACTCTGGCATCTGTTTCTCAGATAATCTGATGGTAGATGCCATGTTCATGCCATATTGAAGAGTCTCAATGCCTATGGATAGAATCTTCTTGACGATGGCCGCAAAGCCTGGTATACCCTCCATTTGTCGGAGAGCGGCCGCATCTTCAGGGTGTATAAAATCTGACGGTTTCATATTTGTTGTTGGTATAATTCGGCTGTAAAGTTACGAAAAAAACATCATATAAGAAAAAAATCTTAAAAAAATATCCGGGCACTAGTGATTGTACTTATTTCATTTTGCTTTTTGTGCAGTTATTAATTGTTGAAACTCTGAATAATACAAAACACAATCTTCTATTTGGATAGTATTGTCCTCTTGGTCTTGATTAATCCATGAAAAATCTATAGGTAATACGAGACGGAGCTGGCTGTCCATAATCCCATATTTCTTGCCTTTACGCACAATCCTATATCCGTTAACAGGATTGTTGATATATGAATAATCTGGTTCGACGACCCATTCTCCTTTTTTATTAATCAGTCCATGTTTACCTGGGGCTGCAACCATGGGACAATATCCATCATGAAAGACGAAGTCTACCACGTCTCCCGCAGAAGCCTCTTCAAGATGATAATCAAATATGGGTTCTATAGCGTATCTTCCTTCTTTGTTAATAAAGCCAAGTTTGCCGTCCTTCTCAACAGCTGCCAGTCTTTCAGAGAATAACCATGCATGGTCGTATTTTGCTTCAATAGTTCTTGACATGGTGCCATTGTGCATGAAGAAACCGCGTTTTTGTGTATCAAGGGTCCTATAGAAATATATGCTATCACCCTCGTCCATATGCCGATTATACCAATCAACAGGTGGGGTTAGCAGTTTCTTGTCTTTATTAGTAAAGAACCAATACTCAATGTCGTCACCAAATCCTTTCTGCATTTTGATTATTGAATTGTCCAAATAATACCCAAAATCATAATCGGGATAATTCCAATACTCTATTAGGCTTTGTTTTAGTTTCAAATATTCCTGCGACGTCGTATCGTTGTATATACCATAGGCTACGTATTTGCGGAAGTCTTCGCAAATGCCATAACCAACGTGTTTTATATAACCATAATCCTCATAGTTGACATCCTTGTACTTCTCTAATAATTTGAATGCTTCATCATATCGCTTCTGGAAATATAGCGCAGAGAATAGATTGGTGTATAAAATCATTCGTGTAGAATCTAATCTTAATGCGGCAAGTGATGCTTTCTCAGACTCAACAAATTCACGTGAAAATAGTTTGAAGAAAGATAAACCAATATAATAACCACATGAATCATCTATGTTCTTGCACTTAGGATATATCGTGTCGAGAAGCAGTTTGCTGGTTGTCCCGTCGGGGTCCATAGACAGTAGTCCTAAGCTGGCAGAGATGGCAGATTTGTAAGTCGAATATGATATGCTGTCTTTCCCGTTTTTTAATAGTTCCAGATATGCAATTCCATTTTCGTCTATGTGATTCCGTAACTTTAGATAATAATCTTCAGTCTTACTTCCTACCTCTGCTTTCATATATTGTGAATGTGTGTCGCTAATCAAATTAGACACGAAACCTTCGAGTATCCTTTCGTGGATTTCCGAATTGACCTCCGAATTATTTTGAGCCAGGAGATAGCGTATGTATTTTATCTGATGATTATAAGTGCTGGATGACTCCATAGTTGGGGTAATCAAGTCTGTGCAGATATTATCCATATCCAGGTGATCAGAACAGTTCCATTCTTCCTTTTTGCCGTTAATTGTGGTATGGAACGTTATTTCACAATCACTGGAATATGTGAAATAGTCGTTTTCGTAGGAACTGAGCCCACTGCTATTTTCGAAATCCACGTTAGCATATACACTTTTGTCTATACTGTCGAACAGGACCGGTATAACCAAATTGTTACGGTCACGTACGCCGCGATGGCCATCCTTGTCCTTTACTATCATGAATCTGACTGTCTGATAGTTATTGATGACACCATTTTGGGTGCGGACGTAGTCGGGTAGTGAAAACACATTGTAACCCATTGAAAGCAAAGGGATGATAAAAAAGGCTATGCTCCAGAGAATCCCCGTTCTTCTGCATTTCTGTAACAACGTGTCATTGTTTTGTCGACTGTTCACAAAGAAATAGACAGTAGTCAACAATAGTATCCAGCAACTTAGCATCCACCATAAATGACCAAACCAGAATTGTGAAAGAACAATAATAATTAAAAGTACGATTTGTATCAGATAAGTGACTGCAGACTGCCAGTTAAACAATCGAGTTAAACCGTTAAGACTACTTATAATCGTGAAACATGTTATACCAAATAAAGGTATGGCAAATATGGAATAGGTGACATTGAGCGTGAGGCCAATGAGGAAAGCTACAAAGGTGATGAAGATTAATATCTCATATTTTAGGATAGTAATAAGACTTGAATAATCGCGATATACCTTTTGAAGAACTATATAATCAAGTGCCTTCCCGATGCTTCTTTTCTTGTTGAAACGAAGCGAGTTGAAAATATGTAGTAACGGATACAGACACCATATAAGTAATAAGGCATTAGTCAAGTATGCGGTGGAATCCAATGCATCTGTTAATATCAAGGTGAAAAATATGAAGATGTTGCCGATAAAAGCCAAAGCAGAGACCCAAGATGCATTGCGGTCTTTTGTGAAACGATAGGGCAAAATGCAGTATCCAATGAGCAACATCGCTAGAAAAGCAATAGCTGTAAAAATGGTTTCTACTTTATAAAAATGGAGCATCTTGGGTAGAATCTGACTAGTGTAACCATTGAAGGAAATCAGCATAATGCATAATAAAGTCAGTGAAGTGTCGAAAATATAGCCAATGTTTCTGTAAATGCTTGACTTCTTACCAGTCTTGGCTTGGCGTTTGTCTCGATGCTCTTTGGCTATAGAGCACAGTACATCGTGAGTAAACTCCATACGCTCAGTACCCTCTGATGTCTCTATACGAATGAGTCGTTTGTTACTCAAATAATTCAGTTCAGTTCGTTTGATGCCGTTTTCTAGCACGTCTTCCAAAGCCACAGTATTTCGGAATCCGCTACGTGTGAGCAGATGTGCTTCAAGATATTCCATGGTACGAGTCGACACCAACTTCATTGTATTTTCATAGAAAGAAGAAAGGATATTGCTGCCGAACTGTTCAATCAGTTCTAAAGTAATACAATCCTTTTTCAGTTCTGCAGCTTTGTAATAGAGCTCAGAGCAGAAAAGTGATAGGATGGAGGTGTCAATAGAGAGATTCTCAAGAAAAGCTTCATTATCTCTTACCAGTCGTCCAGAAACCTTGCTTATGATGCCGAGAGCAACCTCGCGATTCACGATTTCGGGCATGGGCCGCAAAATTACATCGAGTGCCTGCATGCCATTCATCCTCTTGATGCCTATGCGGTTTTTGCGTAGAGCTGGAACGTCGTAGGCATAATCCTCGAGACGTGCCAAGAAATCCTCACGCATGATGAAAACCAGTCGGAAATCTTTGTCTTCGTTTAGGTCAATATAATTGTCTTGTTTCTCAAGCAATTGCGCCATTACAGTTGGCGGTACGTCATATTGCAACGCATTGATGCTATCGAAGAAATCTTGAATAACATCTGTTTTGTTGTTTTGTGTGAATATTTCTTCGAACTGGTCTATAAAGATGACAGGAGATATGTGGTGGTTAGTCTCCGACCAGAAAACTGAGGTGTGGAAAAACAACCAAAGTTTCTCTGACTCTGGTACGACATCCATTTTCTGCCCATTATCATCAGTTGTCTTGGCATTTAGCCCGTCCACCGTTTCTATCTCACCATTTGCCTTGACAACGGCATCGCTTATGGCTTTGATGATCTGTTCGCTATATGTTTTGTCTCCACCATGAACCAAACGGATGCGTACTGGCAGATAGCCATCTGCTTCCAGAAGAGGGCACATGCCGGCATTGATGAGTGATGTCTTGCCAGCTCCAGATATGCCATAGATGGTAGTTGTCAGATTGTTACAGACAGAATCCTTCAGTCCTGCCATGTCCTTTTCACGTCCGAAAAACCTATAGGCATCTTCATACTCATATGATGCCAGTCCCAACCAAGGATTATTATGATTATTCAACATAGTTTGTCTTATCTGAATGAACGTATCAGTTTTTTCAATTGCATCTCGCAGTCTTCTGCATTGATATTGATAGCATGGGCATCTCTGAAAGGTTTGGGAATCTGCTCGCTGTTAATGTTACTGTCATCAATAACCACCGGAGCAAAATAGGGTAGACCATATCTGAAATCCATCTCTCTGATGGCCATTGCCCATTCCTTGCGGAAAAAACGCCGTCCGGGAATCAGTGTGGTGCTTGAAATGATAGGCATGAAACGTTTGGCTTTTGATATCTTCTCTTCTATGATAGTTTCGTATAGATCGGATGATTTCAACTCCCTTTTATCAAACCATGTCTTTGCACCGAGAGCCTCCAGTTTTTCTGCTACATATGCGGCTTTATCCCTATCTTCATCGGCATAAGAGATAAAGACATCTATTTCATCGTTATCCGCTTTTTGCTCGTTAGATTCTATGGTAGTATCAGGTTTTTGGGCCTGTCTCTTTTCCCATCTGTCCATGAACTCATTTATAAAAATACTGCCATTCTCAAAAATTTCTGTCTGAATGCGCGATAAGAAACGCATTAATTCCTTGTCTTCACCAACTTTTGTCCTTGTTACTACACCCTGCATCTCACTGGTGGCAGAGGATAGCGAAAAATTGCGGATAGAATGCCAGAAGAAACGGAATAGCCAATTTGGATAGTTGCATCCCAGCAGCAAAAGAAACTTACCACTCAAATACTTGCTGATTTTTTCTGGACGTGTCTCTATATTATGCCACATGTGGAGATAGTCCAAGAAGTCATCATCGGTTACTTTGTATGATTTGTTGATGCGACTCTCTTTGCCAAACAGATAATATAAGGTTGGGGTATTGGCAGAGAGTGTTCCATCAATGTCATTGCGGCTGGATTTGTCATAGACCTTGACTACTACATTGCCAAATGTGGCATACAGAGAAGACTCTAGTCCTGGTACATATGATGTGGTAAGGATTAGCGGGAATTTCCCTATGGCTAGAAATTCCTCTATGTTGTTTCGGCAGCGTACCCTTGTCGTACGCAGAATAGAGTCAATCTCAAAGTAAAGGTCAGTCTTTTTGCCAGCATTACGACGGTTTTTAAAATTTTCGACATCAATTGTGTCGGTGATTGTTGTGAAGTCTACTGTCTCATCGTTGATATTGAATTTGCGTGATAATTCTCTTATAAGAAATGTATCAATTCGCATATCAGTTCCGCTCTCTTCATCTTTGATATAGAAAAACTCATCACCAATGATAGGTACCACACGCTCACGGTCAATAGCATCAAGCAGAATGTTCCAATTCCTGTCATTGATGGTCTCAACTGTATTATTTTGTTCTTTTGTATCCATATTTATAGTACTATAATCTATAAAATTTGTCTTTTCGTATTAAGAATAATCATGTCATTCAATAACCAGTTGGTCATTGAATATATCTTTAAAGAACTTCTTCATGTTGTATTTCCTGTTCATATAGGAACGTTTTAGGTTGTTGGCAGCAAAAGTACAAAAAAAATATGAAAATACAATCTTTTTGACAGAAAAATGCCAAAAAGATTGTATTTGTTTGTGAAACTAGTATGTTGGGGTAAGGAATCGCTACCTGTTATTCCGGTATTATTAGTTGAGAAATAACATTACTTCGTAATGAAAATGCAACAATCTGTATCACTAGTGTCCGGTTAAAACATCCGGAATATTAATTAAAGATTTAATTAGCATTCAAAAAAACAACCGGACTCTAGTCTAGTCCATTTTCAAACAAAAGACGTAATAGTTCCTGCAAATTGTCTTCTTCCTCTTCCTTTTCATGAAGCCTTTTTGTGCTAGAATGCAGTACACTTCCGATATGGTTTTTTCTATAAAAAAAGTCATTTGAATACAATCCTGTTCTTATTTCATTAGATTTGTACCAATAATCATATGCTATTGATTCATCCTTTTTCTCCTGATAAATATCTCCAATAAGCGAATAAATATCCATTAAAACGAACTTGCTACTTATATTGTCAATCTTACTAATTATTTCTAGCGCTTTAAGTTCATATTCTAGAGCGTTATAATAATCTTCTGTTAAATAAAAGATTTTACCTATGTTGTAAAATGTTCTTGCCACATGCTCATGCTTCTTGCCATATATTTTTGTATACAAATCCAATGCTTTTTTATAATTCAAGATAGCATCTTGATATATTTCCAATTTCGTAAAAAGATCACCTATAGAATTGTATATGACTGGTATTATTGGATTATCTTTTTCTTTCAAGTCAAGAGCCATCTCCAAAGCAAGATTTAAGCTTCTCATAGCCATGGTATATTTATTAACATAAGTCAATACTTTTCCCAAATTGCAGCATACACTGATACTTATTGGAGAACCCTCGACTGAATAATGCAAAGCTCTATTAAAGTATTCCCATGCTAGCATATAATTAGATGAACGGTAATAATCCCAGATGTATTCCCCCGCAGCATTTTGCCATTCTGCGTTTGTGGAATCCAATTTTGCCCGCAATTCAATGTAATATACTGCAGAGTCAGTCAAATTCATAACAGAAAAAGCTTTAAAGAAGCTGTCGCAACGTCGCGCAACCTCTTCGATGTCTGCTTGGTGAACTGTTTTAGCCTGCTGCAATTGGTTTTCCTGCTCTAGGATGGCTTGCCCCTGTTGTAAGATGTTTTGGACTTGAGTATGAATATCTCCACGGGTGCGCAAAAGTGAGTCTGCATGGGTCAATTCGCCATTCTCAATAAACCATGAGACTTTCTGATAGAATTCATCCAATTGGTCATAGTCAAGTGTAGAGTAACGTTTGGCCATTTCCGCAATCAGTTTCTCATTCTCAGTTTGTCGCTGATAGAGGATACAAAACAAACTGTCCTTCTCTGCCTTTGTAGTTTTCAAAGCCTCTATCTCATCTTCCTTTTGCGTTAATTGTTGTTGTAAGTAGTGACGTATCTTACGTTCTGCTGCCAAAATATCCGAGCGTTGCTGTTCTGGTGTTTCCATTACTAGATAAATTGGATTGGCAGATTGCTGATATAACTTTTTCGTTGCATCCACATCTACTAACTCGTAACCTTTTTTCTGTACAGACTCCACCATGTAGTTTTTTTTAGGCACTATGAACGAGAATGATCCATTAGTATTCCTTACTCCTATACTATTGCCACCTTGTATTTTTACGGTAGATCCAGGTAGTCCTTGACCAGGAATATGCTTGCCATTTAGCATTCGTCCCTTTGTCTTGACATATCCTTTCTGAATTTGTCCGTTTGCTGTCAATCCGTACGAGGCAATCAAAAGAATTATAATTAATCTAATTAATCTCATCATTTAGACTTCTTTATAAATGTAATCAGTAGATAAACTAAAACTGATGCCGCCAAGGACGGGTAACGTACCACTTATGGCTATTGCATCGTTGATTCAATAAGGGAATTAACATCTTCGGGGATTATGTTTCTGAACAGATATGACGTTCCCTCAGGAAGATCCAATGTTCCGGTGTCTTCACCACCGCAATGGTACACGTATGCGTCAAAATACATCTCATCACCTTTGTATAATCGGACATATTCTGTCTTGCCGCCTGTACAACCGGAGACTTCTGTCTCCTCATGTTTGGATATTCCTTTTTCAGCAACAGCCTCTCTAAACTTCTGATACTCCTCTGCGGTGTTGTCGTATTGTCGCTGTAAGAGCACGTCACCATAGCTATCAATGGTGATTGTCTTCTTGCTGCTGGAAATTGAAATGGTGTAACTGCGGTGATACTGTGGTGCCACAGAGGCATCTCCAAACCTGTATTCCATTTTTGTGGTCTGTTCCCAGTCTGCACTACTAATTATTCCTTGTTCCGTTTCGGGTTGCTCGTCATTATTACTTTTACAATGTACAAACAATGATAATACAGCTATCAAAGTCAATACGAGTACAAAAGTCCTTCTGATTTTCATAAGCTTACAATTATTACGTTTGTATCGATGGATTATACGATTATTCAATAGGATTCCCCACACATGAGTAGCTCTCCCATTCGGAGGCAACAGTCTTCATAGGTGGCTTGTTTACGGCCCAGCCACGTGAGGCAGTTGTCGATGCTGTCGAAGGAGTGGATGATGATGCGGGTGGTCTTTCGGGTGAAGTCGAACTGCAGGAACCAGATATAACCCACTAAGTCAATCTGCCCCCGCTCGTAGCAGCGCAGCTCCATGGACATACACTCAAATTCGTCTTCTCGGCCTGGGGCTCCCGGGTATTGGACGCGAATCACGGCATTGCTGCGGAACAGATTGTCCCTTTCCTGTTGGTGCTCTGCTCGACATCTCAGACCGCACAACAGCTCGTGTGACTGACGGGAGCTGATGCCGTAAACATCCACATCATGGGCATACCAGTTTTTATCGGGTGGCGCCTTTTGCCATTCGGTCCAATAGTAGAGGAGGCCTTTTTCGGTAGGGTAGGTCTTGATGGCATAGTCGAACCATGCGAGCCAGAGCTTGCACTTCATGAAAAACTGGTTGGAGACGATCTCTTGTTCTATTCTGTTGATGTCGCCCATGGTGATCCAGGCCAGAGCCACATGCTGATGCTCCTTGTCTGCCACGCGCATCACGAGGTCAAAGATGTCGTCAGTACCTCTTACCTTGTGGCATTGGATGGTGACCATAGACAGCTGCAGTATGGGACTCTTCATTTCAAAGCCCTCCTCGCAGCTCTGCTTTTCCGTCAGGTCCTGCCTAATGCGTTTCTGCAACTCAAACTGAGCCCTCGCCAGGTTCACATCCAGTGGCATGACTTCAAAGCGTGGCGTCCCCTTTTCCTTGAAGAACTCCTCGCGTGACAGATAGGTCTTTCCGTCTATTTCCATAAGCCCATTGTGTTAGGTAATAGTTCCGCTGCAAAAATAGTCATTTTTTCGTTATCTTCCAAGAAAAACTCGAAAAATCACTTCGTCACCATCTGATGTAGTGCCTTTTCGAAACCCTCCTCCAGTACTGGCGGGTCATCGGGGTAGACGCTGTGATAGTCTTGCTCCAGCTGGTCCATCAGTTGCATGACCAGTTTTAGCTTTTCCCACCTGGATCGCTTGCTCAGCAGGGCGAACCTGAATACGTTGTAGAACTGCGGAAGTCTGATGACTTCACCATTTTAGACTCTCGCGCGTGTCTTCTCGCTGACATGATGCTGCTTGAGAACACGTACAGAGACGCCTTTCACATCGGAGCCGACAAAGGCCTGAAGGAACTTCAGTGTCAGCGGTGTTGAAAAGAATCTTTTCATAAGTCAAAACTCTTTAATATTAACAGGTTAAGTGTTAATTAATACTTATTTCGTCCCAACAATGTTGGAACGTTTCGTGTGCAAAGTTACAACTTTTTTCCGAACTTTGCAATGTCCGGGCAAAAGTTTAAAAAAATTTAGCATGTAATGACTAAAAAGTAAAATATTATCTTTATGAAAGAAAAGAATCTCATTGAGGAGGAACTCTGCCAAGCTGGCGAGGCTTCTCCCGTATCGCCATTGGTTGTAAAACTGGACAAGTATCGTATCATGTCCGACACGCAAGTACCGCCCGAGGAGTTCCTCCTGCGACTGTTTGGTAAACCATGTTTTCCACGCCGTGACCTGTCCACTATTACTGGTCTGGAGAAGTGTGGAAAGACGTTTTTTACCTCGATGCTCATGGCCTGCTGTGCCGAGAAAAGTGTGCTCGAACTGGAACGTATCCGCGAGGAGCCGCTGAAAGTGATGTGGTACGACACAGAGCAGAGCAAGCAGTCGACAAAGACCATTCTTGCTGACCGTGTCTTCAAACTGGTTGGGCCTCATGTATCTTCGAATCCTGGTGGCCCTTTGGCAAGCGAGCAAAGCTCGAGCGCCGTGGCACAAGACGCCGACATCGAAAGCAATTTCTTTGTTTTCAACGTCAGAGCCTGCACATACCAGGAGCGTATGGAATTGCTGGTGGCCGGCATCGAGGCATACAAGCCCGACATGGTGATTATTGACAATGTGAGCGACTTGCTGCCCAGCGTGAACGACTCTGAGGCGTCTATTCAGGTGATGGACCAACTGATGCAGATGGCTTCGTTGTACGACTGTAACATCACCGTGGTCATCCACCTGAATCGTTCTGGCGAGAAGCGCAACCTGCGCGGCTGGCTCGGCACCGAGATCCTGCACAAGGCCTTTGAGGTGTACTACTGCGAGCAGATAGAGCATACGGATGTCTTCTTGGTAGAGCAGACGCTCACCCGAAAATATCACATCCAGGAGAAGCTCTATTACCGTATCGATGACAATGGCCTGCCCCGAGTCACCGGCAAGCCCAATTATCAGCCTCGCGACAACAATGGTCAGTTTAAGAGCAGCAAGCCGGATGCCTATCAGATTAAGACTGAGAGGGCTGACACGTTCAACCAGAAGTATATCATCCGTCATGAGGACAATGCCCGTCAGCCATGGGAGTGGAATCTCCGTGCGTTGTTCCAAGATGCGATGACCGGTCTGCCGTCGTTGCCACCCGATGCCCTGCAGAAAGAGGTGATGGCCCTGAGCGGCATCCAGCAGCCCAAGTATTACGAGAAAGTCTACGACCTGGCGGTTGACCAGCGTGTGGTGCAGAGCACGATGGCTCGCAATGGTCGTATTGTGGTCGTCCTTCTCCCTTCTTAACCCCCTCTCTATATAGTCCCCATCCTCTCTCTTAAAAGAGAGATGGGGCTATAGTAAGAGGGGTGTAGAAGGAAGGACGGACACAAAGACCTTATCCGTTCAATTCGAAAATAAATCGTGATGAAAATGAAAATCAAAAATCTATTCGTTCATTCGTTTAAATCCATAGGCCAGTCTTTGAGCTTGGTCGTCAGCACAGTCAACGGCCAGCTCCACATCCACGGCCTCGTTCCCCGGCCTACCGATCCTCGCCCTCTGTGGGCGCAGCGTCTCTCGTCAAAGAGCAGCTTCTGTCGTGCCGTTGTCCGGTCGGGCCTACTGACTCATCGGCAGATGGTTCACGCCGCCTGGCGCTATCGTCTCGGTCGTTCAAAGGACGATGCTGTCATCTACTGGCAGATTGACCAGCTGGGGCAGTTGCACGATGGCAAGCTGATGTGGTATGGCCCTGACTGTCACCGCCTGAAGCATCGTAATGCCACGTGGGTCATGTATCTGCTCAAACAGTACTATGGCGTACCCCAAGATACCTTCCAGCCCACTCATGTCTTCTTTGGCACGCATTTATTATGTCACACGGAAATCACGGAAACCACGGAAAGATATTCGTGTAATTCGCGTAATTCGTGTTCAGAAAGCGCATCCGTTTCATCCGTGCAATCCGTGTTCAAGCATAGTCCCGTGGTTTGTGTTGTTGAGGCCGAGAAGTCTGCCGTGATTCTCTCTGAGCTTTATCCCCAGTACATCTGGCTGGCTGCAGGCGGCATGCATGAAGTCCAGGTTAACAAGTTTCTGCCCCTTCGTTATTTCAAGGTCATCCTTTTTCCTGATACAGACCCTGATGGTACTGCCTTCCGTTGCTGGTACGATGCAGCCCAACAAGTCATGCGCTCTTTCTTTTGGCCCAAGCACAATCCTATCCGTGTCTCTCCCATCCTCGAACTCCATGCCAATCCCGACCAAAAGTCCCGCAAAATCGATCTCGTTGATTATATCTTCGAGGGTCACACAGTCACAAATTCCATAGATTAATATGCAAACCCAATACGATCCACTGAGATTCTACTCAAAATCAGAGCTTGCTAAACTCGCAGGAGTATCATATAGTACCTTCTACCGCTTTCTCAAGTCCCGCCGCCTCGTCCTCGAGTCCATGGGGATCACCCTCTACACCAAGAAACTGCCTCCCCACATCGTCAGATACCTCTCAGAAGAGTACTGCATTGACGTTTAGCTTCCCCAAAAACTGTGTGTCCTTAAAAAAATATTATTTTCTGTGTGAGCAACTTGTCAAATCTTGTCAACGCCCTTTCCAAATATTGTATCTTTGCAAATGAAATCAGGACGTCGTTCCCCTGGGACCTTTGGTCCATCGAGACCATTCGAATGAAGTGTTCAGGCTATCTGAACGACCCGTCGAAATAATCCCTTTGGGGGTATAGAGATTATCCGAACACCTCGTTAAGACTATCTCGACAACCCGTTAAGACTATCCGGATCAGTATAACATAAATCTGCGATTAAGCGAATACAGTCGAAGGCTAGCATTCAGAATGTTGAGCGAAAGCAGGTTCAAACGAAGTTTAATTCTTCAATTCTTTAATTTTTTAATTATGTCTCAAAAATTTATTAAGTCTCAAAACAAGAACAGCTTCAGCCAGGCCTATGGCAAGTACTTCGCACAGGCTGTCTACGACAACCACTTCATCGGTACTGAGGAGCTCTCTGACTTCATCCAGCGCCAGGCCTCAGTGAAGAAGAGCGACATCAAGGCCGTGCTCCAGGAACTGGGCGAAGCCTTCAAGCACTTCTTCGAGATGGGCCAGAAGATCAAGCTCGACGGCATTGGCATCTTCAAGGTAGGCTTCTCAAGTATTGGTGTCACCAGGCTCGAGGACTGTGGCGCCCAGACCATCACCACCCGCCGTGTACTGTTCCAGCCCGAGACCACCCGCGTCGTTGTAGGTCAGCAGAAACTGGACAATGGTACCGTGAAGCAGAAGTACGTCAACGCCATCACCATGCTGAAGGATGTTGTCTTCGAGGAAACCCACGACAACGCCATGAACGTAGAGTCTGACGACTCGGGTAATGGATCCACGAATCCCTCGAATGGCACGAATAGTGGCAGTGGCTCAAACACCGGTGGAAACTCCGGAACCTCTGGAACTGGAGGTGACAACACCGGTGGCAACTCCGGCGGCGGCGACAACCCCGGCGGTGGATCAGGAGATGACGGGTACAATTAAAGTGGAAAGAGGAAGGAGGAAAGTGGAAAGAGGATAGATTCCGGGGTGATGCTATGCCCACCCAGTCAGCTGTCACGCTGAAACAAGTTCAATATACGGGCATGAAAGTAGCCTGATCATCCAGCCCCTTCCCTTTCCCTTAGCCTCTCACTGAGCTCTTTATTTTTATGTCACACAGATATCACAGATAACACAGATTTAATTCGCTATGCGAATGATGCCCTCCCTGATGTTATCTGTTGTGAAGTTCACCAAAAGGCCCATATGTTTATCAAGAAGCCTTAGGTATGTAAGCAGTTGTTTTGCAAACACTGGCTTCATCTCTTCGACTGACTTTAGCTCTACGATAATCGTATTCTCGATGAGCAAATCCAGACGAAGAGCAGTTTTGAGAACGTTCCCTTTGTAGTTAATGGGAACCTCCAGTTGCCTGGCTACTTGTAAGCCACGCTGCTGGAGCTCAAAACATAAGGCTTCTTCATAAACGGACTCCAAGAGTCCTGGGCCTAACGTGTTGTACACGTCAAATATAGCCCCACGTATTTGGTATGTTAGTTCGTTCTCTGTCATGATTCCGAAGGAATAAAAAATCTGTGTAATCTGTGTAATCTGTGTGACCTTTAATTAAACGTATTTCTTTTGATATTATTTTGTGTGAAATGAAAATCAATTGGAACAAAGTCATTAAGGTAGCCAAGTACCTTGTCACTATCGCCAGCACCATTCTCGGCACCCTCGCCGTCCAGGACTGTGCCCCTCTTATTCAGTAATAAAATTTCCGTGATTTCTGTGATTTCTGTGTGAGATTATAACTGTGTGAAATGAGAAGAATAGACCTAATTATTATCCATTGCTCCGCCACCAAAGTCACCCAAGACTTTTCCCCCGAGGACCTCGAGGCATGCCACAAGGGTAGGGGCTATAAGACCACGGGCTACCATTACTACATCACCAAGGACGGCCAACTGCACCAGTGCCGCCCCGAGGAGATGATCGGTGCCCATGCCCGTCGTTATAACGCCCATTCCATCGGCATCTGCTATGAGGGTGGCCTCGATGCCAATGGCGGGTCTGCCGACACCCGAACCCCTGCCCAGAAACGAGCCCTCATCGCCCTGCTTCGTGCTCTGAAGGTCGATTACCCCGATGCCCGCATCCTTGGTCATCGCGACCTTCCCTGGGTCAAGAAGGACTGTCCCTGTTTCGACGCCCGTGCTGAGTATTT
Source organism: uncultured Prevotella sp. (assembly GCF_946407605.1). Classification (GTDB taxonomy): domain Bacteria; phylum Bacteroidota; class Bacteroidia; order Bacteroidales; family Bacteroidaceae; genus Prevotella. The sequence continues at coordinate 72,531 of NZ_CAMJOS010000003.1, forward strand.
AACTCTCACGCCCTTGAAGCTCGAACAGTAGTCCTCCTCCCAAAATCAATGAAACCTCAGTCCGCATTCCGCAGACTGAGGTTTTTTGTTGTGACATAAAGAATCAGAATGTCAACGTAACACGGCGGTAGTTATAGGACTGCCAGTAGTAATGCTTGAGCTTTTCTGACAGGAACGAACGGTTGATGAGTTCCTTGGCTAAGGGCTGTTCGGTGGCGAATTGGTTTAGTTCTCGTTTTACAAGACGAGAAGCCAGGCCTATACGACGACCAAACTCCTCGAAATCAGCTCGATTGACTGTCCGTGTATCAGATAGCTGCATTCCTTCACGGAACAAACCTTTATCGAGAGCAAAGATTCGGGGCTCGTAGAGGTGAAGGCTGGTATTGATGAGGTCGTAGGCAGGTGCCAGATGATACTCGCCATCGCCACGATTGATGAGTGAGAAGTTCTTCAGATGGGCATCATCATTGAGAATCAGGTAGTTGAAAACAACGATGCGGAAGAACTTCAACACCTCGACACTTGGAGCAGTCGTATATCTTGCAATAATCTCTGCACACTCCTCGTAGCTCAGATTGCTGTATTTATAGTCGCTGCCACCATTGGCCCTGGTCAGCCCAGCCAAGGAGGCAAGGTCTTCCTGCTGGTATTTGCTGCCATCAGGAGCAACGTCAAAACGACGTGTGACATAGGCCGCTTCTCCATCTTTGAAGAAACATAGGGCATTGGGGGCAGTCTCGATATGATAGACCTGCGAGGCTATCTGCATGCTCAGGTGTTCGTTGGCAGGGCAGTCCTTACGTTCCAGCAAGGCATACGAAGTCGGTGCTGGTTTCAGAATGTAACGACTCCGATCCTGGATAGATGGTCTTACCAATTGCTGGTCTTTAACAACCAGTCCTGCTTTGGGTTGAACACCTGATAGCGACACGCGTCCTACGTGCTTAGCATATTCCCCATCTTCTGCCTCTTCGTTGTTAGGACTATTAAAAGAGAGCACATGTGACACCTGGACACCATCAAACATCAGTTTGAGGGCCGCTGGCGAGTAGGTCTTAAAACCTTCTGCGAGGGTGGAAGGACAAACATTCAGTTCGTTCATGCGCTGATAGGTTTGATGGTTACTGCACCGATGGTGTCGTTCTGGGCCGTAGCTAAGAGTATGCCAAAGTCGTCGTTTTCATCGATATGCAATAATGTGGACTGCAACTGACGATTGGCGCCTTCTGAGAGGATGTTAAAGAAATAAGGAAAAAGGAAATCCGCCTGATAAGGAGCCTTTCGTACAGGCATAGCCAAGCAGACTGGCTCGCCATCATAGTCATCACGGTAGGCGAAAATATAATGGCGGTCATCTGTCTCTTGCAGCACACCGGCTTCTTTGTCGTGTACAAACACTTTACACTGCCTCATACGTCAATCTTTTGATGTGGAGGTCGATTGTCAGACCAAGGGTTTCGAGGATAGTCAGTAGGGTAGAGAGTTGAGGGTTACCCTCGCCACGCTCAATGGCAACAAGGGTGTTGATGCCCACGCCTGCCAAGTCAGCCAATGTCTGCTGGTTGACCCCCAAGTGCTTACGTCGCTCCTTGATAATAGTTCCAATCTCCTTCTGATTCATATAGCTATTTCACATTATATTGTGATTTCGCTGCAAAGATAGGAAAAAGATTTGAAAGTTCCAAGCAAAATCACAATAAATTGCGATTTTTGGTATTTCATTCTATATCTGTGTATCAGAACGGACCGAAGCCGAAGCCCCAGCGAGGAGCGGGCTGGGTGAGGCTGACATTCACCTTTTTGTTGTTCAGATTGATCTCAACGTAGAGGGTGCATTTCACTCGGACAGCCTGGCCCTCGTGCATGCCGGGCGTCCATTTGGGCATCGAGGCGATGGCCTTGGCAATCTCGGGGTCAAGGGCGGGGTTGACGGACTTGTCCACCTTGGCATGGGTGACAGTGCCGTCGGCCTCGACGATGAAGGAACAGGTGGCCATGCCGCGTACGTTGCTATTGTCGGCAATGGCGGTATATAAGGGGTTCTTCTTGTCAGCAAACCATTTCTTCATGGCCTCCTCGCCATCAATGAAAGCGGGGGCTTGCTCCACCTTGGGAGCGTCATAATATGGTCCACCATCCTTGGCGATAGGGTCGTCGGTGTGGTAACCGAGCACAAGGGTCTGATGACGGCGGTCCACCTGCGACCAGTCCACGAGCTCCTTGAACTTGTCCGTAAAGATCTCGGGATTCTCGTGATACACGAGGTTGTTCTCCTTCCACTCACCATTGTCCTTACAGGCGATGAGGATGCTCTGGCCGTTCATGTTGATGTGTATGGGCAGCTTCTTCGTCTCGTTCTTCATGCGCGTGGCCACAGAGGGGATAAACACATCCGAGAGGGTGAGCATCTTGCCGTGCACCACGTCGTAGACCATGCTGCGCTCACGGTTCTTCTGCACACTCTCCTTGTCCTGCATGGTCAACTGCATATAGCTGACGTGGTAGTTCAGGAATCGCTTCTCGTCACCACCCCTGAACGCCACCTTGATCTCCTCAAACTGTGCCACGGGACGGTCAAAACCCGTCGGGCTGACCACCTCGTCGTACTCCGCCATATGACGTTGCATGGCACTGTCCAGCGAGCTACACTCTTTCTCCTTGCCAAAGAGGACGCGCGTTATCATCTTGTGGAGTGGGGGATACTGACTGTGACAGTTGATGTCGGTGGTGACTTTGAACCACTGTTCGCCACTGCGCGCCATCTTCACGTCTTTCAACTGGAACATCTGTCCTTTGTTAGCTGCCTCTGCTGGCATAGCCGACGCAGGACCCTGGGCCCAGCACATACCACTAAACATGGCCAGGACCAGTAAGGTAATCATTTGTTTTGCTTTCATATTCTTGGTTCTAGGTTTTGGAATTAATAAATCTCGTTCAATGCTACACGACCACGACTTTATATGCTACGATACCTTTGATGGCATTGAGGTACTTGAGGACATACGTCTCGCCAGCCATCAGGCCAACCAGCTTGCCGTCCTGTATGGCTACCGTCACGCCATCGGCAAAGGTGAAGGAGTCACCCTCGTCGCATGCCAGCGTGCCTGACACCTGCAGACTCAGCGTCTCTGGCTGAACCCGGTAGTAGGTAAACGGTCCCATGTTGGTCATGACGCTTAGCACGTTGGCCGTCAGCTCCGTGATATACCAGTTGTAGCGTCGCTGGTATCCAAAGCCGTTCGACGACATGGTGAGCATCGCACCTATCTGCGCCCAAAAGCCGTATGTCATCGTGTCGAAGCCATATGTAAAGAAATAATCGTAGCCCGTATAGGTGTGGTCTTCGTTGATGGTCAGCAGCTCATAATAGCCCTGCACCTGACTGCCCCAGAACCAGCTGCTTTCCAGCTTAGGCTCTGCGGGTACGCTGCTCCCCTCCACAAACGTGATGCTGTCTATCTGGGCGAGGGGCACATCGGCTTGCGTTCCATTCTTATAATGGATGCGCAGATGGTCCTGGGCCTGGCAAACAGAGATGAGGCCCAGCAGACAATAAATGACTATTATCGCTTTCTTCATCTTCAACCGTTTTCTCTTTGGCTGCAAAGATAAAAAATATATCTGAACTTTACAAATAATTGGCAGATTATTTGTAAGAAGACTACACTGCTTTTGGTGAACCGCCTATGCAATTCTTCTTGCATTTTAATATTAATTTCAACTACATCATGAATTTTTCTGCGAAAATATTTGGAGAATGTTCACTAATTAGTTATCTTTGCAGAAAAATTGAGCAAAATGCCGAAGAAAGAATATAAAAGGCAGATGGTGGCTTATAAGGACTACTTCAAGGAGTTCAAAAAGACGCTGTCACTGCGAACATTAAAAAAGATATACCAGATATTCCTCTACATCATGACATTAGATGTCATTCCAGTTACCTATTTGAAATCAATAGCGGGAGTAGCAGGACTATATGAAATCAGAGTTGAAGATGATGGCAATATCTATCGTATCTTCTGCTGTTTCGATGAGGGCAATCTGGTGATTCTGTTTAATGGATTCCAGAAGAAAACCCAAAAGACGCCACAAGGTGAAATAGACAAGGCGAAACGGATTATGAACGAATATTTTGAAAGTAAAAACAAGAAAGGAGAATAATATGACAAAAGAAGAAATGAAGGAACTGAATCTTACACCGATTGAAGATTTCATTACCGAAGATTTTGGTGCAGAAGGAACCCCAGCAAGAATGGAGTTTGATGCTGATGCCGATGCTTTCATATTGGGAGAGCGTCTTAAGGAGGAACGCCAAAGGGCTGGCCTTACACAGGAACAGCTAGCTGATAAGATTGGGACAAAGAAAAGCTATATCTCACGTGTCGAGAACGGACATACAGATATACAGGTCTCTACACTCTTAAAGATATTCCAAGGATTAGGCCGCAGGGTAAGCCTTACCATCTTATAATCAGCAGCAATCAACATCCGCACCTGACTGAGATTATCAGATGTGAATACCTTACCTCTTTTTCATCGCGTCTTCGGCCCACTTCATTCTGAGGAGAGCCTTGTCGCGAGCCTCCTTTGCCCAACGGAGACGGAGCTGGGCCTTCGACATGGCATCATTAGCCCAATTGGTATACAAGCGGGACTGGTTATAGTCCTTCTTCTGGGCATACTTCTCAGCTTGACGGGTATAGTTGTTCGCCTTCTCCGTTAACTGCTGTGCCTCCCGTTCATACTTCTCTGCCTCTTCATTATACCGCTGCGCATCGCGCAGATACTGCTGCGCCTTGTCGTTCTGTGCACATGCTGGCACTGTCAATGGTTGCCACAGACCAAGACAAAGAATCAATAATACGATTGTCTTAATAGTTGCATTCATAGTCTTTAGTTCTTTTTTTATTGAGCAATCTGTTGCAGGGCGACACTCAAGAGCGGCTCGTCAATTTTTCCTATGTCGCCAACAAACGTCTTAGAACCTCCTGGCACCAAGAAGTCTGGGGTGAAGCCTTCATCAGGCGTAGTCTCCATGACACCGTTATAATACCTCATGGTAATAGGATGGAGTTCATAAAAATACTGAGACTCTTTGACAGTGAATGAACCCACGCCTTTTCCAACAGTTTGCTCACCAATAACGATAGTTTTAGTGAACGGTCTTAAACACACGATAAAGGCTTCGCTGGCTGATGCCGTGCGATTTGAGGTTAAGACATATACACGCTGCATGTTTAGAGGATAAATAGGGGTGCCCAATAATCCTTCATAAGAAAGAGGTGGATATTCGTAGTTTTCCGACTCTTTGTCCTGTCCGGTCTTTCTCAACAGCTCAGCAGTTACGACATCATTATATACCTTATGCTGAAAGACGTGTCCATAGGCCTCTTGTGCAATCACACAGTTACAAAGATACCGGCAAACAGAGACGTAGCCGCCAGGATTAAAGCGCAAGTCTACAATCAATTCATCAATCTGTTCTTCCCAAAACCTCTTCATAACAGGCACCAGTTCAACAGCATTGGAAAAATTCAAATAGCATAAATAACCTACTTTCTTGTCGGCAACATGGTATATAGAGTCCAGCAATACGGAACGTTCATCGTCACTACGGGTCATAGAAGTATATGGAGCATCGCCCCCATCGTCAAAAACAATAGAAGTAGGACCAGAGTAATTGGTGTTATGAGTGCAATAGGAAAAGCGATCCTTAGGTGATAATAGGGTTTTGAAAAACTCCGAGGGCTCTAGAGAGTAATCGCATTCCAATGAGTCGGGCAATTCAGAACGCCACAAATAGTAATGATTCATCTGCTGATAAATCCAACGACATTCAGCAGCATTCAACTCTGCACTTTTATCCACATAAGGATGTTCCTCTCCTTGAAAATCATCAGGGGAGGAACATCCAAAAAGGAGTATAGCAGTAACTATCGATAATGAATATCGAAACCGCATCTATTTACAGTTTTTCCAATAAGTCCAGCACTCTCATACTCTTAACAGGAGAACTTGGAACTGAGTATTGTGGACTTGGAGTTGAGACGTTTTTCTTTGCAGGAGCGTTTTGTCTAGCGCTTGATGTGCCATTAATCTTGCCATAATAATATGTTACCCCATTATTATAATCCTCGTCGCACAAATCCAGAATGAATACATATTCATCACCAGCTTTCAACGAATAAATTGTAAGATCAGGAGTAATAGCCTCATCAGTTACGCTACTAGTTGAATAAACATACCTATAGCTAACGTTATTCATGGGGAAAGAGAACGAATACCTATAAGTGGAATTAATACTTGCAAAGCTACTTTCCTGCGGATTAATATAGGTGAGTCGCCAGCTGTATTGATTGTTTTTATTCTCAGGGGTCGTTACATATTGTCCATTACTATTGAAAGCGAGGAAATCACATGTTCTATTCGCCTGGAGTTTGTATTCAGTCACATTTGAGAATTGATGGATATTGAGATACTCTATCAAGATTAATGCACCCGCAGCCTGGGGATTCAACGTAAATGCTTCTGAACCAGAACTGACAGATACATTTTTCGAGGCCACACCGAGTATTTTGTTCTTTCCACCAATATATCCCGCATCTGACAGCTTTAAAGTGTTGATATTGTCTTCACCAGTCATTGTCCAGAACTCAAAACTCGTGGCTTCATTTTTACGTTCAACAACATCTGTAATAGCCAGCAGCGTATAATTGCCTTCTGGTAAATACAAGATAGAATTCATGATACTGGCATAATTTGTCAAGTAATCTGTAGCTTCAGCTGCAAGGAGTCCTTGGTCATTATATGCCAAAACTCTTGTACGCAACTTATAAGAAGTACCAAACGACTCCAATTCACCGGCGACTATCTCATACGTAAAAGGAGCAATAACATTAGAGGGATCTACTTTAACTGCGATGCCCTGAGAAATTTCCACTTCGTCATTGGAACAGGAGGTAGCGAAAACCGCTGCAATGGCAATAGCCATCATTGATATATATTTTCTCATAACCATATTTTTTAATTAGAACTTAAAGATGTTGAATTTATAACCAACGGATAAGCTGATGGCACTGACCTTTGTTTTGAAGTTCTTGGACACATCGCTCGTTCCTAAGTTGTAACGAAGGCTGGCAAACATACCGCTCTTTGTTTCGTAGCTGGCACCTATGCACGCTTTGACATCGAATCCCTTGATGTCGCCCGTTGCTATGCGAGCATTCTCAGCATAGATATAATCAGGCTTTGACGAGAGAGTGCCACAGAAGTTGGGACCTACCTCAATATTGAAGTTAGGAGTCAGATAGAACTTCATCAACACAGGAGCCTCGAAATACGAGAGTTTGATGTCGTCACTACTCGTGCCAATGGTGTGCTGAACATAGCTTGGTTCAATCTGGATGCCAAACAGACCTGTTCCCGGGTCACTGCCTTGTGTACGCTTGCCAAAATGGGCCGCAATCACAGCACCGCCTCCAAAGCCAATGCCACTCTTCAGACCGAGATCAACGTCATCGTACTTGCTCATGGACGAGAAATTGCCTTCAGCCTTGATACCAATAGAAACGACATTCTTACGTTTGTCGAGGCCGAAACCATTACCTCCATCATCATCACCAAACCCTTGTGCGTTTGCTGAAATTGCCATCATCATGATGGCTGCTAAAAAAAATACTTTTTTCATACAACAATTTTTAGATTAATACTATATTTATATTTTAAAAATTTTAATAGAACGGGATGATAGGTATCGTCACCTCCTGACTGGACTTGCCGTCGCTAAGCGTAGCACGCACCTTGGCATAGCGCTCCTTCTTGACATTCGTAGCAGCGGCAAAGGTCGTCTTCGAAGTACTGCGTCCCTTGACATTCACACGCTGTGTGCCGACATTCTTTCCATCGACAACCAATGACACACTGGCAACGCCCGTCTTGTCGCCACTGTTGCTGACCGTCACAGTGACATAGAACGTATTGTTGACACCAGCTCGTTTACTGGGAGCCTCAGGACGTGACAAGGCAAAGGAGGCTATCTTCATCTTCGACTCAGCAGCCGACGGACTATTCTTGGTTTGTGCTGCCGTCACCTTCACCGTTTCGCCTACAGCAACAGGCTTGATGACGTTATAGCTCACCTCTCCCTTATCTTTCCAGATGAGCAGGTTACCGCTCCACAACTCCAACTGATAGCTGACGCTCTCACTCTTCTTGGGCACTGCGGCGGGCAGGAACGAGAAGCTACGATGTGCTCCCTGTGTACTATTTGCCACAACGGCCATCTCACGTCCCTGGTTGTCAATCATACGCAAACGCACAGCAGCATCATCGTATGACTCTGGCAGGTTCAGCTGCAGGAAGCCTTTGTCAACCTCGTTGCCCACAACTTCCATCTTGCTGTTTTCCAACTGATGCGAGAAAGATCCTTCCTGGAACTGCAATACACCATTCTGGCCTTTATACTGCACATTGGCATATTCTCCGCGTACGGGTTCGGCCTTGTCCAACTGGGCAGGAAGCACAATGGCACCATTCTTCTTATAGCCATACAAGCCGTTCTCCTGATAGACCTCATAGCTGTTGTCTACGGAAGCCTGTTGCACTTGTTGTCTGTACAACTGAGACTTGTCGCCCACGGAGTGGTCGTCTTTGTTGATTTTCAGGTCTGCCGGCTTCACCTTGTACTGGCGCAGAATACGGCCCTTCCTGTTGATGACATATCCCTTGGGGGTATAGCTGTCACCACTATAGACCACGGCCTCCTGACCAGAGAACGTGGAGGCAAATACCAGATTACCATAACCAGCTTCCACGGGAAGATAGTCCATGAAGCGGTTGATGTAATAGGCCTTGTCGTTGAGCATCACTGAGGCAAAGCCCTCACTGAAGGGGTATGCCAACTGGAACTGACACGGAATGGCCATATTGCCATCGGTACCCAGATAACCCCAACCACCAGTACCCTTTACAGGCATCTTGCCGTCGCTGAACCACATATAGCGGGTGGCATAGACAGTCTCAGTGGGTACCAGCATCTCATAGTCTCCCTCTGACAGCACACCCTCAATGCGCATCTGGTTGCCGTCCTTGTTCATGACGAGGGCATAGCCATCACGGAAGGGGGAAATGCTATCGTATTTTACAGGAACGATTTCCTGCTCGTTCAGGTTCACCAGTCCACACTTACCGCCTTTCTTGACCTTCAGCAGACTGCCATAGTTCTCTATCTGAGCAGAGGTGGGACGAACAGCCCATTGGACCGTTTGTGCAGACAGCATACCTGTCGACAGCGTTCCCAGCAACAATAATATAGTGCTTCTCTTCAACATATTACTTATATTTTTCTATTTGTCTTTCTATTCGGTTCACATAGTCGGCATCACTATTTTTCTGAGCATACTTCAGGGCCTCCTGGAAATACTTGTCAGCTTGGTCAAGATCGCGTTCAACGGCTTCAGTACGCATCTCACCGCCCAGGAAGTCACAACCCAGCTCATACAGGGCACAATAGTTCTCAGGATCGGCCTTGACGGTCTGCAACAACAGCTCATGAGCCTTCTTGTTGTCTATCTGGATACCAAGGGCTTTCTGCATCATCAGCACGGAGTCGGGAGTGACATCACTGGAGCTGTTGCTTCTGAAATACAGACGACTCAGCAGGAAGACTGCATCGGCATCCTGGTCCTCGGCCATCTGCTCCAACTGTTGCAGACCTTCTTGAGCAGTTTCTGGCGTCTTCATCATATCTGCTACTTTGGCGATACCTGTCAGTGTGGGACCATCATGAACAACCACTTTTTCTTTTATTGTAACGACTTTCGTTTCTGGAGCGCTCAAAATGTAATAGATACCGACGCCAGCCAATAACACCACGGCAGCAGCAACGGCAGCGATAATTTTCTTCGTGTTGTCTGCCTGACCAACAGGCTTGCTGTTCATGGTTTCCAAAGCCACTCGCATCTGAGCCGAGGTCTGATAGCGTAAGATCTGTTTCTTCTCGCATGCAGTAGCAATAATATTTCTCAGCGCCTTGTTCTTAATGACTTTCAATGGCAGCTTGTCCTTCAGCTGGTGCTCCAAGATCTCGTGGCGCGCACCGTCAAAGGGCGTATGCCCCACGATGCACTGATACAGCAGTATGCCCATGGCATAGATATCAGTTGTCTGATCCTGGTGCTGAATGTCTCCCAACACCAGTTCAGGAGCTGCATACTCTGGCTTTCCCATGAACTTTCCGGCTACGGTCAGTCCCTTGTCGTTGGTGGTCAGGGTCTTCATCTGCTTGGCAATACCAAAGTCAATCAGCTTGATATGACCATCTGTGGTAACCATGATATTCGATGGGTCAATGTCGCGGTGGATATATCCTGCATCGTGCAAAGCCATCAATCCTGAAAGAACATTGATGACAATAGTACGTGCGAAATGTTCGGAATCGTTCTTGTAATCAGCCAAGAGTTTCTCTGCAAAGGGGACACTATTACCATCGCGATCAGTCGTTTTTCCTTCCATCAGGTCCGACAAGGACACGCCTGTTAGTAACTCACTAACGACATGGTAATGCATCTTGACATCGCCTAATGGTGTCTTTTCAGCTATCTCGATAAAACCTAACATCTCTACCAGATTGTCGTTGCGCAACTGGATAGATGCTTCTCTGCGTGCTCGCTCAATGGCATGTGGTGGCAAGTCATCAAACATGAATTTGATGGCTACAGGGCGTGTGTGACCATTTCTCTCGTTAATACACAATCCCTTGAATACCTGTCCCATTCCACCAACACCTATAGGCTGGTCGTTAGAGTCAAGCTGGTAGAAGATGCCTCTTCTTTTCTCTGATTCTCCTTGTATTCTAATTATTGACATATATCTTGTTTATTGATGATTCTTTATCTTCTCAACTTTTGGCAGAATCTCTTTTCCTATGACGGTTTGCGTAGGTGAAGCCATGACATAGCGTTTGGGATTCTTGCCTTTAGGCCATATATTCTTTGTGCAGTCAAATGCATCTCCATTGACAATCTTTTCTATTGACTCGATGGTCTGCACCTGCTGCTCAGGCACTTTCGTCTTCAGTTTAGAAAGCAACTGTTTGACATTGTCAGTACATGACTTGCTTTTCTTGATGGCCTCACTCTGTTCCTTCTCGTTAATGTCCTTCAGCGTGTTCAACTGACTGACAAGCTGGTCTATCAGTTGTTCGAGTGTTTGTCCGTCCTGATTAGACTTAGAAGAGTCCTTCGTCGAGGCCGAGTCTTGTTTTTTTGTTATGAGGCCAATCTGCTTCTTTTTAGCATCAATCTCCTCACCGATGATAAGGGGCTGGTCATCCTGATTATCCTCTTCTATGATTTCTCTCCGAGAGGAGCTACCAGCGTTTTTGTCAGTAGGCTGTGGGTTGATGTTGACTTCTTCAGCCAAGATACCCGTCTGCGAGTGGTTTCCCATCTTGATGAGGCAGACAATATTAAAGACAATGCTGATAGCGAGCAGTGCTGATAGGACTGCAATGATTATTTTAACTTGTTTGCTCATCTTTTCTTTTAATATGGAGTTTGTATTGGTTTCTAAGATAACAAGCGTGTGGTTGTCGTGACGACCACCAGACGCAAAGCCTATCCGGTCAATCTCGGCAGACATGTTGGCAACCTTTGATGAGGTATCCACCATGGCGGTCAGTCGCACAAGGAGGTCTTCTTGAGGCATGATGCCCCATACACCATCCGTACAAAGCACGAAACGGTCGCCTTTCTGATAGGGCACCTCGTCAATGTCTGCCACATGATTAGAGGTGTTGCCAAGTCCGCGTGTGATGACATTGGACTGTGGCGACACACGGGCCTGTTCTTCGGTAATCGCCTTGCTGCGTACCAGCTCGCCTACCAGAGAATGGTCCTGTGTGCGGAACTTTACTTTTTTGCCTCTCAACTGATAGCAACGGCTATCGCCTAAATGTGCAATCAGTGCCGACTGCCTGTTGATGAGGATGCCTACCAACGTTGAGCCCATGCCTCTGAGCTCTGGCACTTGCATCATCTTTTCTTCCAAGGCGTCGTTGGCTCTGCTCACAGCCATCTTCAGGGCTGTGGCGGGAGGCATCTGCTCACCGCATTTGCTGAGCGTGGTAAGGAATTCGTATTTGGCAATGTAAGATGCCGTCTTACCCCCAGGGCCACCACCCATACCATCGCATACGACGAGGGCAAACCCCAGTGGGGTTTCCAGAAAACCAAAGTCGTCTTGGTTCTCCGGGCGCCCCCCTTGCATGGAGTTTGCAGCGCCATATACCTGATATGTTGGTGATGCTATCTGGGTCATCGTCATTGTTTAAAGTGCTGACAAGAGTGCAGCATAGAAGATAAATACGCCGAGTATAGACAGAATATTGATAGCAAAAACAATGATACCGGCAATACCCCAGCTGTGTTGGGTGCTCATGAAATCAGCAGCACTGCTCCAGGTCTTGTTCTGCCATGCCCATCGGGTGCCATATACACCAAAGATGATGTTGGGTATCGGGGATAGCCAAAATAAGAACATGGCAATTAAGAATGCCCACCAACAGCCGTTGAAGAATCCCCAGATGGGATACAGGGCAAAAGCACCCCAGTTCCATTTTGAGACATCCACCGTGGCGTTGTTAGCCATCGTGTTAGGCTGATAAGGCTGATATGCGTATGGCTCTTGTTGCATGGGCTGTTGAGGTGGCATCTGTCGGGCGTTCATAGGAAAGAACACATCAATCTGGTTCCAGCTTATCTGATATTTTCCTGCAGCCATAATCGAGTCTCCATGACGAATGGGTACGGCACGATGTTTTACACTGACATTGTTGATCAACGTACCATTACTACTATTGTCGCGATACATCAGCTGATTGCCATCATAATAGATGGTGGCATGATGACTGCTCGCATAGATGCATCTCTCGTCGAGATAGATGTCACAGTCTTTGGAGCGTCCTACGGTAACTTCCCTCATTATCATATGGCCTGTTCTTTAATTATTTAATAATAAAAGGTATAGCCTTCTTGTTCTTGGCATCATACAAGGCGAACACGCCCTGACCGCCTACAATATATTCGGCCTTGGTGGTGTGGTTCACACTCGTCTCGATGGAGACAGGACGAATAGTAGAGTTCACGAGGTCGCGATAGCTGACGCCATAAACAGTCTTCTTCTCTTTCTTGTTCTCAATCTTGTTGACTTTCACCACCTGGTAGGCTTCCACGTTAGCACCATTGGCATTGCGGTATTCCACCGTCACCCTTGTGTTGTTCTGAGGATCCTTTTTGATAACGACTTGCTCGCTCAGACTGTCGAGCACGTTGTTTTCTCCCTTTTCAGAGATGCTAGTGATGAAGACCTCCTGACGGTTAATCAATACGTCACCCTCTTTCAGCAGAACGTCGAACTTAGGATCAAACTTGGGATTCTCTTCCTTGCGCGTCTCAACGATGTCGGACAGTTTGATGCTCTGGATGGCACCCGACTGCTGCTGTACCAGGAAGTAGTTCTCGGTATCGTTGTTGCTGGTATAGTTCTGCTCGATGATGATACCTTTGGTCTCGTTGCCGTTCTTGGTCTTGACGATGTTCAACAGCTCACTCTGTGCAAAGATGTCCTGATTGGGGTTGATGGGACGGAAGGTGTATTTTATCACATCGTTGATCTTGAACGACTGACGTATGCCATTATTCAGATACAGCGTCAATAGAGAGTCTGTCTCCTCGGCATATTCACCCTCGAACTCCATGCCCGACTTCAACTGGAAGATACGGTTGATGCCCGACAAGGCCGTCTTTGAGCGCTTTTCACCCTTGATGGCCATCACATCTTTCCATGCAATCAGATAGACGTCGGGTGTCATTTGCAGATACCTTACTAACTCACCGCGCTCGATAATCTTGACTCTTGACACGGTCTTCGACTTAGAGGTGACGTCGGCCAGATAGAGGGTCCGGTTGTTACCGGCACCCTCGAAGGCCTCATTCTCCTCAGCCCAGTCCACCCAGGCCTTGTCTAACTCATTAACAGAATAGTTCTTCTCATTGCTGATGGTCACGTCTTTACTCTTCAGGCATATCTCTGCGATATCAGAATGGAAGGTCAGATTACCATTGTCGTCCTGCTTCTGAATATATCCGCTCAGCACAGAACCATCTTTCATATAGATTTTCTGTACGATGACGGCTTGAGCACTGCTGGCAAATGCCAATGCAAGTATGATAAATGATGCTATCTTTTTCATAAGTCTTGTTTTTTAATTACGTGCTTTGTTTTTATCGTAGAGCTCCTTCAGATGCTTGATGTTGCAGCCATAAGCCACTTCTGTGCCTCTGAAGCTTCCGAAGACCACGCCAACGAGTCTGTGGTCCTTGTCGATGATAGGCGAGCCACTCTGTCCACCTACGACATTGCTCTGCAGTTGGAACATGTTATCATCAGGTGTCTTGCTCACGTATGTTCTGTGAACGGTAGGCAGGTACTCGGTACCTTTCGCAATCATATTCAAGCCTGTGCCAAACTCAGAGGGGTAGCCAATCGTGGTCAGCTCTTCTTCCTGAGGAATAAGTGACGTTTCATCCAGTCTTGCTTTCTCTATGTCGAAGAAACCGCCATTGACGATGTCATCGGGTGTCTTCTTAGAGTTCAGACGTATCAAGGATACATCCTTCAGCGGATCACCGCTTTCTGCTATCACCTGACAAGAATACAGGTCGGCTATGGTGGTGAAGTTAGTACCAGTCAGTGCCACACCAATATATTCCATAGAACCCGAAATAACGATTTCAGACTTCTGCAGGCGTGAATACCATGCCACTGCGTCAGAGCTGGAAACGACACCTGCTTCAATGGCATTGTTCAACAAGCGTACAAGGTCCGTGTTTCTGTTGTTGAGCAGCTTCTCCATGGTCTGCTTGATGGTCTCCACAGCATCGTCGGTCAGATACTCCCATGGCAAGGCGATATGACGGTTTGTTCCCATCTCACCATCTTTGGAGATGAAGAATGCCGTGCCTCTTGCGCCGAGCGGAGAGATGGTTGAGCCAGGCGTGCCTAAGCTGAGATTGCCTTTGCTGTCAATGCCGAAAGTCCATTTCTCGGGCCAGCTGGCAATCTTCCCCACGAAAGGATCATCCTTGTAGGTCACCTGGATATAATACTGCTCAAACACACAAGCGGTAGCTTTCTCCAGTGCTTTCATGCTGGGCTTGCCACTATTGCCTAAGACACTGTATAATCCGAAGCCCACTCCAACGAGCACCAGGAGAGAGGCTGCTACGCCGAGAATCATCTTCCATGACTCGCTGGGCCACTGGATGGCTGATGCCTTCAAGTTAACAGGTACGCCACCGCAAACCACGGCACTGCTTTTCTTGATGCGCGTGGGAACGTTGGATGCAATCTTATGACCATCGACTGTGGTACCGTTCTTACTATGATCTACGATATAGACCTTGCCATCACGTCCCACCTTGATGGTGGCATGGTAACGACTGACGGTGTTGCCAGATATCTGGATGTCGTTGTTGAAGTGAGAACCAATGCCATAGATAGCCTTGTAGGCAGAGTTGTCCTCGGGCATGGGCACCTGACTCCACTGCAGTTCCACATCGGCAAAGCGTACGGCATCACCACGTCTGATATTGACAGGCTTGCCGGGCTTGATAGGCTGGTTCATGACGAATGTGCCGTTACGGCTACCTTTATCTTCCAACTGGATGTCGCCATTGTTGAGCAAGGTAAGCTCAGCATGCAGGGAGCTGACACCTTCGCTATACAGTACGATGTCGCAGGAAGCATCGCGTCCAATCTTTAAAAGTCTCATAATCTTATAGTTTTAGTTGTTATTAGCATGATGAATTAACCGCGCTGGCGATTTGTCTTAGGTTCTTCTTTCTTAGGCTCTTCGGGCTTCTTGACATCTTCCTTCTTCGGCTCTGCGTCCTTCTTCTTGACAGCAGGCTTCACTACTGTGTTCTTGCGCACTTTGTCAATAGAGTCCTGAACCTGCTTCTTGATGGAATCCTCCTTCTGCTTCTCCATTTCTGCCTTCTTCTCTTGTTCAGCCTTGATCTCAGTGGAGTCGACAGTGGCGATGCCTTCATTGCTTTCTTCTGGTGCAGCCTGTCCAGACCATGCCAGATAACCCCATACGCCGCCGCCAACCAATGCCAGGGCAATAACGCCAATGATACCCCAGCGGATGATGGATGCACTGGTGTTAGGAATCTGATTCCAGTCCAGGCGGGCAACATGGGCAAAAGAGATATTGTCCTTACGGGTTACAGGTACAGGGACATTCGATGAGATGCGAATGCCGTTAACATAGGTTCCGTTGTGGCTCTGGTCCACAATAGTCATTTTTCCTGAAGGTGCTACGTTCAGGATGGCGTGCCGCCTACTGATGACATCAGTATTGTCGTCGATGACAATATTACAGGCGGCATCTCTTCCGATTGAATAGACTTTCATATAGTTTATTGTTTCTTGTTATTATTTCTATTTAACAGCTTGTTTTACGATGTTTACCTTGGCTTGAATGGCTTTCAAGTCTTTTTCCTTCTTGGCAATGGTGTCAGTCAGGCTTTTGATGCTGTCAGTTTTGGCTGTCACCTCTTTCTGAAGCTGTTCCACCTGTTGCGTGAGCTCTTCGGTATCGGGCTTTGAGGCACATTGCACAACGTTGAAAACGATGCTGATGGCAGCCAGTGCTCCCAAGAGCATGAGCATAAGTTTAGTTTGTTTAGACATTTTAGGCTTTAGTTTTGAATTAATACGTGTTTCTATAAGCGCTAAGGTCAGATTATCGTGACCACCGCCTTCTCTGCGCCCCAGTTCATCAACAATGGTTGCGATATTGTCTGTGATAGGGCCTAAGGCCTTACCTTTCTCTGTTGCCAAACGAATCAGCTCTTCTTCGGGCATGGTGCCGTGAATGCCATCAGAGCACAGGAGGAAACGGTCGCCTTTCAGATAAGGCACTTCCTGAATGTCGACTTCCACATCTGGCTTGACACCCAAGGCTCGGGTGATGACGTTAGACTGGGCTGACAGTCGTGCCTGCTCTTCTGTGATGACTTTCTGCCTGACGAGGTCGAACACCATGGAGTGGTCGAAGGTGCGGAACACCTTCTTTCTCCCTCGCAGCTGATAGATGCGGCTGTCGCCTACGTGAGCCACATAGGCAGACTCCTCGGTCAGGAGCAGCACCGTGGCAGTAGAGCCCATGCCTTTCAACTGGGGATTCTCATTGCCAGCCTCTATGATGGCCATGTTGGCACGTCGTATGGCCTTGATGATGACGTTGGCACTCTCTTCGTCTTTGTTGGCTTCATCAATACCTGCAATAATCTCATTGACGGCAATGGTAGATGCTGTTTTTCCACCAGGACCGCCTCCCATACCATCACACACGGTGACTACAAAGCCCCGTTCAGTACTCTTTGAAAGATAGGAGTCTTGATTTTCTCCTCTTCCTCCAATACGCGACTCTGCAAAGGCTATGAAGAAGTCTTTCTCGTTTGAATGCAACTGTTTAAGTTCCATTTTATATTAGAATTACGATTATTATAAAAATGATGATGGCCAAGGCCGCAACGATGCCGACGACCAATACCCAGTACACCTTAAACCATTCGGCCAGCTTTTCAGAGAAGGGAGGGTCGGGGAGAAGGGCTGCCTCGATAGCTGCCTTAAATTGCGCTGCCGTCTGATACCTTTTGGCCTGCTCTTTCTCTGTGGCTTTCCAGATGACGTCCATCAGTTTCTTGGGAATCAAGTCGCTGTAAGGCAGTGGTGTCTTCATCTGACGGGTCAGTGTCTCTGCCTCGACATTGCTGGCCATGGGATTCTTGCCTGTCAGCAACTCATAGAACGTGATGCCCAGCGCGTAGATGTCTGTTGTGGCATTGATCTGTACGCAGGTACCATTCTGTTCGCGCGTAATCTGTTCCGGGGCAGAATACTCTGGTGTGCCGATGAATCCGAATGACGAGAACTTATTGCCGCCATTCATGCGGGCAATACCCAAGTCCATCAGTCTGATGTTCGAGTCGTTCTCCACCATGATGTTCGATGGCTTGATGTCACGATGAATCACCCCACGGGAATGCACATAGTCCAAAGCATCCAAGACGGAATAGATGGCTGCACAGATCTTCTCAACGCGGGTAGGGGAGTTCGCCAACTTCTTCACAAAGACATCGATATTCTCGCCCTGGACGAAATTGCTCAGCATAAATATCGGACCGCTCTCAGGGGCATATTCGCAATAGCCCACCATCTCTACCAAATTCGGATGTCGGAAAGCCAGGGAGGCCTCCTGTTTGGCACGCTCACGTATCATCTTGTTGTTGGCATAGGCGTCTTTCACCCTTTTGATAGCCACGGGAGCACCATTCTTGCATCTGAAGCCACGATAGACATCACCCATGGCTCCGCTGCCAACAGGTGGTTCTTGTGGGTTGTAGCAGTACCACTCGTTCATGACCCATAAATAGATATACGGGTCACCTTTCCTTTGTACTACTGTTCTTCTTATCGGATTTGGCATCGTAAAATCAGCTCGATGTGTTTCTTAGAGACCTACAGTGCCACCCTTGTCTGAGTATGGATTTGAGCCATCCAGACCTACGGTGCCACCAGCGGCAGGATTAAAATCATAAGGATCGAAGCCAGTGCCTGCTCTGGTAGGACGCTGACTACCGGGGAAGAAGGGCTCTGGACCATCGTCGAATACCTCCTCCTCGTCTGCGGTCTCAACGGGGATGAAACCTTCCTGGACTTTCAGTCCCAGTGTGGCTGCATCAATCAGGATCAGGAACAGCTCATAGTTGTCGCCGATGGTGATGATATCGCCATTCTTACATTCCTCGGCAGAGAAACCTAAGCTCTGACCATTCAGCATGGTGCCATTGGTAGAACGGGCATCACTGATAGAGGCAATGACCTTCTCGGGGTTCTTCATCTTTCTTACAACCAGTACAGCATGATCTGTTGATACGGTACCTTCCTTCAGACAGATGTCACAAGAAGGAGCCTTACCTATGGTGTTCTGACCAATGTGCAGAGGCCAGAATTCTCCTGCCGGGGTACGAGAAACCGAGTAGAGGAAGCCTACCACCGGCTTACCTGTAGGATTGGCAGACCGTTGTTGTGGACGGTTGTCTGCAGGCTTCTCAGGTGTGTTAGTGCCCATGCCGGGAATGACGGTGCCACGAGAGGCTGGCTGTGAATTACGAGAATAGAAATTTGAAGATGAACCACCTTGACCGTAGTTGGCATCTGATGGCTCTAAACCTGGGATAACAGTTTTGTTTTGTGACATAATACTTATGTTTTAAATTAATTGTTGCGGTAATTATATGTTATTTTTACACCTTGATGTGCGTTTTAGTTATTTGCAAATTTAGGCATTTATAATTCATTAACCAAATTTTTGTATTGCTTTTTGATGCGTCAGAAAGGCCCTAAAAGAAGCAAAAAGTCTTCTTAATTGGCAAAAACGACCTTTTGTCTAATTGAGGGGCTTTTTGTAGTAAAAATACATCGTTCGATAAAACAAAAGGATGTGATATTTGTCATTTTCTTTAAAAAGAACTACCTTTGCATCGCAAAATGGGACGTATGTTAATTCTGTCAACAGTTAAGCATCATATCACGAAGTTACTTGTCATCGCGATAAGTAGTGTTTGCATGTCTTCATGTGATGACATCAGGCAGCCATCGGCTATGCCATATATGCAGCAGACGATGGACTCGCTGAAGATGTGGTATGCACAAATGGAAGGTGACTCCATGGATGCAGCGAGCAGACGGATAGAAGTCTTTTTAGACCAACATCAAGACGACAACAGCGACCCGATGCGCAGGTTACGGGCAGAATGGCTGAAGGCAAGAGGCGTCTATTATACGGCAATCAAAGGAATGCCGGATAGTGGGTTGATATACACAGAACGGGCCTTGGAAGAGATGCAGGACCTAGAGGGCGTAGATATGTTACGTGTGCTGGCCATGGCCAACAGGGCAGACTTCTATCGACAGTTGGGAGAGCTGGATAGGAGCGCTGACGGATACCTGCAGGCCTTGAAGACTGCTGACTCTACTGGCGTAGGCGACTCTCTGAGAATTCCTCTGATGTTGGGCATCAGCACGGCCTATACCTTTATGGGCGATTATCCCAACAGCCACCGCTGGTGGGAACGCTTAGGCACGATGCTGCCAAACATGAATCGGGGCGACCAGTTCATCTATTATAACAACCTTGGCAACGACCATTTCTTTCAGTCGCACTATGTGGAGGCACGTGACTGCTTCTTGAAAGCTGCCAGTCTGGTTGAAGGCGATAGAGACAAGCAATGGGACTATTATACGGCATTAGGTAATCTGGGCGAGATATACATCTGTCTCCATCAGGCTGATTCAGCCCGACAGATGATTAACCTGGCCGATTCGTTCTTCCATCAGGTCAATTTCTCTCCTCTTATATATTATATGGCAACATCACGTATGGAGCTGAAGATGTTGGAGGGAGATATGCAAGGGGCACAAGCCATTGCTTTGGCCAGTCCCAAGGATGATGTAAGCATACCTGCTGCAAAAGTGCTGAGGTTGAAAGCTCTGGAGCAGTTGATGAAGAACACAGGACGCTGGCAAGAGGCTGTGGCCATTCATGAAGAGTATCATCAATTGAACGACTCCATACAAACGGCACAGTCGGCCATGAGAATGAGTGCCCAGTTGTTGCAATACAGGAACGACAAGCAAATTATGGAGCAACAGCAGGAGATATACCACCAGCAGATGACTGCACGACTGGCATGGGCTCTGTTTGCAGTGGCTATCCTGATTGTTATCGTGCTGGTTGTACTCTATCAGTTGCGACTTCGCAGACATCGCTTGCTGGAGATGACAACACAACAGCAAATCATGACACTCCGTATGGAGAACACCCGCAATCGCATCTCACCTCATTTCATCTATAATGCGCTGAGCCATGAGATGCTTGGACAGATGGAAGGTAAGGCTGTGGACCTGAACGCGTTAACACAATTGCTGCGACGAGGTGTCGATCAGGCCGACATGCTCGATACCACCCTGACTGAAGAGCTGCGTTTCGTGGATTACTATGTCGAGATAGAAGGCAGGCAGATGAGCAAAGCGCTGCATTATGAGAAAAAGATTGACAATGACGTGGATCCGGATAAGGTTAGCGTGCCTGCCATGACCATACAGATCTTTGTGGAGAATGCCATCAAACATGGATTGCAGCGTCAGGGTGGGGAACTCACCATTCATGTCAGCCGACAGGATGACGGCACGCTGATAGAGGTCCTGGATAATGGTCAGGGACTCAAGCAGCATGTTCCTATGGAACATACAGGCATGAAAGTGGTACGCCAAACCGTTCAGCTTCTGAACGAGCACAACCACACAAAGATAACGTTTGGCCTAAGCAACCGTCAGCCATCGGGCTGTAGGGCATGGCTGCTTGTCCCCGATGTCTTTAACTATAAAGTCATGAAACGTGACAATTGATTTTTGGATAACAATAAACAACCTAATATATGATTAATAGACAGAAACTAACGAAAGTTTTTATCATTGATGACAACCAGGAAGCCGTAGAACTATTGCAGCGTCTGCTGGAGAAGAACTATTCCGTGGATATCGTAGGCACTGCCACCGATGCAAAGACAGCAGCAGATGTCGTCATCAGAACCGAACCTGATATCATCTTTTTGGATATTGAACTACCTTCTATGTCTGGTCTGGAGTTTTGCTCACTCATCCGTCAGGATATCAAGCCAGAGACCAAGGTGGTCTTCTATACAGGTCATGATAAATACATGTTGGACGCCATACGCCACCAGGCTTTCGACTACTTGCTGAAGCCACCTACTGAGCAGGACTTAGCTCAGATTATGACGCGCTATTATGAGAATAAGCTGGCGGGCATACCATCCGTGGGCATCTCTTCGGAACAGCTCCCCATCATTCTGGTGGTCAACTCCATGAACGAGCATACCACCCTGCGTATTGGTGATATCGCCTACTTCCGTTATAATCAGGATAGAAAGATATGGGAAGTGGTATGCATGAATGGCACCGTCTATCTGCTGCGTCATAGAACCACTGCAGATGTTATCCTTAACTATTCCACCGACTTTATCCAGATACACAAGCGTTTCATCGTGAACATCAACCAGATCAAGATGATTCAAGAGTCCGTCTGTATCCTGATGGAACCCATGGATGCTGTCAACGAACTCCGTATCAGCAAGAACTACCGTGCACAGCTGATGTCTGCCTTCTATTCGCTATAAGGGCTGTCCATTAATATTCAGGAAAAATACGACAACAGGTCATCGAGAATCTCTTTCTCGAAGAGCCAGTGCTGCATGCCACCCTTGATAGGCTGCGCCTGATTGATGCGCAGGTTAAAGGCATAGATGGGACGTATGCGCCAGGGGTGGTTATAGCGGTTCTGCCAGTCGAAGAGGCAATACTCCCAGTAGCCACCACGCCCGTTCCACCACTCACCCGTGGTATAGCCATTGCTTTCACCATATTTGTTCAACTCTGAGTGACGTCCGTACTGTCCCGCCTGCATATAGACATAATGTGGCGCGAGGGCATAGTTGATGATACGTCCCATGGACACACGACAAACAATCATCATCGGGTTCCTGTCGCTCAGACGATAAGGGTCGTGGGCATACGACCTGGCCACAGCCCTGCTCGCTGCGAAATAGACACCTATGCCGCCCCAGCTGCTCTTACTGGCCGAAAACGTACCACTGGTATAGGTGGAGGTGTTGCGAAGATAGGTGTTACGGTCGGTACTCCTCACGATGGCCTCGGCTGCTGTGAGGTCAGTACCGTGATAGAGCGTAACGGCAGGGATAAACGTATCTACAACCGTCCAAATGATGCCCTCGACCAGTGCTATGCCACCATGCCAGATGGGGTATTTCACCAGTCGGACGGGGAACATATAAATCCACGTCCAGAGGTCTTTGGCACCCTCTTCCTTGGCGGTAGGACGAAGCACCTCAAAGAACAGGGTGTAGATGCTGGTCATGGCGTAGATGAAGATGTTGTAGATGATGGCGTTTACCACACGCAGTGGCGTCAGGACGATATAAAGCACCACCTTCAGTACTTCGAGGGTAGGGCGCAGCCACGTCTTCACACCGTCACCCACCCAACTGGTTCGGAAGATATAACGCCACGGCTCTGACAGCACATACTGCGTCTTGTTGAGCAGATAGACAGGGAGCGACACTAACCAGTAGAGGAACCACATCACGTTGGCATAATCCGCATTCAGCGACTCCATGACACGCTTCAGACCAATGAAGGCTGCAAAACCCGCACCCACCAGGCCGCCCAGTTCGGAATTGTCGAATAGCACACCAAACACGATAGCGCCAATACCTGAGCAGATACCCATGAAGATAAGGAATGCCAGGATGTCTTGCCAGAATGCGAGTGCCACTAGGATGATGATGATAATCACTCCCCATTTGATGAGTGTCCATAGTCCCAGGAAGAGCCCCCCAATACTATCAAACAACCCACTAAACCAGCCGCTGTCAGAACTGGAGTACACCGTTGATGACTCCGGCACCTCCTGTTGCACGGGTGCCACATAAGACATATACCGCATCGACACATAGCCTTTTCGGCCATTGCGATACTCCAGGCACCCCCACTGTGCAGAGCCGTTGGATGTCACGAAGTCCACCTGCACCACCTCGCCTCTCCTCAGCGTTCCCATCTTGGAATACCCCGTTCCAGGACCACTCCTCACATTCAGCGTCTGAGCCGTCACCCTACATTGTGCAGGGTAATCACTTGCGAACACCGCCTGGCAGCATCCGATGATAAAGATGATAATAGTTATTAATAGGCGTCTATACATTTTTTTATTCTGACGGGAACTATGTATTCTCGTTTAACTTCCTCCTTGTCGGTTTACACGACAAGGACCTCAGATTATTTAGCTAATTGTCGGATATAACCATAGGGATCATCTGGACAGTTATTCATGATAAACCTTAGGCCTTCACCATATTCATCGTCACGTTCAAGCCACGAGGCTCTCAATTCCTCGATGTCTTTCATGCCGTTCTTCTCGGAGAGATAGAGGTCGGTCCAGACAGCGAGACCTTCAACCAATTGTTCGTGGCTGCTTCTTATCTTGATGAAGTCAGGATCATTATATTGCCAAATATGTGTCATCTCGTGTGCAATGATGCCATATGTGGTATCTGGCTTATAGCCATTTTCTACATAGAATACATCTGTATCCCTGTTACAAGCCAGTCCGATAAACTTCCTGACATCATATCCGTTGGTGATGTGGAATATCTTCCCATCCACTTTGTGTAGTTCTACGGCAGAAACCAGTTTGGCATTGTGTGGGATACTGTTGAAATCGATGCCCAGATGCGTCTTAAACGCAGTCTTTACCTGGTCGCATAGCATACGGAATGCATCTTCGGTGTCTATGGCATCCTTGGAGCAATCGGGACAGCGCATCCTGCCGTCATCAAGACGTTGCAT
Source organism: uncultured Prevotella sp. (assembly GCF_946407605.1). Taxonomy (GTDB): domain Bacteria; phylum Bacteroidota; class Bacteroidia; order Bacteroidales; family Bacteroidaceae; genus Prevotella. The sequence goes on from NZ_CAMJOS010000003.1 coordinate 97,110, forward strand.
CTCACTGTTCTTCATCTTCTTGCGACAGAAGTCACAGACTCCGAATGTGTCTTGTCTGTTAGTCCGCTCCGTAACCCCTTCCAATAGCTTCCCGCCTTTCTGACAAAAAAAGTCCCTGATAAAGTTAATGAGCACGTCTACGTCAAAATAAGCAGGCAGTTGTTCACGTCCATATTTCAGGAATGAGAACTTATCTCCAGATGGTCTATGCAGGAACTCATCATATCCCCCTGCAGGTACTGGTTCTCCCTCGGTCAGCCACATGAGATAGTCAAAGATATACCGGAAGAGATAGGCGGCCCCCATGATGTTATCTTTCGCCAAGGCCCCGATGAGTCCTAAATCAACATGTGCATCTTCTATGAAATAGAAAGATAATGCATTCTCATCATCCCTGTCATTGCAGGCAAATTTATTGAAAATCCAAGGCAAATCAGGATCACCCTCTCCAATAGATGAGATGATAAGATACTGGGCATGATGTGGGAAGATTGACTGCATGGCCTCATAGAGCAGAATCTGGAGACTCTTGCGGATATCGTTTTTCCGGTCAAGATATTCTTTTTTCTTTAAGAACCTGAAGGTTACTTTGAGTACACGTCCATTCTTGTACTTGCGTTCCTTCATCAAACTCGCATCAAAATAAGGACAATCGGTATGATAGTGACTGAATTCGTACCATTTGTCAACAACCACAGAGACACTCGTCTCAAATCCCTCAATATCAAGCTGGATCTTCTGTTTTGTAATGGGATGAGCCCATCCTCCATTGGGCTTTATGTTCATGTCCTCTATGACTTGTCGTTGACTGCCTATGGTTACTCGCCGTACTGGCTTATAGAACGAAACATTGAGCGCCTTGGTATTAGTAGCTCGAACCTTCAAAACCCTGTTCACGCTGTCGAAGCTAATGACCTCGTAGGGTTTTCCCGAGAAAGAGTGTGTCTGTCCCTTGTCAAAGTTTTGGAACAACAAGTCTTTGATAATAACAAACAACACATTGTCTGACTCATCCTTGATGGCTATGCGGTCCAGATAGGAAAGGTTGACGCTGTCAGAGAAGTCTAGTTGATAGATAGTTTGATAATGGTATTTGCTGCCATCAAACACAATGGTCTGCCGTGTTCTCAACCTGCCTGCCAAATCATTGGCGAAATAGGTTGTGAACAGCTGTTGGACGATGCTCGAAACAGACTTAATCTCATCCTGGTTGTAATACCCTTGCAGGAGACTGCGTAACTGCTCTTCACTCATTTCCGACTTCTGAAGCATTTCCAATAAGATGACAGCGAGTGTAATCCTGCTCTTGGTGAGGAAGGGCTGCAAGGCAAGGAAGGGATTGTTGACGAAGAAGTCGTGATTGGCATTAAAGTAGTCTCGGAAGAGATAGGGTCTGGACAGGACAATAGAGAAATTCTCTTGCTGACCTAGATGAATCCACTTGGAATAGGCTGCCGGAGCATTGTTGCTCTGGTCGAAAATGACGGAAAGAATCTGATCTTCGTTGATCTTATCCAAAGGTAGCAGATGACAATGAATCTGCTTGTTCATGTCTTCTTCCCATATAGGCATCATTTCACTTCGATAGGACTTGCCCAGTTCCTCTACTCCTTCAATGATATTGGTATAGGCTAAGTCAAAGAAATGTATCGGTGTAACCACCTTGTCTGTCTCACCAAGTTTATGACTCAAGGCAATAGGTATCAATTCACTACCTGCGGATAATGGCTCAGAAGGAAGTGCTTTCAGTATCAGTTTAAACCTGTCAAGATAGTCTTCAAGGTTGTATCCAATGAAGAATTGATGATATCCGTGGGGATATTGTATGAGCGTCTTTTCACTTGTTTCGGCTTTCGTGTCCCAAGTGTTCTTCAATGTGGGTTCAACCTCATTTAGATGTGGTGTGATGAACAGAAGTTGATACTGCTCGTTTTCAGTACGAAGAAGGGAAGAAAACTTACGACATTCATATAAGTTGGAAACGCTCTTGTCGAACAGGTTGACAACGATGACCAAGCCTATCCGTTTCATCCATTCCTTATTCAAACGGCGAGACGACAGCTCAGAAAGTGAAGTTACTGTTATGCTGGTGTTAAGGTCTGCATTGGATGAATACTCATCAAAGACTATTAGGTCGTTCTCCTTATTTAGCTGTTTTTTGAGTTCATCGGCAATCTCCTTCAGATAAGACTTTGACTTATCCTTTGAAAAGTGATTGGGAATGTCCATCACTATCAGTACCAACAGTCCGTTTTCCTTTTCCCAGTCGAACAGAGGGGAAATCTTTGTAAAGGCATCCACCAGATTACAGTTCTCAAGGAATCCATCAGCCCCTTTCGTTGAGGAAGTCCCCATAAAGCCTTTCATCAAGATATCAATCATATCCTGATTGTTTTTACCGGACTCCTTATCCCTGAAGAATTTTCTCTTCCAAGCCATGGAAAAAGCAGGGTATGTCTCTATGTATTGTTTCCAAAGCTTCTCCATGTTACTGCTTGGAAGAGAATCATTCCCTTCTTCTTCTGGAGTCTCTTTCTTTTCTTCTTCAGGCACTTCCGCCTTCAGATAATGGAAATATTCAACTAACGGAATGAGTCCAAATAGTCCAAAAGAGGATATGAGATAGAACTTGATACCTAAATACTCTGTCAAGAAGAAAAAGATACTATAGATGAGGGCTATAATGATAATGATACCCCCTAACATCCAATGATAGAAAGGTCTGCCAACTCTTGCGCGAAGCACTCCTGAAGAGTCAAAGAAATATGGGAAAGGAAGAACCTTGTCACGATCTTCCCTTCGAGAAGAGAACCCTTTGCGATACCATACAATCAGTTTCTTGTGAATAGCCTCTCTGTGAAGATACAAACGGATTCCCTGCCAGATGAAAGCACAGAGCAATACGTAAGCAGCCTCTACGTCATAATCTTTTAAAAGCAAACTGAAAACTGGCCAAGCTGCCACACTGACAAAATGAAAGAGTATGTACATGGCCACCACATATAGTAGAGCGAAACAAGGGACATGCCACCATTGATAGGCTCTCTTTTTCGCATCCTTGCTGTTAACAAACAAAGGTGCAATAAAGATTAGCAGAATGAGTAAGGCAATTGTAGAACGTATCATATACAATGGTTATTCGTTATTGATGTTGGTAACATTCAGACTATTCAAGAAACAGGTGATATTCTCGTATTTCTGTCCTGAAGATAAAGAAACAGTCATTGTCTGGAACTTTCTGCATACATCTTCTGGCAGACATGGCATTTCTTCGATTTGTAAACTCTTTATGCTAGAAACGTCATCCTTTCGCGGGTGTTCGTTAGCGCTTAGACCAGAGTAGTTTATCATATCTGACAGTTTCTCTTCCAGGGAGGAATAATGCTTCTCCCACAACTCAACTTGCATATTGTGGAACTTAAACAGATTCAGTTTACTTATAATCTCCTCAAGATTCTTCCTTTTTATATCGGCATCGTTTTGTTCGCTAACGCGCTTGTTGATATTGCCAAAATACCATTTTTTCTGCTCATTCATCTGGTCGAAGCAGTTGATAATCTTGATAAATATGGTTTTAATGGCATACTTGATGCGATACTGACTGATGATGGCCGCTATGGCACAGATAAGGGCAACAGCGCCAAAACAAACACCAATCCATATGGATCCTGAGGAATCGCCAGTAAAGAAATAGTGGAAGGCATAGCAAAGCGTTAAAATGAGGCAGACCACAATGCATATCCGGTAGGTGATGGATGCAAAGCCCAGCTTGACCATTTCCTTTTTTAGTTCTTCTTTATATTCTGCAAAGTTGGCCATAATCTTTTCCCGTCTTTCCAGATACATCTTCAAATCAGTCAAAAGATTCCCTGACTTGTTTGCTTCTGGGGCGGTGGTTCTTCCTGTTAGGCTTGATTCTATTTCTTTCTTGATGATTTCCAAGTCTGCATAGGATTTATTATCATAATCGCATTTCATCTCTTTTTCCGTGATACGGCCAGGCGATGAATAGCGTGGATGATCGTGCTCATTTTCATAGGCATATATTCTATCTAATATGTTAGATACATTAGTATACCAATGCCAGTCGTCAAAGAAGAACGGAACACGACGCAGGTCATGGAACTCGTCATATAGCCTGATTCGATGCTCATCGACTTCTACGTTATGATCGTGATGCACATTCGTTTCTGTAGACTTGGCGTTGCGCTGTGAAAAGACTTTGTATTTTACGATGTCTGCCGGTGTCATTCTTAATTCTCCACCTTCCTTCAGCTTAGTCAGATAGGAAGTGACCTCTCTCTTAAGCTGAGTCATGGCATCAGTATTCAACGAATGTTCGTTCATACTGCCGTCAACTATCGAAAGCTTGGATATCCATTTCCCTTCCATTGTTCCCAAGAGTTGAAGAAGGGAATTGAAAACCATTTCGTCTTTTTTCCTCTCAGTGAGGGTTCCAGTCCTCATTTTGAAGATGAAGCAATGACTATTACTCAACTTAGAAGAACATATACCTATGAGCTCGCCAACAGTAGAACGGAGCATGCTGTCATAGTTGAACTTGCTGAGATCGCCAATCGTCTTTATTTTAGAACATGCATCAGAGACATTATCATTGAACGGCTTGGCAGTGTTGGCCTTTGCCAACAATTCAGAAATCCTTGCTTTCTGCATGTTCAGTTTTTGCTGAAAAACAGAGTATTGATATCGAATGCTGCTGTCATCAAGACTTATGTCTATGGATGGCGACTTCAAGTTAGTGAGCATCTGGTCTCTTGCCACGTTGACAGATAACATTTCTGATGTAATCCATGTTGAGGACTGCCCAAAACAGCCGTCATAGGCAAGCGAGTGATAGAAACGGGCTGTTTGTGGCTCATCACTATCCCATTCCATGAAGATGAAGGTATAGCGAAAACGAGAAAGCAGTTGTGGTTCGTTTTTAAAAAACTCATCCACCTTTTCTTTGAACTGACTTGCTTTCTGGGCTGGGAAACATAAGTCCTGATCGGCCTGGTGGGCAAAACCGCCCACCAGGTCAATTGTTACAATGATACGAATGTCACCTCCTTGATCTTCAGCCGACAGACGTCGGCTTCCCAGGAGGTTCCTAAGGTTGATAAGTAGTTTCTGTACGTGCCCCTCCTGTTCTTCTTGGTCTAAAGGAAATCTTTCCAACGAGAGACGGTCATAATACAGGTATGGACCATGTCCGCTCACCAAGTCCATGAGCGGATTCGTTTTTTCAAAGACAAGTTTCCCTGTCAGATTCAGCAATACAGAAACGTCTTTCATATTTTATTCTTTCGGGTCAAAACGTCCGAGATCTTTGAACTGCTTAAGCCGGGCCATGGCAAGGTCAATATTACTCCTGTCCACATGCTTGAAGGTATATTCACATACCCTATGGGTATTGCCAGAAGGACCAAACACATCAAGAAGATGCTCTAACAGATCGTCAAAGAAGTAACTCTTCAATTGGGCGCCATCCTGATTCAGGAATTTATATAGCAGGGTGTTCTCCTTGGGTGAAAGAACACAGAACCAGTTGCTGGTTTGTTTCTCTTTGGGGAACAGATTGAACTTGAAATCAACGATGGAACGAACAATTTTAGCTTTCTTCATCTCTTCATACTCCGAAGAGTCATCGGTCTCTTTCTGAAGCCATTGGTCTTTGCCCTCTTCCCATAATCTGTCGGCCCTCTTCAATATCTGATTAACAATCTCTGGATTGGTGGTGAGTACGCTAAAGAGACGGTCTATGGCATATTTCAATGAATTACCTGTTAGAACCATCCTACCATCTATGTCCTTGATGAAATAGGATACATCGCCCACATATTTCCAGTAGTTGTCACCACCTCTTGACTCTGACTTGAAGTTACCTAAGAACAAGCCCCAACACAGAGCCTTGAAGACTTTCTTGATTTCTTCGGCCTGTGTAAAACCAATGTTGGGCATATAAGCAGGCAGGTGCCAGTGCTTGTCCAAATGTGGAGAATAGGTCTTGCTATTCATCTGGTTGACTTTGTCAATGACATCTTTATATGCCACATAATAGGTTCCCTGCGACTCGTCGGTCAAATCGGTCTTCTCCTTGGAAAGGAAGTTCTTGAAATACTTTTCAACCGTAAGTAGTGTCACGGCATTGACACGAATAATCTCGAAAGGACTGAATTGGTCTGAGCAAATACGGGTAGCAGCTTCTTTTGGGTTTGTGTCAACACGGATATCACCAAACAACTCATCGGCCATGGTCTTGGTTATCGTTGCTGAATCCAGACATTCCGGATTCAATCCCCAAGCATTGATGAAGCGTGTGTCTTTGTCAAGATTGTTTGGACCCCATATCTCAGCCCTGTTACGGAAGATGTTGAATTTCCTGATAATATAGTCGTGTCGATCTTTTTCCTCGCAATTATATTCAGCTTCCTTCTTGAGTGCCGCAAGTACATTCATTTCAGAATATTCAGGATTCTTCTCCTTGATAAGATTCTTTTGGAAAGAAATGCAGTCATCTATGATTTTCTGGTTTGCTGCTGCTCTAGCTGCCTTCTTGGTTTTCGCATTCATTCGTTTTGATGCCACACTGCCGGAAGTATCCAGTTCAGTAATCATATTGTCAAAGATGCTACGATAAAGTGATGCCGACAATTCTGGTGGGAAGAATGCAGAGGTGTCACGTCTGCTAATCTCATCGTAGAGGTCTTTCTTGTCACGTTCTGAAGCAAGAACGTATGATACACATGGGTCGTTATTGGCATCGTGCATCTTCAATAGCGATTGCATCGTATTATTTGCTTCATAGATTGCATTGGGCAGACTCATGAAGAAACTCTCCTCTTCTTCGATAAGTAGGTTAATCTGCATCAGCAAACCAGCATAAGTCTCCTCCAACAGTTTCTCCGTAGAGTACTTGGTGATATCCTGGGCCTGTTTTCTGGATTTAGTCTCATAGTTCTCCTTAGCTGCCTTATAGGCATCAGTGCCAAACAGTTTGGAGAATGTCTTGCCTAATAAGCCAGAACTCTTGTCGTTGGCTTCTTTCAGATTTTGACGAGCATCTTCTACACGGTCCTTGGTCTCGGGATTGTCAAATGCAGCTTTATATTTCTCATTAATCTGGGTGCCCAGTTTTTTGTTTTCTGTCTTCTTCTTCTCTAATCCCTGTTTCAGTAATGCCTGGATCTCGTAAAGCAGGTAGCGTACAGCCAGCGGATGCATCTCATGATCTTTTTCCAAAATGTAGGTGTTCAGATGGTTGCCGTCGGCCTGTGGATTCTTTGATACATAGTTTTCGAAGTCGTGGTCAATGGTTAGACACTGTTTGATAGCAAACGACTTGGTGCTGTCAATAAAGCTCATCACTTCATTACGATAATCTTCGAGTTCACGCTCTCTTCTTACTACGAATGACAGGTCATTGTCGAAACCAGTATTCTTGGTAAAATTGGGGTTGGCGGTGTTGCAGAATCCCTGAAGATCCTTCAACTTGTTGTTAGATTCAACAAGTTGTTTGACAAAGCTATCCACGCATGATAGATATACTCTGGCTTTCGACATACCGTCTTCCACGCCTTTTGAATGTATTTTGGTACTTTCCAAAATCTTTCTGAACTCTGTTCCTTCCCTTCCGGCTCCGTTCTTGGCAAGTGCCTCAACCTGTTGCATGAAGTGCTGGCCTCTGTTGGGCTCTGTAGTACGGATTCCCTCATCAATATTCTTCTTGTACTCAGCCAGGCGATCCTCAAAGTCTTTGTCAATGCGCAGCCATGTTCCGCTCAAGTTGTCGACAACGCGCTGATGGGCACAATAATTAATATTGTCGTCAACGGGATATACCAATCTTGATATGCCAAAGGATGCAAAACGGCTTTTTCCTTCGTTTTCAATCATCTGACGGATATCATTGATAGCTTTCTGGCGGTAGTTATCGCCGATAGGGTCAAAAGCGTTGGTGTAGATGAAGTCAATAGCCTGCTCCTCGTATCTCTTCTCGTTAATCAGGTTGCCGCCATCTGCACCAAAATAGTCGGTCAGGAAGCAGAAATCGTATGGGGGATCGGTAGGCAGTCCTTTGTCTTTCTGGCCTAACCGATATTCGAACTTCAGTTCCTCAATCTGACGTGATTTATCACTTTCGCAGAAAGCTGCTAGTTCCTTTACGCAGGCATAGGTGTTGGAACGTACGTTCTCCTTCTGGCCTTCAGAGAAGCCCATGATTCTATCATTGCAGAAAACGTCAGCTAGAAGAAAATAACCCGAAATTTTGGGGGCTGTGGCATTATTCTCTTTCATGGCGTTTTTTACATAATAGGCCGTTTGAAGGAAAGAACCGGCACCAGTACCTCCTGCCAAGCTACAAACAATATGTATCTTGATGTTACTACCTTGGTGACGGCCTGGGTCTGTGCTCAGCAGGTTTTGAATACAATTATTGATGGCTTGCATCTTGTCCTCGCTGATACAGGCCATAGAGGCCAGTCGTGAGGCCATTCTCACCTGTCCGGCGCCATCGCCCAGAGACATGGATAGCATATAGGGACTCTTTGTGTCAAACCAGTCTAACACTGTTGTCTTGGCTTTTATTTGGTCAATATAGCTACCCACGCTGCAACTTCTGTCTGAAGATGTCTTAACAACCGAACCTTCAGGCATCACAGCTAAGCGTTTCTTGATATCACTTTCGTCTGTGTCCAGGCATAGGAAACCTACGTTTCTTCTGTCAATCTCTGTAGGATTACTTGCGTCAAACTTTTTGTAAATCTGCTCGACGATGTTTGAGCCTACACCGCCCAATCCAATAATCAATGTGGTTGAAAATGCCATAGTTATTTATTGTTTTAATGTTAATATATTCATAATGATCTTATCATCAGCCAGATGAGCACCAATGACGAAATTATCGACATGATCATGAGCAGGCCAAGGAATATTTTGTAGCCAGCACCATCATTTTCGCTACCAGAGGTGAATATAATATCACCATCTTTCGTGCCATTGGGACGTGTCACTTCTATGCTTCCCATATCGCCCAAAGTGACAGTCTTTGATTTGCTCATGTCTGTTTCAGGGTCATAGCCACTGATATCCATCGTTTCAAAGTCGCAACACGACTTAGGTATCCTCACCACTTCTGTCGAATCAGAAGCAATGAATGTCATGCTGCCTACGTCTGGCCTATCGATAAACACAGTTGTACGTTCATCACCAGGCAGGAACCAGCGGGAGAACCATGCACCAAAGCCTTCCTTGCGGAGCTTGCGACCACCTTGGTCGTCAATAAGGTCACCATAATAGCCGTAGTATCTAGGGGTTACCATCGCACACTTCTTGAAACGTTTCTTCTTCAACAGCAGCTTCAGGTATATCATAAACAGCAGCAGCGCCACCAGCGTAACGATAACCCAGAAGCAGCGTGACAGCCATGGGCGGTCTTTTTCAATGGTCAGATGTACAGGAGTGATGGTCTTGACATAGTTCTTATCGCCAAAAGCACCCTCCTTTGGTGTTGACACAATTGTTAGATTTAAATCAGTGGGGAACAGACACTCGCACCAATCGCCTCTAGGCTTGATATCCATGAGCAATGTATTTCCCTCAATACGCAGACTGGGCTCTTCGTACATAAAATCATCTTCTATCTCAACGTCTATGTCGAACTTGCTGGGATCCAGTTGCTCCAGTGTCTCGGAGTCTTGTATGATACCCCTAATGGGCTCATTGACCAGCTGCTTGAATGTCATAGTGCCAAAGTCAACACCAGGTAGTTCTTTTATTGGCGGTACTGGAGGTTCACAATTTTCCTTAACAATCGTCATGATAGGAGTGACGCGGCTGAAATAGCCAGGACAGTCACACTCTGCATAATATTGCGTCTCATTGTCTTTCAACTCAATGGTACACTCAAATACACCATCTTTATATTGTGCGGTATAATCCTTATTATTTGCCTTGACGGTAACTTGTGTTTTCTTTAGCAGTTCTTCTGGGAGGTTTGCTTTTGTTTTCTCGTTGAGCACAATGCGTACAAGCGCCGTCTCCTCGTCTTCACAAATGCTGTATGTTTTGCTGTCAATCTGTTTCAATCCACCACCTACACGTGTCAAGCCAAAGGAACCGAAAGAAACATCCTCTACTATAGGATAGATGTTGATATTCTTTGTATTGATATCCTTGTCAAAATTGATGACAATTTCTGTCTTGGCGGGAATGGTCTTATTGGCTTTCAATCGCCATACATTTCCACTCAAATCCTTTTCGTTAATCCATCTCTTTACGGGTTGTGTAGTTGGAGTGCCTTTATGCTGAATGTTGAGTTTTGTAGCACTGAACTCTGCATCTACAATGTTTGGCAAATTGTTGGGTTTTACCTCATCCTGATATACCAAAAGGAATTCTTTGATGGGTAGCTCGGAAGTTACCTTGATAGACTGTGCCCCATTCTTCTTGATGACTAATGGCGTCTTGCTGAATCCAAGAATCTTATTGGCAAAATGACTACAACCATCTTGAATGGTCTTCGTGTCTAAACTTGATTTGGCAATATCAACTACACCTAATTTTTCAACAAAATCAGTAAAATCGGAGTGCTCACTAAGTTGCTCACAGGTCTGCAGGTAACAAATATTGAGACTTCCGCCCTTTACAATATCTTGAAATGTTTTTAAGTCAGAAGCATATTCAGAACCGTATGTTCCCCAGTAACCATCACCAATAATAAATAGCCAGTTCTCCTTGCTTTTAGATGGCTTGTAAACCTTATTGAATCCGATGATATCATCAAATTGTGATATACTGGAACTGCGTGGTCCGAAAGACAGGCTCTGCATAGGACACTGAATGGGAGCCATAGGGTCTTTCTCATTGGATAGTATCTTCTCTGTTCCATATACTATCATGTGTACATCGTCGTCAGCATCACATAGTGCCACAATCATCTGTGTGGTATAGTTCGCTAAAACATATTTGTTGCCTCCCATGCTGCCTGATACATCTAAAGTGATGTAAACTTGTTTAGGCTGCTGGGCATAAAGTGTCAAGGCAAACAACGCCGTTATTAGTAGTAAAATCTTTTTCATATTCCTTTTTGAAATACTTATTTATAGGTCTTTTTCTTATTGGTCTTGACAATCGGGTGTAAAATTAAGAAAAAAAAGTGAAATCAAAAAGAAAAAATCAAAAAACTTACTTTTATCTTACAATTTTATTGGTCGGGAGTACCTTGGTGGTTCCATTGAGTATGCCATATCTGTGACTAAATGGTAGTGACCATCCTCTTGTTTTTCCAGAATTACTAGGTCGCAGTTCTTTGGAGCCAGCATACGCTCAAACTCTTCGACTGTCAGGTGGAAGAAACGCATGATGAACAGGCGGATGGTCAATCCATGTGTCACGAGGACGCAGTTCTCTGGGAAGTCAGTTTTTTCAAAATCTCGATATAGACTTCCTAATAGGTCGTTGATACGGTCATACACATCAGAACCAGCCTCACCTCCAGGTATGCGATAATAGAAGGTTCCATAGTCCCGTCTCTCACGGCATATCTCGTCAAACTCTTTGTTACTACGCAAATATCCCCATTCTTGTTCCCTCAACCTTGGCTCCTCACTATATTCGAACTGTTTCCTGGGAAAGGCATAAGCCAGTCCTTCGAATGTAGAACGTGCCCGCCAAAAGGGTGAGACGTAGAAATACACGGACTCATCCCCCACAAGCTCCTTCAGCCGTTTGCCAGCCTCCTTCGCCTGCAGGTGCCCCTTCTCCGTCAGTTCTATGGTATAGTCAGGTACCCTTCCAAACAGATACCTGTCCACGTTAGCCTGTGACTCTCCGTGCCTGATGAGTATGATTCTTTTTGGTTTCATATATATTCTGCTGCAAATATAATACATTTTTTTGAAACAGTCTGCTTTTTGTTCATTTTTGTGTGTGTTCCAATTCTTCTTTGTCCTTGTGTGTCTTGTCAAAAGCTTGTGATTGTTGGCCTGGTTCTGTTGTACTGATTATTGTTTTATTGTCGGGGGTGTAAAGGTAAATGTCGCAGGAATACTTCATGTTGTCATACCTATCCAAACGATAAGCTTCTACATTTGAGCCTCCCCGCCAATCGGGGAAGCTACTTAAGCCCAAGGGGCATTGTCTTGTGTGTTGTCATACCTATCCAAACGATAGGCTTCTACAACTGAGAGAGTCTTATGGAAGACTCGAAATGACATCGTTGTCATACCTATCCAAACGATAGGCTTCTACAACCATCGTGGATGGACTGGATCACCACTCACAGCATGTTGTCATACCTATCCAAACGATAGGCTTCTACAACCAGAGGGAACGTATAGCCTTTATGGCAATACACAAAGTTGTCATACCTATCCAAACGATAGGCTTCTACAACACGACTGTAACTGTCAAGGTAACGGAGAATGAGTTGTCATACCTATCCAAACGATAGGCTTCTACAACGCCATTAAATTTTACAACTATGGCACAGGAAAAAGTTGTCATACCTATCCAAACGATAGGCTTCTACAACTTACCGAAGGTTGGGACACCGAGAACTCTTGGATGTTGTCATACCTATCCAAACGATAGGCTTCTACAACTGAACGCAAGTGCACAGTTCGTAAATCATGATGAGTTGTCATACCTATCCAAACGATAGGCTTCTACAACTCGGTTGCACGATGACGTTTGAAAACGGTTCTAAAGTTGTCATACCTATCCAAACGATAGGCTTCTACAACGTAACAACTATCGTTTCAACGCTATTCAGTTGTGTTGTCATACCTATACAAACGATAGGCTTCTACAACTGAGCGCATGGGATACAATCCTGCCGCTTACGGAAGTTGTCATACCTATCCAAACGATAGGCTTCTACAACTTGGCCTGTTGTTCTCCGCCATGACAACCGACAGGTTGTCATACCTATCCAAACGATAGGCTTCTACAACAAAACAGCGGAAAAAGCTGGATACCGCCGTCAAGTTGTCATACCTATCCAAACGATAGGCTTCTACAACAAAACAGCGGAAAAAGCTGGATACCGCCGTCAAGTTGTCATACCTATCCAAACGATAGGCTTCTACAACTCTAAGAAGTCACATTAATAAAAAGGTACTCTGCGTTGTCATACCTATCCAAACGATAGGCTTCTACAACAGTCCTGTATATAGGAAATTGAAGAAGTCGTTTGGTCATAGGATGACTTTTCTTTAAACCCTAACGCATTGATTTCGCGAGACTTAACAATCTCACGGACTTGATTATCGCAAATGCCATGCTTTTTCATCGTCAAATGCTGGGTTTTATGTCTTTATTAAATACTTAACTTGCTATTTTTTAGCGGGTTATATGCTGATAAAAGGTTCGCAAATGATTCTGTAGAATTCATAGTTTCGGACTCTTGCGAATTATGCTCTCCTAAAACCAGCATGTCTCCGTATGCAAAGATAGTCATTTCTCGCAAGAATTCCAAGGATTTCACCAAATAATAACCTTTTACGAAGAAACACAGGAATCCACGAAATGGAACAAATTAATCAAATTGCTCAGAATGAGCATCTTATATCAAAATTGTTTTTTCGCAAATGATTTGTGCCAATATGTCAAAGACCACCTATACCTTATTATATTATGAACAGAGCCTCAGATAAAGGTTTTGTTTTGCTGATTCTTTCTGCAAAGGTAACTAAAAACCCGAAATAGTCAAACTTTTTACAGAATAATTTCTGTTTGAATCTTTCAGTCATCAATTCCCTGTATACTCAACGATGAAGGGTATACGGGGATTTTTTGTTATGCCTGTCCATATGTGGACTTTCTACATACGAGTCTCTCCACCAATCAAGTAAAGCGGTTTACCCCCAAAGGCATTGATTGTTAGTTGTCATACTTACCCAAACGATAAGCTTCTACATTTGAGCCTCCCCGTCAATCGGGGAAGTGGCTTAAGCCCAAGGGGCATTGTCTTGTGTGTTGTCATACCTATCCAAACGATAAGCTTCTACATTTGAGCCTCCCCGCCAATCGGGGAAGCGGCTTAAGCCCAAGGGGCATTGTCTTGTGTGTTGTCATACCTATCCAAACGATAAGCTTCTACAACAACCAGATCGAAGAGAGATTGAAGGAAGAACTGAGTTGTCATACCTATCCAAACGATAGGCTTCTACAACGGATTTTGGCAACGACGACGAAGAGGTAGAGGGGTTGTCATACCTATCCAAACGATAGGCTTCTACAACTCCGAAAGTACTCTGTGTGGGTGGTAAGGGGATGTTGTCATACCTATCCAAACGATAAGCTTCTACAACAAAGCACCAAAACATGGTGCAGGGTTTACATAAAGTTGTCATACCTATCCAAACGATAAGCTTCTACAACAATTGAAATCATCAAAAAGGGAGAGCAGTATGGAGTTGTCATACCTATCCAAACGATAAGCTTCTACAACCAAATGTTGCTGCTCTAAAGTGGGATGGTTCTGTGTTGTCATACCTATCCAAACGATAAGCTTCTACAACTCCTCAACTGGTTCAATAAGGTGCAGTTTGTGAAAGTTGTCATACCTATCCAAACGATAAGCTTCTACAACTTGAGATAGGCGTGTTATAAACAATTCAAAACAAAGTTGTCATACCTATCCAAACGATAAGCTTCTACAACACATTGGTGCCAAGTGGTCTTTTTAATTCTTTCATGTTGTCATACCTATCCAAACGATAAGCTTCTACAACGAAAAGATTTGTAGAGAGTTAAAGGACTAACTAAGTTGTCATACCTATCCAAACGATAAGCTTCTACAACTGCTGCAGAGGCAAAAGCTAGGGATTATCACTGGGTTGTCATACCTATCCAAACGATAAGCTTCTACAACGATTTGGTGGGTATGCGATGTGATTGCAGTTAGTTGTCATACCTATCCAAACGATAAGCTTCTACAACGTGAGAGTCTATGACGCCATATAAAAAACAAGATGTTGTCATACCTATCCAAACGATAAGCTTCTACAACAGTCCTGTTTATAGGACTTTGAAGAAGTCATTTGACGATAGGATGATGTTTCTTTAAACCCTAATGCATTGATTTCTCAAGACTTAACTGTCTCACGGAGTTGATTTTCGCAAATACCATGCTTTTTCATCGTCAAATGCTGGGTTTTATGTCTTTATTAAATACTTAACTTGCTATTTTTTAGCGGGTTATATGCTGATAAAAGGTTCGCAAATGATTATACTTGAAAGTGTAACAATAAGTCAATGATCGCGCGTACATTATTATTTATATGCCATCAATACACGTCCCCACCAGATCCCTTCGCCTTTACCGTGTTCCAAGCAAGGTAAAGGCGGGGAATCAGACACAGGTTATTGAGTTGGGCGGGTATAGGGATTACTTTATCTTCTTTTTCAATTCTTCTGTTTGTTTTTCAATTTTATCCTTAATACCATTAGCTACTTCAGGAATCTTCATCTTCTCTTCTTTACCTTCAAAGACAGTTGGTAGGTCAACATCGTATGTGTTGTGTCCAAAAGCATTGCGAGTACTCTGAAGATTTCTCTTCTCATCTTCGTCAAGAATGCCGTCTTTGCCTGCTGCAAGTATCTCTAAGAGGCTTAGGAAATTATTGCGCTTTGGATGTTTCTTCCCTTTTTTGTCTACATAACAGAACCATTCTTCGTTGGCATTGGCATCATCTTCAAGTTCGGGCTTGAGTTTGTATGCCTCGCTCTCGATGATATATACCTGACGGAACACCTCGCTACGATTGGTGTCGTAGTAAGACAACTCGTTTTCTATTTCTGCCCTAAGGAAAAGTTCATCAGGCAGGCGAGACAAAAGGGACTCCAGTCGCTGATGATCACTAGCGAACTTATAGAATTGTCCATAGTTCTTCATCTTCATACCCTCTTGTCTAATGGTTTTCCTGATGATTTCTTTTTCTATTTCTCCTTCCTCATTTTTCTTCTTTTTCTCAATAATGACATTCCAATCAAAGTCAATGGGTTTGTCAAGCAGAGAATCAGTCATGACATATTTAAGACAGAAGTCTTTGGTGAAGTCTTCGTTCTGACTTTTAGCTTTGAGTATTTCACGCGCCATGATGAGCATCAGCATATCTTGTGTCTTGAAGCGTCGAATGGTACGCTCATTGTCGTAGACTTTCTTCAGCTGACGCAGCAACTTGGCTGTAGTGGTTGTCCTCATCGTATTGATTTCCTGTTGAACAGCCTTGTTTACTTCCTCAAAAACATTCAGCTGTCGTTCATGGTTCTTATAACGTCTGTCGTTTTCCTTCTTCAGCTTCTTTTTCAGCTTCAGTTCAAATTTGAATTGTTGCCTCTCTCTCCAATTGCTGATGTCTTTTTCTACATATTTTGCAATGTCTATCAAAGCCTGCTTGCGTAAGCCCCTAATTTCTTCAATAGTGAAGGCGGGAGTCGTTGTCTGGTTCGTATGCGGAATTTGTTGACCATAAAGTTTCTTGAAGATGCGATAGACATGGCGATATGGACTCGGCTCTCCGTCAATAGCTGTGGTATTATAGAAAGACTGAGAATGGTCACGCTCAACATTTTGGAAGTAAATTTTCATAAGAAATGATACGTTATTCGCCAGATTCTTATCTGCAACAGGGCTTTGAGCCATTTCCATTTCTTTGCGCAAGTTAGGATTGTCTATCTCCATTAAGAGATTGAAGATGGATTCCGTGAAGATTCCATTTGGTAATTGAAGTGGTTGTTCCAAATAGCGGGTGGCCAACTTCTTCATGGCATCCTCATCTGCATTCTTCCATCTCGATCTATTGGCATGCAAAAATGGGATGTATAAAGCAGTGCCTTTTGCTTTATGCTTTTTGAGGAATGATATCATATAATCGATATGATTAAGTTCCTCCTCCAAATATATCTCATAGAACTCCTCAACAGAGGAAGGTTCTTCGTCAAGGACATTAAGCAAGAAGGGATGATGCAGGTCGGCATCGTAGTCGTCATCGTTTTCGGGAAGAATATTCGCTTTCAAAAAGATCTCCCTTAACTTTGTACAATTAACTTCAGAATCTCTGCTCCCTCCAAAACTTTGACCAAGCAAAGTAAGGGCGGTCTGCATAGCAACAAAGTTCTGACCGGTAAGTTTCATTCTTGTCTTAGTCTCGTCTGTCAGCCATTCCATAATGTCGCGGGCCAATAACTGACCTAAAGAACCAGTCTGAATGGTAGCCCTCATCTTATCAAATTTGTTCTCCTTGCTGCCAATCTTCTTTTTCTTGTCGATGAAGTTGTTGAGCGCCTTTTGTTTTCTTTCTTTTCGTTCCTCAAGACGACAAAGAGCAGACTGTTCCATGCGGTGGCAGTTGTCAACAGAGATTCCTAAAAGATATTTCTTGAGCTTGTCTGGGATGTCAGTGAGTCGTAGACAATAGGGCTCAGCACTTAACATTTTTGCAAGTTTTTCCCAATTGTCTTTTTCGTCTTTGCCAGCTACGGGTTTCAAGGTTCCCGAACTAACGTCTTGGAAGAACCTACACAGACTGTGATAATACTTCTTTATAATATTCTCAGCCTCAATAATGTCCTTACCTTGTTTTGCCAACAAATACTGATAAAATAGCAAACCAGGAAGTTCGTACAGGCTCAATAATGCTTGTGGAGGCAACAAAGGCTCGCTTTGATTCGTTTGTTTCCCCTCCTGTAAAGGCTTCTTTGTTGGCAAATAAGGAATAAACATTTTCTTGTTGTCCAAATCGCCATAATGTTTCTTGGAATCTCCTGTAGCCTTCCATCCTTCCCATCGCAGTCCGATGGAATGACTCTTTTCGTCAATGGCATACTGAGCATACTGTTCGGTGACATAAGGCGCTTGTCCGGCTTCATCAGGTTTCTTCTTGGTGAGTCCTTCCTCTACATATTTCTTGTCATAGAGATCTGCCCATTTCTCATTCTTCTTGGCCTGGACTTCCTGAATGCGTCCAAATCCATGCAATTCTTTCTGAAGAATACGAAGACGTTCTTCGTTATCAACACTGTAAGTTTTGTCGTGTTGATAGAAAGCAAATCGGTATTTACCCAGATTCAGTTGAAAGCGAATGTCATTAAAGAGACCTTGATAATCAATGTATCTTAAAGCCATTTGTGGGAAACGATCCTCCCAGCGAACAAAAGTGCTGCGAGGTGTGTCCTTTTCTGTAGCCATTTCCTCCTCGTTATCGGTATTTTCTTCTGTGTCTATAGCTTCCTTCCTGTGTTCTTTTTCCCATTGTACAGTGGAGTCATCTTTGAATTCATCTCTGGCCTCTTTACAGAATACCTCATATAGAGGCTTGGGACATTTGCGCAATTCGTTAATCATGTCAAGTGCAAGTGCTGTGTCCGTCATTTCGCTATCCAATTTTGTCTTTGTCATACGGATGCGATTCATGCACATGATTTCTTTCAGATAAAGAAGTTGCTGGTCTGCATGTTCGCCCTCGAACTTAATCTTTTTAGTAAATCCAACTTCCTCCATCAAGTCAAAGGAAACCTTTTTCTCAAGAAATAGGCAGAGGAAGTAGATGATAGCAGTATCTGACATCCCCTTTTCATCATCCATCATGTATGCCTGATATTCAGGGTTACGAACAAATCTTACAGCTTTTTTTTCAAAAACCTTGGTGCTTGGATTGTATTTTATACCTCTTTTCTTTTTTTCGCTAATTTTAGGATTGAAATAAAAGTCAGAAGTCTTCTTGTATTCATTATCACCTGGCTTTATTACTTGAGTATAATCTTCTGGTATGCGCATAGCTGATAACACCTCATTGCTTTCATGGTCGAGTGCTTCGTTTGACTTAAACAACTGGCAGGTATTCTCATAGAGATATTGCAATTTCTTTCCTATAGCCGTTCTTAACTCAAATTGCCTCTTTTCCTCTTCAGGAGTGTTATAAGGATGGTAATGTGTATAGTAATTACGAAGCATTGCCATACAACCAGTGAAATCGGCCATCACTTCGAGAAGCTTATTAAGCTGTACGCTCTTCTTTGTTTCATCTTCCAACTTCATCCTTTTAAAGAATGGGAAATGACGATAAAGCCTTTTCTGCAAGTTAACCTTTTGGATATTGTCAAGCTGGGCAATTGCTTTACGATGATTCTTATTAAAAGCATCGTCAATGTCATTCTCATTGAATAGTTGCATACCTATAGCCTGCATAATGACATTAATAGTAACTGTCATGTTGTGACGAGCCAGATTGGCGTAAGCACCAATGACGTGACGTTTGCACTCAGGTTGTTGGTCATAAGGAATGTTGTAATCAACATCCACCAAATGGAAATGTACATTTGTACGGTTTTGTTTGTTTGCCATAGTCGAATAATAGTTATATAGTTAGTTCTTCTCTTTTTGGAACCATAATAAAAAGTCTTTCCGCATGAGCGTGATAAGCAGGATTGTGACAAATAAACCTATTCCAAGAGAAATCCAAATGGATAACATATCTTTGTCTTCTTCTTGTTTTAATAATTCATAAGCAGCCTGCATTACTTGCGCAATGGTAAGAATCGCGACAATCCAGTTTAGTATATGTTGTCTCCGCTCTGCTTCATCTTGTTCTTCTTTGAGATGTTTGGCATCCTCAGCTTCTTTAGCTTTTATTCGTTCAATTTCGTCTTGATGTCTTTTTGCTTCCTCTTCTTGAAGTTTACGTTGCTTTTCCATAAGTTGCTGCATCCGTCTGTCTGTCGTAAGCTTTAGCAATTCCACCTTCTCATCAATTTCATTGAAAGTCTCAGGAATGTGTAGGTTCCTGCAGCAATGCTGGTAGAACTGGCTGTGATGGGTATAGACAGAAACATCGGTATAATAGCAGTTAACTTTAATCTTACGGATAAGATTAATCAAGTCCCAAAGTCCTTTGTCCGTATTATCATTGATTGCATCGTATTCCGTTAGTTTTCGGTCGATGCTCAAGAGGGTATATCGCTGAATAAGTACTAATAAATAGATTAGCAAATATTGGCGATTGAACATATTCTGCAGGCCGCCGACAAACTCCTTGTTGATGTCTTTTGCTATGCAAACCATAGCAGTCCCTTCTATAGCTGATGAAAAATAAATGTTCTGATATGTCTGCAACAACGAGCCGCTTCGCACCATATCGTCGAAGTTTAATAAATACTTGCTGTTAACGACTCTCGATAAACGAAGTGCAATCGGTATAATATCTTCAGTGGTTAACTCCCTGTCTGGAGATATCGTATCGTCAAGAGAGCAGAACGTGTAAACGTGCATTCTTTCCTTGTTAAAGTATTTTACAGGAGAATCCGGCCTGAAAGTATTAAGTAGAAAATTTGTGAAGAAATTCAGATCCCAGTTAATGCTGGCGTCGTTGATGTTCTGTTTTTCATCGATAAGTTGCTTATAGCCATCTATTGACAGATATTGAGTGACGGTATTCATAATCTCCCCATCTGACAACGACTTTTGAGTTTCAGGAGAAGGACAGACAATTCTGTAATTCATGGTTCGCTTGTCTTTCGTTGTCTTTTCCTTTCCATTTGGCAATTTTTCTCTCTTAATGACAACATTTGCAATCTCATTTCTCTTATGCAGACAATAATTAAATTGCTGCAAGTCCTGAACGCTGCAACCATCTCCTAACTCGACACACAGAGTCATCATGCCAATCTTTGCTGATGGCGAGATAAATAGGTGGGGAGCATAATTCTTATCATTGAGAAATCTAAAAGGTATGGCTTTATGAGAATTCATACCAGGATTCTCCTGTTCAATGATAGCAACTTGTCGCTTTCCAAGTATCCTGTCGAAGAAGAATTCACTTTTACTGCCTTCATCTTTTGTATTCAGCTGATAAATCTTTAGTCTGTTTGTTAAAGGTTTTTCAGCATTCTTATTCGCCCCCTCTTCTTTTTTGAAGAGTTCTATAATGTACGGATACAGAATGTCCTCACTGTACAAATCTTCTTGTATGGGTTGCCAACGGGAAATTTTTTCATGTATTTCATCCCATATTCCATCATAGAAGAACGGCACAATAAAAAATGTATAAGCTTTGGACTTAAACAATTGCGTTTTTTTTGTTTGATTATTTTCCATATTATTCGTAGTTTTTGGTTTACAATTCTTTCTTACTGTTTATTCATAGAGACTGTCAGTTCATACAATAAAAAGCAGTAAAGCAACGCAAAGCAATGCTAATGGGATAGTAACTTTTAGTTTCATATATTTTTTTTTGTGATGAGGAATCATTTTGTCAACCTGTTTCTAATGCTTATACACTTCTCCATCCGTTGACCATTCACAGCATAGAGGTAGACGCTGTGATCTGTCATATTGGAGAGTGATTTAGAGAACTCACGAAGGGTGGAGACCGTCTGCTCGATAGCCTTCAGGGGTGGGGTGGAGGTGCCGTTGAGACTGTTCTCCGTGAAGAGAGCTAAGGGAAGAAGTGTCTGGCGGGCTGTGCCTTTGTCTTCATTGAAAGCAGCCAGTTTATGACCTGCCTCTACCAAGTAGTAATTAGAGATGATAAGGCGGTTGTGGAGCTTATTGTAGATGGCACAATCGGGGGTGACACCCAACACTTCCATCATGATTGGATAGTCACGATGCAACTGTGTCTTGATACGATTCAGTTTAGTGGCAATCTCGTCAAAAGTGTAGGAGGCGTGTTTGCTCTTGTCATCGAAAACGACAGTGACATGATAGTCTCCACCAAGGAATGTCTTCGGTAGCAGTTCGTCTAGAATCTCTCGAATGTTTGCCAAACCATCGCCTGCATTGGGATGACGGAAGGCAAAAAGGTATCGGTCGGTCAACAGTAAGGCATTTGAAGGAAGGGTCTCAACACTATCTAACACTGAGTCCCATCCTCTACCTAATTTCTCTCGCTCGTTTGAGATATGGATGTCGTTAACGTCTATCAATGGCGAGATATCCACGTTATCTCCACTTAAACACATGACACCATACGACTTCTGAATACGCTCTGCCCCAGAAACAGGAATGTTGAGAATGAATAGGGAAGATGGCTGCTGGAGAACAGAAGAAGGGTCGTCGGCAATATGATCAATATAAGATGTCATGCTGCCATCAATGGTGATCTTGTTCTCCTTTTGGAAAGCCTGGAGCCTGGAGTATTTGGATGTATGTGCTGTTGTGAAAACCTTCTTTTGCTGTTGGAGTAACTTATAGACCTTGGAATAGGCAGCATCCAGTTTGGCATTCTCCTGTTTCTTTTCTTCTGAAGTAGGAGGATACAAATGTCGTCGATACGGAGCATCTGCTATCCAATCGACAATTTTGGCCAGTATTGATTCTTCAATGAATATCTTGAACATGTTTCTTAAGTTTTAGGCGGGGCAAATATACAAATAAATCTTGAATGTCGCAATTATTTTTAAATAAATATGTTGATAATCCCGCAATAATCCGTACCTCAAAGCAAGCTACGTAAAATTATAGACCATTTATTTGGAGAGTTGAAAAATGTTTCTTACCTTTGCACTATCTATAAATAGAACTAATAACAAATATGGATGTAATCTATTTTTGTATGTTGCATCGAATTGTTTAGGACTCTTGTCTTGAATATGACAGAAATGGATCCACCTATTATTAATAAACAAAAAGCGTTATCATGGAACAGATAGAAAAAGAACTGCTTTTGGAATCTATAAGTAAAGGAGACTGCGTCTCTTTGGTGATGATGGATGGTAAGCATTATGAAGGAGAAATTCTCCTTATAAATACAGATAAAATAGGCTTACGCACCCTTGATGGGCGAACAGTTATACAAAAAACAGATGATATTGATACCTTTGAACAGATGGGGTCGCAACCAAGTGATGATCAAAATGAACAGAATCTTGATGAATCTGTTCTTGTGGAGGAAGACTTGGGCGCAAATACAAAAATAACACCTGAAACTCCAACCATCTTTCATCCGGAAATTCGTCTTCCAAAGATTGTCGGGAAGTTGAATTTTGATGAAGATAAAAAGGACAAAAGTGTGAAATATGGAAAGTTTCCACCTGATAGTTGTCAGATTAATAAGCTCATAAAAGATAAATTGTCTGATGGCAGGATATTAGGTGGCTTCATTAAAGATGTGGAAGGAGGTGAAGATATCTATTTTGAAATGAAAGATGTTATGGATGAAAATCTTGTCCATGAGATTTTACGACATAAAGATCACCAGTCAAAAAACTTTGCAATTAAACTGAATTATTTTATTGTTGCCAATCCCTCCAAGAGAGAGCAGCGAAAAGCCATTTGTGTCCATAGGCTTCCAATAGCTGACTTCATAGCAAGTTTGGAGGTTAATGATGAGAATGATAACTTGCTATTTGAATATATTAAGAAAAAAATTTCTAAACTTGTAGATGACAATCAGACAGAGGATGCTTTGAAGATTGTAGATATTATATTTGATTATTTTGAGGAGAAAGATTTAGCACTAAACCTCATTAATTATTTAAAAAAGGTGCGCTATGAACTAATGGATGATTCTATTGACAAGGAAAAGTATATTAGTGCTTATTCTGACTATGTCGAAAACTGTATGCTTTTGACTGATATGGTAAATTCCCAAAAGTGTAATTTGCTAAAAGGATTGGCAAGATATTTGGAAGAGAATCAGGGGAAGAAAGAAAAAATATTGGCGTATCTTACTCGTGCACAGGTGCTGAATCCGGGCGATTTTATGGTTAAACAGATGATACAACGAGTTATATCTGCTCAAGATCCTGTTTTCCATGACGTAAGAGATATTATACTTAGTACATCAGCTAGTTTTGATTATTCAGAATTAATTGATATTGACATTAAAACTTATCGGAATGATAGTCGACAAAATGGAAAAAAGATAGCTAAGGATACACTTTTGGAGCTTGCTCGTGATAAGCAGTTCGATTCTAGTGAAGAGAGTTGCGAGTATTATTTGAAGGTGCTATCTAAATTTTATCGTAAAGGACTTATAGAAGGCAATGAAAAGGAATATAGAATAATAAAGGTAGAGTATGCAGTTCAAAAAGCTTATGATTCTTTAAACTACATCGTTAGAGAAAAAGAATCGGAAATGCGCACTTATTTTGATGTGGGCAGAAGTTATATGGCAGCAGCATTGTCAATGGGGATTGATAATGTAGAATCCTTGTGTCGTCTTTTGGGTGAATATATTAAAGCTTTGTTTGTTATCTCAAAATGCGATTACCTCGAAGGTCGTTCTTGGAATGAACTTGTCCTTGAATATGCTTTTGGAGATGATGAGAAAAAGAAACGTCTTATTTTGCAATTTCTAATTGATGTGGGGGCAGCCAACGAAATAGTATGGAATCAACTTCTTGAAATGGAAAATGGAATTGCTGATATTTTTAAGTTGTTCCAAAAAGGTCAGGTAGAAACAACCTATCACCTTATTAATCAAGTAGAGGGCGCAAATAGAAATGTTAAATTACTGGCTAAAAGATTTCTCCATGAAACGTTTGATGCAAGAAGGCTGAGTATACGTAAAGTTTGCGACCTTATCTCTAAACTAGAGATGACGAATTTGGATTCTAGGGAGATAGAAGTCGATCTCCTAAATGAGATATTGAAAGAAAACGATTCTGTCGTTTCGAAGAGCAACAAGGATGAAGTGCTCCAAAAGATGCTGAAGATCATGGGCTATTTGGAGAAATATGATTCATTAACAACGACCGATCATATAAACATTCTTGAGAAATGTATCAATGATATAAAAGATATTATTAACTACTTGGAAAATACTGATAACTCTACTTATGTGGGCAAAGTAGTAATTCTTCCGATTGCTATTAATTGGAGAAAAGTATTTGAAAGTGCATTGGATGATAAGAAAAAAGAACTGCTACCCCGACTGTTAGTGGAACTTAATCCTATTTACTTGACACGTTCTGGCGCTGTAGATAGATGCTTTACAATTCAAATAACGAATAAAGGAGAACGTACAGCAAGCCGTTATCGGATAAAATATACGATAACAGATGAAAATCAGAATAATGAACCAGAATCTAAGGAGATTGTTAGCGATAAACCTCTGATTGCCAGGGCTGGAAATAAAGAAACTCATAAAGTGACACTTCCAACTACCATGATGCAGTCACCTGTGGTAAATCTAAATATTGAAGTACAGGCTTTCTGTGACGATATTGCCATAGATGCTGTCAGATATCGTTTTACTGCAACAGATAGTCCTAATATCAATAATATTATTAATGACGAAACCATTATTTTGTGGAACTTTGGGAAACCGGCTATACCAGATATAGGAAGACAAGTAACAGAGTCAAATATATTTTATGGCAGAAATGAAACAGTTGAGAAATTAGTTAGTCATTACTTGTCAGAAAAAAGAAGCTATACTTATGTCCTATATGGACTGTCCAGAACGGGAAAGACTTCAATTTTAAACAAGTTGAAGCGTGAAATGCTTAGCAAAACAATCCAGAAAGACGGAAAGACCATGCAATTGGCACCTTTGCCTATTTGTCTGGATATTGATTTGGATAAAGACGATTCGTATATTTGGCGTTCTATTATTGAGACGCAAATATGTGAAGAATATGAGAAACTACGTGGAGAATGCAAAAAACGACCAGACTTGTTAGCTTATCCGGTTTTTAACTATAAAAAAGATGTTTATTCGTCATTCGATTTAAAAGATGTTGTGGAAGAACTCAACAAAATAGGAGTTTTCCCGTTTATCTTTATCGATGAATTCTCATTTATCTCCAATATGTTAAAGAAGGGAAATGTAGGAGGTACGTTTGTACATATGTTGAGGCAGCTGGCACTTGATGAAAAGGCTTGTTTTATCTTTGCAGGAACCTACGATATAAAAGACCTGATGAATAATCCCAATAGTGAACTACTGTCAACAGGAGCTTTTACCAATATCAACGAGATGCAAATAGCAGAAATAAAGCGTGAGGATGCAGAAATGCTAATGGATGCTATGAACCAGAAGCTTCAGTTCACCAAGGAAGCAAAGGAACTAATTCATTCCCTAAGTGGTGATATTCCGTATTTTATCCAGATTATTTGCTATTCTTGTGCTGAATATGCCAAGAATAGGTATGACTGGATTGGTATTCCGGAATTGAGTCACGTTGTGAATATTCTGGTTGGCAATGAAGAACGTGTTAATGATTGTACTGTCATACCTCACGGAAGATTTGATAGTAATATGCTTGACAATAATCATCCTTTGGAACGAGATGTCTTGAGATATATCGCTTTATATAGGGCTAAAGAAGATAAAATCATCCCCATGCCTTTAGCTGAAATACAATCTAAATGGAATAAGGAAGTTCCAGCAAGAACTCCAGAAGAATTGAGTTCGACGATACAGAGTTTGTTGGATAAGGGCATAATAAAGGCCAACGGCAATAAAGGTTTTACAATTAAGGTTGATCTCTTCCGCTTGTGGTATAAGGTATCTTGTCTTAAGACAAATACTATTGATTAATTCTCAAAGTAAAGATTATTAATATACTAAAGAATAACAATTATGACTCCCATCTTTTCATCAAGACCTGTAGGCAATTTAGAGGAGCTTTTTGGAAGAGCACAGGAAATGTCAAATGCTTGTAAATATTTACGTATTGGCAGAAATATTTCTGTTACAGCACCACGTCGTTTCGGTAAAACCAGCTTCTTGAAAATGCTTTATAAAAAGTTGGAGAACGACCCGCAATTCTGTCCTGTATATTTAGACTTCACACTCTTCGTGGGTGAAACAACACCGCGTGAAAAAATCTATCAATATATTTTGACAAGAATGATTGCGACCTTGACATTACAGAGACGCTTTACAGAAGATATTACTTTCGATACTGATACTATTGCTCCATCCTCATCAGAGGATGTTGTCAAAAAGTGTTTGATGAGGATGTCAGATAATATGGTCGATTTGTTTGAGAAATTTGTCACATACATTAGAGAAGAAAAAGACATAACTGTATTGCTATTAATAGATGAATACGAAATATTACTGAAACAGGGAATTGGCTTTGAGAATGATAAGGCACCTTTTATGCCCATTAGACGACTATTTGAAAAAGAGTGTCTTCAGTATGTCATTTCTGGTGCAGAGCACTGGGGAAAATTTGAAAGCAAAATCGGATCTAATCAGCTAAATTGGACTACCAACGATATTTCCTTGCCTCCCCTTTGCTATGATGACTATCAAGTACTTCTGGCATATGAGTTGAACAAAATTCAAGATTCCGAATTAAGGCAGTATCTAGACTCATACATGGAAAAAATATTTAATTGGTCGGGGGGCGTTCCTTTTTATGTTAAAACTATTGGAACTCATTTGTATGTTGAACATAGCGAACCAGACTATAAACTCTTGCAATCGTTCTTTGATGAAATACTTAATAGGTATATTCAGCCTCAGGAAAGAAAAATATTAAACCAATTGTCTTTTGCTCCTGCAAGATTTGATTACAATCTGCTTAGCGAAATGGTAAAAAATGGTTATGTCAGAAAATCCAAAGATGGGGAGAATTATGAAATTGCCATAGGCTTTCTTAGAGATTATTTAAACGCCCAGTCCAAGGGTACAGAGGATATAATACCAGCCTCTTATCAGTTGACAAAAAACATAGTAGATACCATGAATAAGATAAATTCTTATAAGCAGGTATTCGCTGAAAGTAAACAGGAATTTATTTTGATTGATGACATGCAACGTCCTGCTGATGACAGAGATGGCGTAATACGCTTTAGTGGTGCAATATATAAAAACTATTGGGAACGAACGAATAAAGGACAGACTCTTCCTCCTCCTTTCAAGAAGGAAAGTAGTGAGCTAGTATATGCAATATTGGCCCTTCGGCACTATTACAATCACAAAGATTATATCCCACATAGCACTACGCAGATGTCTGCTCAGCAGATGTTCGAATTCTTTACTCAAAATAGCCATGAGCCGTATTTGCCTGTCGAGTACTACGCATTCCAAACACAGGTGTTAAAGATGTTGAATCAAGAGTTGGATAATCTCCTCAAGTATTTACAAAAGGATTAGGGCTAATTCGAAAGTTATGTTCCCCACGGAATCTCCGTGGGGAACAGGATATATGATTACTTCATGTTCTCGTAGAACTGCTGCTGGGCACCCTGGAGGATGGCCAGGGCACGGGGGATGATGTCCTTAACCTCGGGAGAGCTGTCGAGGAGGTTCTCGAAGAACACCCATACGTCATCGTGGGGGATGCAGCACTTGATCACCTTGATGCTGAAGTTGGTCTTGTTGCATGCCTCGAGAGCCAGTTCACGGTTGTCTTCCGTTACGTCAAAGATGCCAGGCAGTGCTAACTGGAAGAAATCCTCGTCCTCGTCATTATTGATGAAGATAAAAGACCTCATTTGATACTTGAAGAAAATGTTCCCGTTGTTAGGGTCAACCTCCGGACAGAATCCCTGTTGCTTCAGAAATTCCAATACTCTTTCTGATGTTTTCATAAGTTGAATGTTTTAAGTTATTGATAATGTGAATTATGTAAATCCAATCTTAGGACGTCCCATGTTGCGACGTTCGGTGTTCTCCATCTTTCGCTTAATCTCATCATAGATCTGGAGCGTGTCGGCACGAAGTGAGGGATGGGTATTCTTGACGGAAGTCTCCAAGAGCTCCTCCGTGATGCTCTGGTCTGTGAAGGCAGCAACCATAGCGGCATCATTGACGACATAGGCAATGTCGCTGGCGATATAGCCGTCAGACAGTTCGGACAGCTTATCGGCATCAATGTCTCCCTCGTCGTAGGGTCTTCCCTTGAGGTGCAGCAAGAACATCTCCTTACGTGCTTCCTTGTCGGGTAGGGGAACATACACCTGTTTGTCGATACGGCCAGTACGCAATACGGCAGGGTCAATCTTGTCGGGTCTGTTTGTGGTGCCTACCACAAAGATGCCCCTTTGAGAACAGTTGTTTAATTGTGACAGGAACTCATTGACTTCGCCTGCAGAGTATTGTGCGGCAGGATTGGACCTGTCGGGTACTAAGGCATCGAACTCATCAAAACAGATGACGATGGGAGCATGTTTCTCTGCCTGCTTAAACAGTTGGGCAATCTTCTCTTGCGAGCCATGAACAAACGAGCTGGCAAGGTCTGAGGATTTGACGAGGATGAAGTTAAAGCCTGTCTCCTCAGCGAATTTCTCGGCCACAAACGTCTTACCACAGCCCGGAGGACCATAGAGGAGCATGCCATTGGGCGTGGTCAGCTTGTATTTCTCGACCTTCTCCTTGTTCTTGATGACAAAGATAACCCGCTGTGACAGGTAGGTCTTCAGCTCCTCCATGCCTGCGATGTCCTTAAAGCCATTGCCACCACCACGCTTAATCTCAAACTCAACCTTGTTGGGACTTTCCTGTTCTTGGCTTAAACCACCTTGCTGGTTGTCGTCCTGCCCCTTATTCTCTTTCTTAGGTTTGGGGGCCTCTGGCTGCTTGTCAGAGTCCATGTCTGCCAATATCTGGTCGATGCTCTTATAACGATCAGAATAGTCAACAGCCAGTCCCTTGGCGAGTATTACCTTGATACGGTCATCTACCTCCAACTCGTCGAAGGCGATAGGTTCGGCCTTGCGCTTCTCCTTAAGTAGCATCGCTTTCCTGGGGCGTTTCATGGCTTCTGAGAACTCCATATTCCAGGGCGCTTGACCTGTCAGCATGGCAAACAGTACGACTGTTGCCGAGAAGATGTCACTTTGCTCGTCATATAATCCACCAAAGGTCTCGTTGGCACAATAGAGCACTTCCAGGTCGGAGGTGTCGAAGGGTACCTTTCCTGAACAGCGTTCAGACAGGTGACCGAGGTCGATAATCTCGGGTGTGCCATTGGTGGTAGCGGAAAGCATGATGTTGCGTGGGGTGATGTCATTGTGTAAGAGGCCTTCGGCATGCAGATGCTGGAGACCTTCCAAGATACCACGGAAAATAGTCATTGCCTCGTGGGCCTCTATCTTCCCCTCTCGATGGATTTTCTCAGCCAATAGTTCTCCACTGAAGTAGTTGGTGACATAGTATTGGCATTTACACTCCTCACTCTCAATCGTACCACTGCCAATGTAGCTGATGATATCCTTATGTTTGATTTTCTGACAGTACGCTATCTCGAGCACCTGGCCAGTATCAGGATTTATCAGTTTCTCCGGCATTCGTTTGGTGACGAATACTTTCATGAAGAAAGGATTGTTGTTCTCGTCTTCCACACGGTATGTCTCGGTGTAGAGGTTCTCCTTGATGAGGCTCTGCACCGTGTACATGTCTATTTGTTGACCTCTTGTTAGTATTGCCATATCTGTTTTTAGTTTTATTCGGTAATAGGTTGTGATAATTATCCCAGCGTCATGACAAACCGGGCACCGGAGGTGTAGGAGGTGTCGAGGGTGATGTCACCATGCATGTGGCGGGCAAGGGAACGGGCGATGGAGAGGCCGATGCCGGTGCCATCGGAGTATTCGTCGAGCTGAACGAACTCGGTGAAGATATTCTCGGCCTGGTCGGAAGGGATGCCAATGCCGGTGTCTTCGACGACAAAGAAGGCCTTGCCGTCATTGATACCGATGCTCAGCGTGACGCTGGGACTATCGGCCTTGCGACCCTTGTAGGCCAGGGGATGAGTGAACTTGATGGCATTGTCGAGCAGGAGGGTGAGGGCCTTGACGGCAGACTTCTGGTTGGTGACAATGGTCTGTGATTCGGCCTGGGGTGAGGTCTGCAACTGGAACTGCAGGTGGGTGGCATGCTTGATGTCACTGGCTTCGATAGCCTGTCTGGCGATGTCGAGAGGTGTGACGGTATCGTTGCATGCGATATCGGCATCGCTGTTGACCATGCTGAGGTCGAGCATCTTATCGACCAGCTTGGTGATGCGCTCACTGTTCTCTACAATCTTATGACTGATGGTCTGTAGCTCATCGCCACTGATATCGATATCGGGAGTGGCGAGCACCTGACTGAAGCCTGAAAGGACATTGAGGGGTGTGCGCACCTCGTGGGATATCTGTTGGATGAACTTGGTCTTCATGCGGGCTGACTCCTCTGCACGCTGGTTAGCAAGCTTCAGCTGGCGGTTGGTCTCGCTCAACTCGTGGAAGGCCTTGCGGCGCTGGAGGCTATAGACGAGGAGGAAGATGATGATCAGGACCATGATGACGCCTACGGCCAGCAGACGCTGTCGTGACAGCTCTGCCCGCTGCTCTACAATCTGACGTTCCTTGCCCTCGGTATCATAGACGGTGGCCAACAGGTCGGCATCGATGATCTTCTGGCGTATCAGGGCTGTGTCATAGTATTCGGCCACCTTGGTGGCAATGAGCATGGCTGTGTCGATATGACCTGCCAGCAGGTTGGCCTTGTACTTAGGAATCATATAGTGACCGATATTCTCAAGATCGGCCTTGTAGCCACCCTGCTTCAGGAAATGATCGAGCTGGATATAGTTGTTGGCAGCCTCCTCATAACGTTGAGCCTGCAGGAGGTATTCGTTGCTGTTGATGATGTTGCCCAACAGCTGAGCAGTCTGGGTGGACTGATACTCGGCAAAGGCACGCTCAGCATCCTCGGGACGTCCCTGACCAATGGCCAGCAGCGCCTTGCTATAGTTGATGTCGGCCTTCATCTCATCAACATAGACAGAGTCGCGCTGAGGATGACTGTCAGCTACGGCCAACAGTGAGTCCTGACGTGCAATCCAGGGCTCTGCCTCTTCGTAATGTCCCCGATACATAAGGGCCCTGGCGATGGCGTTCATGGTCTTCTGACACTCACGCAGGTCCAAAGGACCGTTGTTGGTGCTCAGACGCTTATAGACGCCCTGCAACGACTTCTCAAAGTTCTTACGGGCCTCTTCTTCCTGATCCAGATAGAGCTGACTCTCACCAATCATCTGGGCGATGTCGTGATGATCCACAAACGTGTCATATCCCGCTGCCTTCAGCTTGCGGTCAGCATTCTGAGCCTCACGCAGGGCCCGGTCATAACGACGCATATCACAAAGCAGGCGCACATAGTCCTTGGAAGCGTAGATATATGACTCGATGTTAGCCTGGCAGTTGAGTGAGTCGGCAGGGATGGCTGCCAACTGATAATACAGGTGCAGCGCCTTGCGATGCTGTCCCAGCATGTTATAGGCGATGGTGGTGTAGAAGATGGCCCTCACCTTCGGAATCTCACCGATGCGTTCGAAGCTGTCGGTGACAGTTATCAGACGTTGGAACTCTCGGTTGTCACCAATATCTGAGATGATGGAGTCAGCCGTGTTATAGCCCGAATCGCCAGAGGCAGACATGGCTTGACGATGGGTGCAACTGACCATTGCAAACAGTATCAGGACGATGGCGGTCAGTAGTATCTTTTTTAGGTTTTTTGTCGAAATATCCATAGCAATTGTAATAAACAATACTAAAATTGTTGCAAATATAGTAATATTCTCGCAAATATCCGTATCTTTGCAAATAAAAAAATGTGAAATGGCAAAAGAACAGACAGGAATAAAGGAAAGACAGCGCACTGACCTGCGTGAACCGAGACGCTATAAGGTGACCATCTACAACGATGATTTCACCACCATGGAGTTTGTGGTGAAGGTGTTGGTAGAGGTGTTTTTCAAGACGGAGGCCGAGGCAGAGACGCTGATGCTGCAGGTGCACCACTCCGACAAGGCGGTGGTGGGCATCTATAGCTATGATGTGGCCACCTCGAAGGTGCGTAAGGCCACGAGAATGGCCCGTGAGGCGAGCTTTCCGCTACGCCTGACTGTGGAGGAGGAGTGAAAGTTGAAAGGTGAAAGGTGAAAGGTGAAGGCTGCGAGTAAGCGAGAACAGAGCCAAACTTGTTTGAGCTATGTCGAGCGTGAGCAGACTAGACCGAAGTTGAAAGTTGAAAGGTGAAAGTTGAAAATTGAAAGTTGGAGAGATGGCAGAGATAATACAGACACAACGTGCTGCGCAGGCGTTGAACGAGGCCCTGAAATGCTGCAAGGAATACCGGCATGAGTTTATCATGCCCGAACACCTGCTGTGGGTGTTGATAGACGAGTTTAACTTCAACAAGGCCCTGAACATCTTTTATCCGATAGAGGAGTTTGCAGAGCGGCTGGAGAAACAGCTGGAGACGATAGAGACAGTACCTGAAGACCGTGACTATGAGCCTGAGGCCTCGGCACAGATGGGTAAGGTGATTGAGATAGCTTGTCAGCAGGTGTATTACAGCAGTGCTGAGGCTTTGGATATTCCCCATCTGACGATGGGCCTGCTGCAGCTGGAGGACTCGTGGGCCTGCTATCTGCTGAAGGATGCCCTGGGCGACAAAGAGAGCAACTTTATGAGTGAGCTTATCGGCTCCTATGAGTTTGATGACAGACTGGAGGAGGAGACAGGTGAACACAAGACTGATGCCGCCTGGCGCAGACTGGTGACCTGTATGAACGAGCTCTATGAGAAGCATAATCCGTTGATTGGACGTGAACAGGAACTGCAGCGTACCATCCAGGTGCTCTGCAGGCGCGATAAAAACAACCCACTGCATGTGGGAGAGCCTGGCGTGGGTAAGACAGCCCTTGTCTGGGGCTTGGCACGTATGATTGAGGAGGGTAGGGTGCCTGAGCGTATGCAGGGCAGCAAAATCTACCAACTCGACATCGGTACGCTGTTGGCTGGTACGCAATATCGTGGTGACTTCGAGAACCGCATCAAGCAGATTATGGAGGGCATCCAGGAGGAGAGCGACAAAAACATCGTCTATATCGATGAGATACACACCCTGGTGGGTGCCGGTGCCACTGGCGAGGGCTCTATGGATGCCTCGAACATGCTGAAGCCTTATCTCGAGGCTGGTGGCATCCGTTTTATCGGTTCTACGACCTACGAGGAGTATAACCGCCATTTCTCACGTTCCAAGGGCTTGGTGCGTCGTTTCCAGCAGATTGACATCCCTGAGCCTACACCCGAGGAGACCAAGCATATCCTCCAACAGTTGCGTGGACAGTACGAGACCTTCCATGGCGTTACGTACGATGACGATGCCCTCGACTTTGCGGTGGATGCCAGCTATAAATATGTGAATGACCGATTCCTGCCAGACAAGGCGATAGACCTAATCGACGAAGCGGGAGCAATTTTTGAGTGTAGAACTGAGAATGTAGAGTTTGCTACCGCCACACAGAACGACTCAACAGCGGTAGCAAACTCTACACTCTACACTCTACATTCTAAACTTGTGACTAAGTCACACATCGCGGAGGTGCTGTCGAAGACGTGTAAGGTGGATGCGATGGCGATGAATGATGATGACGACAACGCAAAACTTTCAACGCTCAACTTTCAACTTTCAACTCAAATCTACGGTCAGGATGAGGCTATCAGACAGGTGGTGGAGTCGGTACAGATGGCGAAGGCTGGTCTGCTGGATGACAATAAACCCCTGGCCTCGTTGCTTTTTGTAGGTCCTACGGGTGTGGGTAAGACAGAGGTGGCACGTGTGTTGGCCAAGGAGCTGGGCATCCAGCTGTTGCGCTTCGACATGAGTGAATATACCGAGAAACATACCGTGGCTAAGCTCATTGGTTCTCCTGCCGGTTATGTGGGTTATGAGGATGGTGGTCTGTTGACTGATGCCATCCGCAAGACGCCTAACTGCGTGCTGCTGCTCGATGAGATAGAGAAGGCCCATCAGGACATCTATAACATCCTGTTGCAGGTGATGGACTATGCCCGACTGACAGACAACAAGGGACGTAAGGCTGACTTCCGTAATGTCATCCTGATTATGACCTCGAATGCCGGGGCACAGTTTGCCGGACAGGCCAACATCGGTTTCACAGGCAATATGTCGCGTGGTGAGGCCATGTTGAAACAGGTGAAGAAGACCTTCAAGCCTGAGTTCATCAACCGCCTGACAGGTACGGTGGTGTTTAATGATATGGACGAGCAGATGGCTACGCTGATACTGAAGAAGAAACTCGGTGAACTGCAGGAGAAACTCAACGCCAAGCAGGTGACGATGACCCTGACTGACGAGGCCTTCGCCCAGCTGTTGAAGGAGGGCTTTACCCGTGAGTATGGTGCCCGAGAGATGGATCGTGTCATCGGTCAGCGTATCAAGCCCCTGCTGACGCGAGAGATTCTCTTTGGCAAGTTGAAGAACGGCGGAGCCGTTCAGGTGAAAGTTGAAAATGGAGAGTTGAAAATTCTTAACTCTTAATTCTTAACTCTTAACTCTTAATTAACTTGGCAGTATATCAATTAGATAAGAATCTGTGGTTTCCAGACCCTCACCTGGGTGAGGATGATGGACTGGTGGCAGTAGGTGGTGACCTGAGTGTGGACCGCCTGTTGCTGGCCTATAGCAATGGCTTCTTCCCCTGGTACTCCTTTCAGCATCAGGATGAGCCCCTCTGGTACTGTCCCCTGCAGCGTTTTGTCATCTTCCCCCATGAGATTCACATCAGTCACTCCATGCGTCAACTTATCAAGAGTCGTAAGTATGACGTTACCATCAATCGTGACTTCGAGGGCGTGATTCATGGCTGTGCCACTGCCCAGAGTCGAAATCAGGAAGATGGTGCCTGGCTGGGACCAGACATCATCAATGCTTACACGGAGCTACACCGACAGGGCTTTGCCGCCAGTGTGGAGGTGTGGGAAGAGAAACAGTTGGTGGGTGGACTCTATGGTGTGACTATCGGCTCCGCCTTCTTCGGTGAGAGTATGTTCTCGTTGGTGCCCAGTGCCTCGAAGCTCGCCCTCATCTTCCTCGCCAAGTTTTTTGAGGTACATGGTGGCAAACTGATTGACTGTCAGTTTGAGACGCCTCACCTGCGTAGCATGGGAGGACGTTATATCTCGTATGAGGAGTATATGAATCTGCTGCGAGCAGCAGATTGAGGAAAGTGGAAAGAGGAAAGTGGAAAGAGTAGTTATTTTATGAAACGACTCTGCAGGTAGTTCTGGAAAGCCTCTTTATATAGCTCACCCACAGGCAGATTGGTCTGGGCGTCGAGGATGATACGATTCTTGTTGACCTCCTGAATCTTATTGAGATTAACGATATAGGAACGATGAATGCGCATGAAATGGGCAGGCAGTCGTTCCTCCAATTTCTTCATGGCCAACAAGGTGATGATGGGCTTCGCCTCGCCCTCAACCCACACCTTCAGGTACTCGCTCATGCCCTCGATATAACGGATATCGTCCACCGTCACCTTCACCACACGATAGTCGGTCTTGAGATAGAGGGTATCATCTTCGATGGGGTGAAGGGTGAAGGGTGAAGGGTGAAGGGAGGATAGTCTTTCTTGCAACCTGCTCGCAGCACGCTGGAAGTCCTGCAGACCAAAAGGCTTCAGCAGATAATCGACAGCGTTGACCTTGAAGCCCTCGACGGCATATTCCGAATAGGCGGTGGTAAAGACGATAAGGGGTGGTGACACCAGTGACTTCACAAAATCCATGCCATTGAGGTCGGGCATATTGATATCGCAGAAGATGGCATCCACGGTATCGCTCTCCAGGAACTGTCGAGCCTCCAAGGCACTCTGACACTGTGCTGCCAGTTCCAAGAACGGCACCTTGTTGATATAGGCAACAAGCTGTTGCAGAGCCAATGGCTCATCATCGATAGCAAGACAGCGAATCATGACAGCGGAATATTTAGTTCAACAGTATAGATGTCGGCACCATCGTTGATGCGAAGGCTGTAGTCGTGGTCATAGAGCAGGTTCAGGCGTTTTCTGACGTTAGCCAGACCCACGCCACCCTTCTTTCCTGATGTCTCGTCACCAATACGTGGTTTCTCCTCATGGGCTTTCTCGACTTTCGAGTTACGACAGGTGAAGAGCAGGTGATGGTTCTCAACAGCAGCTTTTATCTCGATGAACGACTCTTGCTGATAGCTGACACCATGTTTGAAGGCATTCTCTACAAACGAGATGAGTATCAATGGTGGCAGGGTGTGGTCGGGCGTCTCGGCAGGCAGGTCAAGGATAATCCTGACCTTGTCGGTATAGCGCAACTGCATCAGGTTGACATAGGTGCGGATAAACTCCATCTCCCGGGTCAGGGGCACCCCCTTCTTATCGCCCTCATAGAGCACGAAACGCATCATCTTCGACAGCTCTACAATGGTCTCCTGCGCCTTCTGGGGGTCGATATCCACCAGGGCGTGGATATTGTTGAGGGTGTTCATAAAGAAATGGGGGTTGATCTGATAGCGCAGATACTCCAGCTGCTGTTCCAGGTTCTGATGCTCCAGCTCGGCCAGTCGTTTGCGGTCGTGGCGACTGCGGAAATAGCCCTTGATGCCCAGGTTAGCACCAAACATCAACAGTAGCACCACCGTAGACAGGATGTCGCGTTCGCCCACAAAGGGTGGGGGTGTCTGATGACGGAACTCCCCATGAGGAGGTCTTTCGGAGGGATGCTCCGAGAGATGTCCATCAGATGGATGGTCCGAGGGATGTCTATCGGAGGGTGGGTGATGACGGTCTTCCATCTCCATGCGAGGTGGAGGACGATGACCCTTGGGTTCTCTGAAGTTGGGCTTGTTGCTGCACTGATAAACGATAAACGCTGCCAGGATGACTGCCATGATGGAGAAATACGTCACGCGGCGATGACCATGAATCAGTAGTGGAGCCAAAAAGAAATTATGTATGAGAAAGAGCAACAGAAAGACCGCGAGTTTACGCCATACAAGGAAGATCTCGGACCAGTCGAAGACCACGGAGGCATCACTGACGGTACGCACATAAAGACTCAGCATGGGGGCTGCAAAGAGCAAACCCCATACTGCCAAGTATATCAGTATCTCCTGTCGCGATTGCTGCTTCATCCAGTGCCAGTACATAAAACTTCTACTATTATAACGTGCCAGAATCGAGTTTATTGTATCACCATCTCGGACCATGGCCTCCACCACCACCTTGTTCGGAGTATTCTGACAGCGAGACGCTGGAACCTCCAGTGACGGTGGCTCCTGTATAGCCGTTGCCACCGAAGACCACAGTACCATCGCTCACGGTGACGCCCTGCTTCAGTGTGGGTTGTGAGGCACCAGACACCACCAGACCATTACCACCACTCGATGGAGTCTTGAAGGCGATGGTCTCGCTGCCAACAGTCAGCGCATACCACTTGCTCTTGGTCCATGAAGAGGCCTGGTAGCATGTCTGTGTCAGACTGCTGCCACGTTCCAGTCCGCCAATGGCGATGATGGTACCACCAGTGACGTAGAGTTTGAAGTTCTTCTCTGTATTGGCATCGATGGCCACCTCGGGCTCACGGGCACCAATGGCAAAGATGACGCCTCCCTTGATATAGCAGTTGCCGTTGGCATCGATACCATCGTTGTTGGTGGCACAGGCATAGACGGTGCCTCCACTGATGGTGAGATGGCTGGCAGCATTGATAGCATCGTCCTTGGCATTGACGGTGACGTTTCCACCGCTGATAAACAGCTCGCCCTTGCTCTCAATACCCTCACCACTGGTGTTGTTGACCGTCAGCGTGCCTCCCTCGATATAGATGTTGCCAGAGTCCTCATCCTCATGGTCGGTGGTCTGACCTGTCGAGGTGGTGCCGTCGAGTTCGCACTGGATACCCTCATCACCCACACCTTTGATGGTTACAGTGCCGCTCTGCATGAGGAAATACTCGTTACACGAGATACCGTCTTTCTTGGCAGAGGTGATGTTCAGCGTCAGGTTCTTGATGCGGATATAGTCGCCACTCTTGATGGCGTGCTTGGTCTTGCCTGCCACATTCAGCGTGCCATTGCCCTGCAGTTGTATCTGGCCCTTGCTGTAGATACAGCCAGTGTGCGAGCCATTAGCACCATCGGTAAGGGTGTTCTCGGTGTTCTTCTTCGCACTGATCTGAATGCGCTTGCCATTGGTGATGTTCAGACAGGCACCGCTGGGATTGGTCATCGTGAGACCTTCAAGGGCGATGGTGCACTTATAAGAGCCATCCAGAGAGAACGAGCCGTTGGTGGTGGTTCCTGAGAGGACGTAGGTAATCTCATCACCATCAATGTCGGAGGTGTTGGTCTGTTCAATGCTGACGTGGGCTCCGTTGACGGTAGGAGTCACATATTGGGCCACATTGCCTGCCACAGTGACAGTGGCTGAAGTACCACTGTAGGTGATGTTGACGGTATTGTCCTGTACTGTCGTGTCGTCAACAGTCATCGCATCGATGGCACTGAGTGTCAGCGTCTTGCCCATGATGGTCAGTGTCTGGCCATTGGCAAAGTCCATGTCACCTGTCTGACTGGCAGGAAACTGATAGGTGACACTGCCCATGGTTACATGGAGTGTCTGTCCCACGGCAGCGATGGTCAGCAGGAGGGTAGCGAGGATGACAATTATCTTTTTCATTTCACAATCATTTTATAGGTTTTGTTCTTTGTCTTGACCACATAAACGCCACGTTTCATCTGGTCTTTCCTTACCTTGTTGCCTCGCAGGTCGTAGATCTCGGCTGCCTCATCCAAGGTGGCAGTGGTCACCTCTTCGATAGCAGTGCTCTCGTTGGTGTCAGAGAAATACATCTTGCTGAGGTTGGCAAGGACAAAGGTCTGTGAACCTGCCTTCAGCGTGTTACCGCTGATGGTCATCGTGAGTGAAGAGGCAGGCACAGAGGCCTTGGTGCCATCGGTCATCTCAAAGGTAACAAAGGTGTACTCACCAGCTTGCGTGGTCAGTACACCTGAGAAAATCATTAAACCTAAAACAAAAATCTTCATATTGTAAATTCGTAGTTCGTTATGGTGTTGCAAAGATAATATAAAAGATGATACTAAACGAATTTTTTCAACCAACACCCTGTTTTATTCAGCGAAACGGCGTATCACCTAATACAGACTGCCGGCATTGGTGCCTTGGCCCTTATCGTCCCTATCATTGGCGCCATGTTCGCAGACCTGATCAATACAGGCATGATCTCCATATTCTTGAATCTCATTTAGGATAACGATACAGGAATAAAAATAGGGCTCGCTTTTCAGCGGGCCCTATGTGATGATTATCAGGATGTGATGTGATTACTTCCACCAGAAATCATCCTGGAATTCACCTTGTACGTAGATGGTGAATTTCTTATGCTCGTCAGCAATGTTTGTTCTTTCTGGGACAGGTTCGAACGTATCGTCAACCAGAATCTTACATGCAGCTTCGCCTCGTGTGGCTTTAAGCTCCATCCAGATGCCCTCCTTTAATACCTCAATCTTGATGTTCTTAATCTCTTCAGGAGTTGTGTACTCGCCATCAATCTCAAAGGTAACGGGTTCTACCTCGGGACCAGCACCTGTGTTATACATCTGATAGGTGCCCTGTGCGTTAGGTGTTGTCTGTCCAAACAAACCGTGAACCTCAATACCCATGACCTTCAACGGAAGCACGCCACCAGCACAGATCAGCTTCAGGGTGGTCTTGCCACCTTCTGCCTTCACAACATCGAAGACCACATCGTTGAAGTCGAAGTCACCAGCTTCTGCTGCTGACAGGTCCTCAGCAATCACGCGATAGAGTGGGGCACCGCCCTTGAAGCCTGGACAACAGGGTGTCTCGGGAATATTGATGTCGGGCTTGCCTGGGTTGAAGCCTGCTGCGTAGATATTGTTGGCAATGCTGAACCCATCTGTCTCGTAGATAAACGGATTGTTACCATCGTCGCCCTGGGCGAAATGGGTCTCAGCAGACACGTAGAGGTTGCCGCCATAGGTTACTGCACCATGATTGCTATTGTTTTCAAGATTGGGATCTCTGACAATATCCTTGGCCTGGAACACAGCATATTCGCCTGTGGAAGGACCAAAGATTCCGTATCCGTCCTCACCACCACGTCCTGACTCAAGAATAGCTGTTTCCTCAACTACGAAGACAGCTTCCGGTCCCATGGTGATGACAAATGGCCCTGCTACAGCACCAGAACTTGTTCTTCCTCCATCAAGATACTTCGTCAGCACACCGCCACCACCATCAATCTTAAATGCGCCATTTTCTGATGAGATGTTCATGGCAAAATCATACTCCACCTCCAGGAAACAATTGTTGATAACGTTCTCGCTTCCACCTATGTATGAATAGTTAAGAGTGGTCCAATGTCCGTTGTTAACCCAACCAGAGTTGTTGGAGTTGACCTCGGTAGTACCCGTAACAGTCCATTCGGCATTGTTCTGCACACCACCTGCATTGACCACAACAGCGGCAGAAGTGATGGTGCCGTCATTGACGACACGGCTATTATTGCTTTCCGCATTCACGCTGCCTGCCTCAACAGTGCCTACATTATAGAGGAAACTGGTCGAGTTAACTGCAAATTTTGAACATGTAATTGTACCATGGTTATATACACGGGCACCAGAATTAGCTACTAAACCGTCTTCGCCGTTGGCTATCAGCTGGGCTCCTGAAGCAATGTATATATCAAAAATGGCAGTAGAAGTAACAGTGTTGTCGAATGTAACAGTTGCGCCTTCTAATAGATACAAATCTGTATTCTTGTTTAAAACAAACGATACGCCTCTGAAATCATACGTTCCTGCCTTGATGTAAAGTTTTGCATGTGAATCTTCAGTGCCGCCAGTAATTCCAATAGGCTGGACTGCATCAATATAAACCACTCCTCCATCAGTTATTGCCTCAGGGTGCCAATATTGTGTACCTTTGCTTATCAAATATTCGTCATAAGAAGGTATATTCGTAAGATCAGGATTAAAATTGCTGGCATCACAATCTACTGGGAAAGTAATAGTAGGCCTGATGTCGCCTCTGAACGAGGCATAAGTGCCTACAGAACGGGTAAGGGTTTGGGTACGTG
Organism: uncultured Prevotella sp.; assembly: GCF_946407605.1. Taxonomy (GTDB): domain Bacteria; phylum Bacteroidota; class Bacteroidia; order Bacteroidales; family Bacteroidaceae; genus Prevotella. The sequence goes on from NZ_CAMJOS010000003.1 coordinate 138,970, forward strand.
CATTGGCATTCCTGCTGCTGAAGCCCCAGTCAACGTTAGAGTCAACCTTGCCAAACGCTTTCTCAAAAGCAACAGCGTACTTCTCGTTAACGACCTGCTCCACTCGCTCCTCACTGTAATAATAGTCATCATGCTTACTACATGATGAGAGTGTCACAGCCCCTAACATAGTGGTTGAAATCACTACAATACTGAAATAACTCTTCTTATTCATAATGGTATATGTTAGTAATTAATTAATGTCAATTTGTCCTGTTAATAGATGATTTGATTGCAAAAATACAAAAAAAATAATAATTTGAAAGTAATCTCAAGTTAATATAAGTTAATTGTGTAAACAAAAAAATCCGTGTAATCTTTCGACCACACGGATTATTGAATGGGGATTGTCACTAAGAACATCAAATGGAAGTCGTTTATTTCAAAAGATATTTCAAATACACATTATATATAACAAGCATGAATATTGTCATGTATTCACCAAAAGATTGGTCTTTTAATCAAATTTTGGCTTGTTTATGGAGTTTTTTGAGCATATCAGCATTTGTTTCGATTAATTTTTGTAACTTTGCCGTCAAGAACTATCAAACAATAGTATTCACATAAAACAAATCAGATCATGACACAAGAAAAGACTATGGACATCAAAGCAGTAAAATTCCGCAAAGACGGATTCTATTCTCAGCCATTCGCATTTGGTGGCGAGGAAGGACAAGAGAAGTTTGACATGAACATCCGCTATCGTGGCAGTCTGCAGAACTATCTGATAGACACCGGCAACGAAGTCATCTTGGTGGATACCTGCCAGATGACTGGCGCTGCCCACGCTGCAAACAGCCGAAGACGAAGTTCAATAAAGCATGAAACGCATTAACAACTTTTTATGGACAGAAGTCAGGAAATCATCCGTACCAGTTGGATTGGTATTATAGCTAATGTGTTGTTGGCGGGCTTCAAGGCCGCAGTCGGTATTCTGGCCAGTAGTGTGGCCATCGTGATGGATGCTGTCAACAACCTGAGCGATGCACTATCGAGTGTCATCACCATCGTAGGTACGAAACTCTCACAGCGCCCTGCCGACAGGAAGCATCCTTTCGGTTTCGGGCGCATCGAGTATTTCAGCGCCATCATCATCGCCGTCATTGTGCTGTCGGCAGGTTTCACCTCACTTATTGAGTCGGTAAAGAAAATCTTCGACCCTACGGAGCCTTCGTATACGACGACCACACTCGTGGTTATCGTGGTGGCCATCGTAGTAAAGCTCATTCTTGGCCAGTATGTCAAGCGCAAGGGTGAACAGCTGAAGAGTGACGCGCTGATAGCTTCCGGCTCGGATGCGCTGTTTGATGCGGTTATCACGCTGGCAACGCTCGTCTCGGCTGGTGTTATGCTTTTGTGGGGCGTGTCGCTCGATGGCATCTTGGGTGCACTGATTTCCATTGTGATCATCAAGGCTGGTATCGAGATGCTGGCTTCGCCTGTCAACGAGCTGCTGGGTACGAGCATTTCGGCTGATTTTGCCAAACAGATTCAGAAGGAGGTTTCCGACTTCGAAGGCGTTCATGGTGTGTTCGACTTGATACTGCATAACTACGGCCCTGATGTGAAGATCGGTTCACTGCACATCAACGTTTATGACACCATGTCGGCTCACGACATTCATGGTCTAACGCGTAAGATTACCATGCAGATGTACGAGCATCACGGTATTATCATGACGGTGGGAGTCTATGCCGTCGCTACAGGCGAGAACCGTCGTACTGAGTTGCAGTCGAAGGTAATGCAGAGTCTCGCTGCCCACAAGGATATTGTTCAGGTGCATGGTTTCTACTATTCAGAGAAAGACAAATATCTCTCTATCGATATCGTACCTGATATTTCCGTTCATGATGACGCTGCCCTCGTCAGCCAACTTACCAATGAGATACAACCTCTGGTGCCTGACACGCAGGTTGCTGTTGTCGTGGACCATAATTATACAGAATAATCCTGTATCGCTCTGTTCTCGCTTCCCTTCTGGGTCGCCACCGCAGATAAGCACATAGCAAACATGAGGGCATAAAAAACAAATAGCGTGTAACTCATTGAGCTACACGCTATTTCGTTGCGTTTTGTTATGTCTTTACCTATGCGTCTCATTTGACTTCGTCGAGTAAAGGCTGCGCCTCGGCTATGCTCATGCAAGCATGGCATTGCTCTCGGCTTGCACTTTATTTGACCTCCTCGAAGTCGGCATCCTGGATGTCGTCCTGAGCATTGTTGGTCTGCTGCTGTTGCTGCTGCTGACCAGCATCAGCACCGGGCTGGGCACCAGCCTGCTGGTACATCTTCTGAGTAGCGGCGTTCATCACTTGATTCAGATTGTTCATTGCTGTGTCGATAGCAGCGACGTCACCAGCCTTGTGAGCTTCCTTCAGCTGATTGACAGCAGCCTCTACGTTAGCCTTGTCGGCGCCCAGTTTGTCACCATTCTCGTTGAGGAAGGTCTCGGTCTGGAAAATCATCGAGTCGGCCTGGTTCATCTTGTCGATGCGCTCGCGCTCCTTCTTATCGTTCTCAGCATTAGCCTCGGCCTCGGCCTTCATGCGGTTGATCTCGTCCTGTGACAGACCAGATGAAGCCTCGATGCGGATGGCCTGCTCCTTGCCGGTAGCCTTATCCTTGGCACTTACCTTTACGATACCGTTGGCATCGATGTCGAAGGTTACCTCGATCTGAGGCACACCACGACGGGCGGGAGCGATGCCGGTGAGGTTGAACTGACCGAGGCTCTTGTTCTGAGAAGCCATAGGACGCTCGCCCTGCAGCACGTGGATGGTCACCTCTGTCTGATTGTCAGCTGCGGTAGAGAATACCTGACTCTGCTTGCAAGGAATAGTGGTGTTGGCATCGATCAGCTTGGTCATCACACCACCCAGGGTCTCGATACCCAGGGTCAGAGGAGTCACGTCGAGCAGCACGATGTCCTGACCAGTCTCCTGGTTGAGGATGGCACCCTGGATAGCAGCACCTACAGCCACCACCTCATCGGGGTTCACACCCTTTGAAGGCTCCTTGCCGAAGTAGTTCTTCACGAGGGTCTGCACAGCGGGGATACGGCTTGAACCACCTACGAGGATCACCTCGTCGATATCTGATGTAGAGATGCCTGCGTCGCGAACAGCGTTCTGACAGGGCACCAGACAAGCCTGAATCAGGTTGTGGGCCAGCTGCTCGAACTTAGCACGTGTGAGGGTCTTCACCAGGTGCTTGGGCACACCAGCTACAGGCATGATGTAGGGCAGGTTAATCTCTGTGGAAGTGGTGCTTGACAGTTCAATCTTAGCCTTCTCGGCAGCCTCCTTCAGACGCTGCATAGCCATAGGATCGCTCTTCAGATCGGCACCCTCGTCGTTCTTGAACTCCTGTACCAGCCAGTCGATGATTACCTGATCGAAGTCGTCACCACCCAGGTGTGTGTCACCATTGGTAGAGAGCACCTCGAACACACCACCACCGAAGTCGAGGATAGAGATATCGAAGGTACCACCACCGAGGTCGAACACGGCGATCTTCATATCCTTGTTGGTCTTATCGATACCGTAGGCCAGGGCAGCTGCCGTAGGCTCGTTGACGATACGACGTACGTTGAGACCTGCAATCTGACCAGCCTCCTTGGTGGCCTGACGCTGAGAGTCAGAGAAGTAAGCAGGTACGGTGATAACAGCTTCTGTCACCTCCTGACCCAGATAGTCCTCTGCGGTCTTCTTCATCTTCTGGAGCACCATAGCAGAGATCTCCTGTGGGGTGTACTTACGACCATCGATGTCAACACGGGGATAGCCACCCTCGTTAACGACATTGAATGGTACGCGAGAGATTTCCTTCTCGGTCTGCTGCCATGTCTCACCCATGAAACGCTTGATAGAGTAAACGGTGTTCTTCGGGTTGGTGATAGCCTGACGCTTGGCGGGATCGCCAATCTTACGCTCGCCACCCTCGACGAAACCTACTACTGAAGGCGTGGTACGCTTGCCTTCACTGTTTGCAATCACAACGGGCTCGTTGCCTTCGAATACGGCAACACAACTGTTAGTTGTACCCAGGTCAATTCCAATAATCTTTCCCATAATTGTATATTTTTTAATTGTTATTTACGAAATTATATCGCTGAATGAATAGCAAAGCGTGTGCCAAAAGTATAAAATTAATCAAAAAACCATTTTTTGTCGCGTCATTTTGTCATAAGTGAAAAAAAAGATATATCTTTGCAGTCGTATTAATACAAAATCATGTGATATGAAACGAATTCTGATGATGACGGTGATGGCTGTCATGGCCATGACGCTACAGGCTCAGGAGAATAATTACATTGTGAAAACCAAGCAGGCCAAGAAAACGGCCAAGGTGTCAACGCCCGAAGCAGAGGCTGCTGAAGAGCAGGAAGAGGAGCCGAAAGACTTTCTGGAGAAGAATTTCCACTACTACAGTATGTGCGACTGGAAGGAAGGCATGCGCTTCATGGTGATACCTGACAAGAAAGACATGGTGATCAAGACCTTTGGTGACTCGATTACCGGACAGATGGTCAGCAGTTTGAAGCTGCGCCATAAAATTATGGTATATAAAGGTCGTGACGAGAACCATAAAGGTCTGCACGAACGCATCAACTTCACTTGTGAGGATGATGGCAAGACCTATTTCTTCGAGGTGCCCACAGCCTCGTTCGACGACTACTGCCTAGGTAAGCTGGGCGTCTCTACACTGGCCTATCTGGGCGATGTGGACATAGCCCGTCAGCTGTTGAAAGACACTACACTGTTCACGGTGGCAAAAGAGTATTATGTTGACACTGAGTTGGATGGCGATGGCTATGACATTATTACTGATGTGCCCGAGGGTACGGAGGTGAAGGTGGTGGCTATTGGTGTTGGCACGCGCAACTTCCCTGTCAAGATAATCGTGGCAGACAAAGACGGACGTGAGTTCTACCAGAATGTGGCTATCAGTCGTACCAACAGTGGACTGCGTGACGATGAGTATGGCATCAGTAACATGATTATTCATACCTTCAAGGGCGCTTTTGAACTGCCTGCTGACAATATGGCAGCAAGCTCGCTTTATAAGAAATATGTAGGTCAGGAGGTCTTCACGCTGTATTCCACGACGATGGAGAGTGCTCAGGGTAAGACCATGAGTGTGGCACGTCTGTCAACCTTCCGCATTAAGGATATCCGTGCCCAGCGTGGCACTAACTATGTCAAGATGACACTCACAGGCACAGGTTCTGGCAGAGAATATGTGAAACAGGTGACCTTCAAGAGTGAGAGTGTGATAGGCGATATTGCCGGACAGCATGAGGATTATTTCTTCAACCTCTTTGCCACGGGTAATCCTTTGAAGTTGGAAGGTGTGAAGAAAGAGCATATTACTGACATCCAGAAGAGCATGGTACGTGTAGGCTATTCGGAAAACGAGGTCAAACTGGCTCTGGGTGAACCTACTGGCAAGGGTCAGGAAGGCAACTACTATACCTGGACGTATAAGCATCCTGGAAAGCCCTATGCCTGTGTGTACTTCGACAAGAAAACCAAACTGGTGACGAGCATTAAAAAATAAGGTGAAAGGTGAAAAGTGAAAGGTGAAAAGAAAAATAAAAAAAGATATGAGCAGAGTATTAATGATTGGCGCTGGAGGCGTGGCTACGGTAGCAGCCTTCAAGATTGCGCAGAACGCTGACGTGTTTACGGAGTTTATGATTGCCAGTCGCCGCAAGGCAAAGTGCGACAAGATAGTTGAGGATATCCATAAGGCTGGCTATAAGCTGGACATCAAGACCGCTCAGGTCGATGCTGACGATGTGGAGCAGCTGAAGGCTTTGTTTAATGACTACAAGCCCGAGTTGGTTGTCAACCTGGCCCTGCCTTATCAGGACCTGACGATTATGGACGCCTGTCTGGCTTTTGGCTGCAGTTATCTCGACACGGCCAACTATGAGCCCAAGGACGAGGCTCACTTTGAGTACTCATGGCAGTGGGCCTATCGTGAGCGCTTCGAGAAGGCTGGTCTGACAGCTATCCTGGGTTGTGGTTTCGACCCAGGTGTAACCTCTATCTACACAGCCTATGCTGCCAAGCATCACTTCAAGGAGATTCAGTATCTGGATATCGTGGACTGTAATGCTGGCGATCATCACAAGGCTTTCGCCACCAACTTCAACCCGGAGATCAACATCCGCGAGATTACGCAGAAGGGTCTCTACTGGGAAGATGGTAAGTGGGTGGAGACAGAGCCTCTGGAGATTCACAAGGATCTTACCTATCCAGAGATCGGTCCTCGCGACAGCTACCTGTTGCACCACGAGGAGATTGAGTCGCTGGTCATCAACTATCCCACCATCAAGCGTGCACGCTTCTGGATGACCTTCGGTCAGCAGTACCTGAAACACCTCGAGGTGATTCAGAACATTGGCATGAGCCGTATCGACGAGGTAGAGTACGAGGCTCCACTGGCTGATGGCTCTGGCGTAGCCAAGGTAAAAATTGTGCCCCTGCAGTTCCTGAAGGCTGTGCTGCCTAACCCCCAGGACCTGGGCGAGAACTACGAGGGTCAGACCTCTATTGGTTGTCGCATCCGTGGTATTGGCAATGATGGCAAGGAGCACACCTATTATGTCTATAACAACTGCAGCCATCGTGCAGCCTATGAGGAGACAGGCATGCAGGGTGTATCATATACCACTGGCGTACCTGCTATGATAGGTGCCATGATGTTCTGTAAGGGCCTGTGGAAGAAACCTGGCGTGCACAACGTTGAGGAGTTCGATCCCGATCCCTTCATGGAGCAGCTGAACAAGCAGGGACTGCCCTGGCATGAGATTCACGACGGCGACCTGGAACTGTAAGGCCCTCTCCTTCGATGCAGATACCCATAGAGTCCTTGAACCTGCTGATGCTCAACGTTGGGTTGGCACGGCATAATGGCGACTGGAATTGGAAAAACGTCAGTTCGCCTTTCACACGTATTTATTATGTGTCAGAGGGCGAGGCACTGTTGCATCTGTCTCACCATACCGTGACGCTGCGCCCTGGACGACTTTATATCATTCCAGCCCATACGATGCATTCCTATGAGTGTACAGGACTCTTCACCCATTATTATCTGCATGTTTACGAAGGCTTCAAGAGCGAGCTCAACCTCATGGAGTTCTATGACTTCCCCACAGAGGTGGAGGGGTGTGAGAATGACGAGCTCATCTTCCAGACCATGTGTCAGCTGTTGCCTGATGCCCGTTTGCCGGAGAGTAATCCCCAAGCCTACGATAATGCCATCTTGTTCTCGGACTATGTGCAGCGTTATCAGAACATGGAGCTCTGGCTGAAGATGGAACTGCGTGGTGCCATCCTGACCCTGTTTTCGAGATTCATGCGTCGTGCCTCGCTGAAGGTGTGGACGCAGGATGAACGCATGAAGCGGGTGCTGGAGCATATCCATAGTCATATCTACCAGAATATCGATGTCGATGAGCTGGCCAATGTGGCCTGCATCACCAAGCCCTATCTCATCCGCCTTTTCAAGCGTGAGTCAGGTGTGTCGCCAGTGCAGTATATCAATAAGAAGAAGGTGGAGCGTGCCCAGCTGCTGCTGTTCACAACCGACAAGCCTGTCAAGGAGATAGCCTACGAGCTGGGCTTCAGCGACCATTCCTACTTCATCCGCCTGTTCCATAAGTTGTCGGGCATCACGCCTCAGGAATACCGCTTACGGATGAGATGACCAAAGAACCAATAATGCAATGAATGAAAATGTGATAATAGCCGATGCCAGCTTCGTTGATGGTGTGGCTTTCGACCTGATAGTGAACTTCGAACGGATGCTGGAGAGGCGTATCCCACAGGCTGACATGGCCCGTTGGGCGGAGTGTATCGCCTTGGATGGTGGACTGCGCCAGGGTGAGCATCAGACTGTAGTGATACTGACCCATGACAAGAACCTGTCAGAGATGAAGAATTTTGCGCCAGGACGGTTTGACGATCTGAATGGCATGGCCTTCAACGGCAATCTGGGTGAGTTCAGTTTCAGCACACCCAATGGTGAGGGCTTCGTTGACAAGGACGAGCTCTTCCTTGACACCCTGCAGACCGTGCTACAGCAGGACAGCGTGAAGCGTGTGATGGTCATTCCCAGCGACGCGATATATAATAAGGTGCGCGATGTCCTCCGTCAGGCTGATGACAATAAGCGCATCACAGTATTCTCCATGTCGCCCCAGGCTGGTGGACATTTCCAGCAGGAAATCCTTGGCTACTCCCTCATGGCTGCCCTTGGCATTAGGGGAGAGGAAATTGAGGTGAAAGGTGAAAAGTGAAAGGTGAAGGCTGCGAGTAAGCGAGAACAATGACAAACTCGTTTGATCATTGTCGAGCGTGAGCAGACTAGACCGAAGGTCAAAGAGAATAGACCGGAGGTCAAAGAGAATAGCCCCTGAAGGGGTTAAATAACCTAGCGTAGGGGCTTGCCCCTATGATGAATAGAGAATTAAATTATTAAAATAATGAGTAGTATTTTAGACAAGCTTTTTGCAGCAGTGCCCTACGAGCAGTTATGGCAGTGGGGACTGTCGTTCTGTAAGAACCTGGTGGTGGCCATCATCGTTTATTTCCTGGGTCGCTACCTCATCAAACTCCTTATCAAGCTGTTTACGAAGATGTTGCAGCGCAGCAAGGTCGACACCACGCTCTACACCTTCCTCAGCAGCATCATCAACGTGGTGCTATGGTTCGTGCTGGTCATCATCATCGTAGGCATCCTGGGCATCGAGACCTCCTCGTTCATCGCCCTGTTTGCATCAGCAGGTATGGCCGTGGGTATGGCCTTGAGCGGTACGTTGCAGAACTTCGCCGGTGGTGTGATGATCCTGTTGTTCCGTCCCTTCAAGGTGGGTGACTTCATCGAGGCACAGGGTTATGCCGGCATTGTGAAGGAGATTCAAATCTTCAACACCATCATCCGTACAGGCGATGCCCAGATCATCCTCATTCCCAATGGTGCGCTGAGCAGTGGCACCATGAAGAACTCTTCCAAGGAGCTCTATCGTCGTGTGGACCTGGAGTTCCAGTTTGAGTATGGTGCTAACTACGACGAGGTCAAGGCAGCCATCATGGATATCCTGCAGCATCATCCCAAGGTGCTTCAGGCCCCTGTCGATGACTCTCCCATCGTGGCAGCCCCGTGGATAGGCCTTATCCGTCTGGGCGACAGTGGCGTGTCTGTCGTCACCCGTTCATGGTGTAAGGGTCCAGACTACTGGGAGGTCTATTTCAACCTCAACGAAACGGTCTATCAGATGTTGAAGGAGCGTGGCTTCATGTTCCCCTTCAACCGTGTTGACGTGAACATACTCAATAATAAAAGTTGAAAGTTGAAACTTTCACCTTTCAACTCTCCTTGAGTTTCTCCATAATCTTAGCCTCAATCTCCTCGCAGAGCTCGGGATTGTCCTTGAGCAGCGCCTTCACGGCATCACGGCCCTGCCCCAGTTTAGAGTCTCCGTACGAGAACCATGAGCCACTCTTTGTGATGATGCCATACTCCGTGCCCAGATCCACAATCTCACCAATCTTCGAGATACCCTCACCGAAGGTGATCTCAAACTCAGCCTTACGGAAAGGAGGAGCAACCTTGTTCTTCACCACCTTCACGCGCACCTGGTTGCCAATAGGCTGTTCGCCATCCTTCAGTGTGGTCACCTTACGGATGTCCAGACGTACAGAGGCGTAGAACTTCAGGGCGTTACCACCAGTGGTGGTCTCAGGATTGCCAAACATCACACCAATCTTCTCACGCAGCTGGTTGATGAAGATACAGGTGGTGTTGGTCTTGGCAATGGTCGAGGTTACCTTACGCAGGGCCTGACTCATCAGACGTGCATGCAGACCCACTGCCGAGTCGCCCATGTCACCCTCAATCTCCTTCTTCGGTGTCAGGGCAGCCACAGAGTCGATGACGATGATGTCGATAGCAGCAGAGCGGATCAGTTGTTCTGCAATCTCCAGTGCCTGTTCACCATTGTCTGGCTGCGAGATATACAGGTTGTCGATATCCACACCCAACTTCTGTGCATAGAAACGGTCGAAGGCATGCTCTGCATCGATAAAGGCTGCAATACCGCCAGCCTTCTGCGCCTCGGCAATGGCGTGGATGGCCAGCGTGGTCTTACCACTCGATTCTGGACCATATATCTCGATGATACGTCCCTTGGGATAGCCTCCCACGCCCAGTGCAGCGTTCAGACTTATAGAGCCGGTGGGTATCACCTCTACATTTTCGATTTTTTCTTCGCCCATACGCATGATAGAGCCCTTGCCGAAGTCTTTCTCAATCTTCGACATGGCGGCCTGCAGGGCCTTTAGTTTCTCCTGTTGCGGTGTAAGAGCTTCGCTCTCAGCAGCTTTCTTTGCCATAATGATTCTTGATATTTTATGTTTCTGGTTATTTGACCGCAAAGTTACAAAAAAACGAGAATAGCACAAAAGAATTTATCTTATTTTTTTTAAAAATCATAAATCGTGGTATAAAAATCAAATACCTGTGGCTAAACCATGAAAATACAACTATCTTTGCAACGTCAAAAAGCATCAAACTATGAAGAGTATCTTAGACGGACGTCCTGCCCTGAAGGCAGAGATCGAGAAAATAGCAGAGGTAGCTGGTTATCTGTGGCAAAACGGATGGGCCGAGCGTAATGGTGGTAATATCACGGTGAACATCACGGAGTATGCCGATGATGAGATCCGCTGTATGCCTGCCATCAGCGACGTGAAGCAGATTGGCGTCACACTGCCTGCCCTCAAGGGCTGTTATTTCTACTGTAAGGGTACTGGCAAGCGTATGCGCGACCTGGCACGCTGGCCTATGGCCAATGGCTCTGTCATCCGCATCCTCGACGATTGCGCCTCTTATGTCATCATTGCCGACCAGGCTGTGATGCCCACCAGCGAACTGCCCAGTCACCTCACCGTTCATGCCCGTCAGATAGAGACCAACTCTGGTTATAAGGCCACTGTCCATACCCATCCCATCGAGCTGGTGGCCATGAGTCACAACCGTGCCTTCCTCGGCAAGGATGTGCTGACGAAGATCCTGTGGTCAATGATTCCCGAGACCAAGGCCTTCTGTCCGCTGGGCCTGGGCATCGTGCCTTACACCCTCCCTGGCTCCAATGCCTTGGCTGATGCCACGCTGAAGGAACTCGAGGACTACGACGTGGTGATGTGGGAGAAGCATGGCGTCTTTGCTAAGGGCACTGATGTCATGGATGCCTTCGACCAGATCGACGTCCTCTCCAAGTCTGCTAAGATCTACATCAACGCCAAGTGCATGGGCTTCGAGCCCGAAGGCATGAGCGATGAGCAGATGAAGGAGATGTCCAAGGCCTTCAACCTCCCCCGATAGAAAACAACTACTTATTTCATATTATATCTTTAGGTTAGCCGGCGATAAGGAATTCTCCTATCGCCGGTTTTTCATTCTATGTCACTATCCCATTAGAAACATGCAGCCATCATTTCCTTGCCCAACTTACTGTAACCGTCAAACCACGTGACTGCAATAACCTGACAAGGTCATGCGCATTGGTATATGATTTCTGAAATGGTACTCTGTTGATCATTGTATAAAAATAAAACGACCCGCACATTTGAGCATCGTAGAGAGGCTTGGCGGGTTCTAGCGATGCAAAGGTACGAATTATTTCCGAATCTCCCAAGCCTTTTGTTAAAAAATGGAGTTGTTCTCAACTTTTTATTGGTTTTCTTATCTCAGATTGGGAAGAAATTAGTACCTTTGCCACTGGTTATTAGATGTTTGCTACAAGGATGCTTTTAAGCATTTTGCAACATTGAAACGCCAAGCTCACGCAAGTAGTTGTAAATCAATGAATGTCTCATTCGAGGAGGTCAAGTAAGGATTTTAAAATCTTAATTAAAATCCGTGTAGTCTTTCGATTACACGGATTTTTTTACTATCCTTTCAATTCCTCCAATAGTTTAAATACCGTTGTAGAAGGATTTTGGAATGCTGCAAGTTTCTTTGCCCTTTCTACAGCCGACTCTCTATTTTTAGTAAACACAGCCTTCTCTTCTTCAGACAAGACACCCTTTTTGTATCCTTTCGATACCTTCTGATATTTCTGAACACACTTAACAGACGAAATCTCAGATTTTTGCTCCTGATAATGTAACAAGAACCATAGTTCTATACACGGGTTAGAGACTATCAGTTCTGCATTAGGTATCTTTTGCAGTTGTTCCAACATCCCATCAACGTCCAAATCATACATCAAAAAGACTTTATCTTGCTCAGTTCTTACATATTCATTTTGGGAGCGCTCAATATAGTCTTCCGAAATATTCGACTTGCCTTTCTTTACTATGACCTGAATGGGAGCACGATACAATGAACGCAGGAATTTGACATATGCGATCTCCGTTTCACCCTCACAGAAAACAAAGAAGTTGGGCTTCATTTGTTTTCCCTTAGATATACGAACTTTTCTTCCCATCTTAGCCAAGTCGTTTTAAGTTAGTCGACGATTCGTCAATATAGGGGATTGCATCAAAACGACCTTGCAAGTATGCCTTCTCTGCATCCATATTCTCACGGAAATCCTTAAAATCAAAGAGAGAATACAAATCTGAAGACCCATCATCACGCTTATTAACGAAATACACCTGGTCTTTCCTCAACTTTCTCATGTTGAGCAGATTAGTATTATGCGTAGAGAATATGAGCTGAGCCGATTCACTTTGATGGAACAGATTAAGAATATACTCCACCAGATTCACATGTAGTCCCATCGATATTTCATCGATCAGAAGAACTTTGTTGCCCTTGATGATATTCAGAATAGTCAACATCATGTGGAAGAACTCTTGAGTACCACTCGACTCCTCTGAATAAAAATCAAATGGGACTTCCGGATTATTCCTATGGAAAGTCGTAATCTTCAACTGAGGCTTTTGTATATCATCCCTTGAAAGTAACTGATTGCTCAGAGGATCAAAGACAGCAGTTGTCAGCGACCTCAGTTCGTGCTGACTACGAATATCTATAATATCACTATCTGCAGCCTTGAGCACCCTCAAAATCAAGTCCTTGTTCTCATTCAAAAGCGACTCTATGGAATAGCTATTATAGCCAAAATAGTTCAAAATAAAACGCTCATTAAAATAGCGGAACACATCCTTAGCTACATCACGATCCATCTGACTGGCACGAGATACAAAGAGCGTTTTTTTCGATGTATTACCAGCCACGTCCATAGGTCTGCGAATAGCAGAACGGAACTCATAGATATCCTTCTTGTCTGGCCCTTTGCGTTCATCTCGTGAGAACACCAACTTTTTTCGACCAACAGGATAATAATACAGTTCCTCTGTTATAATCTCCGTTTTTGTCAAGGAGAAACTATATTCGTATTCAACCCCCTCTATCAAGAAACGGATATAGAATTTACTTGGCTTACCAACGCCACCAAACTTAAATGGAGTAAAGGCAAAGATTGTGTTCTCGTTATAATTATGCGACTCAAAGATCATTTGAACACAAGCCCTTATCGCTTTGATAATGTTACTCTTTCCTGAAGCATTGGCTCCATAGATAGCAACAGTCTTCAACAACCTTTCGTCATTGCAAACGAAAGTATTACCCAACAGGTCCTTGGATTCTTTAGTCTGAAGACTCGCTGCCTGCATATCCAAAATCACTTCTTCGTTAATAGAGAAAAAGTTACTTAATCGAATTTGTAATACCATCTTGATTTCAATTTTGCAAAATTTCTGCAAATATAGTGATTAAAATAGAATAACACAAGTTTTAATCTTATCTTTTAATCATAATTAACATGAAAGATCAATCAAGGTAACTACTCAGTCCCATGGGCATGAATAGTCTACTTACTGTTGTACGACAGCAAGTATAGCATTAAAGGAGAACCAAAGTACCGCTGCCGAGTTCAATGTCAATCTTGTAACAGCATTCAGTGTCATTGTACGTGAACCCAAGGACGATAACAATGCTAATGTCGGAAAAGATGTCGTAAAAGGCGTCGTAAAAGAACTTACTGATAGACAATAAGTTATACTTGAGCTCCTTTCTTTAGACCCTACTATGACCGCGAGAACCATTTCGGAAAAGATTTCGGAAAAGACTTCGGAAAAGACTTCGGAAAAGTTTACTCAATAAATGTACAGAAAGAGTCCTATAAGATGTCCTGGAAGAATTGGATAGTAGCAGATAAGAATAATTTCATCGGTCATGACCGACAAAATATAAAACGACCCGCACATTTGAGCATCGTAGAGAGGCTTGGCGGGTTCTAGTGTTGCAAAAGTACAAATTATTTCCGAATAACCAAAGTATTTGCTTATTTTTTTGGAAATATCACTTTTATACCTTGAGTTTCCAATAAGAATCTATTATTTCCAGCATTTTATTTGATATATCTATCACCTTTCAGGATGCCGAACGCTGCGGGACTTTTGAATTATTCCTAATTATTCCAATTATTCTCATTCGTTTTAAAAATTTAATCTGTGCCATCTGTGCAATCTGTGTGACATTATCATGGTCAATGGTGAAGGGTGCATGGTGAAGGCTGCGAGTAAGCGAGAACAGAGCCCGCTCGGTTATACCGCTTGCTACCGAAGGGACGCAAGAACTTGTTTGAGCTATGTCGAGCGTGAGCAGACTAGACCGAAGGTCAAGGAGAATAGAAAAAATCTGTGTGATCTGTGAGATCTGTGTGCCCTTATCATGGTGAATGGTGCATGGTGACGGGTGAAGGGAGAATAGTTAATGTTAAAAAAATCTGTGTGATCTGTGATATCTGTGTGACCTTATAATAAAACATGCTCTCTGTGTGCCCTTAAATAATATTCGTGTAATTCGTTTAATTCGTGGTTAGTTAAATATTTCTGTGATTTCCGTGATATCTGTGTGCCTTTAAAAAATCTGTGTTATCTGTGCTATCTGTGTGACTTATATAAAAAACATGCTCTCTGTGTGCCCTTAAATAATATTCGTGTAATTCGTTTAATTCGTGGTTAGTTAAATATTTCTGTGATTTCCGTGATATCTGTGTGCCTTTAAAAAATCTGTGTTATCTGTGCTATCTGTGTGACATAAAATAATCTGTGTGACAAAATTTGGAGGTTTCGATATTTCTTTGTACCTTTGCAACCGATTCCCTGTATGCGCTAATACAGAAGTCACCGTGAACGTGTTCACACGACCAACGTTTAGTGATAGCTCACGCCGATGCCAAGGCAGGTTTAGGCCTCCAAGGCGGTTGTGGTGGGTAGCAGGATATCAGACATATTGAAGGCGTTTACTAACGCTTTGTTCGAGACCATCTGGAATCTGGAAAATTCTCAATCGCTGTCTTGGACTAAGCAACGTAGATGTCCCGGGATTTGGTTATTCGCGTACCTTATTATATATTATAGTAAGGTAAATGGTAATCATATCGGCGTGGGCTCTGACGTTGCCTGTTCAACAGCAATGGGCATTCCAGAGCCTCAGATGGTGGAACGGGCAATAACGGTTCCACGCTTTTTTTATGTCTTCCGCCAGTTTTGGGCGAACATAAAAAGTTCAATCCCTAAAAGCTCTGGTCCAGAGTAATAATGATTGACGTTAAGGACAACCACACTGTCTGGCTACTCGTGTTTTGAACGCGAGCACTCGTTCCTATCGTCTTTCCTCACCGGACCCCTAACGATGCCTGGCACCATTCCCAGAGACGAGATCCACTGGTTTCCCATGTATGTCTCCTATCGCCGTGAGCTCACTGTCAAGCAGGCCCTCGACGACAAGCATATCGAGAACTACATCCCCATGAAGCTCGTCCTCGAGCACAAGGACAAGCAGATTGTCAGGAGCATGGAACCTGTCATCCACAACCTCATCTTTGTCTATTCCTGCATCAACACCCTGTCCCATCTCAAGATGTTCTGTCCCGACTGCGCTCCCCTGCAGTATATGACCTTCAAGGCGCGCACCCTCGAGCAGAGCTCTACGATTATCACCGTTGAGGAGGCCCGTATGCGCCAGTTCATGAAGGCCATGGATGTCCTCGACGAGAAGAACCGTCGTACTTTGGTACCTTACGATGATGCCATCTTCGGCAATGAAGGACGCCGCATCAAGTTCATCCGTGGTGATTTCGAGGGCATCGAGGGCACCATCAAGCGCATCAACAAGAACCGCTCCCTCATCATCGCCCTCAAGCATGTCGGTGTTCTTGTCATCACCATCGATCATGCCACCGACATCGAGTTCCTCGATTAACAGGCATCTTTGATGCCCCAAAAATATTTCTGCTATTTCCTTCATTTCTGCGGGACTTTTTAAAATGATCTGTGTTATCTGTGTGAGATAAATACTTCTGCTCTTTCTGCGGGACAAGAAACCTGCGGGACTCAATATTTGGACTCATACAAATTATGTCACTCATAACGCCACCAATTAAGAATATCTCAGAAGTGACGGAGCCGTTGAAGGAGGAAATCCTGAAGGGTGATGTTCATACAATCGATGAGATGAAGGCCTGGCTGAAGGCCCTGGGCTACAGCGATACGATTAACCAGGCAGCAATCAGTTCTATCCTGCGCGAGTTCGTGATGAGCAAAGTCTCTTGTGATGAAATGAGCAATATGGATATGATTGTTGAGCGGCTTCGTCCTCAGTTGGCAGTCACAAAGGAAGATATTGAACCAGTCATTATCATGGGATTATACCATCATCGTGACCTTATTGGTTCGCCAAGTTCATTTATAAAAGGTGAAAGGCCATTTTAGTTAGGAATTAATAAAACAAGATAATGAAAATATTAGTAACTGGTGCCAAGGGGTTCGTTGGAAAGAACCTTTGTTGGGCATTGAAGAACATACAGGCAGGGAAGGATAAGACGCATCCAGGACTGACTGTAGACGCGGTGTTTGAGTATGATTTGGACTCCACACCGGAAGAATTGGATGCATGGTGCAAGGATTGTGACTTTGTGTTCAATCTGGCAGGTGTGAATCGTCCGAAGGAGCAGAGCGAGTTTATGGAAGGGAACTTTGGGTTCGCTTCTACGTTGCTTGATACACTGAAGAAGTACGGGAACACTTGTCCCGTAATGCTGAGTTCCAGCCAGCAGGCCAGCTTGACAGGTCGCTTTGGCAACTCTGAGTATGGCCGCAGTAAAAAGGCTGGTGAAGATTTGTTCCTCGATTATAGCAAGGAAACTGGCGCTAAGGTGCTGGTGTACCGCTTCCCAAATCTGTTTGGTAAGTGGTGCAGACCGAATTATAACAGTGCGGTAGCTACTTTCTGCAATGCATTCGCTAATGACCTGCCGTATACGGTGAATGATCCCAGCGTGGAGCTGGAGTTGCTGTATATTGATGACTTGGTGGACGAGATGATTGCGGGCTTGCAGGGCAAGGAGCATCATTGTGAGTTTGATGGTCTTGACGTGCTGCCACAGGCAGACGGTAAGTATTGCTATTGCCCGATTACACACCATGTTACTTTGGGCGAGATCGTCGAACTGCTAAAGAGTTTCGCAGAGCAGCCCAAGACATTGATGATTCCAGAGATACCTGCTAATAGCTTTGCAAAGAAGCTGTATAGCACCTATCTGAGTTATCTGCCCTACGAGAAGACCGCATTCTCGCTGAAGATGAATGTGGATGAAAGAGGCTCGTTTACGGAATTGGTACATACCCTCAATGCAGGTCAGGTCTCAATCAATATCAGCAAGCCAGGCATTACAAAGGGTCAGCACTGGCACAATACCAAGTTCGAGCAGTTCATTGTAGTGAAAGGGCATGGCCTTATTCAGCAGCGCAACCTCAATGATCCTGATGGTAAGGTCTTGGAATGGGAAGTAAGTGGTGACAAGATTGAAGCTGTTCACATGCTTCCTGGCTATACACATAATATCATAAATTTGAGCGAAACAGAAGACCTCGTAACAGTCATGTACTGCAACGAAATCTTTAATCCAAACAAACCAGATACATTTTTTGATCCTGTAAAGTAAACGATATGGCACAATTTAAAGATAACGGGAAGTTAAAACTTCTTATCATAGTAGGAACAAGACCAGAAATAATACGTTTAGCGGCTGTCATCAACGAGTGCCGCAAGTACTTTGATACGTTGCTGGCACACACGGGTCAGAACTACGACTACAATTTGAATGGTGTCTTTTTCAAAGACCTCAAATTGGCAGATCCCGATGTGTACATGGAGGCTGTAGGCAATGACCTGGGTGAGACCATGGGTAACATTATTGCCAAGAGCTATCAGCTGATGGTGGAAGTGAAGCCAGATGCTGTATTGGTCCTGGGTGATACCAATAGCTGCTTGTCAGTTATTGGCGCGAAGCGCCTGCATATCCCCATTTTCCACATGGAGGCTGGTAACCGCTGTAAAGATGAGTGTCTGCCAGAGGAGACCAACCGCAGAATCGTTGACATCATTTCTGATGTGAACATGGCTTATAGTGAACATGCCCGTCGCTACTTGGCAGATACAGGTCTGCCCAAGGAACGTACCTATGTGACTGGTAGCCCAATGGCAGAGGTGCTGCACAATAATCTGGCAGAGATTGAGGCAAGTGATATTCACAAGCGTTTGGGCTTGGAGAAGGGTAAGTACATTCTCCTGAGCGCCCATCGCGAAGAGAATATCGATACTGAGAAGAACTTCATGAGCCTCTTTACCGCTATTAACAAGATGGCTGAGAAGTATGATATGCCAATCTTGTATAGCTGCCACCCGCGCAGCCGCAAGAGACTGGAGGCAAGCGGTTTCCAGCTTGATAAGCGCGTCATTCAGCATGAGCCCCTTGGCTTCCATGACTACAACTGCCTTCAGATGAATGCCTTTGCAGTGGTGAGCGACAGCGGCACACTACCAGAAGAGAGTTCGTTCTTTACGAGCGTTGGTCATCCTTTCCCTGCTGTGTGCATTCGCACCAGCACCGAGAGGCCGGAGGCCCTCGACAAAGGATGTTTTGTATTGAGTGGAATTGACACCAAGGGCTTGCTCCAGAGCGTTGATGTGGCTGTAAGCCTTATCAAGGATGGTAATCACGGTATACCTGTTCCCGATTACGTAGATGAGAATGTATCAACGAAGGTGGTACGCATCATCCAGTCATATGTTGGCGTAGTCAACAAGATGGTCTGGCGCAAATTCTAATTCGTGTCATTCGTGATATTTGTGTTCGAATAAATAATCAGATAAACAATTATGAGTGTTTTTGAAAATAAGGTATTGCTCATAACCGGTGGAACCGGTTCGTTTGGAAATGCAGTGTTGAACCGTTTTCTCCGTACAGACATCGGAGAGATTCGTATTTTCTCGCGTGACGAGAAGAAACAGGACGATATGCGTCACGATTTTCAGGCACGTATGCCGGAGGTAGCCAACAAGATCAAGTTCTACATTGGTGATGTGCGCAACAAGAGCACACTGAAGTACGCCATGAAGGGCGTGGACTATGTGTTCCACGCAGCCGCCCTGAAACAGGTGCCCAGTTGTGAGTTCTTCCCCATGGAAGCTGTGAAGACCAATGTGATTGGTACAGATAATACGCTGGATGCTGCTATTGATGCAGGTGTAAAGTGCGTGATTTGCCTTTCAACCGATAAGGCAGCTTATCCTATCAATGCGATGGGTATCACCAAGGCCATTGAGGAGAAGATAGCAGTGGCTAAAAGCCGCTTGAGTGGTGACACTAAGATTTGCTGCACCCGTTATGGTAATGTGATGTGCAGCCGTGGTTCGGTGATTCCTCTTTGGATTGACCAGATCCGTAAGGGTAATCCTATTACGTTGACCGAGCCTAAGATGACTCGCTTCATCATGTCTTTGGAAGAGGCTGTAGATCTCGTACTCTTTGCTTTTGAGAATGGTAAGAATGGTGATATCTTGGTACAGAAGGCACCTGCTTGTACCATCCAGACTCAGGCTGAGGCTGTGCGTGACCTGTTCAAGCACCAGGCACCAGAGGGTACTGAACCTGAGATTAAGGTGATTGGCATTCGTCATGGAGAAAAGCTGTATGAAACTCTTTTGACCAATGAGGAGTGCGCTAAGGCTCAGGATATGGGCAACTTCTATCGTGTACCTGCTGATAATCGTGATTTGAATTACGATAAGTATTTCTCTAAGGGAGATACCAAGCGCGAGGTGCTTACAGAGTTCAATAGCAATAATACAAAACTGTTGACTGTTGAGGAAACTAAGGACAAGATTGCTTCGTTGACCTACATTCAGAACGAGTTAAACGGAATTCCTAATCTGGTATAAACTGACATGAAGGCTGCGATTGAGCGAGAGAAACGCGATGCTCGCATCAGCACTTCCAAGCGTGAGCAGGCTCGAGCGAAGCTCAACTTGGCTCTAGTCATATAACCGAAAAGAGGCTTGCAGCCACATTGCGATTCCCCCAAATGGTGTTTATCACTCTTGCAGAGAGATAAGAAAATTTATCGGCTAGCGCATAAAATATGAGACCAATATTAAAAAATATACTTGTTGCTTTGCTTCTGATAACATTTCTAATTCTGTTACCAGTAATATTGGCACCAGTATTACATTTATCTCATGTAGATGCATATTTCGACTATGGTGGAAAAGAGTCTGACTGGATAACGTTTTGGGGTAATTATCTCGGTGCTGTAATAACAGGCTTGATTTCATTTGTTATCTTGTGGTACACAATTAAGTCGAATAAAGACGAGAATCAAGCCATTATCAATTCAAATCAAAAGGAGAATACTCGAATTATTCAGGAAAATCAGGCAGAGAATACAAGAATACTAGAAGCAAATGCCGATTTAGAGGAAACAAAACGTAAGCAAGAGTATTATCTCCGATTTCGCTCTGAGGTATCCGTTCGACTGTCAAAAATGGATCTTGCAAACTTTATAGGTGTATATGTAGATTTCTCAACACCATACAGAGAAGCTAAGGCCCGCCTTGAATCTTTTCATGGACAACTGACAGAGGATCTTAATTCGTTCATAATATTGTATGATGGTGATTGCAATGAATTAATCCAAGAATATAGAAAGACAGTAGATATTATAACAGAGAAGATACGCGATTTCTTGCTATTATTCAAAGACATGAACGATTCAAGCGATCAGCAAGTAAAATTGGATAAACAGATCGAAATAAAAAAAGAGACAGCAAAACTCAAAGATTTGAAACCAGTAATCAATGACCTTTGGAGTAATGCAAAACTAGAGATTGACAAATTGAAAATATAGTTTTTTGCGGCACAGAGCCAACAGGCCTTACGTGCAGCCTTTGGCTCTTATATGCCGCAACCATATAAAGGGCGGGGAACCCGCTGGTCTCTCATAAAACAAAGGTTCAATATCAGCGGGCCTGCCCAACTTTTATGCATCGAAGGCTTTCTATTGAAATTTAATAAGAAATATTAGAAGATGAAAAATTTAGGTATAGTAAGCTATAATATCAATTGCAATTTTACTAATTATGGCTCGGCCTTACAATCGTGGGCCCTTAGCCAGGCAGTTGATAGAATAGGAAAAGATATAGGAGTGCAGTCTAAACTTATAGACTATTGTCCGAAAGTGCTGGAGGATTGTGATGTGCTTAATCCGTTCAAACGGATGTGGGACACTGACGAGGAATCTCGCCGTATGGTAGAGTTAACAATGCCAGCTATAAAGGAGAACTATAAGAAATTTGAAGATTTCTATACCAATAGATTTCGTCGTACAAAGAAAAAGTATCATGATAGTGACTTCAATGAAATTGTAAATGACGAGGGTATAGATGGCTTTGTATGTGGTAGCGATACAATTTTCTGCTTTACTGAGTTTAAAGGCTTTGTAGAAGGCTATTATGCAAACTTTGACTGTATGAGGGGACGCAGTGTGGCTTATGCAGCAAGTTTTGGTGACCCTCACTTTAACGATGAAAAATATAATACGCTTAATGAAAGACTCAAAAACTTTAAGAGTATAGGTTTGCGAGAGAACTTGATGTTAGACTATGTAAAGAGCCATACAAGCATTCCTGTTCAGAGGGTGGTAGATCCTACATTATTGCTGACATCCCAAGACTATGAAACGATTACCGCTGAAAGAATAGTCCCAGAAAAGTATCTCCTTCTATATTCCCGTCGCTATAATAAGAAAATGGAAGCCTTTGCAGAACAAATGGCAAAGGAAAAGGGATTGAAGATAGTTGAGATAAGTCTTAGAGCCACAAATGCGGAAAAAGGACATATGATGATGTATGAAGCTGGTGTTGAGGAATTCCTTTCACTTATTAAGTATGCAGAATGCATTGTTACCAATTCTTTCCATGGAATCATTATGAGTGTTCAGTTCCGCAAGTTGTTCTATGGATTCTCACGTGAGCAATGCGACAACAAGACACAGGAGCTCACTGAATTGATGGGGCTAAATAATAGAATGCTAGTATCAGGCGATGAAGAATGCCCTAATACTATTGATTATGAAAAGGTTCATGCTTTAATAGACGTTGTCAGGAAAGATTCTATAGCATTTCTAAGAAACGAACTTACGGTTTTATCTAAGTAAAAACAACCCAAATGGAAAGACATTATACAAACGAACGAAACCATCAGATACTGATTTCATTGCTGAAAGCGCATAATATCAGTAAAGTAGTAGCATCGCCAGGTACAACAAATTCGGTTTTCATTGGCAGTATTCAACATGATCCGTATTTCACAATATATTCAAGTGTTGACGAACGCTCTGCTGCATATATGGCCTGTGGCCTGTCATATGAATCAGGAGAGCCGGTAATTATCAGTTGTACGGGAGCTACCGCAGCAAGAAATTATATGTCTGGTGCGACCGAAGCATATTATAGCAAAATGCCAATTCTTATCTTGACTTCATCGCAACCGAACAGAGCAATAGGACACTTAACACCGCAGGTGACTGATAGAACATCTCCACCCAATGATGTCTGTAAAATCAGTATAGAGCTTCCTACGTGTAATGATAAGGCTGACGAGTGCTTCTGTGAGATACAGGCTAATAAAGCTCTGACAGAATTAAGGCGTCATGGAGGAGGCCCTGTTCATCTGAATCTGATTACGACCTACTCATATAATGAGAAAACTGCACTAACAGCAACGTCTTTCCCAGACGCACGTGTTATAAGAAGGATTTCCCAAACAGATGTCTTTCCTGTAATAACAGGAACAAAGAATGCTATTTTTGTTGGTTCCCATAAGAAGTGGACACCAGAATTGACAGAAAGTGTAGATAGGTTCTGTGAGACAAATAATGCGGTGGTTCTGTGTGATCATACTAGTAATTATAAAGGGAAGTATGGTATTCCCTTTGCATTAGTCATAAATCAAGCTTCTTTAAATAGAGCGAACACTCCTGCTTATACGGTAGATATTCTTATTCATATAGGGGAGGTTACAGGTGAAGAAGGTGCACCACGAATGATAAAAAGTAAGGAAACTTGGCGCGTATCAGAAGACGGGGAAATTAGAGATTATTTCAAAAATATGAGCCACGTCTTTGAAATGCCAGAAACACTGTTCTTTACACATTATGCTAATAAAGAAAGTAAAGAGACTTTGTATTATGATGAATGTATAAAAGTCTATAATGATTATGCTTGCCTTCGTAATAAAAGACTGGATGAAATGTCATTCTCAAACACGTGGATAGCTCAACGTATAGCCCCCCAGATTCCAGATGGCTCTACTGTGGTTTTGAGTATTCTTAACACTTTGCGTGTATGGAATTATGCAGAATTTAAACCTGCGGTAAACGTATATTGCCCTCTTGGTGGTTTTGGTATTGATGGAGCATCCTCTCTGACAGTAGGTGCTTCATTGGCAAATGCTAATAAATTGTATTTCGGTATTACTGGAGATTTAGCTTTCTTCTATGACTTGAATTCTTTGGGAAACAGGCACATAGGAAGTAACTTGAGAATTTTACTAGTCAACAATGGATTGGGCTTTGAGTTTAAAAAGTGTTACGCAATGGCTTATCGCTTGCTTGAAGATGAAGTTGAACCATATGTTGCTGCGGCAGGTCACTTTGGAAAACAGTCCAGTGCTTTAGTCCGTCACTATGCAGAGGATCTGGGATTTGAATATTTAGCAGCATCAAATAAAGAAGAATTTGAAAAGGCATATCAGCGTTTCGTATCTCCCGAGATAACAGAAATGCCTATAGTGTTCGAGTGCTTTGTTTCTGCAGAAGAAGAATCTACGGCATTGAATGTTGTACAAAACAGAGATTAGCAGATGAAAAAAATATTGGTTTTTGGCGGAACAGGGGCCATGGGAGTTTATTTAGTTGAAATTCTCTCAAAAACAGGGTTATACGAGATTGATGTTACTTCTCGTTCAAATCGTGAATCCACTCTTCCTTACCTAAAATACATCAAGGGAAATGCGCGTGATAATGATTTCATGAGGTCATTATTGTCTGAACATTATGATGTGATTATTGACTTTATGAACTATAATCTTGATGAATTCGCAGATAGATGTAATTTCCTGCTGTCATCATGTGGGCAGTATGTATGGTTTTCCTCAAGCCGTGTTTATGCAAACTCTATAATACCTATAACAGAAAGCTCTCCCAGGTTACTGGAAGTCTCACAAGATAAAGACTTTCTCGCCACTAATAGATATGCTTTACGAAAGGCAAGGCAAGAAGATTTGATAACCAAGTCCGGGTTTAAAAACTATACGATTATAAGACCTTACATTACTTATAGTAATGAACGGTTACAACTTGGTATCTACGAAAAGGAGCAATGGCTATACCGTATATTGAAAGGGCGTGATTTGGTCATCAATAAAAACATTATTGATAAACAAACGACGCTTACATATGGCTATGATGTGTCCTTGGCTATTTCTAAGTTAGTATATAATCAAGATGCCTTTGGAAAGGTTATTCAGATTGCTTCAAGCGAAAATATGACTTGGAGGGAGATTCTCAAGTTGTATTTGGATATTCTAAAAGAGAAAAAGAATCTTACGCCCAGAATCTATTTGAGTGACCACATGCAGGCTATAGACGAACTATATGAGGGGGGATATAATACTATTTACGACAGAGTATTTAATAGACATTTTGATAGTTCTTATTTGAACAAAATGGCAAATCTGGGGGGGGGCATTTTACAAAGAAATGAGGAGAGGCCTAATTGACTGCCTATCAGATTTTTTGGATAACAACCGCAACTTTTTGAAAATTGATTGGCAATTTGAAGCGTATCAAGATATATTAACGGGTGGAATGGCTTCATCTGATGAATTTAGTTCAGAGGAAGAATATGAAACTTACCTCCGTTTTCGCAATACTCCCATTAATGAAATAGATGGATTGAATAATGAATTAGAAGAAATTTACATGTAATATGATAAACTTTACAGTAGGTCCTGTACAGTCTTCAGATGCTGTCCGGGCAATTGGTGCTGAACAAGTGCCTTATTTTAGAACCGCAGAGTTCTCAGAAATAATGTTTGAGAATGAGCGTTTAGTGAAAAAGTTTGCAAATGCTACCGAAGATAGTAAGGTAGTGTTCATGACATGCTCAGGTAGTGGTGGTATGGAAACTGCTATCATCAACTGTCTTAATAAGAACGATAAGGCACTTGTTATTAATGGTGGTAGCTTTGGTGAGCGTTTTGTGGAATTGTTGACTCTTCACGAAATTCCTTTTACTGAAATCAAATTGGAGCATGGTAAGGCATTGAAGCCAGAACATCTTGCAGCATACGAGGGTAAAGGTTATACTGCTTTCCTGATGCAGAAGCATGAGACATCTACTGGTGTTCACTATGACATTGATATGGTCTCAGATTTCTGCAAGCGCAATAATCTTTTCTTGATTGTTGATACTATAAGCACATTCCTCTGTGATCCATTTGACATGACTGCTACGAATACTGGCATCATGATTACTGGTTCGCAGAAAGCATTGGCTTGTGCTCCTGGTATTGCCGTGATGATACTTGCTCCTTCTGCATTGAAGCGTGTAGAAGAGAATAAGTGTTGTTGTCAGTATCTCGACCTGAAGCTGGCTCTAAAGAATATGGAGCGAGGACAAACGCCTTGGACTCCAGCTGTGGGCATTCTTCGCCAGATTAATGTTCGTCTGAAGGAAATCGAAGCAATGGGAGGTGCTGGTGTTGAGATTGCACGTTGTGCCGACTTGGCTAAGTATTTCCGTGACAAGTTGGTTGAGTATAACCTACCATTTGAGATTGTATCAGAGAGTCTTTCTAATGCTGTTACGCCACTGCATCCCACAACACAATCTGCCTACGAAATCTTCCTGAAGATAAAGGATGAGTATGGAATGTGGATTTGTCCTAATGGTGGTGATATGAAGGATACCATCTTCCGTGTTGGTCATATTGGCTATTTGCAAAAAGAGGATTACGATAAGCTGATTTCTGCATTCTTGGATTTAAGAGATAAGAAATTCATCTGATTATGGTTAAGGTTATCACATACGGTACTTACGACCTGCTACATTATGGTCATATCAGGCTCTTGGAGAGAGCTAAAGCTTTAGGCGACTACCTCATTGTAGGCGTAACTGCTGATAGTTTTGACTTGACTCGTGGAAAGATAAACGTGCAACAGCCCCTAATGGAGCGAATAGAGGCAGTTAAGGCAACAGGGCTTGCAGACGAGATAATAGTCGAAGAGTATGAAGGGCAGAAAATAGATGATATTAAGCGCTATGGTGTTGACATTTTCACTGTAGGTTCAGATTGGAAAGGGCATTTTGACTATTTAAGTGAGTATTGCAAGGTCGTCTACTTGGATAGAACGCAGGGAGTTTCCAGTTCAGAGATAAGAGCCGAAAAACGCGAATTGCGGATTGGGTTAGTAGGAGAGTCTATTGTTCTTAATAAATTTGCGTCAGAATGCCATTATGTTAATGGTGTTACTGTAACTGGGGTATGTACGCATGATGATAGTGATTTTTCCAATGAGCTAAAGGGTCTGCCATTAGTGACAGATTCTATAGATAATCTCTTTGATGTTTGTGATGCAGTTTATATTGCGTCACATCCAGCCAGGCATTATGAAGAGGTCAAAGCCGCACTGCTTGCAGGAAAACATGTGTTATGTGAATCGCCTGTAGCTATTTCTGTAAAGAGCTATCAAGAATTGAAAAAGATATCTGAGGAGCGCCACTTGCAACTAGTAGATTCATTGAAAACAGCTTATTCAACTGCATATAATCGCATGATGCTTTTAATAAAAAGTGGAGTGATAGGGGATGTTAAATCTGTAGATAGTATTTGTACAAGCCTTTCGGATCTGGAAAGAAAAGAAGGAAAGCCAACATCGCATACATGGAATAGCATCTGTGCCTGGGGGCCGACTGCCATGCTGCCGATTTTTCAGTTACTTGGTACCAACTATGTAAGTAAACAGATAACGTCTCATCTTATAGGTGAGCATTTTGATACATTTACGAAAGTTGCCTTTGTTTATCCACATGCAGTAGCATCATTAAAGGTTGGTAAAGGAGTTAAATCTGAAGGCGAATTGATTATTTCTGGAACGAAGGGTTATGTCTATGTGCCAGCACCATGGTGGAAGACTGATTACTTTGAGGTTCGGTATGAAAACCCTGTAAATAACAAACGATATTTTTATCAATTGGATGGTGAAGGTATTAGATACGAAATTGTTACATTTTTAAAAGCAGTGGAAGATAGTAGAACTTGCAATTATATTCAACCAGCTACTACTGATACTATTATAAGATTAATAGAGGCATTCTATACAAAAGAAGACTTTATTTCAATATAAAAAATTACGAATAATATGAATTCAGAAGAGTTTAGGAAGGAAGTTCACACATTTATAGATGCAGAACTTGATAAATTTGAAGAATACCAGACAATTGCTGCAGATATACTAAAAGAATTTGATAGGGTTTGTAGAAAGAACAATTTGTCATATTGGGCTGCATTCGGAACACTACTAGGTATTAAAAGAGATGGAGGTCAAATTCCTTGGGATTATGACATTGATTTATTGGCACCTTTCTCAGAATTAGACAAATTGAGAAATGCCTTGAAAAATGACCTAGGTGCCGATTATTATTATGTTTTTACCGATACAATGCCTAATTATCCAACAAATTGTTTACGAGTGTGCAGAAAAGGATATGACTGGAAGGCAATCCATGTGGATGTGTTTTTTCTTATAGGTGTGCCAGAAGATAAAAAAGAAAGAGATCCTTTTATAAAGAAGTGTATTAAATATAAAAAAATAAGGCACGCAAAGTATATGCAAGATCATTTTCCATCTGAAGGTGTTTCTTTCGTGGATCGATTAATAAAATGGTTGCAAAGAAATAGGTATTTTTATTTTACATCAAAAAAATTGAATGCTATTCAAAGAAAATTGTGCTCACAATATTCTTTAGAAGAATGCCCCAATTGGAATGGCTATGGCGGCCCTATCATATTGCCAAGGGGGATTTTTGAAAAAAGCGAGGCGTCATTCCATAACTTTCCTGTAATAATACCTTCTAAATATGATGAATTTCTTTCATTGTTTTACGATGAATGGAGGTCGTATCAGCCTATAAGTATTCGCTTTAACGAGTTTTATAAAATGAAAAATATAGTTGACTCCCGCCAGTTAAAATATCAAAAAGATAAAAATGACAATTAATAAGGAATCGGTATCAAGAAATAACCAACTTATAGCAAAGAACACTATGTTACTTACTATAAGAATGGTAGTCGTTTTAGCAATAGGGCTTTACACATCGCGTGTAATACTCCAAGTATTAGGGGTAGAGGACTATGGAATATATAATGTGGTAGGCGGCTTCGTGACGATGTTTGCTTTTATAAATACCTCTATGAATAATGGTATACAAAGGTATTATAATTTTGAATTAGGTAAGAATGGTGTAGAAGGTGCTCGTAAAGTCTATCACTGTGCATTAGTTACTCAAATTACTATAGCAATAATAGTAACTATAGCTATTGAAACTTTTGGGCTCTGGTATCTTCACAATAAACTAGTAATACCGCCAGATCGTTTTGATGCTGCGCGGTATATATTCCAGTTTTCGGTAGTTTCAATACTTTTCACAGTGATAAACGTCCCATATAGTGCAGCTATCACAGCACATGAAAAGATGGATTATTATGCAATAGTAAGTATTGTTGATGTTTTCTTGAAATTGATTATAGTACTAGTTTTACCCCTTTTTAATGCGGATTCACTAATTGTTTATGGTTTCTTGATAATAATTATAAGCGCGTTAGATTTTCTATTGTATTATATATACGCAAAGAATCATTTCTTGGAACTAAAAGGACGAATTGTAGTTGATAGGGAGTTATTGAAGAATATGCTTTCTTTTTCCGGTTGGAATTTATTTGGATCATTTGGTGGGGTTATGAAAGAGCAGGGATTAAATTTACTTCTTAATGCTTTTTTTGGTCCAGTCGTTAATGCTGCTCGAGGTATTGCATATCAAGTATTAAATGGCGTGCAGAGTTTTATTGGTAACATAACGACCGCATCACGACCTCAATTGACACAATCTTATGCGCAGGGAAATCTGCGTAGGACTTTTAATATAATGTATAGCATGAGCAAAATGTGTTATATATCAGTTTTTATTTTTGCGTTGCCTGTAATGTTGGAAGCAGAATCATTGCTACATCTTTGGCTGGGAGCCAATGTCCCAGAACACACATCGGCATTTGTTGTTTTGATAGTTGGTGCTTCGCTTATTCACGTTTTTACCCCTCCTACATCTTTCGTAGTGCATGCAACAGGAAAAATGAGAAAGTATCAAACTATAACTACATTGTTTAGTCTGTTTCTCTTACCCGTAGCATATGTTTTTTTGAAGCATGGTTCTTCTGCTGAAATAGTATTTGTTCTTTATTTTATTTTTATGTTATTAGGACAAGGTTTGTGCCTTATAATACTACGTTCAATAGTGGAGTTTTCTATAAGAGAATACATTGAACAGGTTATTTGGCCGTGTTTCTTGCTTAGTATTGCGGCCTGCGCCTTACCAATAGGATTGCATATTATAATGGCCCAGTCATATTTGCGTTTATTTGTTGTGTCTGTAGTCGGTGGCATTTGCGTTATTGTTTCTTCATTCTATCTAGGAATGAATGTGTCTGAAAGATCACTTATCACTGATTTTATTAAAAAGAAGATTTTAAAGTAAATGGGAGTTCTTGTAACAGTTGCTATAGCTTCATATAATAATTCGCCTTATATAGAAAGGTGTCTGGAGTCTGTAATAGGACAGACTTATAATAATATAGAGATTCTGATTGTTGATGATGGCTCCAAAGACGACTCTTTAGGCAAGATTGAGAAATATAGATCGAATAAACGTGTTCATATTGTAACAAAAGAGAATGGCGGTTTGAGTAGCGTTAGGCAGTTGTGTCTGGAGTTGGCGAAAGGTGAGTATATCAGTTTTATTGATGCAGATGATTATCTTAGTCCGGGTTACGTTGAGTCGATGATTCTTAAAATGCAAAAAGATGACTCTGATATCTGTGTGTGTGGAACTCGCTTTGAGACTGCTGATGGGGTATATTTAAAGGACGTGTCATCCTTTTGGGAAAGCAAAGAATCTTCTTTGCCTTATGTGACGACTCCATCGTTCTTGTCTGGTTACAATAGTAAGGATTTTCTAAAGTTGCATTTAAGTGACTCTTGGAATAAAATGTATAAAGTCTCTACTATTCGCCGTTGTAGGGTAAAGTTTAATATGCCTAAAGGTTTGAATGGAAGTGATTCTCTATTTAATATGTTATTGGCTTTACATGAGTTAACTTATTCGATTGTCTCAAATGAAGGTTATATTCATGTGATCTACTCCAGTTCTGCAGTACATCGAAAATGTAAAAATTTGAAAGAATCTTATAGGTTTATAATAGACGCGATGGTAAGTGAAGCAAATAAAATTGGAAAATTTGAATCTTTAAAATATATGATTTCCAGAAACTGGTATCTTTTTCAAGAGGATATCTTTTTCGATGAGTATGACACTGTTGACAAATGGTATAATCTATTTAGTAAATATAAACTACTAAAATCACGTTTAGTTGACTTTTCAACAAATAGAAATTTGGAAAAGTGTAGCTTGTCTATGGCAGTTTCTCGTTCTTCTTGGAGTTTCCTATTCCTATTTAAATATTCTCTTTTAATTCTTCCATTTTATATAGCTTTAATGAAACGAATTCGATAATTTGTACTTTTATATAATAAATATATTCTGGAGATATTATGAAGTCAGGCAATACTGTTACTAGTTTTTTCACTATCATTATTCTTTATTTATATATTTATAATCCTATTCCACGTTGGACTGGTATAGGATTTGGGGCTTTGTTTATGGTTATTTCATTAGTATATGTTTTGTTTTATAAAAAAGAGTTTATAAGGTATTTACGTTATTATAAAACTGCGCTGATACTAAGTTTAATAATGATTCCATATGTTTATTTAGTTATTAATATTAATGGGAAGTCCGATTATCAAGTAGTGGTGGATTTAATAATCTGGGTAATTTTTTCTACTTGCACTCCTTTCTGGTTAATCAAGGTGTTCATTACTAAAGAAAAAAAAATAATTTTTTGGGACAAAATATTATTAGTAGGTTTTATTGCTTCTCTTTTCTCATGTATTGCACTTTTTGTTCCTTCTTTTAACTCATTGCTTAGGGAAATTCAAATAGATATAACAGGAGGTCATTCTGAAGAGCAAATTGGTTTTAGGTTTTATGGCTTGGCAATAAATTTGTCTAGTGCTTATGGTTATGTTCAAGGATTATTAGCTTCTTTATGTCTTTTAAAATTAGATAAAAGTCACAAAAAATACGCTTTATATTTTATAACGTTAACATTATCAGTGATAGTAAACGCCCGTACAGGATTATTTCCTATTGTCATAACACTTGTATACCTCACTATAAGATCAATTGTGAAGCTTAGTTTTATTCAATTATCAAAAATAGTAATAGGTGGTCTATTTGCTTTTTATATAGGAGTTGTATTAATTAGATATTTACCAGGAGTTTATGATTTTGTAATGGATTTTTTTGACCAAATATCTGATATGTCAGAGAAAGGTGGTTTAGAAGATTCTGCATATGTTAGAATGATCCAATATCCATCTACTTTAGAAGGACTACTATTCGGTGAAGGGCATTCTTTATATGGTATCGGTGCAAGAGATTCCTCTGATATTGGTTATGTTAATCAGATCTTCCTTGGTGGGCTTGTATTTGCAGGTCTTTTACTAATATATGAGTTCGTTATTTTTAAGAGTATTTTAAAATGGTCGAGGGACAAAGTATTTTCTACAATTTTCTTCGTGTCAATTTTGGTGTTTAACTATAAAGGTGTTAACTTTTATGCAGGTGCGGCTTATATTAAGTTGTATATGCTTTATTATTTTGTCCTATTGTATAATAAATTGCATATGCGGTCAAATATTTTTCAGGTATAGCTTTTGCAGTGTAAACTTTTTATCTTTGAGACATGAAACCATTATTTGTTAGTAGAGAGTTCTTAGTAGACAAATCTCCAACGGGGGAATGCTTGCGCTCCTTTGTTAATGAATTAAGAAAGAATGCATGGAATCCTAAAGTATATTGTTCCGATATACAGCCACAGAAAAATAATAGGGTGTTAATTAATGAAAAAATTGTTCACGAATCGATATTCCCGAAATATCTTGCAGCAGCCATCCGCAGATTATTAATACCAGATCTGACATGGTTGCCTGGATATGAGTGGTGGTCTTGGGGGAAGAGGTGTAAAAATCAAATACTTCAAGATATAAGAAATGGTGAGCGTTTTGATTACCTTCATACTGTCAGTTTCCCATGTGCATGCCATACTGTTGGATTGAAGATTAAGTGTGAAACGAATCTTCCGTGGATTGCTCAGTTCTATGATCCTTGGGCCGACAACCCATATAGGCCATTTAAAACAGCTTTTTTCAAGAAGATAGATTGGGAGTTAGAGCGTGAAGTGGCTGAAAATGCAGACCTTATTATTCATACAAATGAACCAATTGCACAACTCTGGCGTGAAAGATACGGAGATAGTATAGCCAAAAAGATAGTAGTGTTGCCCCTAACAGCATCCTTACCATCAGTTCCAGTTGTAGAACCAAAACATAAAGATGATGAATTGTTGACAATTTCACATATAGGGAATTTTATGTTAAACAGGACAAGTATACCTTTTATTAAGGCAGTTTTGATGTTATTCAAAGAATATCCTTATGTGAAAACAAAATTGAAAATTAATTATATAGGACAAGTAACGGATAAAGAAAAAGAACTAATCCGAAACTACGGCCTAGCAGACAACTTTAACTTAACAGGTCCAATTCCTCCAGAAGAATGTGAGCCTTTTTATCAGCAGACGGATGTATTTCTTGCCATAGATGGTGTGAATAAAAATAATATCTTCTTCCCTTCTAAAATTCTAAAATATTTCTATTACCAAAAACCAATTTTGGGGATAACTCCAACGGGGTCGGTACTTGATGAAGAGTTGAGAACTGCAGGTCATGCAGTGTTTAATAATGAGGATGTTAATTCTATTAAAGAATATTTATACAAGCTCGTTACAGATTATTCTTCAATAGCCTATGATAGAGATTATTGGAAAAGATTCACCCCCATAACCGTGGTTAATGAGTATTACTCTTTAGTGAACAATAAGTTGTTTAAGTCTAAATAATAAGCAATAATATATGAAGGTTTCCGTATTGATGGCATCTTATAATTCTAATGAAGAATTGTTGAAAGATGTAATAAAGTCTGTAATAAATCAGACTTTTAGGGATTTTGAATTTATTATTGTTGACGATGGTTCAAAGAATCCCGTTGA
This sequence comes from uncultured Prevotella sp., assembly GCF_946407605.1. GTDB lineage: Bacteria > Bacteroidota > Bacteroidia > Bacteroidales > Bacteroidaceae > Prevotella. The sequence continues at coordinate 172,943 of NZ_CAMJOS010000003.1, forward strand.
ACCTGTTGTTAGGAAGATAAGTGATGATAATCGTATAGTTGTCTATCGAAAGGAAAATACAGGACTTGGATCTTCTCTTACGTATGGTATATCAAAAGCCCAGGGTGAGTATATAGCACGAATCGATGATGATGATTTGATGGCTCATGACCGTCTTGAAAAACAAGTGGCTTTTCTTGATAATCATCCCGAGGTAAGTTGTGTAGGTTCACACATGAACTTCTATTGCAAAGGTCGTTACATACATTATAGGAAATTTCCTCTAGAACATGACGGAATTTTGAAAAGTATGTTAAATAGAAAATGGTCAATGGCTCATTCGTCTTTGATGTATAGAAAGGATAGTGTAGTGAAAGCTGGATGTTATCGTTTGAAAGGAACAGGTGAAGATTTGGATTTGATTTTACAACTTAGTTTGGTGGGGAAACTTGCTAATATTGATGAATATCTTATATACTATCATATCAGTTTTGGTAGTCTTTCGTCAACTAATAGTCAATTACCAGGCCACGAATTCGCATTGCAAGAGTTTAAAAAGAGTATTGAATACCCTCGATATTCTGCAATAGTTGATAGCTCTTTATCTGCGATAGAAAAGGAAATTAAAGAGAATAAAAAACGTATACTATGGAAACGGTGGGGGGTTATCAAATATCTAAGTATGTTTGGTAAAAAGTTACCTGTTTTATTATAAACATTTGCAAAAACATGAATATATTTAATATAAAACTTGAGTTTGATCACGATGCTTTCCGAAATACAATAGAAAAGTGTGTATCGGAAAAGGGGAAAGGATATGTATGTGTTGTTGATGGTAATGTATTGTCAGTAACATGTAAAGACCCAGAGTACCAGAAGGTGGTGAAAAATGCTCTTGTAAATACCTGCGATAGTAGCTATATAGCCAAAATGGCAGGTGATATTTATGGTCAGAAATTTGAAGCGTATAACGGTCCAAGGGTTTTTGAACATTATATAAAGAAACCGTATAAGCAATTGCTTTTAGGGAATACAGAAGAAACATACCAAAAGATAGTCGAGAAGATGAGAGCAGATGGCGGGAATCCTGAAAATTTGAAATATCAGCCTGTACCATTTGCTAAGGTTGAAGATTTCGATTACGCTGGTATAGCTTCTCAAATCAACGAAATAAAACCAGATTTGATTTGGGTTTCTTTGGGTGCTCCTAAGCAGGAACGTTTCATGAGTTTGATGCTCCCACACTTAAAACAAGGTGTAATGTTTGGTATTGGTGCAGCTTTCAACTACTACGTTGGCTCGATTAATGAACCCAAGATGCAAATAGGAGGTCTAAGGTTTATATGGCTACAACGTATCTTTGAAGAGCCCAAGAAACAAATCAGAAGATGCTGGCATTTCCTGACAGTAATACCTAAGGTGAAGCGTGAGGAAAAGCGAAAATTGAAATCAAAGAAGGCTTAAGATGAACCATATACTGATAACAGATGTACAATATAGGAAAGAGTTTGATAATGTGTCAATTATCAAAAAACTATTTCCTAATGAACATCTAATATTAGGAACAATAAAGAGCGCACTGTTCTGTAAGCTTGCTTACGGACGATGTTCCGTTGAGAAGCTAAGGACTGAAGATGGGAAGGATGCTTTCTTCCATGATTTCAAGATTCTGTTAGAGAAATACGGACAGGATAAGATTATCTATGTTCCAGGGGAAGAACAAACAACAGATTATGTTGCGGAATACTTAGGACGGTATGTACAAGGAAATGTTGTATGCCTTTTACCATCTTATTCTATGTACAAGCTGTTCCGCAACAAACGATCATTGAATCATTATTGTTTAGAATATGGTTTCCCTGCTCCCAAAGAATACAAGGTGGAAGATTTACCTGCCGTAGAATATCCTGTTTTACTTAAACCCGAAATAGGTTCAGGCAGTCATGGCCAATACAGGCTGTACAAGAAAGAAGATTATACCGATGAAATTAAGACTGCATTGAGCAAAGAGCCTTATCTTATTCAGGAGTTGTTGCCTAACGGTAAAGAAGTTCAAGGTGGATTCTTCTTGTGCCATAAAGGAAAGGTAATAGGTGCTTACACACACAAACGTATAAGAACTAGCCCGGAAGAGGGAGGGGTTACGGTACTATCGTGTTTGAATGATAATCCACAATTGATAAACCAAGGAATACAACTATTGGAACATGCCGGTTGGGAAGGCTTAATCATGCTGGAGTATATATATGATGATAGAAGTGGCGAGTATAAACTGATAGAAGCTAATCCTCGTATTTGGGGATCGATTATGCTGTCTGAATATAGTGGCGCAAATCTATTGCAAAACTATATACGCATCTGCCTTGGGCTACCGATAGAGAAAATACAGATGAAAAAGGAAGCTTTTATCAGATGGTTCTTTCCTGTAGACTTACTGAATTGGATAAAGAAGAAAGGGAAGATCAAAGACTTCTGGAACTTCAAAAATACCTGTGTTATTAACTGGACGTATGCACGAAAGGATAGAGCTTTGCTATTTATTCTGATGTCGGTATTCAATATGCATAACCTGAAGAATTTGTTTGGAAGAGCATGAGCAAGATTGTAGTTTACGACTTTGATGGGACGCTCTCGTATGGTGATAGTATGGAGGAGTTGTTTAACTCTGAAATGCAGGGGATAAAGTCTCTATATAGATGCTATTATTATTTCCTGAAAGTATTGTCAAAGCTAAAACTGAGTACCGTCAAAAGTGAAAAGGAGAAGATGATCAAGCTACTTTTCCATTCTGATGAAAGAGCGTTTCGTGAAGCATGCATGGAGCAAGCAAATAATTATAAGTTTTCTCCTATTATGGAGAAGCTAAAAAAGGATGTATCAGAAGGCAATCGTGTAATAGTTTTGTCTGCATCTTCGGAATGCTTCTTGCAAACTGTTTTCAGTGGTTTAGATGTGGAAATACTTGGTACCACATTCAATTGTAAAGGAGGAAAGATAAAGGGCATTAAACAGCATCCGTTCTATCATGAAAAGGTTGATACACTTGTCGGTTATGGGATTCCTGTAGTGGATGAGGCATACTTTGATAGCAAGTGGGATGAGTGCTTAAAACCTATATGCCGTAAGTGGTATAAGGTAAAGCAAGGCGTTATTATCGAAGAAAAATAATTGATATGAATATATTGGTAACTGGATCTGCCGGAATGATTGGCAGTTATGTGGTTAAAGGCCTAATTGAGAAAGGTCATACTGTTATTGGTGTAGATCGAATAGCAAGAGATATAACCCTCCAAGGGCTTACTCAAATTATTCTGGATTTATCATCAAAAGAAGGAATCCTGCAGTTATTTGATGATAAGAAGATTGATCGTGTGATTCATCTGGCTGCTTTGGCACATACTAAGGGAGTGAAAGATGTTTCATGGGAAGCATTCAAGTTGGTGAATGTTGATTGTGCAGAAAACCTCTTTGAGGCTTGCGCAAAGCATAATGTACCTGTACTATTCATCAGTACTGTAGATGCCATTGGAATGGTGAAGGGTTTAATCACACCCGAAACGGAGTTGAATCCTATATCCAACTACGGTAAAAGTAAGGCAATGGCAGAAGGACGATTGAAGGATATTTGTAAGGTGTGGAATATCTATCGTTTCTCACCCGTATATACGCCAGAAGTGAAACGTGATATAGAAAAGCGCTATTATCTGAAATACCCTAATTGGGCTTATAAGATTGGCAAGGGTGGCCAGTTTGAGGTGCTGAATGTCACAGGTGCTGTTGCTGCTATGGTGGATTGGGTGGACAAGAAGGTGGATAATACTATCCATGTGATTAAAGACCCAGAACTACTTGACATCAACGACCTAATTAAGGCAGAAAAAGCTCAGGGTAGAGCAAAGCACGTGCTATGGTTCCCGAAGTGGATGGTACAGTGTGGTTATTACGTGATTAAACTCGTATTTGGTAAGAGTAATAAGACATATTTAGTGTTCAAGGCTTTGTGGCCGTTCCGTACAGTGGATAATTAAAGAGTTTAAGAGTAATTATGTATCAGATAATTAAGAGAATTTTCGATTTCATTTGTGCGTTTATTGCACTTGTGGCTCTGTCGCCAGTATTTCTGTTTACAATTATTGGAATTCTGATTAGTGACTGGGGCCCTATATTCTATAAGGCTAATCGTATTGGTAAGGGGAACAAACCATTCAAGATGTATAAGTTCAGGTCGATGAAAGTACTGAAAGCACCTAAGAAGGGTGCTGAGGCAAGCTTGAGACCTGATGAAGATCGTATATTCCCGTTTGGACATTTCATCCGTAAGGCTAAGATAGATGAACTGCCACAATTGATTAACATCCTGAATGGTAGTATGTCAATTATTGGCCCTCGTCCTGTAGCAGAAGACCAATTTGATATGTTCCGTTATGGCAAGTGGAATGAGGCTGCCAAGGTTCCGGTGGGATTGAGCGGTCCAGCAGCATTGTATGACTATATCTATGGTGACCAGTTCACTGACGAAAAAGAATATATGGAAAAGGTATATCCTACACGTAGAGAATTGGAATATACATACGTACAGAAAGCGGGCATCTTCTATGATTTGAAGATGATTATATATACTGTGATTTGTATCATGTATGCGCTTGTAGGTAAGGAGTGTACATGGATATTGAATGAGCTCAAAGCTGATGCTGCAAGCTCAATTCAAGAGGGATAAAATGGAAACGAAAGAAGTATTTCTGACATTAGTTAGGTTAGGGATAGGTCATAAAGGAGGTAAACTTTCTGGCAAAGTAGATTGGATGGCAATACAAGCCCATGCTGAGAGTCTGATGAGCGGATTCTGGAGCGGAGAAAAAACCATTTGTTGAAACCAGCTTCGATATAGATATGATTATAATTTGAAATAAATAATTTATAATGAAAACAGCACTTATTACTGGTATTACTGGCCAAGATGGAAGCTATCTGGCCGAGTTTTTGTTGGAAAAAGGTTATGATGTTCATGGAACGATTCGTAGAAGTTCTGTGGACTTCAGAGAGCGTATTGCTCACTTGGAAGGCACACCGCATTTTCATCTGCACTATGCGGATTTAGGTGACTCCATGAGTGTATTAGGCGTGATTGGAAAGGTACGTCCTGATGAGATATATAACCTGGCTGCACAGAGCCATGTGCAGGTTTCGTTCGACAGCCCTGAGTTTACGGCTGATGTGGACGCTGTGGGTGTATTGCGCATCTTGGAGGCAGTTCGCCAGTTGGGTATGACTGAGACCTGTCGTATCTATCAGGCTTCTACCTCAGAGCTGTATGGTAAGGTAGAGGAGGTACCACAGAACGAAAATACACCATTCCATCCTTACTCTCCGTATGCTGTGGCTAAGCAGTATGGCTTCTGGATTGTGAAGGAGTATCGTGAGGCTTATAACATGTATTGTTGCTCGGGTATTCTGTTCAACCACGAGTCAGAGCGCAGAGGTGAGACTTTTGTAACTCGCAAGATTACGCTGGCAGCTGCTCGTATTTCTCAGGGCTTGCAGGATTGCCTGTACTTAGGTAATATGGATTCGCTTCGCGACTGGGGATATGCCAAGGATTATGTGGAATGTATGTGGTTAATCCTCCAGAATGATACTCCTGAGGATTTCGTGATTGCAACTGGAGTGCAACACTCTGTACGAGAATTCACAGAACTGGCTTTCAAACATGCAGGTATTGAACTGAAGTTTGAAGGCGAAGGTATCAACGAAAAGGGTATCGTTGTTAAAGGCCCAGAGGCTTTGGTAGGCAAGACTGTAGTTGCCGTAAGTGAGGACTTCTATCGTCCTACGGATGTTGTTAACTTGTGGGGTGACCCAACGAAGGCTAAGGCTAAGTTGAAGTGGAATCCGAACAAGACCAGCTTCGAAGAGCTTGTTCGCATTATGGTAGAATCTGATATCGCCAAGGTTGCTGCTGAAGGTGCTGCCGCTAAGGTTAGAACTAATCTGGCTGAGTATCTTGAAAAGGGTATTGTTAAGTAATCAAGAATTGACCTGCGGTCGAGCCTGCTCACGCTCGGCAATGCTTAAGCAAGCTTAGTGTTGCGCTCGCTCAATCGCAGCCTTTGAGAATTATACGAATGTTAAATAAGAATTCAAAAATCTATGTAGCAGGCCACAACGGACTCGTTGGGTCTGCTATATGGAATAACCTGAAAAGTAGAGGTTATAATAACCTTATTGGTCGTTCTCATAAAGAACTGGACTTGACAGACCAAGTGGCTGTGAAGAAGTTCTTTGATGAGGAGCAACCTGATGCAGTGGTATTGGCTGCTGCCTTTGTGGGCGGTATTATGGCCAACATGCTGTATCGTGCCGACTTCATTATGATGAACATGAAGATACAGTGCAACGTAATCTCTGAGGCCTATGCACATGGCGTGAAAAAACTGCTTTTCTTGGGTAGTACGTGTATCTACCCGAAGAACGCGCCACAGCCCATGAAGGAAGATTGCTTGCTGACATCACCCTTGGAATATACCAATGAGGAATATGCCATAGCCAAGATTGCTGGCTTAAAGATGTGTGAAAGCTATAATCTGCAGTATGGTACGAACTATATTGCAGTGATGCCTACCAATCTTTATGGCCCGAATGATAACTTCCATCTGGAGAACAGCCATGTGATGCCTGCAATGATGCGCAAAGTATATTTGGCAAAACTCATTCACGATGGAGCTTGGGATAAGATCCGTCGTGACTTAACCATCCGTCCAGTTGGAGCAAACATCAAGGAAAACGGAGAGCAAGTGCGCTATGTAATAGATGGTGATAGCGATGAAGCACTCATTCGCAAGATTCTTGCTTGGTATGGAATCGAGGATAATAAGGTTACTCTTTGGGGTACAGGAAAGCCACTACGTGAATTCTTGTGGAGTGAGGATATGGCTGATGCTTCAGTGCATGTTCTGCTGAATGTGGACTTTAAAGACATCATAGGAATAGAGAAATATTCAAGTGTACACTATGGAGTAGCTGCTGATGGGATAGTTGACCGCAATCATTCAACAGGCCGTGGTGGATATATCCCTTCATTAGGCGAAATCCGCAATTGCCACATCAACGTAGGTACTGGTAAGGAGTTAACCATCCGCGAACTGTCAGAATTGGTAGTGAAGGCTGTTGGTTTTGAAGGAACAGTAGAGTTTGATGCATCTAAACCTGATGGTACCATGCGTAAACTCATTGATGTAAGCAAGCTTCATTCTCTTGGTTGGACTCACAAGGTTGAGATTGAGGATGGCGTCCAGAAATTGTTTGATTGGTATCGCCAGTCTTTAGCCTAAAGACTAAAGAAAGAAAACTTTTACTCCATTGAATAATAATCAACAAGCATTCCTGGAATTGGTAAGAGCTGGGCTTTGGGAAAAAGAAGCTCGGCTATTACCGTTTGGAGATGTGGACTATGATGAGATCATGCGTTTGTCAGAAACGCAAAGCGTAGATGGGCTTGTAACAGCAGGTATTGAACATATACAAGCTATAAAGGCTCCGCAGGATGTTGTTCTGCAATTTATAGGGCAGTCGCTACAAATAGAGCAGCAAAACAAGGCTATGAATAAGTTTGTAGCCAAGCTGATTGAGAAATTGCGTAAAGAGGATGTATATACGCTTTTGGTCAAGGGGCAAGGAATAGCTCAATGCTACGAGCGACCTTTATGGAGAGCATCTGGTGATGTGGATTTGCTACTGAATGACACCAATTATGAGAAAGCAAAGAAGGTTCTGATTCCTTTGGCTGATGGTGTAGAACAAGAATACAAATCATTCAAACATATAGGAATGACTTTGAATGGAGAGTATGTGGTAGAGCTACATGGAACCATGCATAGTCGACTGTCTAAACGTATTGATAGAGGCGTTGATGAAGCACAGAACGATGTATTCTTCGGAGGCAGTGTTAGGAGTTGGCAGAATGGCAATACACAGGTGTTCTTACCAAGGGCTGACGAAGATGTGATATTTGTGTTTACTCATATACTTCATCATTTCTATATCGAGGGGATTGGACTTAGGCAGATTTGTGATTGGTGCAGACTACTCTATCGTTATCGCTCAGAGTTGGATTTACGGTTACTGGAAACACGGATTCGGAAGATGGGGCTGATAAGTGAGTGGAAAGCGTTCTATAATCTGGCAAACAGATATCTTGGTATGCCAGATTACGGTGAAGGGTTAATGGTTCATGATTCACGGTATGATAAGAAAGCTGATCGAATTATGGAGTTTGTGCTTGAAACTGGGAACTTTGGGCATAATAGAGAAAGGACGGCTTCTAAATCGTATATGGGTGGTAAGTTGGCTTCGACATTTCGAAAACTGAAAGATTTTGGCCATCATATGAGGATATTCCCTATTGATAGTGTGAAGTTCTTCTGCTATTTCGCGATAGATGGGATAGGAGGGGCAATGAGAGGGGAGTGAGGGTGATGGAAGATGTGAGAATGAAGAAATTATTCTTTATGTACTTCTCAATAACTATTGGCGCTTGCAGTAAAGACGACCCCGCAACAGAGGTAATGCTGAGAGCAAGTTAGCTGAGTAGAATGATTCTAATGAAAATGATTCAACACCTGGAGGTGGTTTTTCTATAATCATCAATACCGATAATAAGAGAGAGATACTTTTATTCACTGTTGAATGGTCGGATAGCTTTTAATTGTTTGGAATCTATTAAAATCGAAGAGAGATGAATGATAATCCAAATCCTGAGGTTTCAAATAAGCAGAAATCAAACTATGGAGTTTTGATTTCATTTGTTTGTGTTGTTATCGTATGCTGTGGATTATATGGCTTTGCCATGTATATCCATAATAATCATATTGTGGAGGGACAAAATCGTATTATTAAAACATATACTCAACAGTTAGAAAAGATTGAAAATTCAAGACCAACAAGCTTTTTTAATGACAATCAAAGAGAAATAAGTTCTTTTCATCAGGATGTGAAGGCGTTGTTGGAACTTGAATTTAATAGAATCCAAAATGAATTTGAGGCGATAGAAATATGGGCAGGTATTCTCACTATTATTTTCTTAATATTCAGCTTTTATTCCTTGTTCAAAACAGAACAGTTGGAAAAACAAGCCAAGGATGAACTATTGAGAATAAAGAAGATTAATGAGGATGGTCTGTTGAAATTGGCTAAGTTCGAGACAGATAGTGAGGCTCAATTAACCTCTTTAAAAACAGAAGCAGAAAGGATAAAAAAAGATGCTGATGACAAAATAACTGCCAAATTGGAAATTGAAAAATCAAACGCAGTTACTGACCTGAGTGATAGGGCAAGAGAATTGCTGGCTGCCTATAAGGGACAGTTGGAAGAACTGATGAAGGCAAGCCAAATCTCAATAGAGAAAGGTTATAACGAATACATCCAGAAACTCCAGAGTGCGATAGATAAAGATACTGATTTGGATGATTATGGAGAAGAAGAGCTCGATGAAGAAGAACTGAGTAAGGAACAAGAAAACGAAGTGGAGGAGGGCTAACTATGGGTAATGTCGTAAGGATTTTTAGATATGCCAGGCAGCATGCGGATAAAGCAGAAATACAGCTGGGTGAGTTGGTAACTCTTAAGAAGAAGTTAACTGACAGGTCTGTTAGAACAGATAGTATATACACCGACGCTTTGGCAAACGGTGATACATATGTACCTATTAGTTTTATGAGAGGCTATAAGGAATATAATCGCTGTAGAACACGAGTTGAGGACATGGAGAACCTCATTGTTATGAATTTGTCTTTGTCTCTCTCTTTTTGTGCTGAACTTGTTTGTTCGATGATACATGATCCCGAGAGTGAAGCCCTTGGATATAAGCTAAGGATTAGAATTCTTGTAGATAAAATAATCAAGATTGCCACAAGTGAAGCTTTGGATAGGGCTTCTTTAGCTTCTCTTTCTCCCGCTATTGCTAAAATAGAGAGCGAGATAGCACTTAATGAGTTTAGTGTGCTGAGATTGATGAAGAACCATCTTATGGATTTTAGGGCTAAAATATCATAGAAATATGATAACTGAGAGTCGTTCCTACTGACTAATAAGACTTGTATATAATAATCAGATGTGAGTATTTTTAATAAAGGTAGATTGGATACAAATAATTGTAATGTATTATGGATGATGTAAAAATCATAGAAGTTAGTAAAGACTCTGGTATGGGAAGGGGGCAGGGAACTGTTCCTACATCAATTCCATATGACCCGTATGCAAATGTACAAAGATTGTTGTCTGAAGATGACATGAGTTCACCAGCAGTTCAGAAACTGTTACTCAATGAGAATGATAGAATGAGTAGGGAAATCGAGAAAATTCGTACTATAGAGGAAAAATATCATTCTCGAGACAAAGAAGCTGCAATTTTAGAAGAAAAACTTAAACAATCAACAGGAGCTGACGTCCTGTATACTTTATGTGAGGCAGGTGGTTCTGCTCTTGTTGGAGTGTCCTCTACTTTCTGGAATAATAATGGTTGGATTCTACTCATTATGGGATGCGTGTTTATTTTAGGTGGAATTCTCTTTAAATTTGTACAAAGATGAAGATTAAGTTTATTTCGTTTGGAGATGCTGGAAACATAAATGATGAGCGTATTGGTTTCAGGGTTGTAGAGTCTTGTGATTTGAGCTTCTTTGCTGTTTATCATACAAAGAAAACAGAGAAAGGTTTTTACAATAGACCCGAGAATGTGTTTTGGTTTTATCCAAAGAATGTGCAAGCTGGAGATGAAATAGTCCTATATACTAAAGACGGAACTGATAGTATTGAAGAAAGAGGGGATCATAAGGTTCATTTTATATACTGGAGATTGAAAGAAGCAATTCTTAAAAAAGGAGATTGTATTGTTCTCTCTGAGATAAATAATTGGACAGTTAATCCATGCGGAGAATGAGATGCCTGGGAACTGAATGGCAGGGGGACAGGAAATGAAGTGCAACTGATGGTTCATGAATTACGGTTAATGGTTCACGGTTAAATCGAAAATGCGAAGATAAGTGCACAAAAATGAGGTAAAAGTGCAGAAATCGACGTTTATATTTGGCCAAATCGAATAAAAGTTGTATCTTTGTGGCCAAATAACAACACATTATGATAGGGCGTAAATTAGAGCAAGAGCTTCTGCAAGAGGCAGTTGAGAAGAATAGAGCACAGTTTATTGCGGTGTACGGACGTCGCAGAGTGGGGAAAACGTTTCTGGTGAATGAGTTTTTCCAGAACAAATATGCCTTCAAGCATACGGCTGTGTCGCCTGTGAACGAGCAGCTGAAGCCCAAGCGCAACCTGCTGAAGATTCAGCTGAAGGAGTTTCACTACTCGTTGCGTTCGTACGGACTGCCGGCTGGTGAGCCCGTTCCAGCGGACTGGTTTGAGGCTTTCCACATGCTGCAGCAACTGCTGGACACGAAGAGCAAGGAGGGTGAGGCGAGAGTGGTGTTCCTGGACGAGCTGCCATGGCTTGACACTCCGAGGGCGAACTTTATGCCGGCCTTCGAGCACTTCTGCAACGACTGGGTGCTGGCAAGGAAGGACGTGAAACTGGTGGTGTGCGGAAGTGCCACATCGTGGATTCTCGACAAGCTTGTGGACGGAAAAGGGGGCATGTACGGTCGTGTTACACTGTCGATACCTGTTGAGCCGTTCACGCTGAAGGAGTGCAGGGAGTTCTTCCGTGAGGGTGGTTATGCGATGGATGAGTACGACATCGTGCAGGCGTATATGGCCTTTGGCGGCATTCCTTACTATCTGGACCAATTCAGGCGGGGGATGAGCGTGCCGCAGAATTTCGATGCTCTGCTATACGGCAGGCAGGCTCCACTGCGGGATGAGTTCGACAGACTGTTCTCGTCGCAGTTCACGCATCCGGGTGAGTTGCAGAAGATAGTGACGCTATTGGCCAGTAAACGGTCGGGCTATACGCGTGACGAGATTGCGCAGAAGTGTGGGTTCACCACGGGCGGAGGCTTGACAAGGATGCTGTCGGCACTGGAGAAGAGCACGTTTGTGACGCCTTACGTGCCATTTGGAGAGAGCAAGGCCAGGTATAGGCTGACTGACCCGTTCTGCATGTTCTATCTGAAGCACGTGAAGGACAATCGCGATGCCACCACCTACTGGCAGTCATCATTCAACTCGCCTGCGATGCTGGCTTGGTCGGGCTTTGCGTTTGAGGATGTGTGTCGAGCGCATATCAGGCAGATCAAGAATGCCCTGGGCATTGGTGACGTGACCACGAGAGAATCGTCGTGGGTGGTGCCAGGTACTGAGACAGAGAGGGGCATGCAGATAGATTTGGTGATAGATCGCGACGACAGGAAGATTTGCCTGTGCGAGATGAAATTTACGCAGGGAAAGTTCTCGGTGGGGCGCGACTATGCAGAAAAGGTGCAGGAGCGCATCCGTCGCACGATGGAATATACCGGGAACACGAAGCCAGTAATCTCGGTGCTGGTGACCACCTATGGCGTTGAGCGCAACGAATATTCGGGCCGCTTCCAGAAGGTGGTAACGCTGGAGGAGCTGTTTGGGTAATATACGGTTAATTGCGCTTAAGGGTTCAAAGTAAATGGGTGAAGTCAGATGAAAGCGAAAGATAAATTGTTCAGATTCTATAAGCAAGGAGAGAGACCTGAGAATCCTGACGATATGGCATACATCTTATGGTCAGAAGATTCGGTATTCAATTTCTCTAACTATAGTTATGCTTATAGACGGGCTGCAGAAGCACTTTATGAGCAATTTGTGAGCCATAATGGTGATTATGCCATGAAAGATCCCATGGGCATTACACTAACGTTTATGTATCGCCATTATCTTGAATTGACAACCAAGTTCCTATATCTGAAGTTTAAACCTTATGTTATAGGGCGTCGTTTGAGTGATGATGAAATTGCTAAATTTATTGAACATACTGGCCATAATCTGAATACGATTTGGATAGAATTAAAACCAGTGTTACAGGAGTTGTCTGAAAAGTTGAAAAGTACTTTTGATATTGATGCTTTTGGCCATTACGTTAGTCAGTTTCAACGTTATGATGATTCTTCAATGAAGATGCGTTATCCTGTTGACAAAGATGGTAAGGCTATTGAAACGAAATCACAACGACTTGACATAAAGATTCTCCATGACTACATGGAGGATTGTATGAATGAGGTGGACAATCTGATTGGCCAATGGGATGATCAAATATATTGGGATGATGACGAAGAACTTGGTAACCTTTTCATGGAGCAATATGATGATGCAAAAGCTGATGTCGAACAGTTCCTTGCTTATGAAGCTAAATATGCTGAAAGCTATAAGAAACAACATGAAGGTAATGGATTGAGATTCCTAAGTCTAAAGGATATTGCTTTTGATCAACTGCCTGAAGAAATGGATGTTGTAAAGTTTCTAAGGTCATTATCGGATAATCACCTGCTAGTCATACACAACCTCTATTATATAGGAAGAAATTCCTTGCGAAAGATAAATGTTTGGAAGAAAGCTTCAGATAGAATGCTGCAATTCAAGAGATGTGCAGGGTATGAATGCCGCAATGAGGTAAACAAGTTCAATAAACCGATGGACCGCAGTGAGCTTATTGAAACTATAATGAGCAAAATACCTGAGAATGTTTATAATGAAGTAAAAGGGTGTATTGAATTATGTGCTTGATGACCGCATTTATCAGATGCTTATGACACAGGATGAACGTTGGATGGTTAAGTACAATGAGGTGGTGGAATTCATAAAAGCCAACCATCGTAATCCGTCACGCCATAGAATAGAGGAGCATGATATGCTTAATTGGCTGAAGGCTAACAGGAAAAAGCTGAATGCTGGGGGGCTGAAGAAAGATAGACTTAGTTCGTTTAAGGTTTTGTTGGCGTTGAGTGAACAATATAAAAGGAAGAATCAATACGCTTGAAATTATGAATATTAAAGACGTTCATCTTTCTGGTGGTTGCCATGTTGTTGTTCTAGGGGCTGGTGCAAGTATTGCAGCGACCATGAGGGATGCAGAGATACATGGGCTGAAATTGCCTTCAATGAAGAATCTTCCCGATGTGGTTGGCTTGAATGGTGTATTGAGTCATTTCCCTAAGGAACTTATTCAAGACAACTTTGAGGCAACATATAGCAATATAGCAGAGCACGACCCGAATAATCCATACCTAAATGTTATGAATGATATGATTTATTCGTACTTTAGTAGTATGGAACTCCCTCATAAGCCTACTTTATATGATTATCTTGTCATGTCATTACGTGATAAAGATGTTATCGCCACCTTCAATTGGGATCCTTTCCTTTTTCAAGCATGGTGGCGTAATTATCTTCATGGTAGTAGCCCAAAACTTGTTTTCTTACATGGAAATGTTGCTGTTGGCTATAACATAGAGCATAACATGATGGGGAGGGCTGGGATGTACACGAGAGAAGGTAATATCTATTTCGAACCAACAAAGCTACTATATCCTGTAAAACATAAGGATTATTCATCAGACCCATTTATACATTTATCATGGGATATTTTGCAAGAACGATTGGATAAAGAGAAATGTAATACGCACAACGTCACAATTTTTGGATATAGTGCTCCAGTTTCTGATGTTGAAGCTATGGGATTGATGAAATAAGCATGGGGTAGAGTAGAAAACAGAAATATGGAGCAATTTGAAATAATTGATGTTAGAAGTGAAGAAGATGTAACATATTCCTGGAGGGATTTCATCCATAAACATCATTATGATTATTGCAGAACGTTCTTTGAGAGTTCTCTGGCACTATATCCCCGCAGGACAGATGAGGCTTACTTTTGCCATTATCTCCCAATGACTCCAGAGGAGGCATTTGTTGAAAGCAATCCTGTTCCACAAGATTTCCAAACATTCGAAGAAATGTGGGAATGGTATCAGCCTTTAATTGAAAAGGAAAAGAGTCGGGAATGAAGAGGAAAAACTCCACGTGTCTCACGACAAATGGAGGTGCTATGATACTAAACGATGTTAGATGGAAGATAGCAGAAGGCTGATGATAACCTATCGTCTCTGGGCCGATGGCCAGATGGTTGATGTATGAAGGTAGATGTCTGATACATAAATAATCGAGAAGATTAGAGATTTACAATCATTGTATTGTGTTCCCGATTCTCCGGTTGGAGGTTAGCATACTCGATGCTGGCGGGATAGCAGGGGCATTTCTTGACTACGTGGGGTAGCTCGCAGTGACCGACGATGCGAGCATCGGGGTAGTCACGGGAGAGATCTTTCAGCAACTCATACAATGAGTGCTTCTGGGCCTCAGTGCGAGTGTCGGCGGGTTGGCCTTGCTCATCGAGGCCTCCCTCGTAGACGATGCCAAGGGAACACCAGTTGTAGCCCTTCACATGGATGCCCTGGACACTCTCAGACAAGAGGGGGATGATGTCGCCATTGCGACGCACGTACCAGTGGTAGGATACCTGGCCATACTTCTGCTTGCCGCAGTTGATTAGCGATTCCACGCTGAAGGGCTTGTTGCAGCGGTTAGCCACGCAGTGCACGACGAGATACTTCACGACTTTTAGAGGTTTCATTTCACACAGATTTTAATGTCACACAGATAATAATTTCACACAGAAATCACGGAAATCACAGAAATGATTTTTTGTGTGTCCCGCAGAGAGCAGGTGTTTCTTAGGTTTCGCGGAAAGCGCAGAAAACGCAGAAATTAAAACCAGTGGGGAGTACAGGACTGAACGGCGAGAGTACCGGCGATGGTGGTAATGACTGTGGCGAGGAACTTAAGTACCTTGGCCACGTTGTTCCAATTTACTTTTATCATAAAGTTTAAATTTTAAATTAATATTATAGTTGTTCGTTTCTCTGGCGCAGAGAAAGAACCAAAGAGACATTCCCCTAACCAAGGCCTTCCCCCGAGGGAAGGATGCAAACAGAGAGTCGCAGAAGCCGACGACTCTCTGTGGGTTTTGGTATCGCGGGACACGCGATGAGTCTTTACGGCTGGCGCAAGAGAAAGTCCAAGGCCTGACCAGCAGGCTGCGTTCAGGAGAGATGTTAGATGGATGATGTAAGAGGGAAGACGTGATTGTTGAACCTCTTCAGGAGTCTCCTCGCAACACCCCGGACTAGTCAGGCCTCAGATATTCCTTGGTTATGAATTAGGCATCGCCTAATTCATATTATCATCATCGTCTCCTGAGTCGCCGCCGGGATTGCCTCCGGGGGTGTCACCTCCAGTTCCTGAGGTTCCGGAGTTTCCACCGGTGTTGGAGCCACTGCCACTATTCGTGCCATTCGAGGGATTCGTGTTCGACTCAGAACCACCATTCTCTGGTGTTCCAGAAGTCTTGGCCTTCGACTCAATGAGGTCCTTGATGTTCATGAAGGCGGCTTTCTTCTTCAGCATCTTAGATGAGAGGTTGTTCACATCGGTGCGGCTGGGGGCAAAGCAGAGGTACAGACCCTGGATGTTGGTGCCGAGGCTGAAGTCGGACTCCTTCTGGGAGCCGGTGCTCTTGACAGAGAGGTAGAAGGTGCCGAGTTCGCCGAACTGGACTTTCTTACCTTCGAGAAGCTGCTCGAGCATACAGTTCTGCAGCTTGTTAGCAACGCCGAGGCAGACATCTTCACCATAGACTGAGTTGTGCTCAGACATGTGCTTGCAGAGCTCCTGATAGGTCATGGTCTTGGTAGAAACCACGCGACCATACCACTTGCCGAAGGCTGCCGTCTTCTCGTTGTTGTTTTGAGTTACTTTTACTAGTACAGGCATTTTTTTAAATTGAGAGTTGAGAATTGAGAGTTGAAAGTTTGCTACCGCGCGACTTGCATTTTCAAACACTCATCAATGATTCTCATTGACAATGCAAAGGTACAACATTGGGGGAGGGCATTGACGAAATTTGACGAACTCTGACGAACATTGACGAAATAAGATGAACTTCGCACACAGATTTTTAAAAGTCCCGCAGAAATAGCGGAAATAGGAGAAATGTTTCGTCGAACACGAATGGTACGGATTACACGAATTTGATGTGTTTCTTTGGAGGTACTGGGTCTTCAGGAGGTAGCGTGATGTTGTAATTGCGACAGACGTACTCTAAAGCTTCACCACGAAGGGTATGGGCCTTGGGAGAACTGCCAAGTTGGGCAAGGTCGTCGCGACAGGTACAAAGATAACGGTAGAATGTGGAATACGATACATCGGCCAAAATGGCCAGTTCTGATTTTTTATACGTTCTATTCATAAAGCTATTGAATTAGGATGGTTTGCACGCAGAATTCGAGGTGAATTCACGCTGAATTCGATGGGTTTGCACGCAGAATTCTATAGGTCACACAGATATCACAGATATTTTAAATTTTTGAAACGAATTAGAATAATTCTTCCAGATGATAAGTTTCTATTTGTTTTGAAGAACTTCTGAAAGCGAGCTTTCGAGATTCTTCCAATAAAATCAAACTCAATCATCTTCAAGAATTGAGTTTTCGTCTCTTTCGAGTTAGATGTTTTCGGAATCATAAGATAATTTCTGTGGTTTCTGTGTGAGTTAAAGATTCTAGTAAAAAGTCGAGAAGGTCGATGTTGCGGGACTTTTGAGCGTCGGAGGCATGATCTTCGAGGGTGCGGTCGACGGAGAGGGTGATGTCGTAGTGCTTACGGACGGAGTCGCAGAGTTCTTCGAAGAAGAGGATATTCGACATGCAGGGGTCAGTGTAAGGATAGATGGTGACTGTGCGACCCTCCAGAGGAGCGAATAGGTCGATGTCTAAATGCGAGACAGTGCAATAGGCCATCCAGATAGAGTCTGGGAATAGCTCGGACAGCACCACGGCAGAAGACTCGCACTCAACGATAGCAATTGGTTTATCTGCGATATCTGCGCAATCTTCGAGACCTAAGAGATGCAGGCCGAAGAGGCAGTGATTCACTTGCCAATATTGCAGGAGGGGCTCACGCTTTTTCAGAAGCTGGGAGATCCAGGTGTCCTGACCGATATGGGCATCGAGGGGCTGAAACATATCGTCAATCATCCAGTACATAGGTTGGCCACTTTTGGTTTTGCCGAGGTGATAACGCTGCGCTGCATGGTGCATCTGTTCGACAGTGAGTTTGCCAGCAGCGATGAAGGGCTGGAAGAAGTTGAAGTCGTCGGCACGACAGGCAGAGATCATCTTCATTGAGGGCATGACGAAGTCCATGGAGTAGCGAGGGTCGTTAGGGTCAAGAGGTGTACACACCAGCTGACCTTCGACCATCTGAACGTCGAGGCCGATTTCACGGCCAAGACTCTTCAGAGATGTTCTCGCTAATAACTCCTTCAATGTCATAAAAATCTGTGCTATCTGTGATATCTGTGTGACTTTTCCGACGGGGCTACTTGGAGCCCCTATATATATACAGAGCCCTTTTTATTATTAAATAAAAAAGGGCGATATATAGGGGGCTGCTAGTAGGGTGGTGCATCATCAGTGTCGGTCTCAGGGAATGGGAGCGATGACTGCACGGGCTCTTTGGCCTTGCGACGCTGCTCCTCCTCGTATGCCAGGATGCGCTGGCGCTGCTCAGCGGAGTTGAGAAAGAAACCCTGCTGATTGTAACCATCCTTGCCAGGGACAATGATATGCTGCTCCTTGGCACAGTCAATCAGGAAGTAATAATACTTGCTGTCATCGATGCCGGCTATACGCATGGCAATTGCCATAAGCTGGTTATAACGCTTGAATGCGCAACCCTCCATAGCGTCGGTGAAGAGCTTGACCAAATCCCACGGAATCTCTTCGGGGGGCAATGGCTCCTCGATATCGTTCTGAAGGATATACTCACGGTTGAGATTGCCCCAGTCAATGTCGTACTTGGGCTTAGGCTTCTCCTCGGGCTTCTTCTTTGAAGCAAAGCGGCCGTTAGGCTCGCGAGGCTGTTCATCGGGTTTCTCGCAGGAGATAGGCAGGGCTGCATCGTCGAGCTGGTAATAGAGATTGTCCTGGCATCGCCTCATGCGCGACATGACATGCTCTACCTTGAAGGTCTCGGTGTTAGGCACGATGGAGCACGCCCAAGCCTCGAAGGCTTTGTTGGCGAGCTCGGTACCAATCCATCCACGCATATTACGGTCGGTGTCGCTCTTGTTCTGATGGAGCACATCTACGATGCAACAGTTATACGTCTGGGCAAGGCCCATTTGATCCTCGACCACCATCGTGGCCTGCGTGCCATCGTTGATGTCGGTAATCAGGTCTTTGATGCCGTCGACAATCACGAGGTCGGGTTCTATCTCGCTGATGGCGACAGTCAACAGTTCGCGTCGTTTCTCCCAGCCAATACCACGGACGTTGAACACAAAAAACTGGTCGTTTAGTTCTGAACACGAATTAACCGAATTGCACGAATGATTCGTTGGATTAGTGAGATTCGTGTTCGAATTTATTTCCGTGGTTTCTGTGATTTCTGTGTGACTTAGAGGAATGATGCGGTGGACAAGAATGTTCTGGGTGGACTGAGCGGACTGCTCAGTGTCGTACCACAGCACACGGATAGGCGTTTCGCGGATGCGCTCTAAGCCGAGCACATTCTTCTTCATGCAACACGCCATGACGATAGAGAGAAAGAGCGTTTTACCGCTCTTCGCCTTACCCGTGTTAGCCACGAGTTCGGAGAGCGGAAAACACTCAGTACCGTTCATCTTGAACAGGAATTCCAATGGTGACAGCTTGGTTTCGGGGGTTACCCTGTGCTGCATCAGTTCTTCGTGGGGCGTCAACTTCTTGTTGGCTGCCGCAGTCTGGCTTAATTTGGCCTGACTGCTCCTAACTAAAGAAAAAGCGTCTTTACTCATATAAATTCGATACTATAATTGATGTCGCCAGTCGACGCAATAAAGGTACGGAGATTTGGCGACGCAGCGAAATAACTATCTTAACCAAGATAGATTTAGTATTTTTTTATTTTTAAACACTTTAAGTAACATGAAAAAGGAGTTTTTAGAACTCAAAACATTGAAGACAGCAATGACAACCCTCTCGGAGGGTTTGTCAATATTGGTGTTGGAGAAAGTGGACTCTCTCTACGCCAATAGCCGTCAGGCGATGTGTTCCCGTTATAGCTTAGGCAACGGGGCATTTAGCAGAGTCTAAAAACGCAATCTTTTGCCGGGTGACCACCTGCAATTGTGGCAACTCCTGATGATTAATCAGGACATCCGCGCAAAGTTAAGGAACAACAAAACAGAGTTACAGCGATGGGAACTGGCACTGCAACATGAGCTGCGCCAGGCTCTTAATGCTGATGTGGAGCCTCCTTAGGTGAGGGGGCCAGTACTCAATGGATGACATTGAGAGTGGGCTCAAGGAAGTACGAAATGCTGGATTCTTGAATTTAAGGCAATGAAGTGTTTCTTAAAAGGAGTTTGGCAATTTTGTAGCTATCTATTCTGGCCACAATGGGGGAGGATTAAGCAATGACGCAGGATGAACGTTGGATAGCAAAATACAATGAAGTGGTTGAATTTATCTATACCTACCACCGTAATCCATCTAAGTACAACCTGGAAGAGCATGATATGCTGAACTGGCTGAAGGCTAATAGGAAGAAGATGAACGCCAACGAACTGAAGCCAGAGAGGGTAGAGGCATTCAGGAAGCTTCTGGAGTTATGTGAGCAGTATAAGCGAAAGAACCAGTATCAATGAAGGGATTATATGTTTCGTAACATTTATAGCAGTATCCTTGGGTTTTATTCTCAATCCGCTTTTAGGATTGGAATAGAGACTAACGTTACATTCAAGCATATGAATGAGAAAGATTACTCTATTCTTGCTCATGAATACATGCATTTTTTGCAGGATATTACTACTTCATATGGTGCTTTCTGTGCTTATTCAATTTCTGAATATATAAAATCCGTTGCAGAAAGTATAAGAGATTCGAAAGACGGTACGATAGAAATACCTTATACACCTGAGCCAGGTGATGACAATGTATTCGCGAATTATTATGTACGATCTCTGACATATGGGGATTATAATGAGATAAAGAGCGTTTCGGAATTAATAGAGATAAAGAATCTCCAAGAGGCTCTTGATTCTAAAGATTTAGATTCGTTTCCTGTAATCGAGCTGTTATTGAAAGATGGTGAAGGCAATCCGAAAACAGTATATTTTGGAGCATGTGCTGTTATGGAGAGTTTGGCGTATATGATGGAACGTTTCATCGCCCCTCTCAGTTTACCTTCTCCTGATTACCCATACGATATTGTTGAGAAGATTGTTGAAATGGTATATCCAGAGTTCGGAAATGAAGTTCTTAATATTATTGCCTTGTGCGATGTCTCTTTACTTACAAGTTCCCCTGGTCATACTCTCGTTTGTTATCTTGTTCAGTTTAAAGAAGACGCGTGGTTGCCCCAAAAACCAGAAGATGTATATGATAAAGTTTTAGCTGGCGGCTTTAAAGTGCAAGGGAGTAAACCATGTACTAGAACGTTCGAAGAGGAAATGAATGAGATGTGTCGGCTGTCAATAGAGTCCGCAAATTCGTATTTTGCTCCAGAACTTGTGAGATATAGAAAATGGATAAAAGAGACGTTTACAAGGGGTTTTGAGCTTCGCTCTAAAAATCCATCATTCATGCTTGATATTGCCAGAGATGGTGACATTAGGAATAACAGAATACTAAAGTATTTGATTGAGGATTATTTTGGAACCCCAATAATAACAAATCCTTGGGGCGAGGCTACGATAAAATCACCAGTCGTACATTTTGATAGTGATTTCTTCTTGTTCCCAGCTATAGGAGAAGTAATGAAACTATTTGAGTCAGGTGATTGCAATTGTTCTCTAAAAGAGTGTTGTGCGAGACTTGGTGGCCCTGGGGATGATATGTGTAATACAGAGCCATGGAGCCATGAGGTGCGAATGGATAGGTTTTGCCCATATAGCCTGTTATGGCATAACTGGAAATTCAAAGGTTGCAAACCAATTAAACACCCTATTTCATAAATGGGGTGGAAAGACGAGCGTAGCTGGTCTTTAGAAATAGCGAAAGGCTCTTTGGGGCACGCCCAAATGTGCCTGAAGCGGAAAAGATAAACAATCCTGCCGGATGTATATCGGGCAGACACCTATATCGGTGGAGGCAATGTGTCTGGAAGGCTCTTTGCATCCAGGGCGAGAGGGTGGGGAAAATATATTAGCCCCCTACAGGGGCGGGTTAAAAACAATGATGATAATCGTAGGGGCAAGCCCCCTACGCTAAAATATTAAGCCCCGTTGGGGCAAATCGATAATAATTAAATATTACAATATGAAGTATCTTATAGTAGTGGCGCACCCAGATGATGAGGTGCTGGGTGCAGGAGCGTCGATTTATAAATGGACGCAACAGGGTGATACAGTAGATGTGTGTATCATGAGTGCAGAAGCAAAGGCGCGTGCTTTCCGTCCAGAAGATAATGAGTTGGAAGATGATACGCACAAGGCACTGGCATACATCGGTGTGAACAAGGAGTATGAGGGCACATTCCCTAATATCGAGATGAACACGGTGCCTCACCTTCAGCTGGTGCAGCACATCGAAGGGGCCATCAAGGAATCTCAGCCAGATGTCATCATCACGCACCATCCTGCGGACACGAACAACGACCACCTGCAGACCTCAATGGCCTGTCAGGAGGCTATCCGCTTGTTCCAGCGCAGGCCTGAGGTGAAACGCGTAAAGGAGTTCTGGTATATGGAGGTGCCTTCGTGTACGGAGTGGAAGATCAATAATGCCATGCAGGACTTCGTGCCCAACTGCTACGTAGAGGTTGGCAAGGACGGTGTGGATGCGAAGATTAAGGCGCTATCGATGTATCGTGGTGTGATGCGTCCTTATCCTCATCCTCGTTCTGCGGAGTATATCTCGGGATTAGCAGCAGTGCGCGGTAGCCAGTGGGGCGTGAACTATGCTGAGGCTTTCGAGGTAGTACTGAGAAATTACTAATCGGTCGATATGAAAGCTTTACTAAAAGCTATCTGGCTTTTTTGTTCATATTTGTTTGTACCACAAAGAAGACATCATGAAGATAACACAAGCGATATTGGATGAGTTGACGGCCAAGGCAAAGGAGAGCCCGCGGTTGAGGATGAACATGGACCTGAGGAACTCTAGTGATGATACATCACAGCGGATGCTGAATGCCATAGAGCCGGGATCGGTGGTGCCTATACATAGGCATAGGATGAGCTCCGAGACAGTGGTATGCCTGCGGGGTAGGTTAGTGGAGGAGTTTTACGATGACCTGGAGAGGATTTGCACGGAGGCGATAGAGCTAAGCCCTAATGGGCCGGTGGTGGCACTGAACATCCCGGCAGGGCAGTGGCACACCATCCGTTCGCTGGAGTCGGGTAGCGTTATCATGGAAATGAAGGACGGGAGGTTTGAACCGACTCAGGACTGCGATATCCTTAGATAGTCAAGGGCACACAGAGATTTAAGGTCTCGCAGATATATTTAAGGTCACACAGAAATCACGGAAATCACGGAAATTTTTTTTGAGGGTCCCGCAGAGAGCAAGTTTTTTCTAAGGTCTCGCAGATATCGCAGAGAACGCAGATATTTTTAATGTCACACAGAAATCACGGAAATCACGGAAATTTTTTTTGAGGGTCCCGCAGAGAGCAAGTTTTTTCTAAGGTCCCGCAGAAATAAAGGAAATTTTATTTAAGGGCACACAGATAGCACAGATAGCACAGATTTTTTTTAAAGTCCCGCTGAAGGTTTAGCTCGACGGCCCGAAGGGGAAAGTCAAAGAAAAGAAATAGCAGAAATAGGAGGTAGGAAGATGGAAGATGTTGTAGCTCGTTTGAAGGAGTTTATAGAGATGGAGGCAAGGTCTGGTTCTATGGATCCTGGGTGCATCACTCCGATGTATGTGTATAGGATGTGGGGAGGGCAGGTGCCTCTCGCAGAAATAGAAAGGGCGTTAGAAGAGGTGAGATCACACGGAGAATTCTAAGGTCACACAGAGATTTAAGGTCTCGCAGATATCGCAGAGAACGCAGATATATTTAAGGTCACACAGAGAATTCTAAGGTCACACAGATATCACAGATATCACAGATTTTTTTAAAGGTCCCGCAGAAATAAAAGAAATAAAAGAAAATTTTTTCAAGATAAAGAAGGAAGGAAGATATGTCAGTAATTAAGCGTGAGAAATCGAAGATTGGGATGTACCATGTGCTGGCACAGGGTGCAGGAAACAATGAGTTGTTCCACGACGATGAGGATTATCAGGTGTTTGTGGAGTATCTGGCAAAGCTGATGAAAGAGGCATGGGCGGAGGATGACGAGCCGGACAGACCATACTTCCATACGTATGCCTACTGCCTGACACCGAAGCAGTTCAGACTCATCGTGAAGGAGGAGAAATACCAGGTGAGCGCGATCATGCAGAGCATCTCGCAGTTGTACTCGCGGTACTATTCGAGTAAGTACAACAGCTATGGGCCATTGTACCGCAGACGGTACTATAGTGAGCCGATAAACGATGATGAGCGACTGGAGGTGGTGATGCGGTATGTGCATCAGGAGCCTGTGAGATTAAATGTCACACAGAAAGAAATGTTTTCCGAGGTCACACAGAAATCACAGAAATCACAGAAAGAAGGTCACACAGATAGCACAGATAGCACGGATTTATTAAGTCCCGCAGAAATAAAAGAAAGAAAGGAAATATCTTTAGGCTCCCAGAAAGAAGGTCACACAGATAGCACAGATAGCACAGATAATTTTGAGGGCTCGCAGATAGCGCAGAAAACGCAGAAAGATAATGCGGAGGAGCTGGATGAGTGGGCATGGAGTAGCTGGCATGAGTATGTGGGGCTGGGGAGTGATCTGCCCATGGTGTGTGAGAAGCCTGACGCTTGTCATGATTTGACGGCGGAACAGTGGCGGGAATTGTTGAGTAAACCACTGCCTGAGGGGACGAAGTGCCTGGAACCGAAAGAGTACCGCGCACCGAAGCCAACGGAGACTCAGGTGCTGAGTATGGTGCGACTGATGACGAGTGCCACGAACTGGAATGAGTTTAATACCTTCCCGAAAGATGAACGCCTGAAAACCATCAAGCAGTTGCTGCAGAATGGGGCTTCTATCCGACAGATGGAGAAACTGACGGGGATTGGACGGGGAATCATACAAAATTTGTAAATTAATGTCACACAGATACCACGGAAATCACAGATATATTAAACATTAACTATTTTCCCGTCACCTTTCACCCTTCACCCTTCACCATGATAAGGTCACACAGAAATCACGGAAATCACAGAAATAGTTTTTGAGGTATTAACAAAAACCGTAAAAACCCCATTAAAGAGATTGTACTCTTGTCAGAGTACTAACGGCATCAGTGCAAATCTTCCTTACAAGCAAGCTTGCAGATAAGATTTCCACTTATCCCGTTACCCTTTCAGGGATTCAATCTCTTTAATGGCAAAAACAATAAAAAACATGCTTTTTCAAAGTTCGCCTTGGCGATAACGAACAGAGATTTTTTAGGTGAGATAGGGAGAGCCGAGGATGCGGATGTGCATCCTCGGCTCTCTACGTATAGCACCGAAAACTTACGATTATTTGCACGAAAATAAAGAAAACTGCAAGAAAAAGTGTAGATTTTGGCATAAAGATTGCAATAATATCAGAAATAATTATTATTTTTGCACCCAGAATCAAATTATATTGTGATTATGAATACTAATGCAAACAAACAGAGTAATGCTGCCATGGCTTTGGAAAAGGCTATGGAGGTAAGGCGTATGTGGATGCAGGCCTTGTCTGGAAAGATCAGCAAGAAGGAGTTGGATGCTAAGGGTATTCGTTTTATGGCTGTAGCAGAATGACGGAACTGTCGCTATCGGCCATAAATGCCACCGCTCCTTATCGCTTGAGAAAATCTGAACTTTTGATAAGTTTGACAAGGACATTCACAAGGATGAACCTTGGGACGTTCATATTTCAGAATAAAGTTTCAACTATTACTGATAAAGAACCAGCGGCAGGAAAAAAATCTGTCGCTGGTTCTTTATTTGGAAAAAATGATGTATCTTTGCAGCGGGAAATAGAAAAAAGATATGGAACAGATTGATGAGACCGACCTGCAGATACTGAGGACACTGCAGAGAAATGCGAAGTTGACAACGAAGGAACTGGCCGATGCGGTGCATCTGACCCCTACGCCCGTATTTGAACGTCAGAAGCGCCTGGAGCGTAAGGGCTATATCAAGAAATACGTGGCGGTGGTGGATGCCGAGAAGGTGGGGCTGGGCCTGCAGGTGTTCTGTAAGGTGAAGATGCAACAGATAAACCACGAGATTGCCGATGCCTTTGCCCGTCGTATCCGCAGGATTGACGAGGTGACAGAGTGCTATAACACCTCGGGCGCGTACGATTATTTGCTAAAGGTACGCGCCCGAGATATGAAACACTATCAGGAGTTTGTGCTCAACAAACTGGGTGAGATAGAGCATGTGGCGTCTATCGAGAGCACCTTCGTGATGAGCGAGCTCAAAAATGACTATGCCGTGAACATCTGATGACTATTCGTGGCGGATGGCCTCAATGGGATCCATACGTGCAGCCTTGACGGCAGGGAAATAGCCGAAGAGGATGCCGAGGGCCACGCAGACCAGGAACGACACGTAGATGCTCCATGCGGGCACGCTGCTGGGCATGCCGAACAGTGGCGTGAGGAAGGCACTGGCACTGCATCCCACGAGGATGCCGAGCAGACCACCGGTGACGCTGATGAGCACTGCCTCGATGAGGAACTGCAGTGAGATGACTGCTCCCGTGGCGCCTACCGCCATGCGGAGACCAATCTCCTTGGTACGCTCGGTGACGCTGACCAGCATGATGTTCATGATGCCGATACCTGCCACCAGCAGTGAGAAGGCTGCTGCCACCACGAGGATGAAGGTCACAGTATCCATGGTGCTCGACATGGTGTCCATCATCTCGGCCTGAGAACGGATGGTGAAGTCATCGACAGCCTCGCCTTTCAACTTGTGGTTGTCGCGCAGCATCTGTGTGAGCTCCTCGATGGCTGCATCTGTGAGCTCCTCGGTGAGTGCCGAGCAGACAATACTGGAGAAGTAGGTCTGGGCAGCGATACGCTTCATGACGGTGGTGTAGGGGGCCACGATGACGTTGTCCTGGTCCATGCCCCACGAGTTATAACCTTTGGACTTTAGCACACCGATGATACGCATGGGGATAGACTTGAAGCGGATGGTCTTGCCGATGGGGTCGATATTGTCGCCAAAGAGCTCCTTGACAACGGTGGCACCCACCACACAAACCTTAGCCGCCTTCTTGATATCCTCCTCGGTGAAGCACTCGCCCTCTTCGATGGTCCACTGACGGATGTCGAAATAATCGACCGACTCGCCATACATCGATGAGGTGGTGTTGTTATTGCCGTAGATGGCCTGACCGGAGGCAGTAACCTCGGGCGACACCTTCGACACAAATTTCTTCTCGCGCTCAATACGCTGGTAGTCAGCCATCTTCAGCGTCTGCATGGCAGAGGGGTCCTGGCGCACGCCACCACGCATATCGGCTCCAGGACGGATGGTGAGAAGGTTGGTACCCATGGTGGAGAGCTCCTGTCGGATGCTTTCCTTGGAGCCCTGCCCGAGACTCATCATGATGATGACTGCCGCCACACCGATGATGATGCCGAGCATGGACAGGAACGAGCGCATCTTGTTGTTGCCCACAGCCTTCAGGCTGACTTTAAAGAGATTTAATATATTCATAAGCCTTTAGTCGTCTTGTGGTATTGGCAGTTGGGCGAGAGCCTCGGCTGCCGATTTGATATTCTCGTTGACGGTATCTTCACGAATCTTGCCGTCGCGCAGGTTGATGTTGCGACTGGCATATTCTGCAATCTCGGGGTTGTGGGTCACGAAGATGATGGTGTGGCCCTTGCGGTAGAGCTCCTGGAAGAGCACCAGCATCTCGAACGAGGTGCGTGTGTCGAGGTTACCAGTAGCCTCGTCGGCCA
The DNA here is from genome assembly GCF_946407605.1 of uncultured Prevotella sp. Taxonomy (GTDB): domain Bacteria; phylum Bacteroidota; class Bacteroidia; order Bacteroidales; family Bacteroidaceae; genus Prevotella. Next base: position 200,993 of record NZ_CAMJOS010000003.1, read on the forward strand.
GTAGCACAGCGGGGTCGTTGACCAGCGCACGGGCGATGGCCACACGCTGCATCTGTCCGCCCGACATCTGGTTGGACTTATGATAGATGCGGTCACCCAGACCTACGTCCTGCAGGGCTTTGATGGCCCTCTCGCGCCTTTCCTTGGCCGACACCGATGAGTTGTACATCAGTGGCAGCTCCACATTCTCGAGTGCCGTGGTCTTGGCCAGCAGGTTATAGTTCTGGAACACGAAGCCAATCTTACGGTTGCGCAGATGGGCGCGCTGCACCTTTGACATCTGACGTACGGAGATGCCGTCGAGCAGATACTCGCCGCTGGTGGGTGTGTCGAGGCAGCCCAGCTGGTTGAGCAGGGTGGACTTGCCGGAGCCAGAGGTACCCTGTATGGTGACGAACTCGCCCTCGTAGATCTTGAACGAGACGCCACGCAGGGCCTTCACCGTTTCGCTGCCTACCTTGAAGTAGCGCTTCACGTTCTGCAGTTCAATAACGACTTTTTTCTCCATTATCTCCTTTGTTGGTTGTTGCCACCCTGTTGCTGACGGTTGTTGTTACGTGGACGGGGCATGAAGGGGTTCTGGGCCTGCTGCTGAGGACCGGCCTGCTCCTCGCCACCACTGATGGTGAAGTCGACCAGCACCTCGGTGCCAGCGCTGATGCCACCAGTGATCTCGGTGAGCATGCCGTTGGTGGTGCCAGTCTCTACGGCATGAGCCTTGAAGACATTACCCTCGAGCGTCCATACCTTAGAGGGAGCCTCGATATCTTCGATGGTCTGACCCTCGGAGAGCAGTGCATCGTTGATGGTGAAACGTAGCGCCTTGGCCGGCACGGTGAGCACGTCGTTCTTCTCGAGTGTGAAGATGGTGACGTTAGCCGTGAGGCCGGGCTTCAGCTTCAGGTCGTTGTTGGGTGCTGAGATGACCACCTCGTAGGTTACCACGTTGCTCTCGGTGGTAGCCTGCTGACGCACCTGTGTGACGCTGCCCTGGAACAGGTCCTCGGGGAAGGCATCGACGGTGAAAGACACACGCTGTCCCTCCTTTACGCCGCCGATGTCAGCCTCGTCGATGTCGGCGATGACACGCATGTCGGTGAGGTCCTGGGCGATGGTAAACAGCTCAGGTGTATTGAATGAGGCTGCAACGGTCTGACCTTCCTCGACTGCCTTAGAGAGCACCACGCCGTCGATAGGACTGGTGATGGTGGCATAGCCCAGGTTGGTCTGTGCCTTCTGCACACTCTCGCGTGAGGTGTTCACCTGTTCCTTGGCCTTGAGGTACGACAGTTTTGCCGTCTCGTATTCGTCAGCACTCACCAGTCCCTTGTCATAGAGCTTCTGGTAGCGGCTGTAGTTGGTCTGTTCGTAGTTGAGCGTGCTCTGTGCCGACGACAGGTTGGCACGTGCTGTGTTGAGCTCGCTGGTCAGGTTGGTCTTGTCAAGCTCGGCGATGACCTGTCCTTTCTTCACCACTGAGTTATAGTCCACGTAGAGCTTCGACACGATGCCGCTGACCTGCGTACCTACGGTGACGCTGGTCACGGGTTCGATGGTTCCTGTGGCGGTGATGGTGGTCTGGATGTTTCCCATCACGGCCTGAGCGGTCTCAAACTCTACCTTCTCCTCCTTCTTGTCGCCCGAGAGCGTCAGATAGGCGATGATACCAATGACAGCAACGGCTGCCACGATGATCCATGTTTTTTTGTTGTTCATATCGTTTGTTGTTTTTTGGGTCTTATGGGGTTTGGGGGTCTAATGGGCCTTATGGGTTATTTTTCGCCGGCATAGAAGCGCAGTAGCTGCTGGTTGAGGATGGTCTGGTACTTAGACTGCAGCTTGTTCTGCTGGGCCGACAGTAGCTTGTCCTTGCCGTTCATCAGTTCGATGATGTTGGTGAGACCCAGGTTGAACTTCTCCTCCAGCAGGTCGTAGCTCATCTGCTCACTCTCCACGGTGGTCAGCGCAGCACGGAAGCGCTGCTGGTTGGTGTTAGCATCCTGCCAGTAGCCCTCGATGGTCTGGTAGAGGGTCTTCTGCTGGTCCAGCAGGTCGAGCTGTGCCTGTTGCTGTTGTATCTTGGCTTTATTGACCGAGGTACGCGTCTGGCGTGCATCGAAGATGGGGATGCTCAGCGTGAGTCCTGCCGAGGTGTTGACGTTGGTCTTCATCTGGCTGCCCCATGAGGTGCTGGTCAGTGAGTTGGTGCTGGTAGTAGCACCTGCCGTCATGTTGAGTGTGGGCAGCCAACCGGCCTTTGCCACCTTGACGTTGATGTCGCTGCTCTCGATGTTGAGGCGTGACTTCTCAATCTCAGGACGTGACTGCAGCGCCTGCTGATAGACAGAGGGCAGGGCAGGGATGTCGGCCAGTGCCTGCTGGTCGGTGGTGTTGGGGATTGCCACATCGAACGCCTCGTCGCTGGTGAGCTCGAGCAGCTGCTTCAGCTGCAGCTTATAGTCGGCCAGCTGTGCCTGTGCATCCACGATGTTGTATTCGTCGGTGGCACGCTGTGCTGTGAGTTGTGCCAGGTCGGCCTTCGACATCTTACCTACTTCGAGCATTTCCTTACCGCGCTCCTCGTTCTTCTGACTTGTCTCCAGGCTGGCCTTGCTCACCTTGATGCTCTCGTCGAGATAGAGAATTTGCACAAACAGCTGGGCGATGCGCTCCTGGATGCTGTTGGCTGTGACGTCGGTCTCCAGCTCTGCCTGACGCTCAGTGAGCTTGTTCAGTTTGATGTTGTTACGGTTCTTATTGCCGTTCCACACCGTCCACTGGGCGTTTAGCGAGTAAGAGCCATTCAGGTAGGTCTTGTCAATTTTGGTGTTCACCATGCCGTTGGTCACCGTGGTAGTTCCAGAGTCCTGCCAGGGACGATAGCCCAGGCTCTGGTTGGCCGAAGCGCTGACAGAGGGCAACAGGGCGCTCTTTGAACCCTTTACATCCTCGGCGGCAGATTGCTGACTGAGTCGTGCCTTCTGCAGCGTGATATTGTTCTGCATGGCATAGTCAATGCAGTCCTGCATGGTCCATTGCTTCTGGGCATACAGGGGCATGCTGGCCATGAGGCAGACGGGCAATACCCATCTGGTCTTCACCTTATTCAAAAATTGTAATCTCATCTTGTTTTCTCTATAATAATAATAAAGTGGTGCAAAAGTACGCATAAAAAATGGAAACTGACATGATAAGTATTCAAAAATAGAAGAATTTAACAAACGGTTTTTTTTCTTCACAAAAAGAGGATGTGCCTTGTGACACACCCTCTTTGTATGCATACTTGATGAATCATCAGTTGATGAGGAAGTACTTGGTCTGTTTGTTGTAGGTAGCCTTCACCGTAGCACGGCCATCGACAATGGGACTCACCTCGACCTTCACAAGATTAGGAGCCTTCTCATAGCTAGTCTGTATCTTGGAATTGGCCTTCAGCGGAGCGTAGAGCTGATAGTGGTTGCACTCGGTATAGCCATTCTGGTTGGTTGACATGATGGGTTGTGCAGGGATGTTCAGCTTCTTGCCATCAACGGTGATGGTCAGCTCAGGAACGAAGATTACAGGCATAGCATCTGTCTTAGTGAAGCCGATGCCGTGAAGGTCGAACAGACCCTGCGGACGCTGGGGCTGCTGAGGACCACGACGTGCACCGCCAAACTGCGGACGACCCTGGGGCTGCTCAGGCTGCTGAATCTCGGGACCATCGGCCACGAGGTAGATGGCGTGCTTGCCAGTGAGACCTTCTACATCGGGTACCAGGACAGAAACTGTCGTTGCCTTGTTGACAGGGACTTTCTCGTCGATGCTGAAGACACCGAGCTCCTGACCCTTCCAAGGATCATCGAGCTTAACGTGAATCTTGAAGGCACCCTTGCCGCTGTTGGTGAGGTTCAGATAGAGATGGGCGTTGTCACCCTTCTTGATGCCCTCGAAAGCCTTACAGCCCTTGGTGTCCTGAGCCAGACCACCGAAGCCGAAGTACTTGAAGCCGATGATGCCACCATTCTGAATGCCTGCGAGGTCCATGGAGTTGTTCCACACGTCGTGGTTGTCCTGCATATACTGATTGGCGTTAGGACCATACATGAAGCAGGCGAGACCTGCACTGTAGTAGTCGTAAGGAGGCAGACCGAAGATCTGGAAGCCCTCGCTGGTCACCTCGGCACCCGTATATTCATTACCGTCGCTGGCCTTGGCAGTCCACACATTATCCTTAGTATAGGGGTCGTAGGCAGTGATCTTCACCACGCCACCCTTTGCCACTGGTTTCTTGTCCCATGTGATCTTCACAGGAGCCACCATGGGCTGACGGGCATTGCCAAAGCCACGGGGAGGACGGTGATAGAACACGTACCACTGGCCATTGATCTCCTGCAGCGAGCCGTGGGTATTGTGAGCGGCATTGGTGGTGATGAGCTTAGAGCCGTCCTCGTTGAGAACCACACCACGTGAGTCAACCAGCACGCCACCAGAGCGCCAGGGGCCCAGAGGAGAGTCGCCAAAGGCATAACGCAGGGCTGAGTTCGTGTTGCCCAGGCCGTACTCCTTGCCAGAATAGCCAGAGAACACCATCACATATTTATTGCCAACCTGACGGATAGACGAAGCTTCGAAGAAGTTGAAGTCCAGCGGGTTCTGTCCCTGATAGAGGGCCTTATACTCGCTGCCTGCCTTGTCAAGCAGACGACCATCGGCACTGCTGGCAGGGATGAACGGGTCGATAGGCTCTGTGCCCTCGCGCTTTGAATACATGGTGTTCTGGTCCAACTCAACAGCTGTAGAGTGCTGGAAGCCGTAGAACACATAGGCGCGATAGCCCTTGTCGTAGTCCTTGTCTTTCTTGTCAGTAATCGTCTCGATGAACACTGAGGGGTCGAAGTCGATGAGTGAGCCCGGCAGACACTGTGTGCCGTCCTCGGTGAGGTTCACCGGCACGAAGGGACCATTGGGACGGTCGCCCTTACATACCATCGGCGTGCGACGCCAGCCACGAGAGTGGGGGTAGAGCCAGTAGGTCTTCTTACCTGTGTTACGGTCAACGGTGCATACCAGGTCGGGAGCGTACATCGTGTCCCACTGTCCGCTGACGAACCATGTGAAGATAGGACCCTCGTCGCGCCACTGGCTGAGGTCTTCAACGGGTGCCGACCACATGCGGATGTCAGGACCACAATAAGCAGAGCCATTCACGTCGTGTGAGCCGATGATGTAAGCTCTTAACTTTCCTGGCTGGTCAGGGTCTTCAAACACGCGGGGCTCGCCGTCGGGCAAGTGTTCCCACAAAGGCAGGTAGGGGTTCTGTGCATTGACTGTGAGTGTGGCAGCCAATGAGAACGCAAGTAAAACAAGTTTCTTCATATTTAATATTTTAAAGGTTTTTGTATTTCGACTGCAAAGGTAGTAAAAATACACGTATTCCGATTTCCAATATGTTTCGTTTCCTTCACATTATGTCCCACTATGGCATGAAAAACTGAAATGAATGTCAAAATTCCGAAAAACGTTTGGCTATATCGAGGAAATAGCTTATCTTTGCTGAGATTTAGTTTCAAGTGTTTTCATGAGCCGCGATTTGCTCTCTTACATAAGGACAGGACGCACGATGAAGCAACGCGAGAAGTTGCAACTCATCGTGCAACTTTCTATTCCCTCTATCCTGGCTCAGATATCAGCCACCATCATGTTCTTCATCGATGCATCGATGGTGGGACACCTGGGTGCCAAGGCCTCGGCAGCTATCGGTGTGGTAGAGACCACGGGATGGCTGATGGGTGGACTGGCCTCAGCGGCGTCGATGGGTTTCTCCGTACAGGTGGCACATTTCATTGGTGCCAACGACTTCACCGCAGCGCGTCGGGTGCTACGCCAGTCGTTGGTGTGCTGTCTGTTATGGAGCTTTATGATGAGTGCTATCTGTCTGGGCATCAGTCCTTTCCTGCCTTATTGGCTGGGTGGAGGTGAGGATATAGCCCACGATGCCTCGGTTTATTTCGCCATCATCGGACTGGCAGGCATCTTCTTCCAGATGGAAGGTCTGGCAGGCTCCATGTTGAAGTGCTCAGGTAACATGAAGATCCCGTCGATGTTGAACATTGGCATGTGTGTGATGGATGTGGCCTTTAATTACATCTTTATATATATGCTCGACCTGGGTGTGATGGGAGCCGCTATTGGCACTGGTCTGGCAGAGCTTATTACGGCCTGCCTGATGCTCTGGTTCCTGCTGGTGCGTAGTGATATGCTCTGTCTGAAGGGACATCCAGGTTCGTTCAAACCTAAGAGTGACACGGTGGGCACGGCCTTTAAGATTGGTGCCCCGATGGGTCTGCAGCACATGCTGATGGGTGGTGCACAGATTGTGAGTACCCTGATTGTGGCGCCATTAGGTACCATCGCCTTGGCATCGCACTCGCTGGCCATCACCGTAGAGAGCCTGTGTTATATGCCGGGCTTCGGCATTGCTGAGGCTGCCACAACGCTGGTGGGGCAGGGTATAGGTGCCGGACAGAAGGTGCTCACTAAGAGTCTGGCGCGTATGTCGGTAGGACTGGGCATCACGGTGATGACGCTGATGGGTGTGCTGATGTGGATCTTTGCTCCCGAGCTGATGATGATCATGTCGCCTGTGGAAGAGGTGGTGGAGCAGGGCACACAGGTGTTGCGTATCGAGGCTTGGGCCGAGCCGATGTTTGCTGCTGCCATCGTCTGCAATGGCGTGTTTATAGGTGCTGGCGACACGCTGAAGCCTGCCTTTATGAGTCTTTCGGCCATGTGGGGCGTACGTCTCACGCTGGCATGGTGGCTCTCAAAGGATTACGGTCTCAAGGGTGTCTGGCTGGCCATGGCCATCGAGCTCACTTTCCGAGGCCTGATGTTCCTCGGCCGTCTGTTCTTCGGTAGATGGAACGAGAAACTCATTGTCAAACCAAAGAATTCATAATTCTTAAATTCTTCATAAAGTATGAACCCACGACAACTTTTTTCTAGTATTCTCTTCCTGTTGTGCCTTCTCGGGATTACGCCTGTCTCGGCCCAGCAGAAGCAAGTGCTGTTGCACACCACTGAGGGTGACATCCGCATAGCCCTCTATGATGACACCCCCATTCATCGTGACAACTTCCTAAAGCTGGTCAGCGAGCACTTTTATGATTCACTGCTGTTTCATCGCGTCATCAAGAGTTTCATGATTCAGACTGGCGACCCTCAGAGCCGTCATGCAGAACCTGGTGCCACGCTGGGTGAGGGCGATGTGGACTATACGCTACAGCCAGAATTCCTTGTGCCCAAGCATTACCACCGTCGTGGTGCTGTGGCTATGGCTCGCGAGGGTGACAAATCTAATCCTGAGCGTCGCTCCAGCGGTTGTCAGTTCTATATCGTCTGGGGCAAGAATTATTCCACCAAGGAGCTCGAGACTATTCAACAGAAGGTGCTCGATGCTACTGATGGTAAGACTACGATGTCGTCGGAGATGTTCTGGGATTATAAGAAAACTGGTGGCTCGCCCCATCTCGATGGGCAGTACACCGTGTTTGGTGAGGTCGTTGAGGGACTCGCTGTTGTGGAGCGCATCCAGAAGGTCTACACCGACGACTATGATCGTCCTGTGGAGGATGTCCGTATCCTTAGCACACAGATTTATTAAGGTCACACAAAAAGAAAGCAGGCCGTGGTTTCACAACCTAGCCTGCATTTTCTTACGATATTAATAACTAAAAACCTTTTTTCTACTTTTGTTACCCTTCAACAAATCTTTTCAGTTTACCTTACTAATACCTACTTACCTAAAACAATCTAACCTAAAAATACTAACTAACCTATTGAACATTTACTAACTCTTTCTATACTTTCTCTTGCCTTTCACAAGGCTCAATCTTTTACCTAATTAACTAACTAACTCTATTGAAGATCGCTTGTTTCTTTTTGACGATGCAAAGTTACGACGAAAATCGATAGGTTGTATCAACTTTCGTCGTATTTTGTATGAAAAAGGCATTATTATTGACGAAAATCAAGGCCTTGTGTTCGCACACAACGCATTTTCTATCAAATTTGTCAATTCTACGAATTCTGCTATCGACAGTTGTTCGGGTCTCAAAGTGGCGAATCTGGAATCCGTAATTGCCTGCAGTTCCTTGGTCGTCATCATCTGGCGCAGTGACACTCTCAACATCTTCCGTCGCTGGTTAAACGCCGTCTTTACCACGCGTTTAAACAGTTCCTCGTCGCATCCCAGTTTCTCCACCTTGTTACGTGTCATGCGAATCACCGCACTCTGCACCTTGGGTGGCGGGTTAAATACGTTGGGCTCTACGGTGAACAAATACTCCACGTCGTACCACGCCTGAATCAACACACTCAGTATGCCATACTGCTTGTTGCCAGGCTGCGAGGCCATGCGTACTGCCACCTCGTGCTGAATCATGCCAGTACAGCAGGGTATCAGGTCGCGGTTGTCCAGCATCTTAAAGAATATCTGCGATGAGATGTCATAGGGGTAGTTGCCTGTCAGCACAAACTGCTGACCGTCAAACACCTCTCTCAGGTCCATCCGCAGGAAGTCGCCCTCTATAATCTGTGATTGTGATTTTTCTGCGCTTTCCTTAAACAGAGTTTGCTTCAGGTACTCCACGCTTTCGCGGTCAATCTCCACCACCTTGAAAGGTCGTGGTTTCTCCACCAGATACTGCGTCATCACGCCCATGCCAGGGCCTACCTCCAGTACTGGAATATTTGGACAGGCATCCACCGTGTCGGCAATGCGCTTCGCTATCGATAGGTCAGTCAGGAAGTGCTGACCCAGGTTTTTCTTTGGTCTTACTTGTTTCATTTGTTTTGTTTGGTGCAAATTTACAAATAAAAAAATAAAGCACCAAATAATTTCCGCATATTATATAAAAAGGCTTAAAACTAAGCACAATAATACAAATGAAAGCTGAATTATCGCTATCTTTGCATCAAATATGTGAGATGTCACAGTTGTCTATCAACTGCTAATTGATAATAATGAGAAATTACAGATTAGTCTTTGTCAGCTTGTTGCTGTCGCTGGTTACGCTGTCAGCTATTGCACAGGAAAACATATCGCTGCAAGGGTGTCGTCGTGGCACACCACGTCCTGTTCATCTTCGCCGTGGAGGCAGTCAGGGCAGAACACCTGGTGGTGACTATTATCATGGTGAGCGTCACCAGCTGACTGTACTTGTGGCGTTCAATGACCGTTCGTTCACAGATGATGAGGTTGCCACGATGGAGAAGTGGGATAAGATTTTCAATGCCGAGAATTATATAGAGGGTTCGTTCAAGGGTTCCGTCCACGATTATTTCCTTGCCCAGAGTTATGGTGAATTCAACATCGTCTTCGATTTGGCGTATGTGCAGGTTAATGGCAATGCCAAGAAGTATGCCAGTACAGAGGAGCATGATGAGAACTCACAGTATCTGATAAGTGACATTGTGGACATACTGAAGACACGCGACATCGACTGGGGGATGTATGACTGGAATGGTGATGGTTATATTAACCAGCTGCTTGTCGTCTATCCTGGTTACGGCCTGCACGAAACCTCTGGCACTGATCTGATATGGCCGCACCAATGGTGGATGAGTGAACATTTGAAGGACCTCCAAGAGGACGTCCATTGTGATCCTATTCCTGTTTCTGCTGGCGATAATAACTATCTGGTTGACTGCTACTGTGCCATTAACGAGTTAGCAAAATATGAAAACTACAGCTCTTTTGGTACCATCTGTCACGAATATACCCATTGCTTCGGATTCCCCGACTTTTATAATGATAGTGGTGCAAAAACTGTGGGAGAATGGGATCTCATGGACTTTGGTAACAACAATTGTAATGGTTTCCTGCCTTGCGGCTATTCTGCCCATGAACGTTGGTTGATGGGGTGGCTAACGCCTGTAGAATTGGAAAAGACAACAACGATAACTGATATGTCTGCATTGGCAGAAGAGGGTAGGGCATTTCTTATCCGTAATGACGGATGTGAGAGTGAGTATTACATCGTGGAGAACCGTCAGCCGATAGGGTGGGACGCCAGTCTTCCTGGCAGTGGCATCCTTGTCTTCCATATTGACTTTGACCCCTCTATATGGATAAGTACAACTACTTTTACCAACTCTTCCAGCCGTAAGCGTTATGAACTTTTCCATGCCAATGCCATGAATAGTGTATATTTTAATGCAGGATGGCCCTATCCTTATCAAGAGAACGATTCGCTGACCAACACGTCAACACCTGCTGCTACTTTGAATCATGAGAATATTGACGGCACAACATTCATGTCAAAGCCGATTACGAATATGGCTGTTACGGGAGGTTTGGCCTCGTTCGATTTCGCTGTAACAAATACTACGGGAATGGACGAATTGACAACGGGTGCTGCTCATCAGTTGCTCTATCGTATTGGTAGGATTGACATCGTACGTGATGCAAAGGGAACTGTCCGAAAGATAATCAGAAAATAGGTTGGATAGTCAAAGTTGAAGGAATTGCAAAGAAAATAATCATTTTTCTTTCTTTCCTTTTGCATTTTGCTCACTTATTTGTACCTTTGCAATCCGAATGAAATATTTGCAGACCATAGCGAAGATACTGTTGCCGCTCATACTGGGCGGTGCCATACTGTATTGGATGTATCGCGGAGAGGACTGGGAACGCATAGAGCACGTGATGATGCACGAGATGAACTGGACGTGGATGCTGCTCAGTTTCCCCTTCGGCATATTGGCACAGATGTGTCGTGGTTGGCGCTGGCGACAGACGCTGGAACCACTGGGCGAGAAGCCTCGTACGTCTGTGGCGATATACTCTATCTTCCTGAGTTATGCTGTATCGCTGGTCATCCCCCGTATTGGTGAGTTTACACGCTGTGGCGTGCTGAAGCGCTGGGACGGCATCTCGTTTCCCAAGGCATTGGGCACGGTGGTGACAGAACGTGCCATCGATACGTTGCTGATGGGAGCTCTCACAGGACTGACGTTGCTGTTTCAGCTGAGTGTGTTCGGTACCTTCTTTGAGCGAACAGGTACGAGCATGGACACCATCCTGCAGAAGTTCTCGCCCACGGGCTATCTAGTGACTGCCATCTGCGGCGTGGCTGCCCTGGTGCTGTTGCACCTGCTGTTACGTCGTCTCTCTATATATAATAAGGTGAAGATGACGCTGCATGGCATCTGGGAGGGCGTGATGTCGCTGAAGAATGTGAAGAACGTACCGCTGTTCCTGTTTTTTTCGGTAGCTATCTGGGTGTGTTATTTCCTGCATTACTACCTCACCTTCTTCTGTTTCGACTTTACCGCCGACTTGGGTCTGGGCTGTGCGCTGGTGACCTTTGTGGTGGGTAGCATAGCGGTGATAGTGCCTACGCCTAATGGCGCAGGCCCCTGGCATTTTGCCGTGAAGACCATGCTGATACTCTATGGTGTGGTAGATGAACGCGCCCTGTGGTTCGTGCTCATCGTACATACCGTTCAGACCATGCTGGTGGTACTGTTAGGCGTATGGGCCTGGCTGCGCCTGATGTTTACTAAAGATTATTCAAAAGCGATGTCTTCCCCTCAGCCATAAGCTTCAGTACCAGTTCGCCAAAGAGCGTGTTTTGCCAGGCGAACCGGTCTTTGTGCCGAAGTCAGAAGGCTGGGTCCCATCTGAAATTCGAGGGTACCACCGCTGACGATGTCCTGATACATGATATAGGAACGGGTGTAGGGCATGCCGTTGAGGCTGGCGCTTTGGATGTAGATGTTCTCGTCGCTGACGTTGCGGGCTCGAATGGTAAAGGTCTTGCCATTGCCTACCTGCATGGTGACCTCGGGGAATAGTGGGGTACCGAAGACATATTTTCCGCCAGCGGGCTCCACCTGATATATACCCATGGCCGAGAGGATATACCAAGCCGACATCTGTCCCACGTCCTCATTACCGCTCAGACCGTCGGGGGCGTTGTGATACAGCTCGCTGAGGGTGCGTCGAATGAGACGGGCACCTTTCCAGGGCTGTCCTACATAATTATAAAGGTAGAGCACATGGTGACTGGGCTCATTGCCGTGGGCATACTGACCTATGAGACCGGAGATGTCGGGTGGTGCCTCCTCGCCCAGGTCGCCCTCGACGATGAATAGCGAGTCTAGTTTGGCGATGAAGCGCTGCTCAGAGCCGAAGAGTGATGCCAGACCGTGTGGGTCGTGAGGTACGAGCCATGTGTATTGCCAGGCATTGCCCTCGGTATAGTCGCGGTTCTTGGGGGAAGAGTGGAATGGGTTGAAGGTGGAGGAGGTTTGAGAGAACGACCAGTTGCCGTGACTGTCCTTTCCGCGCATAAAACCAGTGACGGGGTCGAAATACTGGCGATAGCTCTGTGCCCGCTGGTCGAAATACTGCTGATCGGCAGTCATGCCTAACTGTTCGGCCACACGTGCCACGCACCAGTCTGCCAGTGCATATTCCAAGCCTCGGCCTACGGTCTCGTTGTCGCTGAACAGGTCGCAAGGGATATAGCCATACTCCTTGAGCAGCGCCAGACCGCGCTCGTCGAGCATGGCAGAGGCTTTCATTGCCTCGAAAGCCTGTTGGCGCTGGGTGGTGAGTCCTTTCAAAACCAGGTCAGCCAACACAGGAATGGCAGGATTACCCACCATGCAGTTGGTCTCGCAGCCCATGAGGTGCCACACGGGCAACTTGCCCTGCTGTCGCCAGATGTTGATCATCGTCTTGGCAATATCTTCCTGGCGTTCGGGGTGTATGAGTGTCATCAGAGGATGGGCAGCTCGATAGGTGTCCCACAGCGAGAAGGTGGTGTAGTTCACATAGTCGCCCTGATGTACCTTGCCGTCGGAGCCACGATACTGTCCATCGACATCACAGAACACCGAGGGCGCTGTCATGGTGTGATACAGGGCGGTATAGAAGATGGTGCGCTGGTCAGGTGTGCCGCCAGTTACCTGTATCTTCTGCAACTGCTCGTCCCATTTGCGTTCGGCCTGGGCCACTACACCGTCGAAGTCCCAGCCAGTCTGCTCAGCCCGCAGGTTGGCCCGTGCCCCGTCGATGCTGACGGCAGAGAGTCCCACACGCATCAGCAGCGGTTCGCTGTCGGCTTTGTAGCTAATCATCCAGGGACCTACGTCATTGACATTTATCGTGGTCTTGTCGTCCGATTTGGTGATGGTTGTCGTGTGGCGACTTATCATCTTGACAGGCTTTGAGAACTCAGCCACGAAAAACACCTTCTGGTCGTTGGCCCAACCTTTAGAGAAGCGAAAGCCGCAGATGGTGGTAGCGTCCTGCTGAAATGTTCTGGCAGCAGTGGCTTCGTCCCAGCCGATGCCTTGCTGCAGGTCGAGGCGCAGGTAGCCATTTTTCGTGGTGGCAGGTAGCGTATAGCGGTGCATACCAGTACGTTCGGTAGCCGTGAGTTCCACGCGGACGCCGTTGTTGAGTGTGACATCGTAATAACCAGGTCGCACGTGTTCCTGTTGGTGTGAGAAGGTGACGCTCTGCTGTGAGCCCTCGGTGATGGGCAGGAAGGCAATGTCGCCCAGGTCGGCGCAGCCCGTACCGCTGAGGTGTAGGTGACTGAAGCCGATGATGACCGAGTCGCTATAGTGATAGCCTGAGCACCAGTCCCAGCCGTCCTTGCGGTTGGTGGGTCCTAATTGCACAAAGCCGAAGGGCACGTTGGCTCCTAAAAAAACATGACCGTGACCGCCAGTGCCAATCATCGGGTTGACTGATTGTGAAGGGTGAAGGGTGAAGGGTGACAGGTGAAGGGTGACAGGTGATGGGTGATTGGTGACAGGTGATGGGTCAATGTTCAGACGCACGAATACGGGATAGTGATCGGAGGGCAGGCGTTGCTTGTCGGCCCAGTACGTGTTGGTGAGTATGCCGTAACGGTCCACAGAGAACTGTTTGGAAACGAATACATGGTCAATGCGGCTATTAGTCTTACCCTCCTGATGAAAGGCGTTGAAGGTGCCATTCTCAGCAAAGCGCAGGCGGGTGGCGGTGTAGGCGTCGATGAGTCCCGACAGTGTAAAGATGCGGTAAATCTCGTCGCTCTGGTCCACGTTGAAGTCGCCAGTCAGTACCACCGGTGTCGTGCCGCCTGATAGCTGCTTGATGCGTTCTACCACCAGCTTGGCAGCCTCGCGGCGGGCCTTCACCCCTACGTGGTCCATGTGAAGGTTGAAGAAGTAGAACCGCAGTCCCTCTTCGTTTTTCTCAAACAACCCCCAAGTACAGATGCGGATACAGGCGGCATCCCATCCCAGACTAGGCTTCTCGGGTGTCTCTGAGAGCCAGAAGTGTCCGCTGTCCACAAGCTTCACCTTCTTGTTGTCGAAGAAGATGGCAGCATACTCGCCTTTCTGCTTGCCGTCGTCGCGTCCCACGCCGATATAGTCGTAGCCGTCGAGATGTTTCAGCATGTCGCACAGCTGTGGATGGAGCACCTCCTGTGCACCAAAGATGTCGGGGTGTTCGAAGTTGATTTGACTGCAAACCACGGGGCAACGCTGTGTCCAGCTGTTACCGTTTTTGTTGTCGTCATTGTTCTGATAGCGAATGTTGTAAGACCCTACGTAGAGGGGTTGCGCAAAGGTCTGAATAGTGGCTATCACAGATAGTAGGAAGATGAGTTTTAGGGTTCTGTTCATAACAATATGGTATTTTTTTGTTGCAAAAATAAGAAAAAAACTTGAAAAGTAGATATAATGGTAGTATTATTGTGAAAGTATGAGCGAATATTTAGACTAAATTATGACGAAAAGGCTTGGAGTGTCGATTTTTTTTCGTATCTTTGCCGCGTTAATGACAAAAACCAATATTTAACAGAATAAAACTATGAACGAAATTCAGAAACTTCAGCCCGAGTGCATCTGGAAGAATTTCTATGCACTGACACAGGTACCCCGTCCCAGTGGACATCTCGACAAAATCCAGCAGTTCCTGGTTGACTTCGGAAAGCAGGTTGGCGTATATGCCGTGAAGGATCCTGCCGGTAATATTCATTTCCGCAAGCCCGCCACCCCTGGCTACGAGAATAAGAAAGGTGTCATTCTACAGGCCCACATGGATATGGTGCCACAGAAGACCCCCGAGAGTACTCATAACTTTGAGACCGACCCCATCCAGCCTTGGATTGATGGTGAGTGGGTGAAAGCCAAGGGTACCACTCTGGGTGCCGACAATGGTCTGGGTGTCGCTGCCATCATGGCTATCATGGAGGATAAGACCCTGAAGCACGGACCTATCGATGCCCTTATCACTGCCGATGAGGAGACGGGTATGTATGGTGCCAACGACCTGCCCGAGGGTGAGTTGCAGGGCGATATACTGATGAACCTTGACTCAGAACACTGGGGTAAGTTCGTCATTGGAAGTGCCGGTGGTATCAATGTTTCTGCTACCATCGATTATAAAGAGGTAGATACCGACCCAGAGGATGCTGCCCTGCGTCTGACAGTAAAGAACTTGCGTGGTGGACACTCTGGTCTGGAGATTCACGAAGGTCGTGCCAACGCCAACAAGCTGATGGTGCAGATGGTGCGCGAGGCTATTGAAGAGCTGGATGCCCGTCTGGCTGTATGGCATGGTGGTAATATGCGCAACGCCATCCCCTTCAAGGCAGAGACCATACTGACACTGCCAAAGGAGAATGTTGAGGCACTGAAGGAACTGGCCGAGGACTGGAAGGAAACCTTCAATGATGAGTTCAAGCTCATCGAGCCGCAGGGTGTCGAGATTATCGTAGAGGAGGTGGCAACACCGAAGGTGCAGGTTCCTGTAGAACTGCAGGACAACCTCATCGATGCTATCTACGCCTGTCACGATGGCGTCATCCGCTTTATCCCTGCCTATCCCAATGTGGTGGAGACCAGTTCAAACCTCGCTATTATCGACATCGAAGGTGGTAAGGCTACTATTAAGATTCTGGCCCGTTCAAGTCGTGAGGATATGAAGGACTACGTGGTCAAGATGCTGGAGAGCTGCTTCTCTATGGCAGGCATGAAGGTAGAGACTGCCGGCAGTTATGGCGGCTGGGATCCTAACCCCGACTCAGAGATTCTACACCTCTTATTAAAAGAGTATAAGGAACTGTTTGGCGAGGATGGTATCATTCAGGTAGACCATGCCGGATTGGAGTGCTCTGTCATCTTGGGCAAGTACCCCTGGCTCGATGTCGTCAGCCTCGGTCCTACGATGAAGTCGCCTCACACCACCAATGAGCGTGCCCTTATCGCTACTGTTGCTCCCTTCTGGCAGTTGCTGAAGAAAACGCTCGAGGACATTCCTGAGAAAAAGTAAAAAGAGGAAAGAGAAAAGTGGAAGGAGGAAAGAGAATAGTCAAAAGTGAATAATTAATTTGCTGCTGCCTTGATGCAAAAAAGAAAAAAACAACGGGCGGCAGCAAATTTTTCACTTTTCGTTTTTCACTTTTACCTTTTTTTATTACCTTTGACTGCGTCGCGCTCGGCATCCCGAAGGGTGACGCTTGCTACCAACGGGACGCAAGAAAGTACTTTCGCTTGAAAAAAACTAAAATATATTTTGGTTTTTTGCTCGCTTATTCGTACCTTTGCACCCGAAATAACCAAAAAGTAACAAAATTATGGACGATTACCCGGCGAATAGTAACAATTGTTAGGCTGGGGGATAGCGAGCAAGGCTGCTAATCCCTTTGCCGCGATTAATTAGTAATTAGTAATTAGTAATTATTTTTACGGATTAGCACAATGAAGACCTACTGGAACACCCAAGGGGGACTGAGCCAGCTCACAGAGTGGCAGTCCAATTGTTGGATACAGGTGACGTGTCCGACCGAAGATGACCAGCGCGAACTGGAAAGCAAGTTCGGCATACCCGACTATTTCATCAGTGATATCAGCGATACCGATGAGCGTGCCCGTTATGAGTATGACGATGGATGGATGCTCATCATCCTGCGTATTCCCTATGTCAAGGAGGTACGCTCCCGCACGCCTTATACCACCGTGCCTCTCGGTATTATCCATAAGCGCGATGTGACCATCACCGTTTGTTACTACGAAACGAATATGATGATCGATTTCGTGAGTTATCAGCAGAAGCGCAGCGTGGGTTTCACCGACCATGTGGATATGATTTTCCGTCTGTTCCTTTCCAGTGCGGTGTGGTACCTGAAGCGACTGAAGCAGATTAACTCGCTCATCGATAAGGCTAAGCGTAATCTGGATCAGGATGTGAACAACGAGAGCCTGATAGGTCTGAGTCGCCTGCAGGACTCGCTGACCTACTTCCAGACCTCTATCCGTGGCAATGAGACGCTGCTGTCGAAGTTGAAGTTCAAACTCCAAATCGACGAATTGGATGCCGACCTGATTGAGGACGTCAATATCGAGATGGCACAGGCCCGTGAGACTACCAGCATCTACTCCGACATCTTGGAGTCGACGATGGATACCTACAGCAGCATCATCAACAACAACATGAATACGGTGATGCGTACGCTGACCTCCGTCACCATTATCATGATGTTCCCCACGCTTATCGCCTCACTTTTCGGTATGAACCTGGTCAACGGCATGGAGGAAAGTGGTTATGGATTTATCTGCGCACTCATCATCTCAGTAGGTGTTTCAGGTGCCGCATGGTGGTTCTTTAGGCACAAGAGACTGATATAAAGACTATAGGTCAAAGCTAATAAAGAATAAGGGTAAAACGCCGTTAAACGTTAAATAATGCAAACGTACGGTGTTTTACCTTTTCACTTTTTTAATTTTTAACCCTTTTTTAGTACCTTTGAACCCTCTTTTGTTATATACCAATCGATTCAGTAACTAAAACAGTTAAATGATGGACTCTCAAGAAACAATCCTCGAACAGGGGAAACAAGAAGAAGTAATCCAGGTGCCCGAACAGAATAATACTGCTGCCGAAGAGGTGCAGGAAGCAACGGCTCCTGAAGTGGAAACCGTAGAAACCGCCCAGGAAGAGATGCCTCGCAAGGTCTACGAGACCAAGAAAGAGGTGTTGGACCGCGTGAAGGAATTGGCCCATGGCGATGAAGCTCCGCAGAAGGAGGAGGTGGAATATCTGAAGACCGCCTTCTACAAGCTGCACATTGCCGAGCGCGAAGCCAAGCTGAAGGACTTCATTGATGCTGGTGGTGATCCGGAGACCTACCAGATTACCCCCGATGAAGACGAGGAAGTGTTCAAGGCCGAGATGGGCGTTATCAAGGAACGCCGTCAGCAGCTGTTCCGTGAACAGGAGGCCGAGAAGGAAGAGAACTTCAAGAAAAAGCTGGCAATTATAGAGAAAATCAAGGCGATGGTCACCTCACCCGAGGAGGCCAGCAAGACCTATCAGGAGTTTAAGACCCTGCAGCAGGAGTGGCGTGAGATTAAGGCTGTACCTGCCGACAAGGCCAATGAGTTGTGGCGTAACTATCAGCTCTATGTAGAGCAGTTCTATGACCTGCTGAAACTCAATAGTGAGGCTCGCGAGCTGGACTTCAAGAAGAACCTGGAAGCCAAGACACACCTCTGTGAGGCTGCCGAGAAGCTGGCCGACGAGGAAGATGTTATCAGTGCCTTCCACCAGTTGCAGAAGCTGCATCAGGAGTATCGCGAGATTGGTCCTGTGAGCAAGGAGCTGCGTGAGGAGATCTGGCAGCGCTTCAAGGCTGCTTCTACCGTCATCAACAAGCGTCACCAGCAGCACTTCGAGGATCTGCGTGCCCGTGAGGAAGAGAACCTCACCAAGAAGACCGCCCTCTGCGAGAAGGTTGAGGCCATCAATGCTGCTGAGAATAAAGGCAGTGCCGACTGGGAGCGTCACACCCAGGAGATTATCGATATCCAGGCCGAGTGGAAGACTATTGGTTTCGCTCCACAGAAGATGAACGTGAAGATCTTCGAGCGCTTCCGTGCTGCCTGCGATGATTTCTTTGCCCGCAAGGCCGAATACTTCAAGACCCTGAAGGACAGCTTTAAGGAGAATGCCGAGAAGAAGCGTGCCCTCATCGAGAAGGCTAAGGCGCTGCAGGACAGCACTGAGTGGCGTTCTACCAGCGATAAGCTCATCGCCCTGCAGAAGGAGTGGAAGACCGTCGGTATGGTGCCCAAGAAACTGGGTGACCAACTGTGGGAGGAGTTCCTCGCTGCCTGCAATAAGTTCTTCGAGGCCCGCAATGCTGCCGGTGCTGGACAGCGCAACGAGGAGCGCGACAACCTGGATAAGAAACGTGATGTCATCGCCCGTCTGAAAACTGTGGCTGAAGAGGCTGGTGAGGGCCTTCAGGAGAAGGTCCAGAAACTCGTCGAGGAATACAATGCCATTGGTCATGTGCCATATAAGGAGAAGGATAAGCTCTACGAGGAGTATCATGCTGTGCTCGACAAACTCTATAAGGAACTCAACATCAGCGTAGCTAAGAAGCGCCTCAATAAGTTCAAGGACAACCTCAAGCAGGTGGCAGAACGTGGCGAGGGTGCCTTGGACAACGAACGTGCTCGTCTGATGCGCCAGTACGATGCGCTGAAGCAGGAGATTCAAACTTACGAGAATAATCTGGGCTTCTTGACCGCCAGCAGCAAGAAGGGTAACTCGCTCATCGAGGAGATGAACCGTAAGATCCAGAAGCTGAAGGACGACATGCAGCTCGTCAAAGAGAAAATCAAAGCTATTGATGCTGAAAACCAGTAAGTTATGGGCCTTGTGGCTCATGCTGTCAGTCGGAATGCCAGTGATGGCCGATGAGACCGACAGCCTCAAGGTGATCTTCGATTTCACCACGCTCACCGACCAGAGCGGACAGTATGGCGGAACGTTAAAGAATGGTGCTGTGCTGACTACTGAGGGTGAAGAGCCCGTGTTGTCTTTAGGCAGCAAGAACGGATACTTCCAGTTCGATGCGTCGGTAGGCCAGTTCGTTAAGAGTTTCAGCGACTATACCATCAGTCTCGATGTCTTCGTGCCGCAAGGCACGAACATCGCCGCTGATGGTAATTTTGTATGGTGTTTCTCCAACTCGTCCACCTCTGGCTATCTTTTCTTCGGTGCCAAGGAGTCGCGCTTCTCTATCACGAAGGGCAACTATAGTGGCGAGCAGCGGGTAAACCCCGGCAAGGCGCTGACCAAGGGTCGCTGGGTTAATATCATCTACGTGCAGCAAGGCACCGAGGGCCGTGTTATCCTCGATGGCAAACAGGCCGCCAAGGGTACGGTATCGCTGAAGCCCGAGGCGCTGAGCGGTCAGCTGAAGAACTCCTATCTGGGGCGCAGCTGCTATAGCGGCGATGCCTATCTGAAGGATGCCCTGATGCACCATCTGGTGCTGTGCAACTATGCCGTGAGTGAGGCCGAGATTGCCGACCTGCAAAGTGGCATCTCCGTGTTGAACCGCGAGATAGAGGATGCCGCCATCCGCGACCTCATTAAGAACTTCACCCTGGGCGATGTTAGCGCCCTGATTCACGACATCACGCTGCCCACCAGCTATGCCGACGTGGTGAAGATAGAGTGGGAAAGTAGCGACGAAAACGTGATTACCTCTACGGGTCATATCACCCGTCCTGCCATTGGCAGCGCTATGGCCCACGCCACGCTGACAGCTCATTTCAGCACGTCAACAGTCAGCGACCAGCTCTCCTTCGAGGTGGGTGTGCTGCCCCTGTTTGACGATGCTGAGGCCCTGCAGTACGAACTCGACCACCTCTCCATTGGGGGTAATGTCCATAACCTCTACGACCACCTGACGCTACCTACCGTAGCCGCCGAGGGCGACCCTGTGTTCTGGATCTCCAACGATACGAGCTATCTCAGTAATGATGGACGTGTGGTACGTCTCGGCACCGACGGCAAGCAGCACGTCACGCTGACAGCCACCATCCGCAGGGGTGAGCAGCGTGCCACTCGCGACTTCGATGTCTCGATCCACGCCAACGAGCCCTACACCTCTTATCTCTTTGTCTATTTCCCCTCCAACGATAACGAGAATATCTACTACGCCCTCTCTGGCGACGGTTATAACTACACCCCGCTGAATGGCGGCAAGCGTGTGGTTTCTGCCGACAGCTGTACGGTGAAGGGTGGACTGCGCGACCCCCATATCCTGCGCGGCCCCGATGGCTGGTTCTATATGGCAGTCACTGATATGAAGTGCTCGCAGGGCTGGGACAGCAACCGCGGCTTGGTGCTGATGCGTTCCCGCGACCTCATCCACTGGACTCACGCCACCGTCAATTTCCCCACCCGCTATAAGAGCACCACATGGGCCAAGGTGACGCGTGTCTGGGCACCGCAGACCATCTGGGACCCCGACTACCTGAATACCGATGGCACCCACGGCCGCTTCATGGTCTATTTCTCGTTGCTCACCAGTGACGGTAGCATCCCTTACGATAAGGTGTACTACTGCTACGCCAACGATGACTTTACCGACTTCATCGACGAGCCCCGCTATTTCTTCGACAGCGGTGCTGCCACCATCGATATGGATATTGTGTGGAACGAGAACGACAGTCTCTACCACGCCATCTTCAAGAGCGATGCCACAAACGGCATTGCCAAGTCAACAGCTCGCCGTCTGACACCCGCCGAGGGAGAGCCCGACGGCAGTCAGTGGGGCGAGATTAGTGGCAACCTGCAGCAGACCACCGTAGCCGTTGAGGGCGGTGGACTCTTCAAGTTGATTAATCAGGACAAGTGGATACTGATGTACGACTGCTACTCGTCGGGTTACTATCAGTTCTGCTCCAGCCCCGACCTCCAGACATTTACGTGGGTGAAGAACACCAAGACCAGCGGCGCCTTCACGCCCCGTCACGGCACGGTGATACCCCTGACGCAGGCCGAGGCCGACGCCCTGTTGGCAGCCTATCCTGCCACGGGTCTTCAGCCCACTATCGTCGGCATGACGCATCCCGCCATCCGCCAGTCGCTGGCCTCTATCACCACTACCGTCATCCAGGTTCCCGTAGAGCCAGGCACCGACCTCACCGCCTTCGACCCGCAGTTCCTGCTGTCGCCAGGCGCCACCGTCAGTCCACAGGGTCCTCAGGACTTTTCTCAGGGCCCCGTCACCTTCGTCTGTCAGATTCCTGGTCTCGACACCCAGACCTCTTATAAGGTGACGGCCTACGCCTGTGCCAACCCCATACTGCCCGACTTCCATGCCGACCCCGAGGTGCTCTTCTCTAAGAAGACGGGACGTTTCTACGTCTATCCCACCACCGACGGCTACGAGGGCTGGGGTGGTTATAGCTTCGATGTGTTCTCGTCGCCCGACCTCGTGCACTTCCAAAACGAAGGCACCATCCTCAACCTTGCCGAAGGTGGCGATGCCCCCTGGGCTTCGGGTAATGCCTGGGCGCCCTGCATCGAGGAGAAATGGGTCGATGGCCAGTGGAAATACTACTTCTTCTTCAGTGCCCACAACGCCTCGTTGGGCAAGAAGACCTTAGGTGTGGCGGTGGCCGACTCGCCCACAGGTCCTTTCAAGGCCTCCGAGAAGCCCCTGTTCACCACTACCTCCGAGGGTCAGATGATTGACTCCGACGTCTTCACCGACCCCGTCAGCGGACAGACCTATTTATATTATGGTAATGGTCGTATGCACTACCGCCTGATGTCCGACGATATGATGAGTGTCGATACCAAGGAGTACGACATCACCCCGTCTGGCGGCTCGCTACAGACCTACGCCTACCGTGAGGGCACCTATGTGTTCTATCGCAACGGCCTCTACTATTTCCTGTGGAGTGTCGATGATACCGGTGCCCAGAACTACCATGTGGCCTATGGCACCAGCACGTCGCCAAAGGGTCCCATCAAGGTGGCTCAGAACCCCATCGTCATCATCCAGGATACCAGCAACAAGATCTACGGCACGGGCCATAACTCCGTTGTCAACATCCCAGGCACCGACGACTGGTACATCGTCTATCACCGCATCAACAAGAGCTACCTCAGCAATGGCCCCGGCTATCATCGTGAGGTATGTATCGACAAGCTCACCTTTGCCGACGACGGCACCATCATCCAGGTGAAACCCACCCACGAGGGCATCGCCCCTGTCGATGTCAGTGCCCTGGCTGACAACCTCATTACGGGCCTATTAGAGGAAAGTGGAAAGTGGAAAGAGGAAGGAGGTCAGTTTAAATCTCAAACCTCCAATTCTCTCTTCGACCTTCAGGGCCGTCGTGTGGGAGCCTCTCCTAAGAAGGGCCTCTACATCTCGGGAGGAAAGAAGGTCATTATTAAATGACCCTCGAAACTTTGAAATAACGACATAACGAAATAACGACATAACGAAATAATTGCAATAGAAACAATGGAAAAGAAATTCAGACAAGGTACGCTTTGCGTACAAGCCGGTTATAAGGCCAAGAACGGAGAACCCATCGAGTTGCCCATCATCCAGTCAACTACCTTCAAGTACGACGACTCCGACGAGATGGCTAAGTTGTTCGATCTCGAGAAGGAAGGTTACTTCTACACCCGCCTGCAGAACCCCACCAACGATGCTGTGGCTGCAAAGATTGCCGCCCTCGAAGGTGGAGTAGGGGCCGTGCTTACCTCCAGCGGTCAGGCTGCCAATTTCTATGCCATCTTCAATATCTGTGAGGCTGGCGACCATATCGTTACCTCCAACGAGATCTACGGTGGCACCTACAACCTCTTCGGTGTCACGCTGAAGAAGTTGGGTATCGAGTGCACCTTCGTGTCTCAGGAAGCCAGCGAGGACGAGATCCAGGCCGCCTTCCGTCCCAACACCAAGGCGCTGTTTGGCGAGACCATCTCCAACCCCGGCTGTGCCGTGCTCGACATCGAGAAGTTCGCCCGCATCGCCCATAAGAATGGTGTTCCCCTCATTGTCGACAATACCTTTGCTACACCCGTCAACTGCCGTCCCTTCGAGTGGGGCGCCGACATCGTCACTCACAGCACCACGAAATATATGGACGGTCTGGCCACACAGGTAGGTGGTGTCGTCGTCGATAGCGGTAACTTCGACTGGCTGGACCATGCCGAGAAGTTCCCGGGTCTGTGTACTCCTGACGAGAGTTACCACGGCCTCACCTATGTCAAGGCCTTCGGCAAGATGGGCTATACCACCAAACTCATAGCCCAGCTCATGCGCGACCTCGGCTCTATCCCCGCCCCGCAGAACTCGTTCCTGCTCCACCTTGGCCTGCAGACCCTCCATCTGCGCATGGCTCAGCATTGTAAGAACGCCCAGCGAGTGGCTGAGTTTCTGCACGACAACCCCAAGGTGGCTTGGGTGCACTATTGCGGACTGCCCACCGACCGCGCCTATGCCCTGGGACAGAAATACCTGCCCAACGGCTCGTGTGGCGTCATCGCCTTCGGACTCAAAGGTGATCGTGCCACCGCTATCAAGTGGATGGACTCGCTGCAGATGATTAATATCGTGACCCATGTCGCCGATGCCCGCACCTGCGTGCTCCATCCCGCCAGTCACACTCATCGTCAGCTCTCCGACGAGCAGCTGCTCGAGGCAGGCGTCGCCCCCGACCTCATTCGTCTCTCGGTAGGTATCGAGGACGTGGAAGACATCCTTGACGATATCCGCCAGGCACTCGACCAAATCTAAAGTTTCTAAACATCAAAAGGCACTAACTGACTGACGTCATCTTACACCCGTTCCGATGGCATCTTTGGGTGCTTCTGATGGCATCTACGACTCGTTCCGATGATACTTTACCCCCCTAAAGTATCATCGGAACGACCGCAAAACACCATCGGAACGGATGAAAGGAACGTCTGGAAAGACCCAAAAGTGACTGCCCGAGTGCACATAGGGTCTGCGCACTCTTTTGTTTTATAGTTTCTTCACGGGGAAGGTGAAGTAGGTGTCGGGGAAGGGCTCATCGCGGAGGGTGAAGTGCCACCACTCGCTGTCGAGGGGCTTGAAGCCGTGGCGCAGCATGGCCTGACGCAGAATCATGCGGTTGGCAAACTGCTCTGCGGTGATGCTGCCGCCGGTATATTCGCCCGTCTCGGGATTGCCGCAGTAGTCGGGATGGCTCTCAATGCCGAACCAGTCGAAGGTGCCGCCCATGTCGAGCTCTTTCTCAGTAGTCATGTCGAACAAGGTGAGGTCAACGGTGCTGCCGCGGGTGTGGCCGCTCTTCTCGTAGATATACTCCTGCTCGAAGAGCACGCTCTTGTCGAGGTCGGGATAGAAATAGGGCTTCATGAGGGTGTCGGGGATATCGGCAGCCCAGCGTACGAAGTGGTCCACACCTTTCTGCGGACGGTAGGCATCGTAGATCTTCAGTCGGTAGCCCAGGGCCTTGACGTCGTCGCTGACGGCCTTGAGGCTGTCGGCAGCCACGCGAGAGAGTAGGGCGGTTGGCTCTTCGTAGCCGTCGATGCGGGTGCCCACAAAATTGTAGGTGCCATAGTAGCGTATCTCGAGGATGGCGTCGGGCACGACGTCGGTGAGCGTTACAAACTGGCTGGTGTCTTCCTCGGCACGCACTTGTTGTGCGTTGTTCTTGCTCTCAGAGAAGCAGGAGGTGATGGTGATGCCGCCAATCAGGGCGACGGCGATGGCCCATGCGTTGATTCTTCTCATATCGTTTCTTTTTAGGTTGTTTGACTTTTCTTGTGCAAAGATACAAAAAAGGTAGGAAAGTCCAAATAAAATACGTTTTTCTTTGGTGGTTAATATGGTTTTTACTACCTTTGCATGAGAAATACACTACTAATTTGTAATTTATAATAGTATGGAAGATATCGTATTTTGGGGTTTTAATCTGCACGCATGGATCACCATTGTGACGGTGTTGACGATGTTTAGCGTGCTGCTGTTTACCAAGCTGCGTGCCGACCTGGTGTTTCTCGGTGCCATAGCCATTCTCTTCGTCACGGGCGTGCTGGAGGCGAAAGAGGCCTTCTCGGGCTTCAGCAGTACGTCGGTGGTGGTGATTGGCGTATTGTTTGTGGTGGTGGCAGGACTGACGCATACTGGCGTGCTGCAATGGATTGTGAAGAACCTGCTGGGACAGCCGAAATCGTACAGCCGTGCCGTGGTGCGACTGATGTTGCCAGTGGCGGCGCTGAGCTCGTTTCTGAGTAACACGACGGTGGTGGCGCTGTTTGTGAGCATAGTGAAGATGTGGTCGAAGAAACTGAATATCTCTCCTTCGAAACTGCTGATACCGCTGAGCTACGCCTCGGGCATGGGTGGTGTGTGTACGTTGATAGGCACGCCGCCGAACTTGATTATCTCGGGACTCTATAGCGAACATACGGGCTCAGTGATGAACGTGCTGGCCACGACGATACCGGGCTTGTTCTGCCTGTTTATCGGTGTGCTGAGCATCATCGCCCTGCGCCGTCTGCTGCCAGACCGCAAGGCGCCGGAATCGAACGATGAGGATACGGTGGAATATACGGTGGAGATGATAGTGCCGTCGGACAATAAGTTTATTGGTGAGACGCTGGGCTATGCGGAGCTGTGCAACGTGAAGGGCGGACGACTCATTAAGATGCGCCATTTTGACAATGTGAGCGTGCCCATCAACGAGAACGAGTTTATCATGGGTGGCGACCACATGGTGTTTGCTGGAAATATCAAGGATATACTGGAGCTGCAAGAGAGCCATGGACTGGTGAAGGGCGAGGAAATCGTGAACATTGGTCCGAAAACGCTGATATCGACAACGATCATGATTGTGATGGTGGTGCTGTCGGCGCTGAACGTGATGCCGCTGCTGCAATGTGCCTTCCTGGCAGCCATCGCCATGCTGGTATGTCGCTGCTGCAGTCCCGATCAGGCCATGAAGGCCGTGAACTGGGACATCCTGATGGTGTTTGCAGGCTCGGTGGTGCTGGGTCTGGCCATCCAGAAAACGGGTATTGCCGAGCGGCTGGCCTTCAGCATCCTCGACGTGTGCGGCACGAACCCCATCGTAGTGATGGCGGCTATCTGTTTTGTGGGCACGTTTATCACAGAATTTATCTCGAACACGGCTGCAGGTGCCATGTTCTTCCCCATCATGTATGAGGCAGCAGAGAAACTGGGCTACGAACCCTATCCTTTCCTCATTGCCCTGATGATCAGCGTCAGCAGTAGCTTCGCCACGCCGATAGGCTCGCCCACCCACATGCTTGTGTATGGGCCTGGTGGCTATCGCTTTAGTGACTTTATGCGTATCGGTCTGCTGATGAACATCATCATCCTGGCTGCCAACATCCTGATTGTAACACTGGTTTACCCGCTGACGCCCTTGAACTGATGAAGAAGAAACTCTGTGTGTTTGACCTCGACGGCACGTTGCTCGACACCATTGGCGACCTGAGTCAGGCTGTGGATCATGCCATGATGGTGCGGGGCTTCCCGACGCACACCCGCGAGGAATATAAGCAGATGGTGGGCGACGGTGTGCGCAATCTGGTGATGAGGGCGCTACCCGAATGTCATAGGGACAACCAGCAGATGATAGACGAGGCCTTGGGTGACTTCAAGGCATACTATACCGCCCATATCGACGAATACACACAGCCCTATCCGGGCATGCCGCAGCTGTTGACGGCGCTGCACGGCAAGGGGGTGATGCTGGCGGTAGCGTCGAATAAGTTTCAGGAGGGCACAGAGCGACTCATTCGTAAGTTCTTTTCGGATATTCCCTTCGTGGCGATACTGGGTAACCGTCTTGGCTTTCCCCTGAAGCCCGACCCCGAGATAGTGTGGGAGGTGATGCGAAAGACGGGCATAGGCAGGGACGAGACCCTGATGGTGGGCGACTCACCCACAGACATGAATACGGCGCAGAATGCCGGCATTGAGGGCGTCGCCGTGAGCTGGGGCTACAGACGGATGACGAGCGAGATGGGCTTCACTGTAGTGGATTCCGCAGCGGAAATCATGGAAATATGCGAGGCAAAATAAAAAAAGTAGGAGAAAAGTTTGGTGGTGTCAGGGATTTTGCGTACCTTTGCACCCGCAAAACCGAAAGGCGATGCATTTTGTTCTCATAAATGGTGCCCGTAGTTCAGTTGGTTAGAGCGTCAGATTGTGGTTCTGAATGTCGACGGTTCGAGTCCGTCCGGGCACCCTTCCAAAACTCCTGTGAGTCAATGACTTGCGGGAGATTTTGTATTATGCTGGCATAGGCGTATTACCTCGTTTTTGGGCCAGAAAATGTCTCAAAAACAATGCAAATTCAGAAAATAGCCGCAAAATAGCCGCAAAAATTTCAGCAGGGTATGTAAAAATCTATAATTTCGAAATGTTTACAAAATGATACAACATACTCACTAAAAACATGCCTATACTCTGCGGAATCTATCAAATTTTGGCACTTTCCGCAGAGTATAGGCTATTTTTTTTGTTCTTCAAACTGGCATTTTGAATATCTGCCATATAATTCAAACTGGTATTTTGAAAAACAATTATTTCTTTCAGAATTAAGCATTTACTACAACCGAAATCACATTCTATCGTCGAAAAGTGTGATTTTTTACACATTTTTCTTCGATAAAGTGTGAAATTCAGGGAGAATGTCTTTTGTATATGATAAAATTAGTATCTTTGCACCAAATGAGAAAGGTATTAATTGACGCGCATACGCATACGGTGGCATCGGGACATGCCTACAGTAGCTTGCAGGAAATGGCAAAGGCCGCTGCCGACATGGGATTGGAAGTGCTGGGTATCACAGAGCATGGGCCGAGTGTGCCAGGCACGTGTCCGACCCTGTATTTCAAGAATATGTTCACCGTGCCCCGCCAGATGTACGGCATTCGGCTGCTGATGGGCTGCGAGATCAATATCCTTGATACGAAAGGAAGTCTCGATCTGACTGATGAGCAAATAGGATGGCTTGACCTCGCCATTGCAGGCATTCACGCTGCGTGGTATCAAGGTGGCACGAAGGAGGAGAATACGGAGGGAATGATCCGTGTCATCAAGGATCCCAAGATTCACATAATCAGTCATCCAGGCGATGGCTCAGCTGAAATGGACTTCGAGCAGTTGGTGCTGGCAGCCAAGGAAGCGCATACGCTATTGGAGGTAAACAACCATTCATTGGCTCCACAGCGTAAGAAGACTGTGGCACGAGACAATAATCTGGAGATTCTGCGTTTGTGCAAGAAATACGAGGTTCCCACGATCCTCGGTAGCGATGCACATATCTCATTCCAGATAGCCGACTATGAACGTCTCTATCCGCTGCTGGCAGAGACTGATTTCCCAGACGAACTGGTTATGAACTACTGGCCTGATAAGTTCTTCGATTATCTGGGGATTCAGAGATAGAATGCGAATTTCGAACCTTTTGCTCCGATGCCGTCGTAGTCGGCAGTGATGGAGAACTGGCAGCAGAGGTTGCTGAAGGCATCATCATTGAGGGTGACAGTCAGCTCCAGTTCAATGGCCATCCGTCGTTCGCTGTAACTGAGATTCCAGATACATTCGCCCAGAACGGCATTCACCACCGTTCTAATTTCGTCTTGTGTGCGCCAGATGGAATCGTAGTCAGTCATAATGTCATAAGGCATGTCCACCAGATACTTTAATGACTTGACCAGTTAGCATTCTCGCCTGCTCACTTGCCAGAAACAGAATCGTTTCTGCAATATCTTCCGGCTGAATCAGTTTACCCATAGGAATGACTGGAAGAACAGACAGTTCCAAATCGGTGTCAATCCATCCCGTCTGAGTCGGACCTGGTGCAACACAATTGACGGTAATGCCGTACTTTGCCACCTCCAAGGCTATGCTGCGGGTAAGTGCTTCAAGTGTGGCCTTACTTGCTCCGTAGGCTATCTGCCCCGCAAAAACCTGTGATGCATCGGTTGAAATATTGATGATACGTCCATAATCACCGCGATGAGTAATCATCTCCTTTGTCATCAAGATGCTTCCGCGGACATTGACCGCAAAAGTGTCATCAATCACATTCTGCGTAATTTTCTCTATGGTGTCGATACCGTCCATGTCACCATCAGCCGCATTGTTGACCAGAATATCGACCTTCCCATATCGTTCAAGGACTTTAGAATAGATTTCCTTTACAGTATCTTCATTGGAAATGTCACTTTCCAGAATCATATAGTCGGCTTTCATTTCCTTTAGCCTGCTCTCAACACGATCAGCATTGCCTGAGTTTGCTTCGAAATACCTGTCCACACCGTTCTTGCCAGTCTTCGATTGGTCAAACTGCCTATGGATTCTCTTGTATATCAAGACCACCTTTGCCCCTTCACGAGCAAAAGCAAATGCCGTCGTTGCCCCAATCCCCTGCGGGTTATTCGCTCCTGTAATCAGGGCTACTTTATCCTTAAGTCCGTAGTTAACCATATAATTACCTTCTTTTGTTTTATCGGATTATTACTCTCCTATGATTGTTACTACCAATTCTCTGGAACCTCCGTAGTTGCGAAACTCACAGAAGTAGATGCCTTGCCAAGTGCCGAGGTTCAAGCGGCCATCGGTGATGGGAATGGTAATGCTAACACCGCTCAACGTGGACTTGGCGTGAGCAGGCATATCGTCGGCACCTTCCAGCGTATGCTCATACTCAGGACGATTTTCGGGCACGAGGCGGTTGAAGATGGTTTCCATATCCACGCGAACATCCGGATCGCAGTTCTCGTTGATGCTCAGTCCGCAACTGGTGTGCTTCGTGAAGATGTTCACGATGCCCGTCTTCGGCAGTTTCGGCAACTGGCTCAGAATCTCGCTCGTCACCAAATGGAAGCCGCGACGTTTCGGCTTCAGGGTTATTTCAATTTGCTGTATCATATCAGATTCTTATCTTAATCCGTCACCACATCCTTGAAATGCTGCTTGCCCCAGGCTATCAGAGCGGTGAGGGTTGGCATGAGCGACTTGCCGATGTCGGTCAGGGAATACTCCACTCGGGGAGGAACCTCTGGATAGACCTCACGATGAACAAGGTGACTCTGCTCCAGATTCTTCAGCGTCTGCGAGAGCATCTTCTGGGAACAGTCCGTCATCAGACGGCGGATCTCATTGAAACGCAATATACCCGTCTCGCTGGTGTGAAGCATATAGAGCACCAGCATGGACCACTTGTCGCCGAAACGACTCACTACTTGCCTGATTGGACAAGCCAAATACTCTGCTTTAATATCTGCCATAATTCATGATTTTAGTGCAAAGGTAACCAATAGTTACCGAATTACCAAATTATACTTAGTTAATCTAAGTTAATGTCACCTTCGCAGAAGCCCGATAACATCACAATTCCTACTTTTTGGTAACTATCTCACCAAAAAGTGCCTTCTTGTGGGATTGAAAAACTTGCCGTACCTTTGCGGTGCAATTCGAGATAATTGCACCGCGAGGACAGGCTGCACCTCAGCATAAAGCAAGCTTTCTGCATTCGGTTTGCACTGTCCTTGCACCTAGTAAATAATATTTTAAACGAATAAGAATTATGAAACAGATTGAGACAATTAAGAGTGGAAAGAACTTCAGCGCAGTAAGCGTAGGTAAGATGAGTGAGATTATCGAGCACGTGCTCCCCATGGGACCGAACGTAACCATTCAGGGCAAGGTGTTCGCAGGTCAGGCCGTAGGTGCAACTGGTAGCGAACTGAGTTTCCAGACACTCATTCCTGGTCAGGACAGTGGTTTCCTGCACACCCACAAGACTCACGAGGAACTTTACATTATCCTGAAGGGTGAAGGCCAGTATCAGGTGGACGGTGAGATTTTCCCCGTCAGCGAAGGCACCATTATCCGCGTCGCTCCCGATGGCAAGCGTGCACTGAAGAATACTGGCAGCGAGAACCTGACCATGCTCTGCATCCAGTACAAAGCCAATGCCTTCACTG
>NZ_CAMJOS010000004.1 GCF_946407605.1 uncultured Prevotella sp.
TGAGGTTCTGAGTAGTAACTCTGTCGCCTCCCATCTGGCCGCCCATGCGCATTCCTTTGAACACCTTGGCGGGATAAGAACAGGCACCGATAGAACCGGGCTTGCGCAGACGGTCGTCCTGACCGTGAGTGCTCTGGCCTACGCCACCGAAACCATGACGCTTCACAACGCCCTGGAAACCTTTACCCTTAGAAGTACCTACAACGTCTACGAACTCTGCATCAGCGAAAAGCTCTACGGTGAGTGTGTCACCCAGGTTGTAGTCCTCTTCAAACTTGAACTCGGCCAAGTGGGCCTTCGGAGTTGTGCCGGCCTTCTTGAACACACCCATCATGGGTTTTGTAGTGTTCTTTTCCTTAGCCTCGCCAAAACCGAGCTGAACGGCTTTGTAACCATCCTTCTCAACTGTCTTGACCTGGGTCACAACGCAAGGACCAACTTCGATAACAGTGCACGGCACGTTCTTGCCGTCGGCACTGAAAACGGATGTCATTCCGATTTTTCTTCCTAATAATCCTGGCATTTCAGTTTAAAATTTAATAATAATGTTATAATACAATGTTTAATTCTCTTTTTTAAGTGTCATTTTGCCTTTTAAACACCTATATACACACAAAAATGAGAAACAGCCCACTCCACCCTTTTGGAGACATAAACTGCTCTTTTTCAGTGTATTGATGGCATTCTGCCAGCGCAATAACCACTTTTGCGGCTGCAAAGGTACACATTTATTTTTATACAACAAGCGCGTATTAGTACATTTTTACAATTATTTAACGTAATTTATAACAACGGGGATGTGTCTTTGCTGACACATCCCCGTCTATTGAAGTTTTATAGTTGTACTTTTCTTATCTGATCACGACCTTCTTGCCTCCGATGATGTAGAGGCCCTTAGCCAATCCATTCAAGCTGTTGCCGTTACGTACCAGCTGACCCTTCATATTATAGATGCCAGCGGGAACCTTCTCAACGTTCTTAGCAAAGTTGGCGATACCCGTAGGCGTAGCACCAGGGATAATCTGCTCATACTTTCCGAAGTATGCCAAATGGAAGTAGTCAATGAATGGCATCTGACCAGACTTATTAGGCAGTTCGATGCGGAAGCCCACCTTTACGCTACCCTTCTCTTCCAGGGTGAAAGGAATATAAGAGTGGAAGTAGTCAGAACCCTTAAGCATATCGTCAATCAAGGTACCATTACCATGACGGTAGTCCCAGTCATTGGTCATAGCCATCATGCCCTCCAATGTCAGACCTAAGGCCTCGTCCTCATAGAAGAAGGGATGTACGTCAGCGCTGTCGTTATTGGCATATACCTTACAGAGGGTCATGTAGTTAGGCAGATTCTCGGCAGTATAGTTAGCCGTAGAATAGGTCATATCAACACGCACTGCAGCTTTGACATCCAGCAGGTAATTACCAGCAGGCAGACCAGCGACGGTCTGGCTGAACTCCTGTGTCGTCTCATCAGGACCAGAGCTACCAAACCACCAGTTCACGCAGTCTGTACCACCAGGCAGTACACCATTCTCCGTCTCCACAGTCCACTCTGTGCCAGCCTCCACGTCGAAGTCAGCGTTCTTAATCATAGAGGTGAAGTCGAACGAGCTACCCTCCTTAGGAGATACGCCACTGACATAGAAGTCATTGATAGCATCGTATATCTGCTGAATCAGAAGGTCGACATCTGTCTTGTCAAACTGAGAAGCCACGGGATCCTCCAGCACGTACTCTGCCTCCTGCATGGCAAGATACAGATCACTCTCCTCAAAGTCAACACCAGTCATATCGACATTCTCTATAGCCTTCTTGGCAGCTTCCAAGGCAACCTGCAGAGCCTCGAGGCTTTCACCCAGCACAGCCTTAGAGTAGTCAGCCAAATACTTGTCCTTGTCGCCAACAAACTGCAGTTCCACCTCGTCCCATGCAATCCAGTTAGCATCAGTATTCTCGTCAATGTAGAGACCAAAGGTCAGCTCACCACCAGCAGTAGGCTTATCAAAACCAATCATATAGATGTTAGCAACGCCATTGGCAGTCTGCACAACCATCTCCTGATCCTGCAGACGCAGTGTGACACCGCTCACCTTCAAGTCAGGCTGATCCTGACGGGTAGCCAGGGCAGCTGCCTTCAGCACGTAGTAACCCTTAGGCAGCTCCAGTCCGCTAGGCAGTTTGTTCACGGTCTGACGTGCATAGTTGGCCTCACCATAGTTGGTATTGTTGACCCAGCACTCCATGAAAGGCTTGCTAAAGTTAGTCACGTTACCAGAAGTATTAATATGCAGAGCAGGATTGGCAGTACCGCCATTCAACACATCCCAGCCATCCATCGAGTTCATGCTACCATTGGTAATCACGTTGGCAGGATATGCATAGCAGGCATTAGCCACACGGAATGTACTCTCAGCCATCTTCAGGTCTTCCAGAGCTACGTCAACAAAAGATGCACCAGCCTCAGCATCATTAGCGAAATCTGTGGCAGCAGAGGCCAGCTGACCCTTGGCGGTGTTAATAGCCTCTTGGAAGGCTGCCACACCATTAGTCATCACGCCCTCAGCAATCAAAGCCTCAGCATTTTCGATGGCAGTCTTGAGGTCGGTATAGTGTTTATTGTATGCATTGAATGTCTTCAGTCCAGCATCCAGTCTTTCCTTGGCATCTGTCAGTTCGTCCAGTGTACCAGTCTCAATCATCGGAGTAATCTCATTGATAAGAGCCTGCAACTCATTACGATAGAAGGGGGCATCCTCGCTGGCCAGTGCAGTAGCGGCGTCAGCAAGAGTCTGTGTCAAAGCCTCCTTAATTGCAGCCAGCTTCTCAGCGTTGACGATGTTGTTATACACCTCGGGGTCACCAATATAATATAAGGTAACGTTATCCCAACCCAGCCAGTTGATGTTCAGATCCTTGAAACGGAAACCGATAGTAGGCTCCTGACCCTCTGTCACATCGAAGTCCACACTAAAAGCAGCAGCCTTATCACCTGTACCGATGTCTGTCAGACCAATCTGACGTACGGCCTCGTCAGCATAGAGTTCAATCGTGGCAGCGTCCTCTGTAACACCCTCGGTACGCTGGTTAATTACCAAGATATCAGCAGTCAGGCGATAGTGTCCTGCGGGCAGACCTGTCACCACCTGTGAGATATTACCCTCGCCGTTGATATTACCTTGAGAGGTGTTTGCCCACTGCTCCACGAACTGCGAGATCATGCAGATATCACCATTCTCCCAAGAGCGGGTGGTCGAGTAGTTCACGCTACGACGGTTCTGCTTGAAGTTCTTCACGGTCCAGCCTGTCACAGATGTCGAGTTGTTACCGTCCTTGTCAAAGCTAGGGTTCTGCACCTTCTCAGTAGCATCAACATGTCCGTTAGCAAAAACGTACTCGTCGATAGCCGACTGCAGCGCAAGCATAGCAGAGCGTACAGCCTCGTTGGTCTCCGAAGTGGTAACAGCAGCCTCTGCATCATCAATGGCACTCTGCAATGCAGCCTTACCATCGGTGTAGTGGTCGCTGGCCACAATAAATTTTGCATCCTCGATAATAGAGGAGAGCGATTTGGTAAAGACAACCTCAGGGTCTTGACCTTCTTCTTGTGCGAAGCCTACTGTCATTGAGAACAGTGCCATCGCCACTAAAAGTAACTTTTTCTTCATAATCGATTGTTTAAGAGTTTGATAGTTGTTTCAGAATTTCGGTGCAAAGATACGTCATTCTTACTAAGAACAACATATATTTTTGGGAAAAGTATAGTGTTTTTTGTCCAAAAAGACTATTACATGGTTGCTTATCCCATGCTTAGCGTCACAGTTCTGCCCTGTGCCATAGACTGTGGCACGTCGACCAGACGCTGGTTGCGGGAGCCTCTGAAACAAAGCGTCTCATCACGCTGTGACTTGACAAAAGGACCGTCGACCAGCACGTCGACATAATTCAGCAGGGCTCGCTGTCGCGGGTTGTTCATCAGGTGCTCAAACGTAAAGCCTGTATAGCACCAGATGGTTTTTGTGGTTCGTGTCTTGATGGCCTGTGCCAGCTCTGCGAACCCCTCGGGCTGATACATCGGGTCGCCACCCGAGAAGGTAACGTTGGCATAGGGGTCTGCCTCAATAATCCGCATAATCTCTTCTGTCGTCATGGGATGTCCTCCGTCGAAATCCCATGACTGCGGGTTATGGCAGCCCTCACACTTATGGCGGCAACCAGCACAATAGATGGAGGTCCGGAAGCCCGGGCCATCCACCATCGTATCTTCTATAATGTTCAGAACACTAATCATCTTCTTCTAGTTGTACTAGTTACTCTAGTCCATTTAGTCTTCCTAGAACAGTTGCTGATCTCCATCATCGATATGGGTAATGCGGTCATTCAGCTCCGCCAGTTTGCCGCTGTTCCAGCGATCTGTGGTTCCTACGAGATAGCCCGTGATGCGCTGCAGACGGTCTATGTTATGACTATGGCAGCGCGGACATTCCTTCAAATCCTGCGTAGCATTCTCGTAGCCGCAGTCCATGCAACGGTTGCGATTATGATTCACCGAGCCGTAACCCATGTTCAGGCGGTCCATCATATCCACCACACTCATTATCACCTGGGGGTTGTGAGTGGCATCGCCGTCAATCTCTACGTAGAAGATATGTCCGCCACGGGTCAGGTCGTGATAAGGCGCCTCTACCTCAGCCTTATGACGAGCTGAGCATTTATAGTACACAGGGACATGGTTCGAATTGGTGTAATAGTCACGGTCCGTGACGCCAGGAATCACACCGAAGTCACGACGGTCTTTCTTCGTAAAGCGACCTGCCAGTCCCTCTGCCGGTGTGGCCAGCACAGAGTAGTTATGATGATATTTCTCGCAGAACTCATTCACTCGGTCACGCATATAGGTGATAATCCTCAGACCCAACTCCTGGGCTTCCTCGCTCTCACCGTGATGCTTGCCAATGAGTGCCACCAAGCACTCGGCTAGTCCTATGAAGCCGATACCCAGCGTACCCTGATTGATAACACTCTCCACCGTATCGTTGGGACCCAGTTTGTCGGCACCTATCCACAGACTCTTCATCAGCAGAGGGAACTGCTTAGCGAAGGCCGTCTTCTGGAACTGGAAACGGTCGTCCAACTGCTTGGCAGTAATCTGCAGCATCTCGTCCAGCTTGGCAAAGAACTGTCCTACGCGCTGTCCCTTATCCTCCACCTCACGACACTCCAGTGCCAGACGCACCAAGTTGATGGTCGAGAACGAGAGGTTGCCACGGCCTATGCTGGTCTTCGGACCAAAACGGTTCTCAAACACACGGGTGCGACAGCCCATGGTAGCCACCTCATGCTGGTAGCGCTCAGGATCGTCAGCTCGCCACTCGTCACATTGGTTGAACGTGGCATCGAGGTTCAGGAAGTTGGGGAAGAACCTGCGTGCCGTTACCTTACAAGCCAGCTGATAGAGATCGAAGTTACGATCCTCTGGCAGGTAGTTCACGCCGCGCTTCTTCTTCCATATCTGAATAGGGAAGATAGCCGTCTCGCCGCCACCTACGCCCTCATAGGTCGAGAGCAGTATCTCACGCATTACACAGCGGCCCTCTGCCGAGGTGTCCGTACCATAATTAATGGATGAGAACACCACCTGGTTGCCACCACGCGAGTGGATAGTGTTCATGTTATGGATAAAAGCCTCCATGGCCTGATGCACACGACCCACCGTCTTGTTGATGGCATGCTGACGCACACGGTCTATACCCTTCATGCCGTCGAGGGGCTGCTTCAGATAGTCCAGCAGCGGCTCATAGTACAGGCTACTATAGTCCTCGCCGTTCAGGTCCTCCAGGTATTTCACCTCTTCTATATATGTAAGGCGCACAAAGGGAGCCAGATAGAAATCGAAGGCAGGAATGGCCTGTCCGCCGTGCATCTCGTTCTGAGCACACTCCAGTGATATACATGCCAGAACCGAGGCTGTCTCAATACGCTTGGCAGGACGTGAGGCGCCATGTCCTGCAATAAAGCCACAGTTCAGTATATGGTCCAGGGGGTGCTGCACACAAGTGAACGACTTCGTGGGATAATAGTCCTTGTCGTGGACGTGCAGATAGTTATGTGCCACAGCCTCGCGACTCTCCTGCGACAGCAGGTAGTCGTCAACAAAGGGTTTGGTGGTCTCCGATGCGAACTTCATCATCATGCCAGCTGGTGTGTCGGCATTCATGTTGGCATTTTCGCGAGTGATATCGTTGTTCTTCACGTTAACGATATCCAGGAACACGTCACGGGTCTTGGCCTTACGGGCTATGCTGCGCTGGTTGCGGTAGGCAATGTATTTCTGGGCCACATCCTTGCGGCTCGATTTCATCAACTCCATCTCCACCAGGTCCTGAATCTCCTCTACGGTCATCTGGCTTTCACCGCGCTGTGCTATGCGGTCTGTAATCTGATATAACAGACGTTCGTCCTCACCCTTGTCGGTGTGGAGCATGGCCTTTCTGATGGCAGCCATCACTTTCTGTTCATTGAAGCCGACGATTCGTCCATCGCGCTTCACTACTGTCTGTATCATAAGTTTATTCGTTTTTAGGTTATCTATGAAAAACGATTGCAAAGATACGAAATTTTGCTGAAATCGCATCCTTGCAACCGTTATTTCTTCTGTTAAAAAAGTTCAATATTCGAACGACGAACCACCAAGGAACTCACGTAACAATGAGGTGGGTGGAATCTGGTCTTCAGGTATAGGCCTTATGTATCTCAGGAACTTACGCAATCTGTAGGCCTCGGCATACTCTGGACAGTTTTCGGGTACCTGTTCAAGTAAAGGTTCAGCCTGACTCTTGATAACAGCCAATTCGAAAAGCATGGCCGAGTTGAACATGGCGTCGGCATTCTCCTGATAGGGGAAAATCCATTTATTCTCGCCCCTACGCACCGAGGGCCAGCGACGGATGGTCTCCTGTGCCGACACTCCACGATACTTATGGTCGCGGATGATACGGCGCAGCAGGCGATTGTCGGTTGTGGGGATATAGTTGTGGTTGTCCAGCAGCAACGTGGTGAGCGCCGAGGCATACACACGGTATATCTGCTCCTGCGGCACACCCTCCATCAGCTCTGGATTCAAGGCGTGAATACCTTCCACCACTAGTATATCATCATCGTTCAACTTCAGTTTCTTTCCACTCTTCACGCTCTTACCCGTGGGGAAGTCATAGCGGGGCAGCTCCACCTCTTCGCCACAGAACAGGGCATTCATCTGTTCCCTCAGTAGCGGCAGGTTCAGGGCGTGCAGGTTCTCAAAGTCATAGTCGCCACTCTCATCGCGGGGCGTCAGCTCGCGGTCCAGGAAGTAGTCGTCCAGCGAAATGCCGATAGGCTTGATGCTGTTTACGGCCAGCTGCACCGAGAGTCGTTTGCAGGTAGTGGTCTTGCCACTCGACGACGGACCAGCAATCAGCACCAGCTTGATGCCTTTCCTGTTGGCTATCTCATCGGCAATGCGTGCAATCTTCTTCTCCTGCAGAGCCTCGCTAATCTGAATCAGCTGCGAGCTGAATCCACGATCAATACACTCATTCAGGTCGCCAATGGTGCGCATACCCAGAATATCCTGCCAGCGATGGTGCTCCTTGAATATGCCGAACATCTTGTCCTGCATCACAATCTCACCAAGTTCCTCAGGATGCTCTGTCGAGGGTATCCGTAGCAGCAGTCCGTCATAGTATTTCTCCAGTCCGAAGAGGTATATCTGCGACGTGTGGGTCAGCAAAGCACCATAGAAATAGTCGTAATAATCGTCTATATCATAGAAAGTGGTATAGAGCGAACCTGAGCTTTTCAGCAGCTTCACCTTCGAGTAGGTATGCAGGATATTGAACATGTGAATGGCATCCTCAGTGGTAGTCTCATGACGGTGAATAGGATAGTCGGCATCTATAATCTCCTGCATGCGCTTACGGATATTCCCTGCATCCTCAAGGGTCACAGGGTGACCAATGTCCAAATCCACATAATAGCCGTTGCTTACGGGTATGTCGATAGCCACTTTACAGGGCGAGTACAGGTCGTGCACAGCCTTGCAGAGGATGAAGAACAGCGTTCGGGTATAGGCACGCTGTCCTGATGTCGAGGTAATATCCAAGAACTCCACGTTCTTGGGTTTATAGAGACGGTAGTGCATACCCTCCACCTTATTATTTACATGCGCGAGGATTGGCTCGTGTGTCATTTCAAGCCCCATCGCCATGTAAGCATCCTGCAACATGCTGCCCATTGGTATTTCATAAGTCTGACCATTGTTCAGACAGTTAACCTTGACTGTTTTTTCCATTGTCGTAATATTAGTTGGGTGCAAATTTACAAAAAGTTTCTTGAAAAAAATTCCTTTTTTCATTTTTTTTTATTAATTTTGCCCACGAATTCCGAAACCTAACAAGCAATTAATATGATACTCACAATCTTCACGATGCTCGGCTCGCTGGCGCTTCTTATGTTTGGTATGAAGTCCATGAGTGAGGCCCTGCAGAAAATGGCTGGTCCACAGTTGCGTCACGCATTAGGAGCCATGACATCCAATCGCATTACTGGATTGTTAACTGGCTCTGTCGTAACAGCCTCTGTGCAGTCATCAACGGCTACCACCGTGATGACTGTTTCGTTTGTTAATGCTGGTCTTCTCACGCTGGCCCAGGCCATTTCGGTCATCATGGGTGCGAATATCGGCACCACGTTCACTGCGTGGATTATGGCATTGGGAGCATCGTTCGACATCAGCATCGTCTCATATATCGGATTCTTCCTGGGCATCATCCTCATCTATATGAAGAAGCACCGCTATATCGGCGACTTCCTCTTCGGATTGGGTTTGCTGCTTTTAGGACTCACCACGCTGCGTCTTACAGGACAGAAAATGGACCTGGGACATAATGAAGCCGTGCTGAGTTTCTTTGCCTCTTTTCCCAAAGACTCCTATCTCACCGTCTTCGCATTCCTGCTTCTTGGTGGCGTGCTGACCTTCTGCGTGCAGTCCTCTGCTGCCGTGATGGCTATCACCATGCTGCTCTGCGGCAGTGGCGCCATGCCTATCTCAATGGGTATCGCGCTGGTGCTGGGTGAAAATATCGGAACGACTATTACTTCAAACCTAGCTGCTCTCTCTGCCAATACGCAAGCCCGCCGTGCTGCTCTGGCCCACATGTTCTTTAATATCTTCGGCGTGCTCTGGATACTCTTTGTGTTCTTCTGGTTCGTCGAGGGTGTACAATGGGTTGTCGAGTATTTGGGCAGAGAGATGTTCCATCAAGATATGGCCCATATGGCTAAGGACAAATACCTCACATTCGTACTGGCTGCCTTCCACTCGGGCTTTAACATCATCAATGCCAGCATCCTCATCTGGTTCATTCCTCAAATTGAGAAGTTCGTATGCTGGGTTATCAAGCCCAAGAAGGTGGACGAGGAAGAGGACTTCCGCCTGCACTTCATTACGGCTGGCTTCATGAAGACCCCAGAACTTTCGGTGCTCGAGGCTCAGAAGGAGATTCAGTCCTTCTCCGAGCGTATGCAGCGCATGTTTAGCATGGTGCAGGAATTGCTCGACCTCTCATCGAGCGAGCACAGCAAGGAGAAGAACAACGAGCAGGACTTCAACAAACTCTATACCCGTATTGAGAAGTACGAAGGCATCTCCGACAATATGGAGCTCGAGATTGCCAAGTACCTCGAGAGCGTCAGCGATGCACACCTCTCTGACGACACCAAGGGTAAGATTCGCGCCATGCTGCGTGAGGTCAGCGAACTCGAGTCTATTGGCGATGCCTGCTTCAACATGGCTCGCACCATCAACCGCAAGTATTCCGCCAAGGCCGACCACTTCATCGAGAAGCAGTATAACCACCTGCACCAGATGATGGCACTCACCGACCAGGCACTCACCCAGATGAACAAACTGATGGGAGGACGCAAGGAGGCTTACGACGTCAACCGCACGTTCAACATCGAGAACGAGATGAATAACTACCGCAACCAGTTGAAGGCTCAGAACATCATCGATGTGAACAACCACTTATACACCTACGCCGAGGGAACCATCTATATCGACCTCATCAACGAGTGCGAGAAACTGGGCGACTATGTGGTCAACGTTGTAGAGGCCCGTATGGGAACCAGACAGAGGGAACCCTAATTCTTTCCTCCTGTCGCTCATCACCTATCATCATTAATCAAAGAGATAGGCTCCAACACTCAAAGAGATAGGGGTTTTACCCCCATAGGAATGATTCCTTTCAATGAAAGGTCCTATCTCTTTAAATGATGGAGCCTATCTCTTTAACTCTTGGAGCCTATCCCTTTAATTAAGGCACCATTTGATAAGGGATTACTTGATGTTCAGCACCACGATAGACTTGGCAGGCACCTGCACGGTGAGGACATTGTTTTTCAACTTAGCATCGTTGAAGGCCTTAGGCGACACCACCTCAGGATGCTGGAAGTCATTAAAGTCATCCACCTTCTTCGAGGTAAGTATCTCACCACTAACACTCTTTGCCTGATAGCCTTCGAGACTGAAGTCAATGGTCTGCGCCTTATCGAGGCTCACATTGGTGATGGCCAACACGAGACTGCCGTCAACAGTCTTGGCAGCCGAGGCCGACAGCATAGGACAAGGACGATAACCTGCATCCTTGGCACCCTCCTTCTCCTTGAAGTAAGCCTTACTCACCTGAATAGTCTCAGTAGGCAGATCGACAGGCAGATAGGTAGCCTCCTGGAACGGCGTGTACATCTTAAATACATGATAGGTTGGTGTGAGCACCATGTGACCCGTGCCCTCCTGGTCTGTCAGTATCATCGACTGCAACACATTGACAATCTGTGCAATGTTTGCCATCTTCACACGATCGGTGTACTTATGGAAGACATTCAACGACAGCGATGCTACGAATGCGTCACGCAGGGCGTTCTGCTGATACAGGTGACCAGAGATGGTGCCTGGTTCCTCGTCCCACCATGTGCCCCACTCATCTACAAGTAGGCCAACGGTATTCTTCGGATCTTTCTCGTCCATGATGGCCTTATGGCGCTTGATGACATCCTCTATCTCCAAGCATTTTCCCAGTGCCCAGTAGTACTGGTCGTTGGTGAACTTCGTGGCAGAGCCTTTAGGACCGTCCCAGCCAGAACAGGTATAATAATGGAGAGACACACCCTGCATCCTGTTGCCAATCTTCTCCATCAGCACCTCCGTCCAATTATAGTCATAGTCAGAGGCACCACTACCAATACGATAGAGCTTGTTGCCAGTATAGTCGCGCAGGTAGGTGTTGAACTTACGGAACTCGTCG
This sequence comes from uncultured Prevotella sp., assembly GCF_946407605.1. Taxonomy (GTDB): domain Bacteria; phylum Bacteroidota; class Bacteroidia; order Bacteroidales; family Bacteroidaceae; genus Prevotella. Next base: position 11,340 of record NZ_CAMJOS010000004.1, read on the forward strand.
CTGTAGTATTCTGGCGTCATGTTACCACCACAGCCCCAGGCCTCGTTACCAATGCCAAAGTATTTCACGTGCCAAGCCTTATCTCTGCCGTTCTGACGGCGCAGGCGAGCCATTGGAGTGTCGCCGTCTGAGGTCATATACTCCACCCACTGGGCCATCTCCTTCACCGTGCCTGAGCCCACGTTGCCGCTGATATAAGGCTCGCAGTCCAGCATCTCGCAGAGGTTCAAGAACTCATGTGTACCAAACGAGTTATCCTCGATGGTGCCGCCCCAGTTGTTGTTACGCAGCGACGGACGCTGGTCTTTCGGACCAATACCATCCATCCAATGATAGTCATCGGCAAAGCAGCCACCTGGCCAGCGCAGCACAGGTACCTTCAGGGCTTTCAGGGCCTCGAACACGTCCTTGCGGTAGCCCTTGATGTTAGGAATCTTCGAGTCCTCGCCCACCCAGAGGCCGCCATAGATGCAGGTGCCTAGGTGCTCAGAGAACTGTCCATAAATTTCACGATTAATCTTGGCTCCAGCCTGATCGGCGTGAACCGTAGCCTTGATGGCATCCGCTGCTGAAGCAGTAGCGGTGACAGCCAATGCGATGGCTGTTGTCAGAATCACTTTCTTCATGTTGTCTTAGGATGTTATTGTTGTGAATGTTTATGCTTTCTTGGTTCGTGTGGCCCAGATGAAGTAGCACATCAGGAGGATGTAGGCCGCAAGGGCTGCAAACTCCGACAGCGGATTGGCCAGCCATTCGCCATTGATGAAGTCCAGTCCACCAAAGCGCAACAGGGCGCTGATAACTCCCATCAAAGCACCGCCAGCGATGAAGCCCGAGGCGATGAGGGTACCCTTCTCGCCACGTTTGTCGTTCACCTCTTTATCTTTAGAGCGAGTGGTGACATACCAGTTGATGGCGCCGCCCACCAGCAGCGGGATGTTCAGGTCCAGAGGGATAAACATACCTAATGCAAAGGCCAATGCGGGAATCTTCAGCCACGTCAGCACGATAGCCAGCAGGGCACCGATGCCATAGAGCAGCCAGGGTGCACCAGCACCATTCATCATCGGCTCAATGACAGCCGCCATCGCGTTAGCCTGCGGAGCTACGAGATGTCCCTCCTGGTTGGGGTCGAAGCCGTAAGTCTGATTCAGCAGCATCATCACGCCACCAACAGTAGCAGCAGACACCAACGTACCCAGGAACTTCCATTGCTGCTGTTTCTTAGGTGTCGAGCCCAGCCAGTAGCCAATCTTCAGGTCCGTCACAAAACAGCCTGCCATAGACAGTGCGGTACACACCACGCCACCCATGATCAGTGCTGCCAGCATACCACCCGCGCCGTTCAGTCCCACTGCCGCCATCACCACCGATGCCAGTATCAGCGTCATCAGCGTCATGCCAGAAACAGGGTTCGAACCCACAATGGCGATGGCGTTAGCAGCCACCGTGGTAAAGAGGAATGCAATGACGGTGACCAGCAGGATAGCCACTACGGCAAACAGCAGGTTGTGCATCACGCCGAGCCAGAAGAACACAAACGTCACCAGCAGTGCCGTTATCGACGCCAGACCTATGAACTTAAACGACAGGTCCTTATCCGTACGACGAGACACCGGCTCGTCTCCCTTTCCGCCCTTCATCTCCTTGGCAGCCAGTCCCACGGCATTCTTGATGATGCCCCACGACTTGATGATGCCAATGATGCCAGCCATTGCAATACCGCCGATACCTATCGAGCGGGCGTAGGTCTTGAATATCTCTTCAGGCGACATCGCACCTACTGCTGTGGTAGCCTCCACGCCACCCAAGCTCAGCGTCTCGTCGCCAAAGATAAGGGCCATGCCTGGTACGATGAGCCACCATACAGCCACCGAGCCCAAACAGATATACATGGCATATTTCAGTCCGATGATATAGCCCAGTCCCAGCACTGCTGCCGAAGTGTTACATTTAAACACCAGCTTCGTCTTGTCGGCGAGTACCTCGCCCCAGCCTATCATGCGGCTCGTCACTGTCTCGTTCCACCAGCCAAAGGTAGCCACGACGAAGTCATAAAGACCACCCACCAATCCTGCCAGCAACAGCGGCTTGGCCTGGTCGCCACCCTTGGCACCGTTAACCAGCACCTGTGTAGTGGCAGTTGCCTCAGGGAACGGGTACTTACCATGCATCTCGCTGACGAAATACTTTCTGAAAGGAATCAGAAAAAGGATGCCAAGGATACCACCTAATGCCGAGGCCATGAACACCTGCAGGAACGATGCCGACATCTCTGGATACTTGGCCTGCAGAATATAGATGGCAGGCAAAGTAAAGATGGCACCAGCCACCACAGCACCCGAACAGGCACCTATCGACTGGATTATCACATTCTCGCCCAGCGCCTTCGAGCGGCGGGCTGCCGTAGATACACCCACGGCAATGATGGCAATGGGAATGGCAGCCTCGAACACCTGTCCCACCTTTAGTCCCAGATAGGCAGCGGCAGCAGAGAAGAGCATTGCCATGAGTACGCCCCACGTCACTGACCACCCATTCACCTCGGGGTAGTGCCCCTGAGGCGACATCAACGGCTCATAATGTTCGCCGTCCTTTAACTCCCGGAACGCATTCTCCGGCAGTTGCGTCTTAATATCTTCCATATATTTAATGATTAATTATTCATCGATTCAGCTAAGGTTCTTCATCCTTTCCAGCGCCTCCGTCAGCACCGCTTTCGGACAGGCGAGGTTCAAGCGGATATAACCCTCGCCACTCTGTGGACCGTATATTGTGCCTGGGTTCACCCACACCTTCGCTTTCTTGAGCAGGAGGTCGGCATAGCCCTGAGATGACAGCCCAGTGGCGGAGATATCGACCCACGACAGATAGGTGCCCTCAAGAGGCATGACCTTCCACTGCGGAATATTCTTTGCAGCGAAATCGCAAAGCAAACAATAGTTGCCCCATAGATACTTGTTCAACTCATCAATCCAGTCTCCGCTCTCGTTATAGGCCGCCATCAGGGCCACGGGACCGAAGGGGTTCAGGTCGCACACCTCATTAATATTAATAGCACGATCCAGACGGCGACGCCAGTCAGGACGCACGCAGATGATATTGGCCGTTTGCAGTCCTGCAATATTGAACGACTTCGAAGGTGAGTTCAGTATTACGCTGTTCTGTCGGCACGATTCACTCACAGCTGCAAAAGGCCGGAACCTATAGCCAGGCATCACCAGTTCACAGTGTATCTCGTCGCTCACCACCTTCACGTTGTGCTTCATGCAGATATCGTTCATCCGGCTCAGTTCCTCATTCATCCACACACGACCCGTCGGGTTGTGAGGATTGCATAGTAGGAATAACGTTGTCTTCTCATCGGCACACTTGGCTTCAAAGTCTTGCCAATCAACCTCGAAGCGAGGTTTGTTGTCACTGCGGCTCAGCAACAGGTTCGACTCCAGAACCTCGCAGCCATTATTGCGGATGGAGGAGAAGAAACAGTTATAGTCGGGCGAGAGTATCAGCACCTTTTCGCCTGGCATGGTCAGTGCCTTGATAGCTACCGACATTGCTGGCACCACCCCTGTGGTATAGAGGATTTCCTCACGGTGGATGGTCCACTGATGACGACGCTGAAACCACGAGACCACAGCCTCATAGTAAGGCTTCCCTACCTCAGTATAGCCAAACACCCCATGCTCAGCCCGCTGGTGGATGGCTTCCTGTATGGCTGGTGCCGCCTTGAAGTCCATATCTGCCACCCACAAGGGTATCACATCATCACTAGGCATCAAATCCCATTTCACGCAGCCTGTGCCACGACGGGTTATTATCTCATCGAAATTGTATTTCATTGTCTAATTGTTATTACACAGTCATTCGGTGCCTTAACGTTCTCATCGATAGTAATCGAGCCTATCGAGTCTGCCACGATACGCCCGCTGCTGGGATTCTTTATATTCTCGATGTGGCCGCGGATATCGGCATGAACATCGCTATACTCAAACACACGGTCGCAGGCCTTGTCGAAAGTGCAGTTCTCCAACACCAGTCCCTGGGCGTAGCACAGCAACTGCTCACCTGCCAGATGACAGTTTACCAAACGAACATTCTTTGAGTGCCACGCCAGATACTCACCATCGAGCAGTGAGTCGTAGATGGTGATGTTCTCACACTCCCAGAACGAGTCCTTCGTCACAATGTTCGCATTCCTAAGTTCCACGTTCTTGCAGTACTGGAACACATATTTCGAATCTGTCTGCAGTCCGTCAATCCTGACATTGTCACAGAACATAAACGGATAGGTGCCTTCATGCAGCACCAGGTTCTTTGCCTCGATGTTCTGGCATCGCCAGAAAGTCTCATCAGCATCGTTGATGGTCACATCCTCCAGATAGAGGTCGTGCATCTCACGAAACATCTTCGGAGCATCAATCTGAGTATGACGCATGTCCAGATGGTCGCTATACCACAACGCCGAACGGGCGCCAGCATCAAACTGGCACCTATTTATCTTAAAGCCGTGGACATGCCAAAACGGGTACTTGCCCCAGAAGCGACAGTCCTCTGCCTCTATGTCTGAGCACTCTTTGATAGCACTCTCACCATCGCCGATAGTCACCTGCTCCAAGCGCAGGTGATGCCTCTCGAAGAGGGGGCGCTCGCCCTCAAAATGCATCTTCCTTAATGTGTCCATCCGTGATATGTTGGTTTTCAGTTCGCAAAGATACAACTTTTTCCGAAAAAAACACATTTGTTTTCGAAATATTCTTTATCTTTGCAGTCAAAACCAAAAACTCTTGAGTATGAAAAAGAAAATTGTAGTCCTTACTGGTGCTGGCATGTCAGTAGAGAGCGGCCTGCGCACCTTCCGCGATGCTGACGGACTGTGGGAGGAATATCCCGTTGCCAAAGTGGCCACCCACGAGGGTTGGGAGGCCGACCCCACCCTGGTTACTAACTTCTATAACATGCTCCGTAAGAAGTGCTGGGGCGTGAAGCCCAACGAGGGACATAAGCTCGTAGCTGCCCTTGAGGATAAGTACAACGTCACCGTCGTCACTCAGAATGTCGACAACCTGCACGAGCAGGCCGGCTCTTCTAATGTTATCCACCTACACGGCGAACTGATGAAGGTCTGTTCAAGTCGTGATGTCGACGATCCCCGTTATCAACAGACACTCACACCCGATAACTGTGAGATTACTCCTGGCACCAAAGCTGGCGATGGTTCGCTGTTGCGCCCCTTCATCGTATTCTTCGGCGAGGCCGTACCAATGATTTCTGCCGCTGCCGAAGAGGCTCAGACTGCCGACATCTTTATCATCATCGGCACCAGCCTCAACGTGTACCCCGCTGCTGGTCTCGTTCACTATGTGCGTCCCGGCACCCCCATCTATCTCATCGACCCCAATCCAGTTAGTGCAGGCTCTAACGTAAAACAGATTCAAAAGGGCGCCAGCGAAGGTATGAAAGAGCTTTGGGATAAACTCATGAATTAATTTATTCGGAAATAAACATGAAAGCAATACAATGTTTTGACGAGCTGACAGAACATCTGAAAGCGAGTGGTGTTAAACGCAGAGTGGCTGTAGTCTGCGGACAAGACGAGAGTACAAAAGGGGCTGTGATGCGAGCTAAGGAGGCCGGTTTTGCAGAGCCTATCTTTGTGGACAACGAGGATGTGGATATAGCTGCGGCACAAGCAGTTGCATTGGTTCGCGAGGGTAAGGCCGATGTCATCATGAAGGGACTGCTGAATACCGACAACCTGCTGAAAGCTATCCTGAACAAAGAGTGTGGCATACTGCCCAAGGGCCAGGTGCTGACCCATCTAACCTGCGCCAAGCTGCCGATGTATGAAAAGCTGCTGTTTATAACCGATGTAGCTGTGATTCCCTACCCCACCAAAGAACAGCGCGAGCAGCAGTTGATCTATCTGCTGGGACTCTGCAGGAAAATGGGGGTCGAAGAGCCGCGCATTGCCCTCATCAGTTGTTCAGAGAAAGTTAACCCCAAGCATTTCCCCTGCACGGTGGAGTATCAGGAGTTAGTAGAAAAGACGAAGACGGGTGCCTTCGGTCCCTGCATTGTCGATGGTCCGCTCGACTTGAAGACATCGCTCTCGCCTGCCGCCCTGCACAAGAAAGGACTGAGCTCACCGCTGGAAGGTCGTTCCGACGGACTCATTTTCTCTGACATCCAGGCTGGCAACGTCTTTTACAAGACCATCACACTCTTCTGCGAGGCCCAGACAGCCGCTATCCTGCAAGGTCCGCAGGTGCCAGTGGTGCTGACCTCACGTGCCGACTCACCTGACAACAAGTTCTATTCTTTAGCCCTGGCATGCGTCTAAATCCATAGTCTCAAACCTAAGACCTCAAATCTAATGTATATACTAGTGATTAACCCAGGTTCTACGTCAACGAAGATGGCAGTCTTCGAAGACGAGAAACCTATGATACTTCGTGGCATTACCCATACCAACGAGGAACTGGCGAAGTTTGGCGATGATGTGCTAAACCAGCTAGACTATCGCAAGCAACTGGTGCTTGACGAATTGGAACGCATGAATGTTTCCATGCAGTTCGAAGCCGTCATAGGCCGCGGTGGACTAGTAAAGCCCATTGCTGGTGGTGTCTACGAGATTAACCAACAGATGCTCGACGACACCCTCAACGGTATTGCCATGCATAATCATGCCTGCAACCTGGGCTGTCTTATTGCTCATGACATTGCCCAAGGCATTCCTGGCTGCCGTTCGTTTATCGCCGACCCTGGCGTGGTGGATGAACTGAACGACTACGCACGTATCAGCGGCTCGCCCCTGATGAACCGCATCTGCATCTGGCATGCTCTTAACCAAAGGGCCATTGCACGTCGTTTTGCCAACGAAATTGGCAAACGCTATGAGGACCTCGACCTGATTATCTGTCACTTAGGTGGCGGCATCTCAGTGGCTGCCCATCAGCATGGACGTGCCGTTGATGCCAACAATGCACTCGACGGTGAGGGTCCCTTCTCGCCAGAGCGTGCAGGTAGTCTGCCTGCTGCCGACCTGATTCGATTGAGCTTTAGCGGAAAATACTCTGAGAAGCAATTGCTGAAACGCTTGGCAGGCAAGGCAGGACTGAACGCCCACCTTGGTACCAGCAATGTGAAAGAGATTGAGCAGCGCATAGCCAACGGCGACCAGCATGCAGAGATGATTCTCAACGCCATGATTTACCATGTGGCTAAGAATATCGTGGGCTTAGGGGCCGTGTTCTGCGGCAAGGTCGATGCCATCCTGCTCACTGGTGGTCTGGCACGCTCTGAATATGTCATCAGTCGTCTGCGCCAGCGTATCGAGTTCCTGGCCCCCACCTATTGTTTCCCAGGTGAAGACGAGATGGAGGCGCTGGCCCTGAATGCTCTCGCCGTAATGCGAGGACAACGCGACGTGAAAGTTTATGAATAAAAAAGAAAGTAGGCTGACCTCGAAATGAAGTCAGCCTACTTTTATTATGATAGGTATTATTACGCGTCGATATTAGCGTAGGTAGCGTTCTTCTCGATGAACTCACGGCGTGGCTCTACATCGTCGCCCATCAGCATAGAGAAGATCTCGTCAGCCTCAGCAGCATTCTCAATAGTTACCTGCTTCAACAGGCGGTTCTCAGGATTCATGGTAGTCTCCCACAGCTGCTCGGGGTTCATCTCACCAAGACCTTTGTAGCGCTGAGTGTGCAGGGCAGAAGAGTTCTCGTCACCAGCCACATACTTATCGATGAAGGCCTGACGCTGCTGCTCGGTGTAGCAGTACTCTGAGAACTTCTTGTAAGTGCACTTATAGAGCGGCGGCGTAGCAATATAGAGGTGTCCACCCTGGATAACCTGAGGCATGAAACGATAGAAGAGCGTCATAATCAGCGTGTCGATGTGCGAGCCATCGACGTCGGCATCGGTCATGATGATGATCTTGTCGTAACGCAGCTTATCGATATTGGCCTCGCGGTCGCCTTCGCCTTCAACGCCGAAGCGCACGCCGATACTCTGGATGATATTCATCACAGACTCGGCCTCGAACACGCGGTGCCACTGTACCTTCTCCACATTCAGGATCTTACCACGCAGAGGCAGGATAGCCTGGAAATGACGGTCGCGTCCCTGCTTGGCAGAACCACCTGCCGAGTCACCCTCGACGAGGAAGATCTCACAAGTCTTGGGGTCTTTGTTCGAACAGTCGGCCAGCTTACCAGGCAGACCACCACCACTCATGGGGTTCTTGCGCTGTACGCTCTCACGGGCCTTGCGGGCAGCGATACGGGCTGTGGCAGCCAGCACCACCTTGTCGCAGATGAGCTTAGCCTCCTTAGGATGCTCCTCCAGATAGTTGGTGAGGGCCTCACCCACGGCCTGCTGCACAGCACCAGCCACCTCACTGTTACCCAGCTTGGTCTTGGTCTGTCCCTCAAACTGAGGCTCAGCAACCTTGATAGAGATAACGGCAGTAAGACCCTCACGGAAGTCCTCACCAGCAATCTCAATCTTGGCCTTCTCAATCTGCTTCGATATCTGTGGGTCATCATCGGCATATTTCTTCAGCGTACGGGTCAATGCCATACGGAAACCCTGCAGGTGGGTACCACCCTCGATAGTGTTGATATTGTTGACGTAAGAGTGGATATTCTCGCTGTAATCGGTGTTGTACATCACAGCCACCTCGATGGGCACGCCCTGCTTCTCTGTCTTCAGATAGATGACGTCGTCGAAGAGGTGGGTACGATGACGGTCCACGTAGCGCACAAACTCCTTCAGACCTTCCTTTGCGTGGAACACCTCCTGCTTCAGGTTGCCTTCCTCATCGGGACGCATATCCTTCAGCGTGATAGTGATGCCAGCATTCAGGTAGGCCAATTCACGCATACGCTTTGCGATGATGTCGTACTTATATTCTGTGGTGGTGAAAATGGTACCATCGGGCCAGAACTGCTGGCGTGTACCACGCAGTTCAGTCTCGCCCACCACCTTTACGGGATAGAGAGGCTTACCCTTTTCGTATTCCTGCTGATAGATCTTACCATCACGATATACCTGCGAAAGCATGTGAGTCGAGAGGGCGTTCACACAGCTGACACCCACACCATGCAGACCACCAGACACCTTATAGGAGCCCTTGTCGAACTTACCACCGGCATGGAGCACTGTCATAACGACCTCCAAAGCCGACTTGTGCATCTTCTCGTGCTCATCGACAGGGATACCACGTCCGTTGTCCTGAACAGTGATGGAGTTATCTTCGTTAATAGTTACTTCAATGTGCGTGCAATAGCCCGCCATAGCCTCATCGATAGAGTTGTCGACAGTCTCGTTGACCAGGTGATGCAAACCCTTCTCACTGATGTCGCCAATATACATTGCCGGACGCTTGCGCACGGCTTCCAATCCCTCGAGCACCTGAATATTACTCGCGGAATAATTCTGCTCTGTTTGATTCAGTTCTTCTGCCATTTTGTTTAATGTCCTAATTTGGTGCAAAGGTACAAATAAAAAGCGAATTAAACGAATTTTTTCATGCCAAAAAACAATAAAAAAACCGCACAAGCTAACTTGCGCGGCATATTTTTATTTTCAATGGCCTATTAAGCCAGCTTATTCACGTGGAGAGCGAGGCTTGACTTCAGGTTTGCAGCCTTGTTCTTGTGAATAATATTGGTCTTAGCCAGTTTGTCCAGCATCTTCTGAACTTTGGGATAGAGGGCAGTAGCCTCTTCTTTGTTGGTCATTGCGCGCAGCTTGCGAACAGCGTTACGCATGGTCTTGGCATAGTACTTGTTGTGCAGTGCCTTTTTCTTGTCCTGGCGAATTCTCTTCACCGATGATTTGTGGTTTGCCATTTTAATTTTTTAGTTTGAATTGTGATGATAAATTAAAGCTTAGGGGTCTTGCACCTCGAAAGGAAGCCCTGGGCAGACTCTTTTCAGAGCCCTCCGCCACCGCTGTCCTCTTTATACAAAAGTAGCGCATCGCTGCGCAGATGGCGGATTTAAGTTTGTAGTCCCTAGGAGAGTCGAACTCCTCTTTAGAGAATGAAAATCTCTCGTCCTAACCGATAGACGAAGGGACCCCGATGCTTAAAGCGGGTGCAAAAGTACTGCTTTTTCTCCATTCTGCCAAATTTTCTTAAAGGAAAATGCTTGTTTTTGTATTTTTTTTGCTAATTTCGCAGCCGTGAAGGTTAAAACGGAAGCCATTGTGCTACATTCACTTAAGTATGGTGAGCAGAAAATCATCGTCGATATGTTCACTCGCCAGTATGGACGACTGTCGTTTGCCGTACAGTTGCCACGCTCACCTCATGCCAAGTTGAAGAAGCAGTATTTCCAGCCACTCACCTTATTAAATATAGAAGCCGACATCCGCCAGCAGGCCAACCTGCAGAAAATCAGCGAGGTCTCGCTCCTCTCGCCCCTACCCTCTCTGCTTTCCGAACCATCCAAGCTGGCCATCGGACTGTTTGTCAGCGAGTTCCTACATTACGCCTTGCGCGACGAGCAGCAGAACGAGCCCCTCTTCGACTATGTGCGCAGCAGCATTGAATGGCTCGATAGCCGCGAGCACGACTATGCCAACTTCCATCTCGTCTTCCTCATGCACCTCAGCCGTTTTCTGGGTTTCTATCCCAATATCGAGGTCTATTGCGAGGGCGACTTCTTTGACTTGCGCGCTGCCGTCTTCTGCCCCTCGGCACCCGTCCATCGCGACTTCCTCATGCCCCAGGAGGCTGCCCGCATCCAACTTTTGATGCGTATGGACTTCGTCTCCATGCACCTCTTCCGCCTAAGCCGGGCCGACCGCAACCGCATCCTCGAGCTCCTCATCCTCTACTACCGCCTGCACATCCCTCAGTTCCCAGAGCTCCGCTCCTTGTCTGTTCTGCAAGAGCTCTTTCAGTAATACATCCCATCACTCTCACAGTAAAACAAGTTGTTTTACTATTAACATCCCTATCCCTTACACTCTCAGACCTGATTCTTAAAAAAGCAAAAAATGATTGTTTGTTTTGTTACCACAAAAAAAATGCGTACCTTTGTACTCTCAAAAACAGATAAAGCATCATGAAACGAAATCTTTTTCAATTACTGTTTGTTGTAATCCTGATGTTTGTAGGTGGAGGAAAGGCCATTGCCGCCGACATCGAACAAGAGCTGGCCATGCGTGTTCAAGAGGCACAGGTGAGTGGCAACGACTCGGCTTTCTACAGCGTCCATCAGGCTTTTCTGGACCATATTGCAAAGAACCAGGATTGGGAGAAGTACTATCGCGTATGGATGAACCGCGTGATCTACGACGTAAACAACAAGCACTTCCATCGTGCCTTTACCGAGTCTCACAAAATTACTGAAGACATCCGCGAGCGCCGTCAGGAGCAATACCTATATATAGCTAACATGTGTCTGGGATTCTTCTATAGCGGAAGGAACCTTCCTGAGATGGGCGAGACTTACTTCCGCCGTGCGTTGCAGGGCATCGACAAGAAGAATGACATAATGGCTGTGTTCAACTGCTATCTCTCGCTGGCTCAGGTGCTTAGCTTCAACCAGCCCCAAGAGGCGATGGCTTGTCTGGACAGTCTGCCACAGGCTATGCTCGAGAACCCGATGTTCGACAGCGGCGTGTTGGGCTATCGCTGTATTCTGGCCAGCCGTCTTGACGACCGCGAAGCCTTTAATCAGTATTTTGCCCGCTACGACAGTATCCGCCAGAACAACCCTTCGCAGTTCAATCCAGCCAATCTTCAGCAGGTAATGGTATGCTATCATCTGTTTAACAAAGACTACAAGCAGGCTCTGGCCTGGTGCGACTCTGTCAATGTGCCGCAGGTAGCTACCGAGTTGCGCATGGATGTCTACGAGAAGATGGGCGACTGGGAAAAGGCTTACCGCTCCGCCGAGCTGAAAGACAGTCTGAAGCAAGCCGACGAGCGTGAGGTGCTCGAAGAGCATGTGATGGATATGTCGCACGACATCGACCTGCTACAGGCCGAACAGGACAAGGCCGAACTATGCCACAAGCAGATGATGACGATAGCCGCGCTGGCCTCGTGCATCATCGTCCTGCTTATATGCATGCTCATCTATCGCTATTTCAAGAACCGCCGACTCAAGGAGCAGTTCCTGCAGCTGCAGGAGGCTCGCCGCCGCACCGAAGCAGGACAGGCCATCCGCCACGCCTTCGTATCCACCATTCTGGACAAGTTGAAGTCGCCTATCGATGTGCTCTTGAATTATGCACGCATCTTCAACGACCCCGAATTCAAGCTGAAGCCCGAGGAACGCAGCAAGCGATACGCCGATATCGTGGCCGCTGCCCACAGTATCGAGTCGCTGATGGACCCTGTGCTCGACTCTTATATGCGTGGCGACTCGGCCATCACCGATGAGGAGAAACGTATCTGTCAGGATGCGCTCCGCTCGCCGCTGCAGACGTTGATAGGTTCTGCCGAGGTCATCATCGAGTCCGACGGACAGCTGCCCCACGACGAATACATGCAGCTGCGTTCTGCCATCTGTCGCGATTCCTATAATGTGGCCACCTCTACCCGCAAGCTTGTGCTCTACAGCCTCTATGGCGATGAAAAGCCCATCCCCAAGAACGATCATGTAGCGATAAACGAAATCATGCGCTCCATTATCAACAGCTACGACCAGCACTTCAGGACCAAGCCCAAGACCATTGAGTTTAGTACCAACGTGCCTGAGGATGCGAAGATAGACACCAACCCCTTGCTGCAGGAGTTGACAAACAGTCTGCTCGATAATGTCATCAAATATGCCACAGGCGACACCGTGCTGTTAAGTGTCCATGCCGAGGCTGACGACACCTATTCTATATCCGTCAGCAACGAGGGACCAACCATTCCTGCCGCCGATGCCGAGCGCATCTTCGTACCGTTCGTACATCTCTCGGCCAACGAACACAGCCTGGGCATTGGTCTGCCCTTAGCCCGCAGCCTGGCTCTGTCGATGGGATACTCCCTCACCATTGACACCACTTACACACAAGGCGCACGCTACATCATTAAAACCTAAAATATAAATATTATGAGTACTGAGGAAAAGAGACAATATGTGAACGATGCAGTAGAACTGCTGAAAGCGCTGATTGCCATACCGCGCATCAGTCGAAACGAGGCTATAGCCTCCAACCTGATTGAGGAGTGGATGACCAACTGGGGGCTGAACCCCAAACGTGAGGCTAACAACCTGTGGGCTGTGGCTGACAACTACAATGAAGCCAAACCCACCCTATTGCTCAACGCCCATATTGACACGGTGAAACCTGTGCAGACCTGGACACGCAATCCGCATCAGCCTTCAATAGAGGATGACCGTCTTTACGGCCTGGGTTCTAACGACTGTGGCGGCGGACTGGTCACCCTGATGCAGGTGTATCGCATCCTGAAAGACAGCGATCGTCAGTATAACCTGGTGTTTGTGGCATCAGCCGAGGAAGAGGTGTCAGGCAAGAACGGCATAGAGCGTGTGTTACCACTTCTGCCGAAAATCGATGTTGCCATCGTGGGCGAGCCTACTGGCATGCAGCCCGCCATTGCTGAGAAGGGACTGATGGTGATTGACGGCTATGCCAAAGGTGTTAGTGGACATGCTGCAAGAAACGAGGGTGTGAATGCCATCTACGAAGCACTTGACGACCTGATGTGGCTTCGCGACTACCGCTTCCGCAAGGAGAGCCCGCTGCTGGGCGCCACGAAGATGACGGTGACGCAGGTTGAGAGTGGCACACAGCATAACGTGATTCCTGATGTGCTGCACTTCGTCATCGATGTGCGCACCAATGAATTCTATCAGAATGAATATGTGTTTGCCTTCCTTCAGAAACAAATGAAGCGTTGCGAGCTAAAGGTCCGTTCGTTCCGTCTGCATTCTTCGAGCATTGCCGAAGACCATCCATTGGTGAAACGCTGTACGGATCTGGGGCTGAAGCCCTTCGGTTCCCCCACTCTGTCAGACCAGGCTCTGATGCCATTCCCGTCGTTCAAACTGGGACCAGGCGAGTCGGCACGCAGTCATAGTGCCGATGAGTTTATCTGCATCAGCGAAATAGAACAAGCCCTCGAAACTTATCTGAAGATTATCCCCTGAGCCAAGGACGCGGATTGAGCAGCTCAGTCCAGTTGCGCAGTTGGAATTGCATGACGTTAGAAGGTCCCAGCTTACCCAAAGTCTGGTTGGTAGTGACCTTCTGACCTGCCGACACGCTGACGGAAGCCAGGTCACAATAGACGGAGATATACTTTCCGTGACGCACCATCACAATATAGGATGAGCCTGTGGAATAGACCTTGCTCACCTCGCCGTCGAACACACAACGGGCCATCGCACCTGACTGTCCCTTGAGGTACAGACCCTTGCTGCTCAGATGCACATTTCCCAGACCCTCAACAACATTTGAACCAAAGCCACGGACTATCTGATAAGGACCTGTGATAGGCATGGGCAGTTTGCCCTTGTTGCTGGCAAACGAACCAGTGAGACGCTTGTCTGGGTCGGCATTAGCATATTGCTTGATTTCCTTCTGAGTGGCAGCCACATCACGCTCTGCCGTCTTACGGGCAGCCTCAGCATCCTTAGCCTTGCGGGCAGCCTCAGCCTTTTCACGTTCGGTCTTTGCAGCACGAGCTTTCGCTTTAGCTTCCTCCTCCTTGGCCTTAGCCTCGGCCAACTTGCGTTCACGTTCCTTGCGCTCACGTTCCTTACGGGCAAGTTCCTCTGCCTTACGTTTCTTTTCGGCTTCGATACGTGCCTTTTCACGAGCTATCTCCTCAGCAATCAGCTTTTCAATCTTTGCATTCAGCTCAGCCTCCTGCTGCTGTTCTTTCTTGATGAGCTCCTGCACGGTGCGTTGCTCTTTCTGAAGCTGCGCCACCATCTGCTTCTGCTGTGCCTGTTTCTGTTCCAGGTTCTGCTGTTCGCGTTGTCCCTTTTGCAGTAGGTTTCTCTTTTCGTGGCGGTTGCTTTCTATCTCATGCTGCTTGGCCGACACCTGTGCTTGCTTCTGTTTCACCGTCTCACCCTGTACCTTCTGATAGGTGGCATACTCCTTCATGAAGCGCGAGCGGCGATACATCTGATTGACGTTGTCGGCACTAAACACAAACATTGCCTTGTTATACGACTTGCGGTTGCGATAAAGATACCTGACAGAGTTGGCATAACGCTCCTGACAGTCTTTCAACTCATGCTGCAGGGTGTCCATCTGGGCATTCAGCAGAACCAGGCTACTGTCCAAAGAGGCGATATCTGTCTTGATGGTATCGATGAGTCGTTTCTTATCGTCAATCTCATTGCCCAGCACCAACACGTCCTGCATCTGTTGCTTTACCTGACGGTCCAGCTCGGCACTCTTCTTTTTCTTGTTCTCAATATCCTGTCGCAACTGCTTTTGTGATGCCTGCATCTTCTCCCTCTCACTCAGAGGTTTCGACTGCTTCTTCGTGGTAGTCTGTTTTTTCGTGGTCTGCTTCTTGGCAGGCTGTTTCTTTTTCTGCACCTGCGTGGTAGTAGTCTTTTTACGCAACTGACTACTGCTCTTCGACTTTTGAGCCGGAGCTACCACAGAGATGACCAATGCCAGAAGTAAGACAACGAGTTTCCGCATACCTTATTATATATTATAGGGCCATGAAACGACGCAGAATCTGGTCAACATCAACCTCACGATATTTGTCAGACACCTTGGTGCGAGTCTCCCAGTCACTCTCGTTGCCTAGGTAATTCAACTTGATACCCAACTTGATTTCCTTCTCAGGCATAGTCAGCGTGACACCCATATCACTTGGGAACAAGATAGAGCCCAACTTCGAGAAGGCGTTATAATCCCAGTTCAGCTGGGTGTTGCCCTTGAGCACATCACGATAGGAGATATTAGCCATCTTGATGCGACCTGACTGACTGTTGGCCAGCCAGCTATAGTTCATCTTACCCTCATCGAGACTGATAATGATATCATTATCGCTGGTACTGGTAGTAAACTTATCGTACATCGTCTTATCCACCGTCTGTTTGCCAGGCATGAACATCTCGTTCCAGAACAGAGCCTGCAGGGTATAGAAGTTGATGCCGCTGTTACGAAGGAAGTCCACATAGTTGTAAGGCACCTTGATGAACTGCTTGTTGATACGGTCGATAATCAGCACATAGTCCTTGGTGAACTCCAGACGTCCAGCCTCCACGAAACCGAAGGCCATGAGCTGCAACTGGATGACATCGTCGCGCTTCATCTTCAGGTTACCCGTCAGCGTCACCTGCTGCGGTCCGTATTCTATCGAGAACTTCAGCTTCGACGTAACAAACTGCGTCTTCGACGTCTTAGCAACACTCGTGCTGACCTTATCCAAGAAGGCAGCCTGCTGCTCAGCTTCTTGAATGGCTTGCAGGGCCTGCTGTGTTTGTTCTGGTGTCAAAGGCTGATCCTTGACAACCTTTGTGTGAGTATGACAAGACATCACCAGCAGGGGTATTGCCAGTGCAACCACTTTCAATATGTTTAAGCTCTTCATTGTTTGATATATTTTTTCCGTTTAATTTTGCGTGCTATGAGTTTATTGTCAGGGTCCTGAGCCAGCGCCTGCTGCCACAGGCTGACGGCACCTTCGATATCGCCTGCCATCGCATAGATATCGCCAGCATGTTCTGTAACCACAGCCCCGATGGTGGAGTCGTTCTGCAGAGCCTGGTCAATATAGATGCGGGCCTCAGCATAGCGACCCTGCATAAAGAGAATCCAAGCGTAGGTGTCGAGATAGGTGGCATTCTTCGGCTCGGCCTTGATGGTCTTGAAACTCATCTCCTCTGCCTTGTCCAGGTTCTCACCCTTCAGACTGAGGTAGTAGGCATAGTTGTTCATGCAACTGATATTATCGGGCTTCCATTGCAGACAGGAGTCGTAGGCGGCAAAAGCTTCGCGCTTGCGGTCTTTCTGGAAGAGGATATCGCCCATCACGGCATAGAAGTCTGACACAATCTCTGGCGAGCTATCGTCGTTAATGACGCTGATGCCATTCTGGAAAGCCTCCAAGGCATGATCCTTATCATCGCTACGGTAGTAGGCCATACCCTGATAATAGTAGAAAGCCATCTCCTCTGGGTTATACTGACGGGCAGCCTGACACAGGCTGATGATACGGGCATCATCATCAGCTTCCCATGCAAACTGTACCAACTGCAAGCGGGCTGGCGCATAGTCGGGAGCCATCTGAAGTACCAGTTCCAGCGCCGTTGCTATGCTATCGCGAGGCATCTGCTTCAAATCCATGTAGGCAGCCTTGAGCATAGCTATCTCCACAGCAGGATTGGGCTGTGCCAGCATCTGGTTGAAGATATTCAGCACGCTGGTGCTGTCGCCACCGCTACGTTCATTCTCACCTATCAACTGTCGCAGCATATAGGCCTTATCCTCCGTATCCGTAGCACGGTTCATCAGGATGCGCTGTGTGATAGAGTCTACAGCGACCTCATCTTCCATCTGTATGAAATAGGTCCTGAGCGACTGCTGTGCCTTGGCATTGTCAGGCTCTTCGCTGAGTACCGACATCAGCACCTCATAGGCAGCATCAGACTGACCATTACCCATTAGGGTGTTGGCATAGAGTGTGCGGTAGTTCATGTCGTAGGGATGTTCTTCCGATAATGCCTTAACGGCTTCCACAGCACTCTGATGGTCGCCCATCTGCACATACAACGCACTCTTGGCCAGCGAGATACGCTCGCTCTTACCATCAATGGTCTCCATTCTGTCGAGCACGTCGATAGCCTTCTTAAAGTCCTTCTCCTGGATATACAGCCTGTAGATGGTCTCGAGCAGTTCCTCACGACTCTTGTCCTGTTCGTACATCTTCTCGAACACGGGGATGGCGTCGGCATACTGTTCCTTGCCGATATACGAGCGACCCAGCGTTTCCATATAGGTGATATTGTCAGGACTCAGGTCTGCAGCACGTTTGAAGAGCTCTACGGCCTTGTCAGTCTGCTTCATCTGGGCATAATACTGGGCCAGGAAGAAACAAGTCTCAGAGGCATTGGGCCTTAGTTCCAGACAACGCGTCAACAGGTCGAAGGTCGCATCATGATGACCTTTCTGCCTTTCAAGCATAGCCTCGTGGAACAACAACTCATACCGACGTTCGGTATCGGTCTGAGCAAACATACCCAGACAAACTGCCAAACAGAACAATATGACTTGTACTTTTCTCACTTCACTCCTGTGTGTCC
Organism: uncultured Prevotella sp.; assembly: GCF_946407605.1. GTDB lineage: Bacteria > Bacteroidota > Bacteroidia > Bacteroidales > Bacteroidaceae > Prevotella. The sequence continues at coordinate 29,603 of NZ_CAMJOS010000004.1, forward strand.
ATATCCACCCTCGCCGCGCTCAGTCTCGTCGAGCACGTCAACCTCTACGAATTCCGCCTGCTCGTGACGGGCAATGACCATTTGGGCAATACGCTCGCCGTCGTTGACCACAAAGTCCTCCTGCGACAGGTTGATGAGCAGCACGCCCACCTCACCACGATAGTCGGCATCGATGGTGCCAGGCGAGTTCAGCACGGTGATACCCTTCTTCAAAGCCAGCCCGCTGCGAGGACGCACCTGAGCCTCATAACCAGCAGGCAAAGCGATATGCAATCCTGTTGGAATGAGTCGACGCTCAAGGGGTTTCAACACGATGGGTTCGTCTATATTGGCACGCAAATCCATACCTGCGCTCTGCACGGTGGCATAGGCTGGCAGGGGCTGGTGCCCTTTGTTTACAACTTGAACTTTCATAACTTGCTTATATATTAAGGTGCAAAATTAGCGATTAATCTTGAAACCGCCATATTTTTTTTGCTAAAATGTGTTTCAGGGTGATAAATAGGCTATCCAAGGATAGCCACAAGGGTTTTTAGAGATAACCCTGCTGCTTTAGTTCGCTGGCCACATCGCAGAGTTCCTGATACCACGCCTCGCCAAAACGACGCACCAACGGCGCTTTCAGAAACTGATAGACGGGCAGGTTCAGCGCCTTGCCTTTGTCGCGTCCGCACTTGCAGATTTCCCAGCGGTGATAGTTGAGCGCTACTGTACCATCAGAGAATACTTTTTCGCGAATGGGATAGAGGGCACAACTGATGGGCTTAACAAATTGAGAATTGAAAATTGAGAATTGAGATTTTGCTACCGCCCTTGCTCTTTTTTCGAGCGCACAGAGACAACAGTTATGGATTATTTTCCCTTCCACGTCGATATCATCATAGCAGGTGAACACACAGTCCTTACCATTGACAATACTGGTGACGAGGTCGCCCTCCTGATCAGTATAGGCTACTCCCTGCTTGTCGATGACAGCCTGCGCCGAAGCCGAGAGATCGCCCCACACATCATCGACGCAATTCTCAATCTCCATCACCTCGTCGAGCGTCACAGGGGCACCAGCATCGCCTTCTATACAGCATTCACCCTTGCACACCTCCAGGTCGCAGCAGAACAGCTCCGTGAGGATGTCAGACGAGATAAGTACTCCCCCAACCTCCAATATTGGCGGCAAAGCATTTACCATTGAATGGGCTCCTTTCCCTGTTCAGTAAGATACTGATTACAACGTGAGAACTGATGCTGTCCGAACCAGCCGCCACGATTCGCACTCAAGGGCGAAGGGTGTACGGATTCGAGCACCAAATTGTTCTGTTTATCAATCATATTGGCCTTGGAACGGGCAAATCCGCCCCACAGCATATACACCAGATGCGTGCGTTCTGTGGCCAGCGCCTTGATGGCGGCATCGGTAAAGGTCTGCCAACCCAGCGTGGCGTGACTGTTGGCCTGATGGGCCCTGACGGTCAGCGTAGCATTGAGCAGCAGCACGCCCTGCTTGGCCCAGCGCGTCAGGTCTCCGCTCTGTGGCATTGGGGTGCCGAGGTCCTGTTCTATCTCCTTGAAGATATTCTGCAAAGAGGGCGGAAACATCACGCCATCCTGCACAGAGAAGCTCAGTCCGTGAGCCTGTCCTGGCTCGTGATAAGGGTCTTGTCCGATTATTACCACCTTCACCTGATCAAACGGACACAGGTTGAAGGCATTGAAGATGAGACGTCCAGGAGGATAGCACATACCAGCGCCATACTCCTGCCTAACCTTCTCTGTAAGGCCTGCGAAGTAAGGCTTTTCGAATTCGCCCTGCAGATGCTGCTTCCACGACTCCTCTATCTGTACGTTCATAGCAATTCGTTGATATGGTCTATCATCTCCTGCGGCAGGGCAAAATGGGGGTCGTCGCTATGGGCGTTGATGGCTTCGAGGAAATGGGGCAACTCCTCACGATAGACATCCTTCATGTGATGGTTCGAGTCGTTGCTATGCGTGAAGCTATAGGTGATATTAGCCAGACGGTCGGCCAGCTTCAAGAAGGGAGCATAGGGCGTCTCGCGGATGCCCTGATAGTAACGCTCGCCTGCCCTTTCGGCTCGAGTGCGACCTTTATCATTAGTCAGCGCATAGACCATCTCAGCAGCCATATAGGCCTGGTCGTCGTTCATAAAGAGACGTGCCGCCCTGGTCACATCATTATAGGTCATGCGTGCATCCTCGATGCTGTCGTGATAGTAGGCTGCGAAGAAGAGCGGCAGGATGTCAGCCTCCTGCTGGCAGACCAGGTGTCCGTACTTGAACACCGAGTCTGCCACCATGTCGAGGTGAAAGCCGTAGGGATGCTTCTTGTCGTAATGCTGGTTCACGCTTTCGTGCAGCATATAGGCACGATCCCTCACTTCTTCTAAATCAAGCTTATGCTTGTCAACAATAGCTTGAAACTCCTGCTGGGTCATTAGTCACAAATCAGATTTTCGCCAGTCATATCCTTGGGCTGCTCCAGTCCCATGATGTGGAGGATAGAGGGAGCCACGTCGGCCAGACGACCATCCTTCACAGTAGCCGAGTTATTATCGGTGACATAGATGAAGGGCACAGGGTTCAGCGAGTGAGCGGTGTTAGGAGTACCGTCAGCGTTGATGGCGTTGTCAGCATTACCGTGGTCGGCAATGATGATAGCCTCGTAGTCGTTAGCCTTAGCAGCTTCGATGACATCCTTCACGCAGTTGTCAACGGCATGAACGGCCTTGGCAATAGCGTTGTAGATACCTGTGTGACCCACCATATCGCCATTGGCAAAGTTCACCACGATGAAGTCATACTGCTGGGTGCCGATGGCAGCCACCAGCTTGTCCTTTACCTCGTAGGCGCTCATCTCTGGCTTCAGGTCGTAGGTAGCCACCTTTGGTGAAGCCACCAGGATGCGGTCCTCATTGGCATACGGAGCCTCGCGACCACCATTGAAGAAGAAGGTGACGTGAGCATATTTCTCTGTCTCAGCGGTATGCAGCTGCTTCTTGCCCTGCTGGCTGAGGTATTCGCCCAGGGTGTTCTCCACGTTCTCTTTGGGGAACAGGATATGCACGCCCTTGAAGTTGGCATCGTACGGTGTCATGCAGTAGTACTGCAGACCAGGGATGGTCTTCATGCCCTGCTCAGGCATATCCTGCTGGGTGAGCACGATGGTGAGCTCCTTGGCGCGGTCGTTGCGGAAGTTGATGAAGATAACCACATCGCCCTCCTCGATGCAACCGTTCACGCTGCTGTTGTGGATAGGCTTGATGAACTCGTCGGTAACACCCTCGTCATAGCTCTCCTGCATGGCCTTCACCATATCAGTAGCCTGCTTACCAGTGCCGTTGACAATGAGGTCGTAGCCCTCTTTCACACGCTCCCAGCGCTTATCGCGGTCCATAGCATAGAAACGACCTACGATGCTGGCGATGGCGGCGTCGTTGTCAGCGCATACCTTCGTCACCTGCTCGATGAAGCCCTTACCGCTCTTGGGGTCGGTGTCGCGACCGTCCATGAAGCAATGAACAAAAGTCTGGTTCTTCAGACCGTAGTGCTTACCAACCTCGATGAGCTTGAACAGATGATCCAAAGAAGAGTGTACGCCACCATCAGAGCAGAGGCCCATCAAGTGCAGCTTTTTTCCGTTCTGCTGCGCATAAGTGTAGGCAGCCTTCACCTGAGGATTCTCCACGATAGAGCCGTCCTTGCAGGCACGGTTAATCTTCACGAGGTCCTGATAGACGATTCGGCCTGCGCCGATATTGAGGTGACCCACCTCCGAGTTGCCCATCTGTCCGTCGGGCAGACCCACGTCCTCACCAGAGGCCTGCAACTGCGAGTGAGCCGATACTGCTGTGAGATAATCCAGATAAGGCGTTGGTGTGTTGAAAATCACGTCACCCTTACCATGCTGTCCGATTCCCCATCCGTCGAGAATCATCAAAAGTGCTTTCTTTGCCATAGTTCTTTATATATTAAAATGTGTAACTCTGCTTTTGGGCTGCAAAGTTACACATTTTTAGGGAGTTAACAGGACAATGTCGAGTTAATTGGAGTTAAAACGCCATTACTTCATGTCGAAGCCCATGCGCAGACCGTCGTAGCTCTTCGACAGTTCGCCAATGGTCTGGAGGGTCTGGTTGCCACTCAGCGCCGACATAGTCTGAAGCAGCGACAGCAGTTTCGACGATTCGAACAGCAGGCCGATACCGTCGGCATTGCGCTTGGCATAGCAGTTCACATTAATCAGAATACCACTCATGGTAATCTTGCTCTGAGCCTCGTCGAAGGTATATCTTCCGCTCCAGTTCTTACCTGCCACCTTTGCAGAGAAAGTACCATCCTGATTGAAGGTCACCTGCGTATTGCTTGATGTGATTCCCACTTTCTGGAAAGAAGGCTGCAGCTTGGTCTTGATCTCAGAAGCCACAATCTCACCACCAGCCTGAGCCAGCAACTGCTCACTGGTGAAGGCACAACCAGGCTTGCTGTAGGTCCAGGTGCCGATAAGTCCCTTCTGAGTCATCTTCGACGTGCCACCCAGCACGCTCTGCAGGATGTTTCCTACTGCTGCGCCAGTATTGGTGGCGGCGTTGGTGCCGTTAGCGGTCTGTCCGCCTGTCAACACATCGGTGAGTACGGCATTACCCAGAGTGTTCATGTTACCGCTTGTTCCGCAGCCGCACAATATCATGACGGCTGCTGTCATAGAGATAAAGATTTTTTTCATTTGCTTGTCTTTTTAAATGTTATTATCGTTGTTTTGTTATTCGCATTACAGGCTATTCGCATAATATACAAACGCAGAAACGGCGAACTTATTGTATGCTAATGAGACAAATGTGAAACCAAATGAAACTAAAAAGCCGATAAAATGGCCTTTTTTGACCATAATGAAACATTTATTATGGAATTCTGATACAAAAGAGGATGGTAATTTGGAAAAAATACACTAATTTTGCACGCTGAATAAAAACCTAATGCCCTCAGATGAACAACAGGGAGATTATAGAGGCGTACTATCGTGACCATCAGAAAGAATTGCTGACCTACACGAGTTCCAGACTGAACAACAGCGTTCTCGCAGAAGACATCGTACAGGATGTGTTCCTCAAACTGCTGTGCAATCCCCAGCCTATCATGGAATGTACGCTGCCTGCCCTGGCACTCACCATTGCGCGCCATCTGATCAACGACTACTACCGTCGCCTGCACTACCGGCTGCTTTTCTCGCAGACGCTGACCAAGAACCCGATGACTGGCGAGCGCGAGGCCGAGCATCTGCTGTCTGTCCATGAGATGACGGCGTTGCTGGAGCGCGGACTGGCCCGTGTGGCAGAGCCCTGCCGCAAGGTGTACAGGCTCCACATCTATAAAGGCATGAAGGTGAGCGATATCTCTCGTGAGCTGAATGACGACTATAAGTCAACGGAGTATCGCCTGGGTATTGCCCGCAAGGAAGTGAGGAAATACCTGCGACACATCTCTTAGTCTATTCCCCAAAATCGAACGACAACTGACCATCGCCCAACAGATTATACGACAGGCGATGATAGGGCGTGGTGCCATATTGACGAATGGCATCGCGATGCTTCTTCGTGGGATAACCCTTGTTCGAGCGCCAGTCGTACTGAGGATACTCGTCGGCCAACTGGTTCATGTAGTCGTCACGATAGGTCTTGGCGAGTATCGAGGCAGCGGCTATCGAGAGGTACTTGCCGTCGCCTTTGACGATAGTGGTGGAAGGGAGGGGGGCGTCGGCGGCGATGCCGTTGACCACAGGACGGTAGGGCTTGAACCTGTTGCCATCGACGATGACGGCCTGCGGACGCACCTTCAACTGGTCCAGGGCCCGATGCATGGCGAGTATCGAGGCGTTGAGGATATTGATTTTGTCAATCTCTTCTGGGGTGACGATGCCCACAGCCCACGCCACCGCATCGCGTTCAATGACCTCGCGCAGCAGGTAGCGTTTCTTCTCCGTCAACTGCTTCGAGTCGTTCAGCAGCTCGTTCTCATAGCCGTCAGGCAGGATGACTGCCGCCGCATATACGCTGCCAGCCAGACATCCTCGCCCAGCCTCGTCGCATCCTGCCTCTATCAGTCCGTCGTAATAATGGTTCAGCAACATAAGTCATTCTATTTGGGTTACAAAAGTACAAAAAAAATGATGATTACCGTCATCTTAGTCTCAAAATCTTTCACCTTTGTATAAAAATTTGGACATTTCCGCAATTTTTCCTATCTTTGCGCTCTGTAAATGCAGCCGTTTGTGCTGCCTGAAAATCAACTTAATATTAACCTAAAAAAACAAGAAAGAGAAATGAAAAAGCTTGTGATGAGTTTTGCTGCGCTGGCAATGATGATGCTCGCAGCTTCGTGTGGAGGAAACAAGAGTGCTAACGCCGAGGCCACTGCCGAGGGCGAGGCAGAAGCCGCTCCTGCCGAGGTAACCTACGAGACCTTCAACGTTGAGAAGTATGGTGTGAGCATCGATGTGCCCCAGGGCATGCGTCGTACTGACGACCCCGTGATGGACAACGGCGCCCTGTGGAGCTTCATTGCTGAGGACGACCCCGAGGACTTTGCCGTCTCTGCCGGCATGGGTATCTCTGTCTACGAGTATTATGAGGAATATACTGACGAGAAGATTCAGAAAGAGTTCGAGTCGATTCCCGAGGAGGCCATCGACAGGAAGATTGACCTGGAGAAGAAAGAATACTCCTATTCTCTCGAAGGCCAATACCTCAACGAGTACAACCGCGTGATGTACAAAGGCAACCTGTGCGTTATAGGCCACGTGACATACTCAGAGAAGCACGCTGACAAGCTGGGTGGCAACATTCGCGACCACATCCTGGGCTCCATGAAGTGGAACTAAGCGTTGCTCAGAACATCTTTGAAACACGGTGGATACCTTCAACGAGGGTGTCCACCTCTTCTTTTGTATTGTAGAGGGCAAACGAGGCACGGACGGTACCTGTGACACCCAGACGGTCCATCAGCGGATGGGCACAATGGTGGCCTGTGCGCACGGCAATGCCCAAGCGGTCGAGCAAGGTTCCCATATCCAAGTGGTGGATGTCGCCCACATTGAAACTGACCACGGCGTCTTTGTTGGCGGCAGTACCGTCAACCACAGGACAAGGGCCATAGATGTGGATGTTGGGAATGGTCTGCATTTGCTCCATGCAATAGCGGGTGAGCTCTGTCTCGTGTGCCTCGATGGAATCGAGGCCTAATGAACAAAGGTAATTGATGGCAGTGGCCAGTCCGTGGGTGGCTACGTAGTCGGGGGTGCCAGCCTCGAACTTAAACGGCAGGCGCTCGAAGGTGGTCTTCTCCCACGTCACCTTGTCAATCATCTCGCCGCCGCCCTGATAGGGAGGCAGCTTCTCCAGCCATTCCTCCTTGCCATAGAGCACGCCGATGCCTGTGGGGCCGTACATCTTATGACCGCTGAAGGCAAAAAAGTCGCAATCCAAATCCTGCACATCGACCTTCATGTGGGGCGTGCTCTGGGCGCCGTCCACCAGCACGGGGATGCCTCGCTCGTGGGCCAGTTTTACTAATTGCTTCACAGGGTTGATGGTGCCCAGCACGTTGCTTACGTGTGCGATGCTCAGCAGCTTGGTGCGCTCCGTCAGGTATGTTGCGACTGAGTCGCAACCAACAAGGAGCCCCTCGTCGGTGATGGGCAGGTGCTTCACCACGATGCCCCTCTTCTCGGCCTGCAATTGCCAGGGCACGATGTTCGAATGGTGCTCCATATCGGTGACCACCACCTCGTCGCCAGCCTTCATCTGACTCTCGCAGAACGAGCTCGCCACCAGGTTGATAGCCTCCGTAGTGCCTCGCGTAAAGACTATCTCCTCCGCCTTCCTGGCATTGATAAAGGCGCGCACCGTCTCGCGAGCCGCCTCGTGCAGATCGGTGGCCTGCTGACTGAGATAGTGAACACCGCGATGCACATTGGCATTCACATTCAGATACTCCTCGCGCATGGCATCGAGCACGCACAGAGGCTTCTGGGTGGTAGCCGCATTGTCCAGATACACCAGCGGCCTACCATATATCTCCCGCTTCAAAATGGGGAAATCATCACGTATTTTCAGAACGTCGTACATACCTTATTCTTAATTTGGCGACAAAGGTACAAAATATTATTAAAAAACTTGGTATTTATCAAAACTATTTTGTATCTTTGCACCCAGACTAAACTCTTAAAACTTTTTGCGTATGAAACATTTAGTACTTGCAATGATGATGGCAACAGCCATGAGCACAACAGCCGTTGCCCAGAACAGAGTAAAGAACATCTATGCCAGCACACCCAAGCTCGACATGGAACTGATGCAGAAGAGCGACCAGACCGTACAGTTGAACCGCTACTTCTTCGCAGGCTACAACACCCTGTGCCTCCCCTTCTCGCTCACAGCCGACCAGATGGCAGCCGCCGCCAAGGACCTCAAGATAGAGCGCTTGGCAGGCATCCAGCAGGAAGGACAGACCCTGAACCTCTACTTCGTGGACTGCACAGCCGACGGCATCCAAGCTGGCGTGCCCTACCTCATCTACTCGCCCACAGCCCAGTATCTGCGCGTGAAGAACAGCGAGGCGCTCAACTTTGACAACGAGCTCAAGGCCGTACGCATGAGCGACAACAACGGCAACACCATCACCTTTGGCAGCGCCTGGGAGAGCATCGAGAAGGTAGGACGTTACGGCATTCCCGCCAAGCAAGACGTCACCCCGCTGCAGGCCATCCTCGTGCGCACCAACGCCGACAAGACCTTCCTCCCCACCCGCTGCGGCTTCTCTTGGGACCAGCAGGCACCCTCTGCCACTGACCTCCAGATTATCCACGCCACCAGCATGGCCGAGGTAACCGCCATCACCACCGCCACTCAGAGCAAGACCTCTGACGGCAACTACTACGACATGCAGGGCCGCAAGGTGAACAAGAACACCAAGGGCCTCCGCATTCAGGACGGTAAGAAGGTGGTGAAGTAAGTAGCCACACCTTTTATAACAATAACAAAGAGGCCCCAGAATTTTCTGAGGTCTCTTTTTTTCTGATAATGTCTTTCAGCTGTAACACTATAACGTGTAACGCTCTATCTCACAAAAACCTTCATCTTATTAATGATATAAACACCTCGAGGTAGACCCTTGAGTGTGGTCACGCTACTCTTTAGAGAAATAAGTCCGTAAGGAGCGGACTCGCAGTCCGTAGTGACGGACTAATATTGGCAAATGATAAGAACTTTATTTCAAAACGACAAATTAAAAAGGGAACCCAGACGGGCTCCCTTTTCTTATTACGAAAAATATCGTAACGACTATTTTCGTAGTCGCCGAAATGCTTATTTTACAAGGACTTTCCTCGTCTTGCCATCGTTGGTGCGGATGATGTTCAGACCGTGTGAGGGCTTGGCGACGGGCTGTCCTGAGAGGTTGTAAACCGTGCGGTTGGCATTGTTGGCGCCAGATGCTATCTCGTGGATGCTCGTCTCGCTGGGGTCTTCTATCTGCCATACGAAGTTTGGCGTCAGGGCGTAGTCGGCCTCTGGGAATCCGTCTCTGTTAGAGTCCATCACGGTCCAGTAGGTGCCAGCTCCCCAGACGAGGGCTACGGCGTTGGTGGCTCTCACGGCATAGCGGTCGCCGTCTTTGTACCACACCTGTCCTTCCCAGTCGCTGCGGGCTTTGGAGTCTTTCATAAGGCCTCCCATGTGGTTAATGTCGCCCGTGGCTTCAGTCATCAGCTTGGGGTTCGAGAACGAGCTGTTCACCTTTCTGCCTGGCGATGCAAACAGGATGGTGGATGACGAGCTCTTTGTCTCTGTGAAGGTGAAGGGCTTGTTGTCGGGGGTCTCGGACAGCAGGCCCTGGCTGTTCAGATAGAACTTCTTGGGACCTTCTGGCGTATCGTACATGGTGTAGATATAGTATTTCGACCTGGCAGGAATGGCCTCGAGGGCATCCAGATATTGCTGTTCCGTCACAGGGCTGTAGTCCTGACCGAAGACGAGGGCGTTGTCCTGTTTTTGCCAGAGGCTGGCATAGTTGTATGGGTATTCGATGTATTGGTTGGTGATGATTGACCACGAGTCTGGCGCGTTGCGTACGGCTGTCATAGCGTAGTAGCCAGCGTATCTGAAGAAGTTCAGTCCCAGCTTGCCGTTGCGCATTTCCATAAAGTTGCAGTACTGGCCCTGATTGGTTCTGGTGAAAACCACCTCTTTCGTAAAGTTCATATCTCCCATTGGCGAGGAGTAGAAATAGCCTTCTATGCCGTAGTCGTAGTAGTCGTCGCCCGAGATGCAGAACACGTACATTTGCTGGGCATCCATATCGAAACTCATACAGGGGCGGCCTGCGTCGCCAATGGCAGTCTCCAGGAAAATCTGGTCGTCAAGAAGGTAGGTTTTCGTCTCTTCGCCCTTCGTCACGTCCAAGGTCAGCGTGCTGAGATAGGCTCGCATACCGTCTGGGTTGGTGTGGATGTGGTATTTGTCGAGCATCTCGCCATAAAGCGAATAGGTGGCGTCGCCTACCGTCTTCGACAGCAGATGCTGGCGGGTGGTCTGGTATTCGGTCATGACCTGCCAGTCGTTGGTAAACCTGTCATAATAATAAGGTATCCAGCCCTTGGCCTTCACGGCGGCTATCTGCTGAGAGGTGCACATGTTGGGGTCGTCGTTGTTTGAAAGTTTGACGAAGAACTTGCTTGATTCCACCGTAGCCATGCTGGCTATCAAGGCATCCATCGACTCGCCCTTGAAGTGATTGGCATAGCAGTAGAGCTCTACCAGCTTCGGGTTGTTCGAAACGTCTAGCGCCGTCAGCTGGTTCATACCGCAGCCAAAATACTCCAGTTCGGGGTTGTGAGACAAGTCAATCGCCGTCAGCTGGTTGTTAGTGACCCACAGGGTGCCCAGCTCGGGGTTATGCGATACGTCGAGCGTCTTCAGTTTGTTGGCGCCACACTCAATATATGCCAGTTTGGTGTTCTTCGTCACATCCAGCGCCGTCAGCTGGTTGTTATAGCATTCCAAGTCAACCAGCTCCGTATTCTTCGATAAGTCCAATGTCCTCAGCGGATTGCCGCTCACCATGAGGTCACGGAGTACTATGTTCTTCGAAACATCCAACGACGTCAGTTTGTTGTTCCAGCACCACAGCTCTGTTAGCGCCGTGTTGTTCGACAAGTCCAGCGTTTTCAGTTGGTTGGCATTACAATACAACAGCGTGAGTTTCGTGTTGTTCGACACATCCAACGTATTCAGAGGATTATAGCCACAGGCCATCTCTTTCAACTCTAAGTTCTTCGACACATCCAATGCTGGCAACTGATTCTCGTCACAATACAAAATCTTTAGCGCTGTGTTGTTCGACACGTCTAACGTCTTCACCTTACAACGTTGACAATACAGCGACTCCAGCGCCGTGAAGAACTCAATACCTTTCAGGCTCTCAATATTAGATTCGCTTACCCAGATGCTTTTTACCTCAGCAATCTCGGCTGGCGTCATCACGCCATCCTGACCGTAACTCTGCTCTAACAGATAAGTACGGAAAACCGCATCAGGAAAGTTCGTCTCGTTAATTTCGATGTCGCCATCGCCTGCTTTTGCCTGAACGAATGCCAGCGCAAAAAATGTCAAAAGTAATAGTTTTTTCATACCGATTAGAATGTTAGTGATTATTTTTATGGCAAAGATAGACAATAATCTACAAATCTCCAAGAAATCAGATGATTTTTTCATCCTCACATTTTAATACTTAGTCGTTTCGGGCATGTCCGCGTGGCTTCCTTGAAAGGCCCCGTGCCATCGCCATGATACTTCACGCTTGTGCGTCACAATACATCAGACGTGGAATTGCCTTTAAAACGGCGAAAGGATATACCTTTACGTTTGTTCGGACGTCATCTTAGAGGATAAAGTGACGGGGATTGAGGGGTAAAGTGACGGGGATTGAGGGGTAAAGTGGCGGGGATTGTGGGTGTAAAGGTCGTAGCCTTCGAAAAAGCAGCGGGCGTGTCTGTAATCAGCAGCGCCCGCTGCTAATATCGGCAGCGGGCGGGGAAATTATCAGCAGCGGGCGCTGCGTACCAAAATTTATACAGGACCCACTCTGCTTCTATACAGAGGAAGAAGGGTCGAGAATGGTGTAGTGCCACGTGCGGCCTTCCTTATAGCGGCGCAGGCGTGGATGCTCCCCCTGGCAGAGGCTGTCGAGATAGCGCTGGGCCGACTTGTTTTTCAGTCCGCTGTAAACCTGGAACGTCTTGATGGTGATGTATCCGTGACACACGCTCTTCCGCAGGGCCTCGTCCATAACCTTCTTGTCGTACATCTGGCTATTGCCCACCCTGCTCTTCCAAAGGCGGAAACCGTGACGGCCACAGTCGGCATCCTTCAAAAACTGCTTGGAGGGGATGAACTCAATACCACCGTATATCACGTCGCGACCCGTCACCTTCTCCGGGTCGGTATGCTCACCCAACAGTTTTATCTTGGGGGCAAACGAACCAAAAGGCGTCTCCACACGCTGGCCCTCACGGAGCCACATGGCGGCAATCTCTTCTAACAGGTAGAAGAAACGCTTCATCTCGCCCTTGCTGGTATGGCGGTATTTATTACAGAAATCATCGATGTCGTCGAGGGTATATTTGTGATCTACGACGGGTTGGGCGTAGAGCAAGGGTTTGCCGTCTTCACCCTTCGTGGGGCGCGGCTGCAGTTCAAAGAGTACTCCGTCAGTCTTACGTGGCATAGTCGTTACGTTTTCTATTGGGTCTACAAAGGTACAACAAATAAATGAGATTCCCATTATAATAGTGAAAAATCACAGAAATCGTGTGACTTTGCACCCGTCTTGCACTTGCTGGTTGACTCTACACGTTACTGTCCTTCCCGATATAGGATTATTTTGTCGCGAGTCTGCAAAACAAGTATTTGGTCCATAGGCCTGAAGTGCTCTATGTTAACTGAGAGTTGGCTCAATGCCTTCTGGTTTGAATCGGATACCCAGTAGGCTTGTTTGTCGAGCTGTTGCATAAAGAGTCTGTTGCGCCAGCGACAAAATACGATATAGTGCTCTTCTGACTTCAGACGCTTCTGAATGTTAAGTTGTTTGTCAATCAGATACACATCGCCATTGGCTACTTGGATTGGCAGGAGGTCGCCGTTGACTGCTATGTTTACGAAACGCTGTCCTTGAGAATCATAGGCGAAAAGCGTGTCGCGCATCACCTGTAATAGTGAGCCTCTTTTTATCTCATCCCAGCGCTTGGCTGCTATGGTGTGACCATCGTTCAGGGAAACGCTGCATAGTGAATCTTCAAAGACTACGTAGGCCAAATCATCACAGACATAAGCGTCCAATGCAACATTTTTGTCTTCTGACAATTGGTTCATAAAGAGCTGATGACCTGTTTGTTTGTCGTAGGAAGCCACGAAGGGCCGTCCTGCCTTGCACAGATTGTTTCCTTTTAAGCCAAACCCCAGGTTTATCATGCAAACCTTATCCTTGTTGTTTGACAACAGGGTGTGAGCGGCACTCTTCGCTGGCAGTTCTGTTTCCCATAGTGGTTGCATCTGCCTGTTCACCTTTGCAATATGTTTTCTGTCAGAGAAATAGAAACAGGTGTCGTCAATCAGTATGTTAGAGTGCAAACCTGAAATGAGTTTGCCTGACGATACGGGCATATACTGACGGTTGAAGCCTGATGCTACGGTTAATCCCAGGGCCGCGAAAGATGAAGCAAAGACACTGCCAATGTCTGTAATGCTGGTTTGAACCTCAAACACATCAATATCGCCCGTGCGCACATCAATACGGCAAAGGTCATTATTTGCCACAACGATATGGGTGGAATCTTCCCAAAGCATCTGCTCCCAGCCGTTGTTTTTCATGGCAGAGGCTCGTGCCGACCATAGTTCCAAGCCTTCTTTGATGCTGTAAGCGCGCAGTATTCCTGAGTCATAAGAATAGCCCAGCACCACCGTTTCATCCTGATTAAAAGCTACGGGTATCAATAATGCATCCCAGCAGGGCAATCCTTTGTAGGGGTCTTTCAGAATCAGCGTGCCTTCCCTTTCCATCAGCACACCCTTGTCCGTATTGTATGCCCAAGAGTCCGAATAGTTGAAGAATTCACTCCATTCCATTTCTTGAGTCCTGAGGGTCAGCAGGCCCATGCTTCCTGTTTTTTTCCAATCTGTATCTTTCTTGTTTCGCTCGCGAAACATCAGCAACAGTCTTTCGCCCTTAGGGTTAGGCTGCACATCATACAGCGTCTTCCCAAAGTCCAGCGTTTCAGCCATGAGGGGCGAGCCGTCTGTCTTCTGTCCTATTGCCTCGTTCTTCGCTATTGGTGTCACTACTTGTGCATAAACCAAGCTGGCTGTAGTCAAGAATAGAAATAATACTGCTTTTCTCATGATATTACCAAACAAATGGATTTTCTTTATCAATAACTATTTGCAGAGCTTGCAGCCATCACACTTGTTGAGCTCGCCGCGGAAGCGCTTTTCTACCAGGTAGTGGAGGCGGTCGCGGAGGGGTTCGAGCTGCATGTGGTCGATGACCTCGTTGATGAAGGCGTTCTGCAGCAGGAGCTTGGCCTCGGAAAGTGAGATGCCTCGCTGTCGCATGTAGAAGAGTGCGGCATCGTTGAGCTGACCTACGGTGGAGCCGTGGGCGCACTTCACGTCGTCGGCATAGATCTCGAGCATGGGCTGAGTGTACATGCGGGCCTCGCGGGTGGCAGTAAGGTTCTGATTGGTCATCTGCGAGGTGGTCTTCTGGGCACCGTGTTCTACCAGCACGCGACCTGCAAAGGCGCCTGTGGCCTTGTCGTCGAGCACGTATTTATAGAGCTCGTTGCTGGTGCAATGGGGCGCTTTGTGGACGATGAGGGTGTTGTTGTCGACGTGCTGCTGCTTGTCGGCGATGACGCAGCCGTAGCATTGGCATTCGGCTCCCTCTCCGCTGAGGGTGAGGTCGAGGCGGTTACGCGTGATGCCGTTGTGCAGGGTGATGACGTTATGGTTTACGCGGCTGTCGCGCTGCTGGTCTATATAGACATTGCTCACGCGTACATTCTTATGATGGGTCTCTTCGAGGCAATACAAATCCAGCGATGCATTCTCGCCTACGAAAGCCTCGATGACCTGCGTGCCGAGAAAGTTGCGGTCGTCGGCAGCGTGGTCGCAAAACAGCATCTTTAATTCTGCTCCCGCCTCGAGGATGATAAGCACGCGGCGGTTGACCATCAGAGAGGCCTCCTGGGAATTAAACGGACTTTTTAGGATGTTGATGACCTGGATGGCACGCTCTACCTTTACGTTCTTGGGCACATAGACGTAGAGGCCGTCCTGCGCCAGCATGGTGTTGAGGTCGGTGGCGGCATCGTTGGCCTTGCCAGCCAGGCGGTTGTAGTAATCGCTGGTGGCAAAGTCCTTGAGCGAGCCCACGACGACACCCTCGGGCAAGTGTCCTTTCTGCTTATCGTCGTGGAAAAACATATCGTTGACCACGAAATAGAGGCTCGTAGAGAGGTTGGGCACATCGCAACGGAAGGCCTTGTAGGGGTCCACGGGGATGTTCAGGCGATTGAGGTTCAGACCATAGTCGGGCTCAAAAAGCTTCTGCATGTCGGTGTACTTATAGCGCTCCACCTTTTTCGAGGGGAAGCCCTGCTTACAGAAGCGCTCAAAGGCCTCGTCGCGAACGGCATTCATCGCCTCGCTGCTGTGGTCGCAAATCATCCCGCGACATTCCTTATAGAGATCAATATATTGCTGCTCAGAACTCGAAGTAATCATAATTTTCAATTCTCAATTCTCAACTCTCAATTAAGATTACTCTTCTCCGATTTCTTCCTTTATCCAGTCGTAGCCGTGCTCCTGAATCTGCACAGCCAGCTCGGGGCCGCCAGTCTTCACGATGCGTCCCTTGTAGAGCACATGCACATACTGGGGCTTGATCATCTCGAGCAGACGGTCGTAGTGGGTGATGACGATGCACGACGACTCTGGGGTCTGCAACTTGTTGACACCCTCGGCCACGATACGCATGGCATCGACGTCGAGGCCAGAGTCGGTCTCGTCGAGGATAGAGAGCTTGGGCTCGAGCATAGCCATCTGGAATATCTCGTTGCGCTTCTTCTCGCCACCGCTGAAGCCCTCGTTCACAGAGCGGTTGGCCAGCTTGGAGTCGAGCTCCACGATCTTGCGCTTCTCGCGCATCAGCTTCAGGAATTCGGCAGCATTCAGCGGCTCCAGGCCCTGATACTTGCGCTTCTCGTTGATGGCGGCCTTCATGAAGTTGGTCATCGACACGCCAGGAATCTCGACAGGATACTGAAACGACAGGAACAAGCCCTCGTGGGCCCTGTCCTCGGGCTTCATCTGCAGCAGGTTCTTGCCGTTGAAAAAAGCTTCGCCCTCAGTCACCTCGTAGAGCGGATTGCCCACAAGGACTGCTGAGAGCGTAGATTTACCTGAGCCGTTGGGGCCCATGATGGCGTGCGTCTCACCGTCGCGAATGGTGAGGTCGATGCCTTTCAATATCTCTTTCTCGCCAATTTTGGCGTGCAGGTTTCGTACTTCTAACATCTTTTTCTTCGTATTTGGGGGGCAAAGGTACGAAAAAAAAACGAAAGTACAAAATTTGCGATAAGACTTATGTCTTAACGAGCATTTTATCTGTTTCTGCCGCCCGAGCTGCTTCCATCGCGATTACCCCACTTCTTGTCGTAGCGGCCTTCGGTGTCGGCCTTTCCGCCAAAGATGTTCAGGCGATAGCGCACATGAAGCATGGCATAGGTGTTGATGCTGTTATAGCGGGTATCGCTGCGCCCTGTGGCGTTGACCCATCGCTCGTAGTTGCTCTGCTGTGCCAGCACGTCGTAGAAGTTGAGGGCCACGATGAGCGACTTGTCCTTGAGGAACATCTTCGACACCTGACCGTTCCAGATGAGCTCGTTGGTGTTCGACGAGGGGTCGTTGAAACCACGGCGGCTGTTCTCGTGCAGGTTGGTGGAGATCTCGAAGTCCATTGGCAGACGCACCATCACCTGTCCGCCATAGCTGAATCGCCATGTGTCAAGGTTGGCATTAGGCTGCAGCTCGTTGCGCGAGTGCTGATAGTTCACGTTGCCGTCGAGGGTCACCTCCAGCCAGTCGTTTCTGAAGCTGATGTTCAGGCGCTGGTTCACGTTGGTGGTGCGCGTGGTGTTCTTCTCGGCATCGGCCTTGGCCTGAGCCACGTAGCTCACATAGTTGTTGTAGCGCAGACGCGTGTCGGAGCCCACATTCCAATGGGCGGCGCTGTCGATGGCGGTATTGAAGTTGAAGCCGCCGTCGGCATTCCAGTTGCCGTTGATATTCTCTGGGCGCGACTCGCTACCACCAGTCGCAGCATTATAGCGCACCAGGTTCGAAATGCTGTTACGGATATGGCGGTAGTTACCATAGAGCACTATCGAGCGCTTGTATTTCGAGATGTAGTTCTTGTAGTAGACGTTGAGCGAGTTGGTGAACTGCGGCTTCAGTCCTGGGTTACCCTCGGTGATATAGAGGGGGTTGGAGTCGTCCCTGATGGCCAGCAGCTGGGTAATCTCAGGCTGGCGTGTGTCGCCTCGATAGTGGAACCAGATGTCGTGCTGGTCGCTGAACTTATAGTGGAAGTCGAGTGTTGGTGTCACGTTGGTCACATTGCGGATGGTGTCCACATAGATGCCGCGATAGTCCTGAATGAAGTTGGAGTGCTGCGGCTGCACCAGCACACCCACGTTATAGTCGTACTCCTCCTGATAGTGGCGCAGCGTCAGGCGGATGTTGTGGGTGTAGTTCTTATACTCAGAATAGCGACTGAGGTTGGGGTCGAGATAGGGGTCGAGGGGCTCAAGGGTGCCGAGCCAGGGGTCCCACTCACGATAATCGGGGGCTATGCCAGAGAAGGGGTTCTGGGCCATGCGGCTGAACTCATAGGTCTGGCGGTCGCTCTTGTTCTGATTATAGCGCAGCTCGTAGTTGGCCTGCAGGTGGGCACCTTCCCACAGCGGCTCACTATAGGTGACGCTGGTCACATAGCCCTTGTTGTCGCTGGGCGTGGTGTTATAGCGGGCCGTGAAATAGGTAGAGTCCTGACCTGCCTGATTCTTTACACGATAGAGGTGCACATCGTTGTTCGACGTGTTGCGGTTCTCGCTGTCGCCAATAGAGCCCTCGAAACGCACGGTGATGTTGCGGCCCCTGGCATTGAGGCGGCGATAGAGTTGCAGCATACCCCACGCATTCTTGTTCTCGCCATAGCTCAGACTGGCACTCTGATTGTGGTTGACAAGGGATGGGGCTAATTGGTCTAACGAGGCTAATGGGTTATCGACAGAGAGATAGGGGTCGGCATCGAAGGTGGCGCTGGCCGAGGTCGAGATACCGTCGTTGGTGCCGTAGCTGCCGTTGGCGCGGAACAGGATATTGGTCAGCGAGTCAGGCTTCCACTCAAAGCGCACGTTACCATTCCAGTTGTTGCTGCGACTGAGGCTCCTCGATTGGCTGTTGGAGAAGGTGCGGTAGTCCTGACTATAGAAGTTCTCGCTGGAGTTCTCGTTCTCGTTGTCGCCTCCACGATGGTTCCAGCGCACGCTGGCGTCAATCTTCAGCTTCTCGCCGTCGTCGTAGTTCAGGTTCGTACCCAGCATCTTACGGGAGTTCAGACCACGACGGTTCCACCAACCGGCATTCTCTTCCTTGTTGTTGAAGTTGCCCATCAGCACAAAGCGCATATTATCGGTAAAGCTGCTACCCATGCCGCGCGAGGCGTAGCGATGCTCAGTACCGCCAGCAATATCGAGGTTGGTCATATAGCCGCGATTCATACCTTTCTTAATGGTGAAGTCGAGCACGGTCTCCTTGTTGCCGTCCTCAATACCCGTGATGCGGGCCTGGTCGCTCTGCTGGTCGTAGAACTTCACATTCTGGATGATGCTCACAGGCAGGTTCTTCAGCGCCGTCTCCACATCGCCCAGCATAAACTCCTTACCGTCGATCAGAATCTTCTGAATGGCCTTGCCGTTGACGGTGATATTACCGTCTTCATCGACTTCGGCACCAGGCATGCGCTTGATGAGCTCCTCGATGGGCGAGCCCTCTGGCGTGCGGAAGGCATCGGGGTTATAAACCAACGTGTCTTTCTTCACCATCACCTGAGCTGCACGACCTGTAACTACCGCTTCTTTCAGCAGCACGGCGTCTGTCGACATCATCAGCGTTCCTAAGTCCTGACTCTGGTTGCGACGCAGCGTCACCTCGCGCTCAATAGGCTGAAAACCCACCGATGATATCTTGATGCGGAAAATGCCGTTGCCTGGAGCCTCCACGGAGAAATTACCGCGAAGGTCGGTTACGGAGCCACCCACGAAGGTGGAGTCACGCTGACGGAACAGTTGCACGCTGGCCTGTACCATAGGCTCGCGCAGCTCTGCATCAATCACCTGACCACTAATGGTCTGTTGTCTGTCATCTTCTTGTGCCTGTGCGCCGAGCGTCGTCAGCAGCAAGGTCATCAGTAATATCGTAAATCGTTTCATCATTGTCGCTTAATCGTCCTAATCATGGAAAAGCCACCCGCCTCATCGGTCAAGTGGCTCCTCGTTTTTATAGTTATAACGTCTCTTGTGTTGGTTAAGACATTGCAAAGATAGTCATTTTCAGCAGACTATCAAGGAGTTTCGTACGAAAAACCTGCGCAACGCATTGCGCGTTTTCTCCTTACAATGTCGTCACTACTTTCTCAAGAACGTTGTCAGCACTCGAAGGGCCTACCATAAACAAATACTCTCCTCGCTGGAAACGCATGGTATTGCTTTGTGCATCCCAGCTCTCCAACTGTTTCTTGGGCAGAGAAATGCTCACGGTTCGACTCTCACCTGCCTTGAGACTCACCTGCTGGTAGGCGCAGAGGGTCTTTTGCGGACCTTCCTTATCAGCTGTGCGACGATAATAAACCTGTGCGGTCTCTATGCCATCCACGCTGCCTGTATTCTTCACCGTAAGGGTAAGGGTGACGTTATCGCCATTCACCTTGACGCTGGGCTTCGAGAACGAGAATGTGGTGTAGCTCAGGCCGTAGCCAAAGGGGAACAAGGGCTCGCCAGTGAAGTAGCGGTAGGTGCGATTCTTCATGGTGTAATCAAGGAAATCGGGCAGGTCGTCGGTGCTGCGGTAGAAGGTCACAGGCAACTTGCCGCTGGGGTTATAGCGGCCTGTGAGCACGTCGGCCAAGGCCAAACCGCCCTGTTCGCCGTCATACCACCATTGCAGGATAGCGTCGCAGGTCTCCAGTTCGGGTGTCAACGCCACAGCGCCACCAGAGCAGTTGACAAACACCACCTTCTTGCCTGCCTCGTGCAACCAATGCAGCACGTCGCGCTGGGCCTGCGGCAACTCAATACTGGTGCGGTCGCCACCACGGAAGCCTGGCTCGCTGACGCGCATCTCCTCACCCTCCAAACGGGGTGAGATACCTCCTATGAAGACAATGGTCTCTGCATCGCCCACCTGTGCCAGCAACTCCTGAGGCGTGGGTACAGCCTTATGCTGGATATCGAAGTTCAGGGCACCATAGCCTGTCTCCTGCACATAATCTATCTGTACGCGATAGTGCTCGCCTGCCTTCACGGTAATTTCCTTTTGGGCGTTCTGAATACGCTGACGGGCCTGCCACAGGTTGACGATGGTGTCGCCATTAACCAGCAGGCGAATCTTATCGTCGCCGCCAATGGTGAAGATAAGGGTTTCGTCACGCGTGGGAATGAGCGTAGCGTCGAGACGGGCAGAGAAGTTCTCGAGATTCACACCAGGAGCAAAGACGGTATTGCCACCATTGCTTAGCTTCACAGGCTCGGTCAAAGTGACGGTGGTAACAGGTGTTCCCGTCATATCGGTATTGTTATAGTAAACAGCCTGCATGCCAGCATTGCCCAACGGAGCTTTCAGCTCGCCAAAGCGGCTCTCAATACTCTCGTTGCGAGTCAGACCACAGCCCAGCAAATAGGGCACATTGCCCAGCTGCTGGCGGATGCCCTCAAGGGCGGTTACGGTCTTAGTAGGATAGCCTGCATAGTTGCCCCATTGCATCACGGAGTCATTCGCATTAGGTCCCATCACCAAAACCTTCGGCGTTGTCCCCCCAATAGGCAGCACGCCATTATTCTTCAGCAACACAATGCTCTTGCGGGCCATATCGAGGGCCAGCTGCTTGTGTTCTTTCGAGGCTACTGACGATGACGGAATCTTGGTCCACGAAACACGCTCATCACTATCGAAATCGCCCACTTCCATACGGGCAATAAGAAGTCGGCGCAGAGAGCGGTCGAGGTCAGACTCCTTGATATCACCACGCTGCACAGCCTCGGGCAAATGACGATACTCTGAACCACACTCCACATCGGTACCTGCCAGCACAGCCTGAGCAGAAGCCTCTGGACTGTCCTTAGCGGTATTGTGCCAACGAGGCAGGAAGTCGCGAATGGCACCACAGTCGCTGGTTATCAAGCCCTTGAAGCCCCATTCTTCGCGAAGTATCTGCTGTTCGTAGCGGGTCTGACTGCAACAAGGCTGACCGTCGATGCGCTGATAGGCACACATCACCTCGGCCACCTCGCCCTGCTGCACCAAAGCCTTGAAGGCTGGCAGATAGGTCTCCCAGAGGTCGCGCTCGGGCAGGTTCTCTACATCGAAGGTATGGCGGTTCCATTCTGGTCCGCTATGCACGGCAAAGTGCTTGGCACAGGCCAGCAGCTTCTTATAGTTGCTCAGCGGCTTACCATCGTAGCTGTAGCCTTGCAGGCCACGCACCACAGCAAGACCCATCTTCGACGTCAGGAAGGGGTCTTCGCCATAGGTCTCCTGTCCTCTACCCCAACGCGGGTCGCGGAAGATGTTGATATTGGGTGTCCAGAACGACAGACTCTGATAGCGGCGGATGTTTCCTGACTGCTTAGCCTGCTGCGCCTTTACGCGAGCCTCATCGCTGACTGCCGTGAAGACCTGATGCAACAAGGCATCATCCCACGAAGCAGCCATTGCCATCGTAATGGGGAACACGGTGGCATAACCATTGCGACCCACACCATGAAGGGCTTCGTTCCACCATTGGAACTGCGGTATCTGCAAACGGTCGATGGCAGGCGAGGTGTCCATCATTAGCCTGACTTTCTCTTCCAGCGTCAAGCGCTTCAACAAATCATCGGCACGCTGCTCGGCTGTGAGCTGCGGATTCTGATAAGGCAATGTCTGAGCCGAGAGCGGCAGCATGACAGCCAATAAAAACATCAATGTAATTTGTCGTTTCATCTTAATAAATGAGTTAAGTCCTTTCTGTTGCAAAGTTACGATTTATTACCGAGATAATTACCAAAGAGCTGCTATTATTAACTTTTATTGAGGTCTGTCAGCCCTTCACAAAACCTTTTGAGCGCCATTTGCCTGACCGCCAGCGGCGAACGAGGATGACACCACGGATATTCTCGTCGAGAGCAAAGCCCACCCACATGCCTACAAGACCGAGGCCTAACGGGATGCCGATAACATAGCTCACGCCCACGGCGACGCTCCACTGGAATATGACACCAACGACGAAGGGATAGACAGTATCGCCCGTCGCCCTTAGCGTACTGCCGGCAAAGATATTGGCCGTTCGTCCCACTTCGAGAAAGATATCGACCACCAGCACCCAAACGCCCATCTCTATGATCTCCGCATTATCGGTAAAGGCAGTGAGAATGCTTTCGCCCGTCAGCGCAAGCAGGATGGAACCGCTAATGGTGATTATCATCGACCAGCGGAAGAAATAGTTGCCCAAGACGTAAGCCGCCTGATGTCGCTGCTGTCCCACAAGGTGTCCTACGAGGATGTCGCCACCCTGCGTAATGCTTAAACAGAACAGATAGACAAACATGATTACATTGTGACAATACGTCCTCGCCGCCAGCGCCTCGTTGCTAATCTGATTGATAAAAAAGGTGATGACTACCTGCGAGAGGCAATAGCTGATATTCTCGCTCATGGCGGGAATGCCTATATAAAAGAGGTTGCGCAGTTCCTGCCAAGGCATTGGACGGAAGTAGTGCAGCGGAAACTTGGGAATATGTTTCCTGAAATGAATGATGGCCAACAGCACCATAGCGATGGCACGACTGGTGGCAGTGGCAATAGCTGCTCCCTCGACGCCCAGCTGCGGACAGCCCCAATGACCAAAGATCAAGGCATAGTTACCAATGATGTTGAGTACGTTGACAATGCCTGTCACCACCATAGGATAGACCACCTTGTCGGCACTTCGCAGCGAGGCAGAGAACGTAAGCGACAGCGCCTGGAAGAACGACAACGCTCCCGTCAGACGAAGATAGACAAGACCATCGCCCATCAGTTCTGGGCGCAAACCCATGAGTTGTAGCAGTCCTTCGGCATAGAAGAACAGCAGAGCACTGACCGCCAATCCTAACACGAGGTTGACGGTCAGCGCCATGCCTACCACCTGAATAAGTCGTTTCCTCAGTCCTGCTCCGATGTACTGCGCACAAAGGATGGCAGCACCCATCGAGAAGAACTGATAGACAAGGAAAACAAGCGAGATGAGTTGATTGTCTAGTCCCACCGCCGCCACACTATTGTCGCTATAGCGGCTCAGCATCACCGTATCGACAGCCCCCAGCATCATGACGAGGGCCATCTCGATGAACACCGGGATGGTGAGAACCTTCAGCTGGCGTTTCAGGGTCATCCGCGAGCCAGCCTATAGATGGCCTCGATGTCTTCAGCCTTTAACACCTTGAATCCGCCACAGGTCGCTTTATAGTCGCGGCTGCACTTGCGAGTCATCTCCTTGATTTCAGCATCGGTGACGTCCTTGCCAATGAGTTCCTTGATATTGATGGGCATGCCGATGGCATGATAGAAGCGCTCCATAGCCTCGATACCCTTCAAAGCTGTGGCCTCGGGGTCGGTGAAGTCGTTGGGCACATCCAGCACGTTGACGGCGAAACGTACAAAGCGACTCAGACGCTGAGCATGGATGGCCTCACCATCGGTGCGGTCAGCTAATACGTAGCGCGCCCAACTGGGCCAGATGGCAGCAAGACCAGCACCATGAGTCACATCGAACATGCCGCTGAGCTCGTGCTCTATCTGGTGGGTGGCCCAGTCTTCATCAACACCACAGCCAGTCAAGCCGTTGTGCATCAGCGAGCCGCCCCACATAATCTGGGCACGATAGCGATAATCTTGAGGATTCTTCAGCACAGCGAAGACTGCGTTCTTAATGCTGCGCAGCATAGCCTCAGCCATATCGGTAGTGAAGTCCATATCACCGTCGAGCGTAAAGTAGCGCTCCATCGTGTGCATCATCATATCGGTCACACCAGCAGCGGTCTGATAAGCAGGCAGCGTCATGGTGCGCTTGGGGTTCATGATGGCGAACTTGGGACGAGAGAGATTGTTAGAGTAGCCCAGCTTCACGTCGCCATCCTCATTGGTGATAACACTCGACTCACTCATCTCACTACCAGCGGCAGGAATGGTCAGCACAGCAGCAACGGGCAACATCTTCTCTGGTTTTACCTTGCCAAGATAGACATCCCACACATTGCCGTCCAAAGGCACACCATAGGCAATACACTTGGCCGAGTCGATGACGCTACCGCCACCCACGGCAAGGATAAAGTCGATACCTTCCTTGCGGCAAAGCGCAATGCCCTCCTGTGCCAACGACAGACGGGGATTGGGCACCACGCCGCCAAGCTTGACGTAAGCAACACCACCCTCGTCAAGCAGACCGCAAATCTTGTCGAGCAGGCCTGACTTGATGGCACTCTGTCCACCATAATGTACCAGCACCTTCGTGCCACCATATTTCTTTACCAAAGCAGCTACCTGCTCTTCACTCTGTTCACCAAATACCACCTCTGTGGGTGCATAGAAATTAAAATCCTTCATAGTTAATATTGTTTAGTTAGTTTTTCCTATTTCCCACTCGTCACGCCAGCGCACCACAGGCTTACCGTCTTCAAACTCGATGGGCAGCCAGATATAGCGGGCATCGCGAGGATGGTTAGGCCGCCAGATATCGGCCATGAAGATGTATTGACCGTTAACGGGCAATACAAACGTGGACTGACCATTGAAGGTTTTCTCAGCAAGCGGACCACGGCAAGGATTGGGGTGCTGCGTCCAAGGGCCCCAGATGCTGGGAGCGGAGAACATACGAGCCTCATTGGGTGCCCAGCCTGTGCAGCCAGAGGTAATCATCCAGTAGGTACCGTCGTGCTTGAAGATGGCAGGCGCCTCATTCTGTCCACCAGGAGCCACACGGGTATATCGACCTGTATGGTGTAGGTAGTCGCCTGTCAGTTCTGCGATATGCAACGTGAAGTTCTCCTCTGACGAGAAGATATGATAGGCCTTACCATCATCATCAACGAAGAGGGTCATGTCGCGCGCCATCTGACCAGTACCGTAGTCGCGCTTCAGATACTCATCGAAATTCATGGGCGAACCTTCTATAGGCCATGTGCCGGCATTGGCTCTTGAGGAATAGAGGAACTTATATGGGCCTTCAGGTCTGTCGGCCACAGCCACACCATAGCGGGCGGCATTATAACCCTGACCCTTCAGTTCTAAGTGGAACCACATGCAGAATTTCTTGGTCACAGGATTATAGATGACCTTTGGACGCTCCAAGATGCAGCCTCGCTCGATGTCAGAGTCAGTTGTTGCTCCGCGTCTCCTGGCATTACGTCCATTGCCTTGTCCTGGTGCGGGCTCTGTCACACTCAGCGCCACGCCGCAGTTGCGCCAGTTCATCAAATCCTTCGAGGCGTAGCACATCACACCTACCATCGCATCGCTGGTGCGGTCGTCCTTATGTTCGCCAAACCAATAATAGGTGTCTTCGTATTTCATGATGCCTCCACCGTGGGCATTGATGTGGCGTCCGCCGTCATCGTACCACAGTTCACCAGAACGGATGGCCTGTTTCTTCTGCTGCTGTTCATTCCAATACTGCTCCAATCGTTTTGCCTCAGCCTTGGTGATATGAATCACTGAGCCGTGCTTGGGCGACACGAAGTTAGTCATCTTCATCTTTCCCTCGCCAAAGCGGCCCAGCGGTGTGAAGGTTTTGAAGTCAGAGGTCTCCACAAAGCCGAAGTTGTTGGGCTGGACGCTATAGATGTCGTACATGATGACCCATTTGTTCTCGCCAATGCGCTTCCATACGTTGGGAGCCTCGCAGCCCGAGCGCTCTGTGTCTATTTGCTCAGCGTGGTAGTCGTCGAAGTGATTAATCTTGTCGCTAATCATATACTTGATGCCGCCAGGATTTTCCTGTGACACATAGGTCATGAAGTAGCGACCGTCTGGCATCAGACAGATATCTGCATCGAGTACTTGAATGGTGGTATCAGGATACTCGAAAAGCAACTGGGGTTCAGTCTCCAGAGTAGTAAAAGCCTCGTCGGCATAGCTGTAATAGAGTTTGGTGCGACCGCCTGCCTGCTGACGGATAGTGAAATAGACCATAGGCTTTCCCACCTCGGGGTCCCAGATGGTCTGAGGCGCCCAAGCACATCCTATCTCTCCAAATGTTTTCGGGAAGAGCTTGTCAATACGAGCCACATGGTGCGTCCAGTGAATCAGGTCGTCAGAGGCCATCAGGACCAGTCCGCGGTTGTTGCCCCATCCATACGCTTCAGGACGCTCCCATTGCGTAGTACGGATACCTTTCTGCTTGCCGAAGATGTGAAGGTCCGTCATAGCAATATAGAACTTGCCGTTCGGCGCACGATAGATATGCGGATCGCGTATGCCGTGCTGCTCGGCTATCGAGTCGCCCGAAATAATCGGCTCGGCGTTGTTCACTGCCGTAAACGTATAGCCGTCGTAGCTGATGGCCATAAACAGTCCGTGGGTGGGATCGCTGAAATAGGTGAAGAGGTAGGCACCCATATCCTTTTCGGTGAGGGCACGCTTGGGTTTTGCCGTCGCAGAAAGTGTGATGAAAGCGACAAGAATCAGTAAAAAGGTTCGTTTCATTGTATCGTTATTGTTTTATAATCAGTTTATCGCCGTTCAGGTCCACCTCGAAGAGATGGGGGATGCGGACGGTACGGCCAAGGGCATCCTTGGAGTGATGATGTACGGACATCATCCATTGGCCGTCGAAGCGTTGGAAGAGCATCGAGTGACCATAGCCTGGAGGAGTGATGGGCTGGGGTTCTTGAATCCAAGGACCGTCGAGTGTTCCGCTCTCGCTATAAGCTACGCCCTGGGTATAGACGTCGAAGACCCAAGAGGTCCAGACCATACCCAGCCGTCCTGTGCCAGTTCGGAAGAGATAGGGTCCGTCGGTGACCTTATTCCAGGTAATCTCCCCCTGGTCATTTCGTTCCCGACTCCAGGGTGAGTCGCTGGCTCGGAAAAGCACCTTTGGTTCGCCTACTGTGCCGCTGAGGTCGGGTTTGAGCTCTATCTTCTCAATGGTGCCGTTCCAGTTCTGCAGCCATTCGCCACAGAAAACCATATAGGGTTTCCCGTCGCGGTCTTTCCAGTAGGTGCCGTCAAGTGTAGGACGATTGGCAGGCAGATAGGTGTCATCGCCAAAGGCACGATAGGGGCCCATGGGGTTGTCGGCACGAAGCACCTGCGATGCCCTTCGCTCGATGACATTGCCGCGAACAGTATCAATCTTCACCGCCTGATTGGTGAACGTGGCGAAGTAGTAATACCAGCCATCGCCTGTTTGGTGCAACTCTGCGGCCCATATCATAGGACGCGGTCCCATCCACGAGTTGTTAGAAAAGGATGTCACACGATGAGGGCCCTCCCACAGCTTCAGGTCGCTAGAGCGCCACATCATGCCACCCGTGCCCGTCATATAGTACATCTTTGTTTTTTGGTCGGCAAGAATAGCTGGATCGCTCAGTCGTATCGAGTCCAACGGCACGTTTTGCCTGACACGCATGGCACGCTGCTGGACAGGTTCAGCCTGTGCATCGAGCCAGCAGAGGAAGGCCACAAGCGATGCGTTCCAGTTGATGGCAATCTCGTTGGAGGCATAGGAATCGGTATCATCGAGATACGACTCATCAGGCACATTCGAAGGATAAACGGCAGTCTTCAACTCACGCTTGTCCTGCTGTCCTGGGTTCGGACCGCCCACAAGCATGCCTGGGAAGGGAGCCTCGATGGCATCGGCAGCCGACGGACGGTGGTGGGGGTGCATGGGTGACTTGTCGCCAAAGCCAGTCACATAGCAATAGCCTGTGGCGTTGCGCCCCAGCAGATAGTCGGCATTCTGCAGAGCGTAGCGACGATACTTCTCTGTGCCCATCATCTTGTCAGCATAGAGAAGGGCTAGGGCCTGACAGCAGCAATGTTCGGCTAGGCAACCCCAACCGAAGTCGCGCGGACTGTTGCCATAGGGCGACTGGAAACTGGATGTCTCGACGTCTTTCACAGCCTCATCACAATAGGTCGTCAACTGTTGGAGCATCGTCTCTCGCAAGGGATTATTGGCGTCAGCCAGACATTCAAAAGCTCCCAGCGAGGCTACGTTGCCCCACGAGGGTGTGGTGAACTGCTTGGGCTGATACTGCTTAGCATCGTCGAGATAGACCCGTTTACCCGTCAGGCGCCAAAGGGCTGTGGCAGCCCAGAAGAACTCGTCGTTAGCGTTAAAGTCGCCATAGGTGCCAGTGGTGACGGCAGGATCTTTCAAGGTGTTCTGCATATAGAAACTCCTGGGATGCTCCTTCGCCCATTGATAGGCCCGCTCGGCCATTGCTGCAGCTTGAGCGGAGAAACCGGGATAGTCTCTCTGATAGGGTTCGAAGAGGCATGCGGCATCGGCCATCACGGCTGCGAAGTCGAGAGTAGCCGTTGTGCTTTTTGCCACCACATAGCGTTGCTGCTTACAGTCCGTTGGCATCACAAATCCTTCGAAATTGGGTGTTGTCAACTTATGATATACACCACCGTCGTAGGGGTCCTGCATGGTGAGGAACCACTTCAGGTTGAACATCATCTCGTCCAAGATATCGGGCGTGACATTATTGCTCTCTGGGATGTCGGTCTTGAGCTGTGCGAAATAATAGGTAAGTTGCTCATAGGCTGCAAACATCAGGCCGATGCTAAAGGCCGAGTTCACCACATATTTATTATAGTCGCCAGCGTCATACCAGCCATAGGGAGAGTTGATAACAGTTCCTGCGGGCCTCAGCGGCGAAGCGGCAGAATTATGGACCTGCACACGGATATCGGGATGACCCAACGGACGGCTATAGACAGCATCATCGATAGCTACACCCGAACGAATGAGATAGAACAAACGCAGCGAAGCCTTCGCTATATCACGATAAGGACGATTACTGACATGAAGCACACACGACTCATCGCCAAGACTCACACGATAGTCGCCTGGCGTCGTCAGCCCGTCAAGGGTGACTACATAGCGCGTCTTCTGGGACAGCGACGACACGGCCTTACGCACCGTCTTTGCCTTTATCGTCTTGCCGTCGGGCATTGTCACTCGCACCTTGTTGCCAGGGTTCTTACCCTCTACAACAATCACTTTCTCTTGCTGCGGATAGCAGCCCACCTGATTACGACGTATAAGCTCACTTGCCTGTGCACAGATGGTGAGACAGGCAAAAAACAATGCGACACAAATCGATAATCTCTTCATTGTCCAAGGTTTGTCAAGTCATTTAGTTATTCGTTTGCAAAAATACTAAATTATTTCGAAAAACCGCTATATTGGAGCAAGAATTAACTATTATTCATTCAGATAATCTCTTTCACTTATAGAGATAGGACTTTCACCCCTAAAGGAATGATTCCTTTCATTGAAAAGTGCCATTCCTTTCACCCTTGGAGCCTATCTCTTTCACCCTTGGAAGGCATCTCCATAAAATACCCTGTACAAGACGGATGATTACTCCTTCATGACTTCTTCCCACATAAGCACAGAACCATTGCGGCGAGCAGGGTCAGGGCCTACAAAATCCCATGAGTAGGGACTGCCCGTGGTAGGACTCTTGCCCAGGTACTTGTGGTTCTTCAGCGACAGAAGCATGAAGTCGTGGTCCAGATAGTCCTGCCACAGGAATGTTGTAGAGTTGATGTCATCGGTAGTAGCCAGCTTTTCTCCGCCTACAAGTTTGTCAGTGGTGAAGCGCACATCGCCAGGCAGTCCGTCGCCATAGACCTTCACATAGCGGCCGTCGGCACATTGCAGAGCTACCAAACCCTGTCCGCGGTCAATGACCTTGAATTGCGTCAACTCGCTCTTATCGCCAGCATGAGTATCGTGTAGCATACCGTGCTTCAGGGCAATGGCAGGTCGACCCGTCGCCTTGTTGATGATGCGGATGGTCTTGCCGTAGGGAATATTCTTGCTACGATCAGCACAAGGCTCGTCAACGGTAAAGTTATCGAACTCGGCATAGCCGCCCTGCTTACCTTTCACATTAAAAGCGAATAGAGCGTGGCGCGACCCCTGGAAACTGATGAGCTGATAAGTCAGCGGCATTATGCGACCAAGGGTCTGGAAGTTAACACCATCTGTGGAGTAGGCATACTGCATCTGGTTGTTGTCATAGTCACCGATGCAACGGAGCCATATTTTATCGCTGGCAAAACCAGTTGACACGAGGACGGTATCATTAGTCATCTGTTCAAAAGAACGTAATGAGAGGGCATTACCTTCCTTCACTAAGCCTATCCACGAGCAGGGAACATTGATATTGCCTAAGCCACAGACATCGCCATCTTTCATGCCCTTTGTATAGAGTTCAACGGTAGTTGTCGACTTAGGGCCGATGACGCGCTGGGTCAGCGTATTACGAGCCCACATCAGTTGTTCTGCAGGCTGTGCCTGAATGCGTAGCTTACCACCCTTCAGGCACCACAGCTTCTCCTCTGGATTATGGTTCCATTGCCAAATGGGCTTCAGCGTTTTTCCATTGAAATCATCGCTGCGGTCATAGGGAGCACACATAGGCTGCGGCTCCTCTCCTATTCCATAACATCCCAGCTTAGTGTCAGGCTTGAACCAGGTACGGGGAGCACGACCCAGATTGCCCTTAAGTCCCACCATCGGCCAGCCATCCTCCCAAGTCATGGGCATCAGGCAGACGGTGCGACCAATAGAATGGAAGTCCTGCATGAAGAGAGCCCACCAAGAGCCGTCCTTAGCCTGTACGATACCACCCTGATGGGCATTATCGCAGCCTGTGGCATCGGGGCTAGCAGCATTAACGCCAAATTTCGTGCCGTCCTCGCCAATGCGGTATTTCGTGCCACGAGGTACAGAAGTGCGTCCTACACCGTGGTAGCCATAGGTTTCGTCGGCCTGGATGACCCGTGTCTCATAAGGTCCCCAGATACTTTTAGAACGTGAGCAGAGTGTACGACCGTTGGGCGAGTAGTCAGTAGATATGAGATAGTACATACCATCAATCTTATACATGTGGTGACCCTCACCTATGCCGTTGCCCTCAGGAATGATGACGCGGTCGCTACCCTCAACGGGGCCACTCATGTCGGGTTTCAGCTCAGTACAATGCACCTCACCGTACCT
The DNA here is from genome assembly GCF_946407605.1 of uncultured Prevotella sp. Classification (GTDB taxonomy): domain Bacteria; phylum Bacteroidota; class Bacteroidia; order Bacteroidales; family Bacteroidaceae; genus Prevotella. Next base: position 61,271 of record NZ_CAMJOS010000004.1, read on the forward strand.
ATGGATGGCATAGATTTTACCATCGTCATCGAACAGCACACCCAAGTCGTAGATGTTACCCTGCATATTATGGTGTGTCCACGGCCCCTTGATGTCCTTCGCTGTATAGCATTGCAACCCTTTACCATTGATATTTGAGAAAACATAGAACTGGCCGTTGGCATAACGGATACAAGGAGCCCAGATGCCCTGTCCGTAGATTTCCTGATGATTCTTCAGCGCAAACTTATCCTCAGGGAAATCGAAACGGTCGAAGCAGTAGGAGGCAAACTCCCAGTTCACCAAGTCCTTTGAATGGAGGATGACAAGTCCGGGTACAGCGTGCATCGTCGTGCCAGCGAGGTAATAGTCATCACCTACACGGATGATGTCAGGGTCAGAGAACTCGTCATAGAACAGAGGATTGGTAAACGTGCCGTTACCGTTGTCGGCAGTCCACGACGTTGACTGTGCGTTGACATTAACGACTGTGAAAGATAAGAGGCAGCAGGCCAGAAACAACATTTTCTTCATCATTGCAATAGTACAAAAAGGGGTTAGATTTAGTTTTCGTCTGCAAAGATAATAAAAAATGGTGAAACCGATACAAGTTTCGTGGAATTTTATTATCTTTGCAGCCACAGTAATAAAAGTTATCGATTATGAAAAGAACCGTATTATATTTATTCGTGCTGTTGCTGGTAAGCTGTGGTCAGCAGCCCCAAAAACGCAGCGAGTCTGTCAATGAAGAACAGCCTCAGACACTCAGCGAGTCAAAGAATGAACAGCAGGAGGCAAGCGTTGAGAACGAAGAGAGAATCCTTGAGCCCATAAGCATCATCACCATGCCGAAGATTACTTTGGCAGAATGGGAGAAGTGTGGAGAATTGCTTGACGAGGGCGATGAGTCTCAGAACTTAAATAAGTACGGCGACCTTACTATTTTCGAAGATATGTACAGCGGACGTTGCAGCTGGTATTGCGGCGGCGAGGTGAAGAGCGTCACGGCATCGAGTTGTCTGCAGCACGTAGGCTCGTTTGACTATAAAGGCGAGAATGCCCACGACTTCAGTCACGAGAGTGTCTGGGCCACAAAGGGCAAAGGCATTGGCGAGAGCCTGACCTACACCTTTGAGGGAAAATGTCCTCGCATCACGGCGGTAAAGATCCTGAATGGTCACGTGAAAAGCGAGAAGGCTTGGAAAACCAACTCACGAGTGAAGAAGCTGCGCATGTACTATAACGACCAACCCTATGCTGTCCTCCACTTGCAGGACAGCCGCACTTTGCAGATTTTCGATGTGGGCACCCTCGGCTATCATGACGATACAAAGCCCGACTGGACGCTGAAGTTCGAGATTCTCGAGGTTTATCCCGGCTCAGGCTGTGATGATACCGTCATCTCCGAATTGTATTTCGATGGCATCGATGTACATTAAAATAGAATAGGTATCTTAGTTATTTTAGTCCATAGGATAGCGAACGTCCCATTTGCGTCGCAGGTCATCCATGAGTTGCATGATGTAGAGAGTTTCGGCATGCGACATCTCACGAGGCTCGAGGAGTCCGTCAATGAGGGCTTGGCGACAGGCAAGGAATTGATACTCGTAGCCAGTAATCTGCTGAGGAACTCGGATGGTCTCTACGTAGGTCCTATCGGGGCCATTGACGGTGATAGTCTGCGGATTGTTGATATTATCAATGATAAGATTGCCTTCAGTACCCGCTATGACGCCAATGTTATCACCTACACAGGAAGCACTCGACTGCAAATTGCAGAGCACGCCATCAGCAAGGAGGATAGTCATCGCATTGGTAATATCCATACCTGTTGCTGATTTCACACACGTGCCATCAATACTAACGATGTCGGCAGGAAAGAACATACGCACAAAGTTTAAGGCATAGACACCAAGGTCAAGCAGAGCGCCACCACAAAGGTCGGGTTGCATAATGCGGGGCTTTTCTCCCATCGAATAGCCGAGGGTAGCAGTTACAAGTCGAGGATTTCCAATACGTCCACTATTAATAAAGTCACGTACCATTTGTACCACAGGCTGGTAGCGAGTCCAGATTGCTTCTGCCAAGAAAACATTCTTCTCATGCGCCAAACTGATTATCTCCCTCGTCTGTCGAACGTTGGCCATAAAAGCCTTTTCAACAAGACAGGGCTTGCCTGCCATTATTGCATCTTTGGTGACATCATAATGATGCGAATGAGGCGTACCGACATACACCAGGTCCACATTGGAATCGGCTATCAGTTCGCTGTATGAGCCGTATGCGCGAGGGATATTCCACTTCTTAGCGAAAGCCTCAGCCGTTGCTAAAGTACGAGAGCCCACAGCATAGGCCTCACATTGATCCAGCCCACCAAGGGTAATGGCTGCCTTTTCAGCAATCCACCCCGTTCCGATGATTCCTACTTTCATTATCTTGCACTTAATAGAATTTCACTATATCATCAAGCGGCCGATGGCGGGGTTGCACAGGATTAGCAGCACGATAGCCAAGAGCGATGACTGCCATGATGGTCTCGCCTTCAGGGATAGAGAACAACTGGCGCAACTTGTCAGCCTCACGCATACCCATAATGAGGGTATCGAAGCCCATAGCACGAGCTTTTAGAATCAAGTAGCAGTTAGACAGGCCGTTGTCATAGGCACCCCAACCGTCGCCTACTTCATTGGTGGGTTTTCCGCTGAAGAAGCCAGACTTGCCCCGTTCGAAGGTTGAGACGATGAGTACTGGTGCATTCTTGATACGGTCCTTATTGCCACCCACCATATCCTGTACAGCAGCGACTTTCTCGGGCGAGATGGCGACATAGTATTTCGACGGTTGCTGATTAGCCCATGAGGGAGCCTCCTGGACGGCCTCCATCAATTGGCGCACCTCGGCCTCGGTAATCTTCTTTGTTGCATCGTAGTTACGAATACTACGTCGAGTGGTTAATACTTCGTCGAACGACGGTGAAGGACTTGTTTGCGAATAGCTGGGCAGCACCATCAGTACTGCGAGAACAGCGAATGTGATGATTCTTTTCATTGTCTTCAGTTATTTATTCTTTATCTTTTGGATTATCAGTAGTCATTTCACCGAGTTGGCAAGTCAAACGGCTGATGTCGTTAGCACTCTCTTTCATGCGTGCAGTAATATCGCTAACCTCTTCTTCTGGGAGTCCGTGCAGGCTTGCAGAGAGGACTTGTGCAAAGCCACAGATGATATTGAGAGGAGTACGTATTTCGTGATACATATCCTGGATGAATGCGGTTTTTCGTTGATTGGTCTCGACTTTGAGCTGAGTGGCAGCAGCGAGTTCGTGGTTATGTTGTTCGAGCTCTTGGTTAGCCTGTTGGATGTCGCTGACTGTTTGTGCCAGTGACTGCTGCATCTGAATAAAGCTATTTTGCAGTCGTCCTACACTGTCGCTGCGTTGGCTCTGTGGGAGAGGCTCGTCGAAATGTCCTTCAGCAATGCGTTTTGCCTGTTCATCGAGTTGTCGTAGTGGCTGTACTGCACGGCGTACAGTCTGATAGCAGAAAAGCATAAGGAGTGCAAGTCCGAGGATGATGAAAATCCAGACGGCAGTAAGCAGTCGGTTATAACGTGCAAAGACATCGCTGACAGGACAGACGATGGCGATGCTCCATCCAGTACGGAGCATAGGCCGATAGAAGATGAATGCTGGCTGCCCGTCGACAATGGTTTCTGTCATGCCACTATGACCTGCAAGCATTTTGCTTCCCATAGCTTCGATGTCGCGTTTTGCCTCTGGTGCTGCATCGCTGAAGATACTCTCTCGGAAGAGTTTAGCGGTGTCGGGATGTACAAGATAAGTGCCGTCACGTCCAATCATGATAGCCGAGGAGTTAGGATAGGGCTTCAAGTCAGTGATGACCTGTGATAGCCATTTGAGCGTAAGGCTGGCTGTGATAGAACCGATATAGCGTCCATCGGCATCGCGCATAGGACAGCAGTAAGATGTCATGATATCAGGTGAGGAAAGTGTGCCTTCGTTGTAGTCATCGAAAGCATCAATCCAACAGGACTTGCCGAGTATGCGTGGTGTTTTATACCACACGGCATCGAAGTATTCGAAGGGCCCCTCACGTACGGTGGTAATGCTATCTGGTAAGGGAGCATTAGTCAAGGATAAAGAATCAAGGGCGTCAGAGGGACGATGGCGGAGGGAGTAGGCAGAAAAGTAGCGGCCCATTTCTGGGAAATAATAAGGTTCCATGGAGATGGCAAAACCCGTGAGGAAAGCATTCTGCTGGACGGTGCGATGTGTGAAGACGAGGAGCGAGTCGGGATGTAGATGTTGTGGTGTAGTGGTGGCCATGAAGTTGGTAACAAGCTCCGTTTCGTCCATGATGCCGTTGATATGCTCAGCAGTATTGTCGAGTAGCTGTGTGGCCCGTTCGAACGCTGCATTCTGGATATATCGTTTACAACGAAAGAAGAGATAGCCGAAAAGGAGAGAGAAGACCACGGTGACGATAATGACAATAATCAGTCCGAGGCGTAATGAAAGGCTACGGGTAAGCGCATTAGTGGGAATGATGCGCTGTTTGATGTTGTTGAAGAATCGTTTCATGAGCCAGCGGGGTCTTGTATGAGTTGGTCGAGCAGTTGGATGATAGACTCACTACCCTGCATGATGTCGGTTTGCAGGGAGTCCATGTCTGTTTTAGAGAGCTGAGGATAATCGCGACATAAGGTATCAGTAGTCTGACGGAGATCATCTACATGTGGGGCCATACGTTGGGTCATATTGCGGAGGAAGTTTGCCTTTTTCTTCTCGTATGCCTCAGCCTCGTCATAGGTAGCTTGCAACTGTGCGTGCTGACGGTTCAACTTGGCCTGTTTGCGTTTCATCTCAGTCATATAGGCTTTCAAGGCCTGCTGCATCCTCGACAAGCTGTTCTGTAGTCGTCCAGTCTCGTCGCGATGGTGAGTATCTGGTATCGGGGTATCTAGATTACCCTGGGCGATGGTCTGTGCGGCATCAGCCAGCCTATGTAGAGGTCGCAAATGTCGTGCGATGACTATATAGAGAATATAGAGCAGCACGATAATGGTGACAATGCTCCAGGACAATAGGATCCACTGCATTCGTGCGTATTTTCCATAGATATCCTGCGCGGGACACACCGCTGCAAGGCTATATACACGATTGCCCAGAGGCTGTGTGAAGATATAAATATCCTGATTATCGGACATCACCTGTCGATACCCGCCAGTGCCACCAGTGATATAGGCATCGAACTGGCTGCTGTCGCAACGTATAACATAGAGTTGAACATTAGGAAGCGAATTTTGCAACATGGCCAGCGATCCAGACTCTTCGATGAGCTTTTCAATGCGACTACGATTGATTCGTAATTGCTGGTTCTCGAGCCGTGCCATCATCTCCGTCTGTCGCAGCGAGTTGTCAATACGTAGTGCTGTGTTTTCGAGAGCTTGGATTGTTGCATCAATGGTTTCATCGTGTATGACATCCTCCGAGAAGATGGTGAGGAGTGCGATGACCAAGCTTGAGATGGCCAACACGAAGCCCGCCACCCACAGCGAGAGCTGTGTGGAAAACGAAGTACGTATTTTATGGAGTATTGTCATATATAAAAGAGTAAAAGTTATTTTGCCCCTACGATATTCTTAAGTGAGGAACCAAAGATGACGTACTGTGTGTTGCCAGCGATAGTGCCCTCATTCTGTCCCCAAAGGAATGGCCAGTCATCGTAGTTTTCGAAATGGTCAGGCTTACGAAAGAGCAATCCTGGAGCCACATTACCCGGTATGGCAGAGAAATCTGCACGGTTGTTGCCATAGAACACCTGCTTAGGACGTGTGGCCCCAACGACAGCAACGAATGAGTAGTTGTGGTAAGGATGGCAACCATAGAGCCAGTTAGCCACTCGGTACACCTCGTCTTTCGAGATGATGTCGGGGAAGTAGATGTGTGCATAGTTGACCGTAACGCCAAAGTTCAACACAGCATTGACACCCGCCCAGTTTCCTAAGCCGATAGGTACGCCGTAAGGATTCTGCGTGTCGAAGCTCTTGATATATTCGGCATATTGCTGGACGGCAGGTCGCAGTTTTTGTTTGTAGTCATTACCCTTCATTGGGATACTGTCGAGCATGGTTTGGAGGTTACGTGCCACGTTACGGTAGTTGCCATCGCCAGTACCTGTCAGCCAGTCATTGTCTGCCTCTGCCTGTCTGTCGCGTGGACGACGACGCTGCTTCATCAGTTCTTGGGCTTCCTTTCGCAGACGGTCTGCCTGCTTTTGTGCTCTGTCGGCCAGCTCATCATTGTAGCCGCGAAGCACACGGGCAGCCGAAGTGAACACTCCTGCCGCCTGAAGGTCAAGACTCGGATTGCGAGTTGTAAATGCCCACATATCATCAGGGGTGCCACTGGATTTACCATCAGCACTCACCTCATAGGGTTTCAAAGAAGGGTCATAGTGCAAACCGTCAGTAATCGAGGCTGCATCACCCAGATGGTGATAATTATCGAGCACGGAGTTGGAGAGCGTAGAAGCCATATGACCTATCTGCTCAGCCTGTGCCACAAGGTTCAACACACCATGTTCTATGAACTGTAACACATCGGGTACACCGTCAGGACGGTGAAGTTCCACATAACGTTGCTGTTCACTGACAAAGGTCTCGTCGCGCTGCGGGTGGAACAACTCCCATGTTCGGATAAAGTTCTGCACCACGTTGATATTCGAGCCTGTCTCTATATCGAAGTCGCCCGCATCGAAATAACCACCAATATTTAAACCAGGAATAAGTTCATAAGGCTTATATTTCGTATCAGTCTGTGCGCCTTGCCTATGCAGGTCGAAGTGATCGCTCTCGGGCGCCTGAAGATAACCTTCCTTGAAAGGTTCACCGTGCCATGTACGATAGCCTTCTGTCACATACATGTGATTCATATGAATGGGCACCCAGACATCTGTTGTCGCATCGGTAATCTTGTCGTAGACATGCTCGTCAATGAGGAAGTCGTTGGTCTTTGTCTGACCATACTGTATATAGTAAACACCTGGTTGGCGGACGGAGGAGAAGTCAAACTTCACATAATTGTATTTATAATAGGGTCCCCAGTTGTTGATGGCACCTTGGAAAGCCTGTTCAGTGGTACCATCCTGCTTGATACGCATAAGCGTAGCTGTGGCCTGCGGTTTATCGTTCTTGTCGAGCTCAATGACAGCCACCTTAGGTTGTTCGGGGGTATAGCCAATCTGGGAGAATCCGATATTTGGCTGACGTATCCAGTTAGGGATAGCATGGGGTTCTACAGTCCATGTCACCACCTTACCTGTCTTTTCTGCGGGCAGGACGCTACGGAGCACAAACCAACCGTTCTGAGCCAGCATACGTCCATCATATAGTTTCAACTCTGCGTCATCGCTATTGATGCTTATCAGACGCTCAGGGTCGTCAGTTGCAATCGTGAGACTATGTCCAGTCTCTAACGGCAGAGGGTCGACAAAGCGGTCTGTACCACGATCATCATAAGTCTTAAAACCCTTGAATTGTCGTGGTTTCTCACTATTAGGCCGTGTGATGGTCTGACTGGTAGCATAACGGGGGAAGCGGTTCAGACGTCCGTCCATGATAAATGTCTTGAGCCAGTACTGCGATGGTAGGAACTCAATATTAAATCCTGCCTCGCCGACGAGTTTCTCTGGCACGGGCTTGTCCAAATAAACAGCAATCTCGACAGCCTTGCCCTTAGCTGTCACCACAGCCCTACTCTCAAAGTCGTAATCATCGTAACGCATCGTTACCTCGATGCTACCATTGGCTTTGTCCACTTTCCGATTTGTCATCTTAGGCACAAGATCCCACTGTTCCGGTGTGTTGTTCAGACGGACGGCACCACCCTGTACAGTACGCACACCATGATGAATAATCTCGATACCAGAATTTTTCTCATCGTTGAATCCACCATTGAAACTATTGCTGAACACCAGCACGTTCACACCCTGACGTTCGAAATACTCCAGGTCGTTGAGTTTCAGATCCTGTGCACAGAGTGAGGCAGAAGCCATCAAACCCGTAAAAAGGATGAATACTCGTCTCATTGTCTATGTCTTTAGTTATTGTGTATACTATGCTATTTGAATATCTTCTGTGCGAACATTGACAGATAGATGCGCCAGTTGCGCCAGATATGACCACCATCGTTCTCATAATACTCATAGGGATATTTGTGGCCATCAAGGTACTTGCGCAGGTCGGTATTCATCTGCATAAGGAAATCTTCCTTACCAATTGCAATCCAATAGAGCTTAGGCTTCGAGTCGAAGAGACGTTTCATCTGAGCATCGAACTTAGCCTGGTCGTCATTGCTTTGCTGTCCGTTGAGTGAACCACCGAAGGCCATACGCGTAGCTGCTGACTGCAGACCATAATAATCAAATGTCTCTGGGTAGAGTCGCGAGATGCCAAAGGTGTGGCCGCCACCCATCGAAAGACCTGTCACAGCACGCCCCGAGCGCTTGGCGATGGTCTGATAGTGACTATCCACAAAGTTGACGATATCCATGAAGCTCTCCTCCATTGTTGCCTTGGCACCACGCTGGTTAAACGCATTGCCATCGGGGGTGTACATACCTTCGTGCCACCAGCCTGGTGCAGCGTTACATGTTGGGTTACCATTTGGCATCACTACAATCATCGGCACGCACTTACCCTCGGCAATAAGGTTATCCATAATCTGCCATGTGCGACCAAGGTCCCCCCAGGCGGTCTCGTCACCACCATGACCATGGAGCAGATACATCACGGGGAAGCGCTGCTTACCGTCATAGGTCGGCGGCAGATAGATGGTCATACGACGCTGTTGCCCCAAAGTGGGACTGTCGTACCACACTCGGCTCATGGTGCCATGAGGCACATCGTTCACCGAATAAAGATGACCTTTATCGTCAGCCGACTTTGTCACGATAAAAATGTTGCTCAAGGTAGAGATATCTCGGTTCACATAACTGTTCGAGGGATCGACGATACGCTGACCGTCAACACTCAGGCTATAGGAATAGAGCTCAGGATTGAGCACATCCGTAGTCACTGTCCACACGCCATTGTCTTGCTTAGTCATGTCGAGACGTTTGTTGCGAATCTCCTCAAAATCGCCATTAACACTGACCCTCGTAGCCAATGGGTCGTAAAAGTTAAAGGTCACAGTGCCATCAGCATTGATAACGGGCGACTTTACTCTGGGGCGCTGTCCCAATGCTTGCTGGCCGTAGCTGCTCATTGCCATCAGGCCCATCATCATCATTAAAAGAATCTTTTTCATACGTTATTGGTTTATTTGTCTTGTTAATATTTTCAGGTTTTTAAGGGTGACGTGCTCTCTCGGATATTCAACTGGGCGTTGAGAACGATATGCTTGATAGTGGTATTGCCGTTAATCTGGTCAAGCAGCAGTTTCGCTGTCTTACGCCCCATATCCCTCTGGTTCTGCTTCACGAACGTCATACGGGGATACGACATGCCAGATACCCAGTCGCTCATAAAACCAATAATGGATATATCCTGTGGAATGCGCAGCCCCTTGCTGACAATTGCCTGAAAAGCGGCATGTGTCAGAAGACCGAAGTCAGCTAAAATAGCATCAGGGGGTTCTGGAAGCGACAATAGTTCCAAAGTATCAGACAGTCCGGAGTTAAAACTAACATGACCGCATTTCACAAGTTCCTTCTTGATGGGCCTTCGTCTTTCCTTCAATGCCTCCAAATAACCATGTTTACGATCAGAGGCTTGTTTAATACGGTTGGGACCACCCAGATATGCTATTCGTTGTGCTCCGCTGTCAATCAGATGAAGTGTGGCCTGTCGAGCTGACTCAACATCATTGAAATTCACCATAGGACAGTCTATATCTGCGACACGGTCGAAAAGTACCACGGGGATATTACCATCTTTCAATCGCTTGATATGGGTAAAGTCGGTCGTTTCCTGCGACAAACAAATGGCAATGCCTTCGACGTGCATATCCATAAGTCGCTCTACGCACTCCACCTCGCTCACATACTTATCACCCGAATCGGTAATGATACACATATAGCCATTATTACGTGCCTCCATTTCTATCCATTTCACAATATGTGCATAGTGTGAGAACGAAATGTCGGGCACCACGATTCCCAATGTCCGCGTAGCACCATAACGCAGACTCATGGCAAAGGGATTAGGTCGGTAACCCCTTTCGTTGGCCAACTCAGTAATCTTCTGTTTTAGGTCAGGACTAACACCAGGCTGGCCTTTCAAAGCACGTGACACCGTAGATACATTCACACCCAGCAAGCGGGCAATATCACGTTGAGAAACACCTTTCTTCATATTATTACTCAATAGACTGCACAAAAATACACATTTCTTTACTATTTTATAACGCAACAAGTTGGAAAGTGTTGCGCAATGCGTTGCGCTTTTGCATAAAAAAACACTGGCCCGAGAAAGGCCAGTGTCATGTATCATAAGTTTTCTTGTCTATCCTACCGTTCCTTCCAGCGAGACGCTGAGCAGCTTTTGAGCCTCTACAGCAAACTCCATAGGAAGTTTCTGCAGCACTTCCTTGGCATAGCCATTGACAATGAGGCCTACAGCCTGCTCGGTGGGAATACCACGCTGATTACAATAGAAAAGTTGGTCTTCTGAAATCTTCGAGGTCGTAGCCTCATGCTCGAAGATGGCTGTATCGTTGTGTACATCCATATACGGGAAGGTATGTGCGCCACAATCCGAACCCAACAACAGCGAATCGCACGAAGAGTAATTACGGGCATTGTCGGCCGTAGCTGCTGCACGTACCAAGCCACGATAACTATTCTGACTATGACCAGCAGAGATACCCTTTGAGATGATTGTCGACTTGGTGTTCTTACCTAGATGAATCATCTTAGTTCCTGTATCGGCCTCCTGATAGTTGTTAGTAACAGCCACAGAATAGAATTCTGCCTGTGAGTTGTCACCTCTTAATATACATGAGGGGTATTTCCATGTGATGGCACTACCCGTCTCCACCTGAGTCCACGAGAGCTTGGAGTCAACACCACGCAGGTCGCCACGCTTCGTCACAAGGTTGAGCACACCTCCCTTACCATTCTCGTCACCAGGATACCAGTTCTGAACAGTCGAGTACTTCACCTCAGCACGATTCATCACGATAATCTCCACGATAGCAGCATGCAACTGGTTTTCATCGCGCATTGGAGCAGTACAGCCCTCTAGATAAGAAACGTAAGCATCATCGTCGGCAATAATCAATGTGCGTTCAAACTGACCCGTATTCCTAGCATTGATACGGAAATAAGAGCTCAGTTCCATAGGGCAGCGCACACCCTTGGGGATATAGACAAACGAGCCGTCGCTGAACACAGCCGAATTGAGGGCTGCAAAGAAATTATCCTTATAGGGCACCACCGTACCTAAGTACTGACGTACCAAATCGCCATGCTCTTTGATTGCCTCACCAATTGAGCAGAAAATAACGCCCTTTTCGCGAAGTTTCTCCTTAAAGGTGGTCTTCACACTCACCGAGTCCATGATGGCATCAACGGCAGTATTGCCACTAAGAGCCAAGCGCTCCTCAAGGGGGATACCCAGCTTATCGAAGGTCTTCTCCAGCTCAGGGTCAATCTTGCCATCGCCCTCAGGCTTCTTGGCCATTGGGTCAGCATAATAACTAATAGCCTGATAGTCAATCTCTGGTACATGCACATGACCCCACTTTGGTTCCTGCTGCTCCTTCCAGTAACGGAACGCCTTCAGACGAAATTCGAGCATCCACTCAGGCTCGCCTTTCTTTTGCGAGATGAGCCGCACCACATCCTCGTTCAGTCCTACGGGTATAATCTCTGTATGCACATCGGTAGTAAAGCCGAACTCATATTTCTGCTCGGCCACCTGACGTACAAACTCATTCTTCTCATTCTGCATATCGGCTGCAAAGGTACAAAGAAAAAACGAGATGCGCTTGCATTTTCATTTGTTTTTCGCCGAAAATATCGCAATTGTCAAAAAGAATCTGTACCTTTGTGCGCAAAATAATTCAATAAACGTAATCATGAGATTCTTAAGAAGTGTAATCATGAGGAGAGGCATTCTCTTTTTATTGCTCGCCTTTGTGGCTCTGGCAGCACAGGCAGGAAACGAGCAAAACGCGAGTGGGCGTTCCATCATCGGTGTGTGGATGCTGGAAAGTGAGATTGCTCCCGATGGCAGAGAAACGCACTCGATATATACACAATACACCCGATGCAAGATTTATGATGCCGACAGCACCTACTACACCGTTCAGCTTCATGCCGTGGGCAACGAGATGCTGATCATTGCCCACGAGATGGGACGCTTTCGCCTCAACGACTCTCTCTATATGGAGCGTGATCGTGTGATGCCCTTCGAGTGGGTTGACGACACCACCTTTATCACCACCTTCGAGGGCTACAGGGAGCGGATGGTGCGTTCTACGACAATGACCGAGGAACGTATGGAGGAAATTCGCGAACTGGTGAGACAACACCCCGATGATGCCGAATCACCCGTGAAGCACTATGTCTTCTCTACCACAGAGCGCAAGCTCAAAGCTACCAACCAGCTATTCCTCTATATTATAATAGGTATGGTGGTGCTTGCGGTTGGCGTAGCCATCTATGTGTGGCGGTTGAAAAAGCACAAGCGCGCTGTGGAACGCAAACTGGCCGAGATTGAAGAGGAGCGCACGCTGCGACCCAAGATCGTAGCCGATGCCATGAAGCAGGTGGAAGCAGAATTCTTCGAGTCTGAATACTATTTGTCTTTGCGTCGACAGATTGAAGATGGCAATAACATCAAGCCAGCAGAATGGGAGGAACTGGAACAGCGTCTGAAGGTCGTCTATCCGCATTTCAGCAGCAGTCTTTACGGTCTCTATCGCTCGGCTTCGCCGCTTGGCTCGTCCAAGAATCTCTCACCAACAGAGTACCAATTATGTATGCTTTTGAAGATTCGCACTGCCCCTGCTGAGATTGCCACGGTGCTAAACAAGGACAAGAGCACCATCAGCAGTATGCGTCGACGGCTCTACAAAAAGGTTTTCGACAAAGACGGCAGCGGAAAAGACTGGGACGAGTTTATTCTCTCATTATGAGGATGTTACATCGGGTTTGCAAACTTTTTGCAAACCCGATTTTTATATCATAGTGCAATTGCCAACTTTTTGCCAACTCCAAAGTTTGGTAAATTTCAGGAGAATTTCGTAACTTTGCGGCAGAAAACCTAAAAAGAAACAAAATGACGAAAATCCTCTTGATTATCTGTGCCTTGATGCTGACAGTGTCGGCACAGGCTCAACAAGTGAAGTACACCGTGAAGGGTGTCAGTAAGGACAACGGCAAGATGGTCTATCTCGAAGACAGATTGACCTCGAAGCTAGTGGATAGTACACTTGTAGCCAAGGGGAAGTTCGTGTTCAAAGGTCAGGCAGATAAGAATGCTATCTTGGCTATTACGTTTGACAAGGACAATTGGCGTAGTTGGCGGACCTTGTTTTTCAACGACGGCAAGCCTGTCAGCGTCAACATGAACGACAGCACACTGAAGGGTTCGCCATTGAACGAGCGACTTTCCTATTATAATATAGAGATAATGGGAATGCCAAGCTATTATTATCCCCAGTATCAATCCGAGATGACGAAAAAGTTGTTCGAAGAGGAGGGCGAAACCCTCTTGCCTGCTGCATTCATCACGGAAGGTCAAAAGGTTTTTGGGACGAAAGGATTGCTGACTATTCTGGAAAAGAAACCCGCCTATGCCGAGCATCCATACGTGAAACAATATGAGGAGAGGCTGAAGTGGATGTCTACGGCAAATTTTGTCGTGAAGTCTGGCAAAAGTGACGAACAGAAAGCCGCTGACAAGGTAGTAAAGAACGGTTTCATCGGTCAGCAGTTTACCGACTTCGAAATGGTTGACACGCTTGGCACCATGCACAAACTTAGCGAGTATGTTGGTAACGGACATTGGCTGTTTGTTGACTTTTGGGCTTCGTGGTGTGGCCCATGTATCCGTGAGATGCCCCATGTGGTGGCGGCCTACGAGAAGTTCCATGCCAAGGGACTCGACATCGTCGGCGTCTCCCTTGACGGAAACAAGATACCATGGAAGAAAGCCATCGTCAGCCTGAACATGCCATGGGTGCATCTCTCTGAATTGAAGGGTTGGGAGTCGTTGTTCACCAAGATCTATAAGATTGACGCCATCCCCGACAACCTGCTCATTGATCCGCAAGGCAAGATCGTGGCACGTGGCTTGCGAGGCGAGGCACTGCATGAGAAGTTAAAGGAAGTGTTGGGAGAATAGTTAATCATCATAGGGCAACATAAAAAAAGATTTTATGATGGAATCAGGGGGTCGGAGAGTGTGATCATTCTCCGACCCCAATGATTCATTGATTTTTTTCATTAAGATAAAAATATTCTCTTTGCTGCAAGTTTATATTGCAGAGTTTGAAATATACATTGCAAAGTTTGCAATGTAAGTTGCAAAGTCTGCAATATAGATTGCAAAGTCTGCAATAGAAAAATATTAGAATAGTACGACAAATTATGTAACCAAGGAAATGCCCGAAGGTATGGGCAACGGTAAAAAAAGGAATTGAGCAGCAAATAGAAAAGGCGACAAAAAAGAAAGTTGCCTGATTTTTCGAGAAATCAGGCAACCTTCCTTATATGTTGTGATGCTTACAGTTTCTGCTCCACCTCAATCTCAGTGAACGTTTCAATCATATCGCCCACCTGGATGTCGTTGAAGTTGACGAGTGAGATACCACACTCCAAGCCTGTAGCCACCTCCTTCGCGTCGTCCTTATAACGCTTCAGGGCATCGATATTGGCGGTGTGAACCACAATACCGTCGCGGATAACACGGGCCTTGTCCTTGTTGTGTACCTTGCCTTCGGTAACCAGACCACCGGCAACAGTACCCACCTTCGAAATCTTGAACACCTGCTTCACCTCAATCATACCAGAGACAACCTCCTTCTTCACCTTGTCAAGCATACCCTGCATGGTGCTCTTCACCTCGTCGATAGCATCGTAGATGATAGAGTAGGTGTTGATTTCAACGCCTTCACGGTCGGCCAAGCGACGTGCCTCACCAGAAGGACGCACCTGGAAGCCAACAATGATGGCCTGCGAAGCAGAGGCGAGCATCACGTCGTTCTCAGAAATCTGACCAACAGCCTTCGAGATAACGTTGACCTGCACCTTCTCAGTAGAGAGCTTGATAAACGAATCAGAGAGTGCCTCGATAGAACCGTCGGTATCACCCTTCACAATGATGTTCAACTCGTGGAACTCACCCAGAGCAATACGGTGTGACAGTTCGTCAAGACCAAGCTTGGTAGTGGTACGCAACGACTGTTCACGCTGCAGCTGTACGCGCTTATTGGCAATATCGCGAGCCTCCTGCTCTGTCTCCATCACATGGAACGAGTCACCAGCAGTAGGAGCACCGTTAAGACCCAAGATGATAGCAGGCTCAGCAGGACCGGCCTTCTCAATGCGCTGGTTACGCTCATTAAACATAGCCTTCACCTTACCCCAGGCAGTACCTGCGATAACAACGTCACCCACCTTCAGTGTACCATTCGATACGAGGACAGTAGAAACATATCCACGACCCTTGTCGAGTGAAGACTCAATGATTGAACCAGTAGCCTTACGGTTAGGATTAGCCTTCAAGTCGAGCATCTCGGCCTCAAGAAGCACCTTCTCCAGCAGCTCGTAGACACCAACACCCTTCTTGGCACTGATTTCCTGACACTGGTACTTACCACCCCACTCTTCTACAAGCAGGTTCATGTTTGCCAGGTCCTCACGAATCTTATCAGGGTTAGCACCCGGCTTATCTATCTTGTTGATAGCGAATACCATAGGCACGTTGGCAGCCTGAGCGTGAGCGATAGCCTCCTTGGTAGTAGGCATCACAGAGTCATCGGCAGCTACTATAATGATAGCGATATCGGTTACCTGAGCACCACGAGCACGCATAGCCGTGAAGGCCTCATGACCAGGGGTATCCAGGAAGGTGATACTCTGTCCATTCTTCAGCGTCACGTTGTAAGCACCGATGTGCTGGGTGATACCACCAGCCTCACCAGCAATCACATTAGTGTTGCGGATATGGTCGAGCAATGATGTCTTACCATGGTCAACGTGTCCCATCACCGTAACGATAGGAGCACGAGTAACGAGATCGTTCTCATCGTCCACCTCCTCAGTGATAGCCTCCTGAACCTCAGCAGAAACATATTCTGTAGTAAAGCCAAACTCCTCAGCAACGAGGTTGATGGTCTCGGCATTCAGACGCTGGTTGATAGACACCATGATACCCACAGACATACAGGTACCGATGACCTTCACCACAGGCACGTCCATCATCGTTGCCAACTCGGATACGGTCACGAACTCGGTGAGCTTCAGCACCTTGCTCTGTGCTGCCTCGGCTGCCATCTCCTCGCTCATACGCTCCTGAACAGCATCGCGCTTCTCCTTACGGTACTTAGCGCCCTTCTTGTTCATCGTAGTCTTCGAGGTCAGACGGGCCAGTGTTTCCTTCACCTGACGAGCCACATCCTCTTCATTAGCCTCAAGAGGACGGATATTCGGACGATTTTTCTTGTTTTTCTTACCGCCGCCTTGCTGGTTGTTGCTGTCTTGGAAGTTCTGGTTTCCACCCTTATTCTTCTTTTTACCGCCCTGCTGGTCTTGCTGTTGCTGCTTAGCAGCTTCCTCTATGTCGACTCTACCGGTACGGATACGTTCACGCTTCTTTTTCTCACCAGGCTGACCATTTGGATTGCGCTGCTGAGCAGCCTTCTCTTCACGCTGCTTGCGCTTTTCTTCCTTGGTCTTCTTCTTAGGACGCGTGCTCTGGTTCAAAGTAGAAAGATCTATCTTACCCAGCACGTTCACCTTGGGAGCCAGCTTAGCCTCACTCTTCAGCGTGAAGATTTCAGGACCGTCGTTGGCCTCAGCAGATGCCTCGACAGTCTCTTCCTCCTCTTCATCATCGTAGTCAAGCTCATCCACGTCTTCAGGTTCCGTTTCCTCCTGTTCCTCAACAGGTGCGGATGTCTCAACCTTCTCTTCTTTCGCGGGCTGGGGTTTCTCCTTCACCTCTTCAACCACTTCGGGCTGCGGTTCTGGCGTTTTGGTTTCAACGGGAGCCAGGGCCTCGGCAGTGACCTCGGGCTCTTTCTTCTCCTCGGGTGCAACAGCAGCCTTCGCCTTGGATTTGCCAAGACTGTCAAGGTCTATCTTGCCCAGAGGTTTGAACTGTTGACGAGGCTGTTCAGCAGCAGAGGGTTCTTCCACCTGAGGAGTAGCAGGTTTCTCTGCTTTCTTCTCCTTCTTTATCTTGGTGAAGAGCTTCTCAGCCTGCGTCTTCACGGCTTTATCGCCACTGAAAGCCTGCACCAGTGCCTCATACTGTTCGTCAGAGATCTTGGTGTTGGAGGTGGCGTCATCGCGAATCTCGCCCAGACTACTCTTCTTCTTAAGGAAATCAACTGCCGTCTGAAGTCCTATAT
This sequence comes from uncultured Prevotella sp., assembly GCF_946407605.1. Taxonomy (GTDB): domain Bacteria; phylum Bacteroidota; class Bacteroidia; order Bacteroidales; family Bacteroidaceae; genus Prevotella. Next base: position 78,855 of record NZ_CAMJOS010000004.1, read on the forward strand.
TCAGTTCTGTTAATACTTTATTTAATCTTACTCCCATGCTTTAATTTTCCAATTTTACGATTTTACGAATTTACAATTGTCCAATAGTGAAATGGTCAAATTGTCAAATTACTCAAACTCTGCACGGAGTACATCCAGCAGATGGTCGACAGTCTCCTCCTCAAGGTCGGCCTTCTCAATCAGCAGCTCACGGGGAGCATTGAGTACCTCCTTAGCGGTGTCATAGCCCAAAGCCTTAATGGCATCGATAACCCACTGGTCTACCTCATCGGCAAACTCATCCAAGTAGATATCCTCATCAGTCTCACCCTCATTCACCACACGGAATACGTCGATGGTATGCTCGGTGAGCATAGAGGCCAGCTTGATGTTCATACCGCCCTTACCAATTGCGAGCGACACCTCCTCAGGCTGCAGATAGACCTCGGCTTTGTGGTTAGCCTCATCCAGAGAGATACTGGTCACCTTAGCGGGTGACAGGGCACGCTGGATAAACAGCTGTATGTTGCTGGTGTAGTTAATCACGTCGATATTCTCGTTGCACAACTCGCGAACAATACCATGTACACGACTACCTTTAACACCAACACAAGCGCCTACGGGATCGATGCGGTCGTCGAAGCTTTCCACAGCCACCTTGGCACGTTCTCCTGGCATACGGGCCACCTTACGGATGGCAATCAGTCCATCAGCAATCTCGGGCACCTCAGCCTCAAGCAGACGCTTCAGGAACTCAGGACTGGTACGGCTCAGCATGATACGGGGGTTGTTGTTCTCGTTCTGCACTTCCTTCACCACGGCACGGATGGTCTCACCCTTGCGATAGCTGTCAGAAGGAATCTGGTCACTCTTCATCAGATGTAGTTCATTACCCTCATCGTCCATCAGCAGCACTTCGCGCTTCCACATCTGATAGACTTCTCCACTGACGATCGTACCCACCTTATCCTTATACTTCTGGTAGAGGGCATCATGATCCAGCTCCAGAATCTTTGAAGCCAGTGTCTGACGCAGGTTCAAGATAGCACGGCGACCGAACTTCGTGAAGTCCACAGCCTCACTCACCTCCTCGCCTACCTCATAGTCGGGCTCAATCTTCTGAGCCTCAGAGAGCGAAATCTCCTTGTTCTCGTCTTTCACCTCGCCGTCTTCTACAACGACACGGTTACGATGAATCTCAAAGTCTCCCTTGTCGGGGTTCACAATCACGTCGAAGTTCTCGTCAGAACCAAACATCTTGGCCAGCACATTGCGGAAGCTCTCTTCAAGCACACTCACCAAAGTGGTACGGTCGATGTTCTTTGTCTCTTTAAATTCCTGAAAGGTCTCAAACATGCTGGGACCCTTCACTTCTTTCTTTGTTGCCATTTGATATTTTATTTTTTATCTTTTACTTTTACTTAAACGCCAGCAGATACTTCGTCGACTTCACCTCATTCATAGAGTAGGTCTTGTCAACATCCACCTTCACAGGGCGCTTCTTGCCCTCGGGAATCTGCTTTTCCTGTGTGGTCACAGTAAACTGGTTGCCGTCAACCGACTTCAGCACACCGACAATCTTCTTGCCCTGAGCATCGACGACCTCTACATCGTCGCCCACATGGTTCACATACTGCTGTGCCACCTTAAAGGGCTGTCCCAGTCCGGCACTGCCCACCTCCATTTCATAGTCGCCAAGTTCGTCGCCCAGTTTCTCTTGCAAGAAACGACTCAACTCGGCACAATCCTCAATCCACACACCGTCGGCGTGGTCAATCTCAATCACAATGCGGTCATCACCGCCATCCATCTGAATGTCTACAAGGAAGTAGTCGCCCTTCTTCAGCCACTCTTCCACTAATGTCTTTAATGTTTCTTTCGTTATCATTCTAACGTTATTTATAACGGAAATGAGAGACCCTTTCGAGCCTCTCATTCCTCTGAACGGGTGCAAAGGTACGCATTTTCTACTAATTATGCAAATATTTACCTTACTTTTTTACTTTTTCCCACTTTCTACTTTCCTCTTTCCACTTTTTTTCGTACCTTTGCCCCACTATTATTTCCAAATAACTAAAAAAGACGATGAACAAACGTATCACACTCGGAGCTGCTCTTTTGGCAGCCACTCTGGGACTCAACGCCCAGAAGCCGATGACTGCCCCCTCAGGCGGCAAGGCTATCAGCGATGAATTAATTGGTATTTTCTTCGAAGACATCAGCAGTGCTGCCGATGGCGGACTCTATGCTGAGCTCATTCAGAACGGCTCGTTCGAATTCAACCCCAGCGAGCGCGACGGATGGGGACCTGGCACCGCATGGAAGAGCATTCGCCCAGGACACTCTCTGGGTTATGCCGAAGTACGCATGAACGATGGTCTCCATCAGAACAACCCCACCTACATGCGACTCCACACCGAGCGCGCCAAAGAGTATTACGACTATCGTGGTTGGAAAGGCTTCGGACTGCAGAACGACGGTTTCAACGGCATCAGCGTCAAGGCTGGCGAAAAATACAACTTCTCGGCATTCCTGCGCAATGTGTCGGGCGTGGGCAAATGGGTTCGCGTAGCACTGGTAGCACAGCCTCAGGGTCGTGGCTTCGGTCCTAGAGACCCAAGACTCTTGGCTGAGACCAAATTCGACGTCCACAGCAACGCATGGGAGAAGTATGAAGCCGTGTTAACACCAGACAGCACTTGTCAGAATGCATCGCTCCAGATCCTCGTGCTCGACACTGGCGACCTTGACATCGACATGGTCTCACTCATTCCGCAGGATACCTATAAAGGCCACGGTCTTCGTAAGGATTTGGCCCAGGCACTGGCCGACCTCCAGCCAAAGTTCATGCGCTTCCCTGGCGGTTGCGTGGTTCACGGTGGTGGTGATGGTTTCTGGGACACCTATCGCTGGAAGACCACCATCGGTCCGAAGGAGCAGCGCAAGAGCCTGAAGAACACCTGGGGCTACCACCAGAGCATGGGTCTGGGCTACTTCGAGTACTTCCAGTTCTGCGAGGACCTTGGCATGGAGCCACTGCCTATTCTGCCTTGCGGTGTAAGCTGTCAGGGCACCAATGGCGGCTGGGGCATGCGTGGTCAGGCTCAGGATGTAGTACCCATGGAGGATATGGACGAATGGGTTGACGAGGCTATCGACCTTATTGAGTGGGCCAACGGTGACCCTGCTACCAATAAATGGGCCAAGATGCGTGCTGATGCCGGTCATCCCGCTCCTTTCAACCTCAAGTACTTAGGTCTTGGTAACGAGGAGCGTATCAGCCCCGAGTTCGCAGAGCGCTTCAAATATATCTATGAACGCGTGACGAAGGCTCATCCTGAGATTGTCATCGTGGGTACAGCTGGTCCTGGTTCACACCCAGGCAACAGCGACCTAGACAATGGTTGGAAGCTCGCTGAGGAACTCGGCATGCCCATCATCGACGAGCACTACTACGAGCCCAACAACTACTTCCTCAACAAGCGCCAGTACGACAACTATCCTCGTGACCGCAAGACGAAGGTCTATCTGGGTGAGTATGCCGCCAAGGACAAGAAGCTCATCGACGCTCTGGCCGAGGGTCTTTATCTGCTCCACGTAGAGCGTAATGGCGACATTGTGGCAATGACCTCATACGCTCCCCTCTTCGCCCGCCGCGATAACACCAACTGGAACCCTGACATGATCTACTTCGACAACGAACGTGCCTACCTCACCTGCAGCTACTATGTACAGCAGCTCTTCGGACAGTCTGCCGGTCAGTACTGGTATGGTGACTGCGTGAAGTTCGAAGGTGATGCCAAGGATGTTATACAGCCACTCGAGAATGTACACTATGGTCAGTCTGTCATCCTGAACGTCAAGACCCGCAAGCTCTATGTCAAGATCTGTAACGCTTCTGACGAGGCCAAGAAGGCCGACATCAACCTGAGCCGTTTCAAGATTAAGGGCAATGCCGTTAAGACCGTCCTGACTGGTGCTGCCAACGATGAGAACAACTACGACCAGCAGCCCATCGCTCCTCAGAAGCAGGACGTCAAGGCCGAGAAGAAATTCACACTGGACGTAGCCCCCTACTCGTTTATCATGCTGGAATACAGCCTATAATATAGGCTATTTGTTTCCTCAGTAGAAACTCCTTGTTTCCCCTGTTGAAACTAACAGTTTCCCCCGTTGAAACACTTGTTTCGACGGGGGAAACACTTTATTTCTCCAATAGGAACTCTACAGAGGCTATCTCGGAAGATGCCCCCTTATAAATGATATCGACACAGAAGGTGCCTACCTCGCTGTAGATATACAGCGGCAGATGCTCCTCGTAGGCAGGTTCGTAGTCAAAGTGCAGGCGGATGGTGGTGCCTGTGAGGTAGTTCTCCTCTGGTGTCAGCGCATCATCAGCATCCAGAGGACGGATAGAGAACACTGGGTCGGTCATCACCAACACACGCGGCAGTTCAATACGCAAATCGTTGTCGGGACTGCTGAACCAACTAGTAAACGAATCCCACCAGTCTTTCTCCTCAGCAGGGTCTTCCTCAGGAGCCAGCACGCTGACACCTTCCTTCAGAGTGCGACGTAGACGCTGGGGGTCTAGCGAGTAATTGCGCAGATATTCCTCACGTGCTGCTGCCTGCAACTCGCTCTCCTTCTTGCCGTCGCCACGCAGCCAAGCCAGCACATTAGCCTGCTTATAATCTACATCATCGACCCAGCAGATGCGGTCCTCGAACATGGCGATGGCACGCACTCGGGTGATATCGTCGTAGGTTTTGCCGGGATAGCTGATGACCACCGTGTCAAAGTCCGTGGTAGAGTGTTTGTTCACAATATTCACCTCCTTTGGCACCTTCACCACGTCATATTCATCCTTATACATACCTGTATAATGAATGCACAGGAAGATACGCACATTCTCGAAGTCCAGGTCGGAACGGTTGCGCAGCGTTACATGCATCACCTCTTTATTGCTCCAGAACAGCCACTTCGACTCGGGCTCCACCGAGATGTCGATATACGACTGCTCGAGCAACAGACTCTTAAATGGACCATAGAGGTTCTCCTCACAGAATTGCATGTCGCTCAGTAACTCGTCGTAGATACCCTGATTACCACGACGGAAGAAATGGTTATAAATCTCCTCACGGCTCTTATCCAGCTGTCCATGGTCGGCATAGTACTTTGCCTTCAGCAGGTTCGGACTGAACAGGCCGTAACCCTCCATCGTCGAGGCATACAGGCGGCGCAGATACTGACCCTCAGGCGTCTTGTTCAAGTAGGTACGGGTGTTATACGAATCGAGCATATCAGTCAGACGGGCAGCCTGACGGGGATACTCTACGCTGGCCTGATGGAAACGGCTCAGCGCTGCCTGCTCGTTGCCCAGCTGCTGTTGCATGAGACCTTCAAGGACTAAAGCAGGGGCCGTACGGTCAGGATAGGTCTGCGAATATCGGTTGAGCAAAGCCGTAGCTTGGGCCAGGTGAGACTGGGGAGCGGGGGGCACTTGATTATCTTGACGCTCCAAACTGTCCGGGCTTTCAGGACTTTCAGGATTCAGTGGCTCCAGCGTTGCTGGCGACGGTACTTCGCCAGCCCCTAGCAGGATATGCGCCATCGACTGCAACAACATAGCCTCAGCATTATTCGGATACTGATTGAGAATCAGTTGTGTCTGCTTAAGTGCCTCGTCGGTACGTCCAGCATAAAGGTCCAAATAGGCTTGGTCTTTCTTCACGCAGAGCGCATCATACTCCTGCATATACTTACGATAAATGGGGGTATAGTCCTCCAAATATTGGCGATAGGAAGCACGCAGCTTCTGCAAATCCTCCTGCAGCTGCGACTTCAGCTTCTTATCTTTCTGATACTGCTCAAACACCTCATTTGTGGATCGTTGGGCATCCTCGCCTTTGATGATTCCCAAGATGGCAAAGATATCACCATGAGTAGCTCGGAACAGCTCGCTGACAGAGGCATGCTCCACCAACGTCTCACCACCACGGGCAGCACCACGCATCAGTAGCCACACATCGGTCAACTGCTCATCCTGCTGCTGTAGTTTATAGGTGTACTCCAACACAGGAAACAGCTTGCGCTTAGCCTCCAGCACATCGGGAGCCACGCCGCTATAGTCCTCACGCGCCATATAGTCCAGAAACTCCTCAAAACTATTGGAACGCACCTGAGCCAGCTCCAAGGCATTGATGACACGTATGGTCTTCTCAATGTCATAGTCACGACCCGACTGCAACTGCTCCTGATTCCGGATGGCGTCATAGGCATCTACAAACTCATCCACAGGACGGTAGTTGTCTATATCGACAGCTAAAAGGTCAACACCGCCTTCCGTATGACAACCACTCAGCGCCAAGGCCCACACCATGAGCATCGGCAGCAAGAAATTACGATACATGGTCCTCTTCATCATCGCATCAATTATTGGGCGCAAAGATAAACAATAAAAAAGAAAGAAGCGCAAACCGTTTAATATCTTTAACGATTTGCGCTTCCATTTTTATGGACTAATCATTGTGATTAGTATCCCAATTTGCCTTTCCAAGTGAGGAACCAGCTGCTGCGACCTGTCAACTTAACATCTGTGGGATTGTCAATACCCTTACGGGCACCGATAATCTTCTTCATTGTAGCCTCAGGATTGTCCTGACGAAGGGCATAGCGCATGATATCGTAATAACGCGTACCCTCGAAGGCGAACTCAAGAGCCGACTCAGCCAGAATCAGGCTGTCAACATAAGCCTGCTGCTCCTTAACGAGCTGTGCACGCTTGGTTGCATTATACTCAATGGTGTCATGAGGCAACACATAGGTCGTATCCATCGGTGTCCAACCAGCACCACGGGTGTGAATACCAATCGTGTTGTGGGTAGCCAACGGCTCGAAACCAGCACGGGTGACGTAGTCCTCGGGCTCGCAATTCTCATAACGAGCATCATTGAAATCAAACTGCACCAAGTAGTTGAAATCATCAGCTGTGGGATAATAAGGAATAACCTTGGTATCGATCACCTGGTTGGTCAGACCCTCTGACAGAACCTCATAGGCCATGCGGGGATAACCAGCACGGTTCAAAGCCTCAGCCATACGCAGGTAAACCATGATACGACGATAGACGATGATATGAGTCATCTCACGAGATACAGGATACTTGTTAATCTTCTGAGTCTCGACGCTGACACCCTTCACGACTTCAGGTCTCTGGTTTGGAGGACAAGCATCAGGCAGACGCAAGTCACCAGAGTAGTCAGTCAGGTTCTGAGGAGCATAGAATACCGATCTGGCATCGTTAGAAAGCACACAGTTTGGTGTAGCCTGAGAAATCTCCTTTACACGCTGTGAAGGCTTGATGCTCACACGGTAGTCGTTGTCTTTAGTAGAATTGAACAAGTTACGCAACTCACTGTAATGACCTTCTGAGGGCAGAGAGTCACCAATAATCATCGTAATGGCTTCACTGTTAGCAGTAGCTGTTTCATCAACAGGATAGAGACTGGTACGAGGTGATTCCCATTTGGCTTCACCAAGGTCCCACATGTCAAGATTACTGCGGCCAATAGGATAGGCGCTGTTCAAACCATTACGCTGGCTAATGTAAGTATAATACTGCTTGGCAGCTTCCTTGTACTCCTTGACATTATTAGTCAGTGTGGCGTGCCAGAGATACAAATCACCACGCACCAGACTCAAAGGGAAGTACATCAGTTTAGAAGGCACTCTGATATCGCCGTAGGCGGGATACTCAGTGTTGTAGCGCTCAGGCAGGTCCATCAGACCATCCTCGTGGAGGAAATAGTAACAAATCTCCTCGAGTGTCTTCTGGCTGCTCTCAGCCACCTCGGCAGCATCTTTACTGAGCAAGGGCTCGGTATAGAAGGGCACCTTGCCATAGACAAGACCCAGCTGCAGATAAGTCCAGGCACGAATGGCTTTGACAGCGCAATACTCCTTCATGAAGATCTCCTCATTACGGTTGCTCCTCAAAGCTGTATCGGCATGTGCGATAAAATAGTTACAGTTGTTGATGACTGCATAGTAGTCACTCGGCTGGTTATACTTATTATTATCGTTCACCTCAAAATTGGCAATAGCCTGCAGGTTACTGTCGGCATACTCGGTCAAGTCAACCAGATCGCCACGCAGTTCACCGAACAGGACGGTACGATCGCCCAGTGCCTGCAACTTTGCCAGAATACCGGTCAAAGAGTAGATGGTATCAACGGCGTTGTTCAGATGCTCTTGATCAGAATAGAGCACGTCATCGCTCTCCTGATTGAAGAAGTCCTCACAAGAGGTAAGTGTGGCGGCGATACCGCAACCTACCAGACCGGCGCAGAATATTTTATAAATCTTGGTAATCATAATTATCAACTTTCAATTATCCATTTTCAATTACAAGTTAATCTTCACACCAGCCACAATACTACGGCTCTGACCTAAACGGCCCAGGTCGATACCCTGGCCAAGCACACTTGAGGTCATGGTCATCTCAGGATCGGTACCCAGATACTTGGTGAAGGTCAGCAGGTTGTTACCCTGAACCCAGAACTGGAAGCCCTGGATATACTCAGAGTTGATGGGCAGGTTGTAACTCAGGGTCACAGACTTCAGGCGCAGATAAGAGCCGTCCTCAATCCAGCGGTCGCTGAAACGAGAGTTACCCTTCGGATCCTGGAAGGTAATGCGAGGCATGTCGGTCTGCTGACCTTCCACCTGCCAGCGGCGCAGCATAGCTGTGCTCTGGTTCATGAAGCGTGAGCCACCTTCAAGCTGTGAACGCATATAGTTGTAAATATCGTTACCCAGAGAGTAGTTGAAGCGTACGTCAAGCGTGAAGCGCTTCCAAGAGAGTGACGTGAAGATGTTACCATAGATATCGGGATTAGGATCACCGATAATGGTCTGGTCTTGTGCGTCAATCATACCATCGCCATTGAGGTCTGCGAAATGAACATCACCGGCCTCGAAATAAACGCGGTTATGACTGTCGTCCAGGAAGTAGAGACCCTTGGCATCATAGGTAGCCTCACCAGCGGCATGAGCAGAAGCAGCCTGCGCATCAGCAGTAGTAGATAACACGCCCAGTGACTTGTAACCATAGAACAGGTTAGCGGCCTGACCTACCTCCGAACGGATGGTAGCACCATATATCTCATTCATGATAGGCTTATCATTGTCGGGCAGAGCGGTCAGCTCATTCTTGTAGTGACCAGCACTGGCACCGATCTCCCACTGCCAGTCTTTCAGTGACAGCACCTTAGCCTTGAAGTTCACATCGAAGCCTTCGTTCTTCAGTTTACCATCGTTAGACCAGTTTTCGCTCAGACCGCTGAGGAATCCCAGCTGCTGAAGTGACAGCAGGTTGAAGGTAGAAGAACGGAAGTAGTTAATACCCACATTCAAACGGTTGTTGATGAAGCTAGCATCGAGTCCCAAGTTCAGGCGACGGGTGGTCTCCCACTTCACCTCTGTGTTACCGATACCTTCGAATGCCAATGTAGCAATGGTGTTGAGGTACTTACCAGAACGGAAGTAACTGCGAGCAGCATAATAGTTGATATCATCGTTACCGCTCATCTCAAAGCCGGCAGAGAGGCGCAGGTAATCAATACCGTTGACCTTAGCCATCCAAGGCTCGTTGCTGATGACCCATGAACCCTGAATACCGGGGAACACAGCCCATGCGGCCTTGAACAGACGGAAGTCACCGCCCTCCTGACCGAAGCGAGAAGAACCATCGATGGTCACATTACCCTGCAGATAGTAACGGCTCTTGTAGTTGTAGTTAGCCTGAGCGTACCATGACAGAGAATTCCAGTTCTCGTTAACACCAGTCACATCCTTGTTAAGCAACTGACCAGAGATACCAGGTGTCTTATCACTACCAGTGTTGTAACCTACCTGCGAACTGGTTGAGAAGCTCTCCCAGTTGATACGTGCGCCACCCAACAGATGGATGTAATGAGCATTGTAACGATTCTCCCATTCCAAACGAGTGTCACTCATTACTGAGTTCTGCTTAGAAGCCAGGGCACGTGTCTCATTCTGACGATCAGCGTTCAGACTAGATACATAATAGGTATCAGGTGTACCATTGATAGGAATATAGTACAACTCGTTGGTGTTAACCAGGTTGTAGCTGAAGTGCTCGCTGAGCGAGAAGTTACGGGTAAACTCGTACTTCGGTGTCACGGTCAGGTTCAGCATTGAAGTCTCGAAACGGTTCTTCGACTCATTCTCAGCATACTCGTTGATAGCGGCGGGGTTACCCAGACGCCAGTTGTACTTCGGATAGTCTGCCAAAGCCTCTGACAGGTAAGACTCCTGCTCAATATCCCAGTGAGAATCAGAGAAGCGGCCTGAACCAGTCTCATCATGACCATAGCTGTAAGGGCTGAGGAACGGGCTCTTGACGTATGCCAGGAAAGCAGGCGATGTAGGTGTACCCTCATCATAACCTTCAGGAGCACCATCGTTACGGATGTTACGTGTCTGGTTGGCAAACGAAGCGTCAAAGCGGACAAACAATTTGCGTGTAAGAGTAATATCAGTATTGAAACGCACATTCAGACGGTCCATATCATTGTACTTCAGCGTGCTCTGTGCGCTGGTATAACCTACCGACAGGTTGTAGTTAGCCACAGCGTCACCACCTTCGATGTTGATACCATAGTTCTGAGTCATGGCTGTATGATAGACATAATCTTTCCAGTCGGTCTCCTGATGATACTGGTCATAGTAGTAGTACTTCTTACCATTCTGATCGTATTCAGGCTTCAAGAACTTGAACTCACGCAACTTGGTGTCGGTGGTCTTCAGCATCTCAGAAGCGTAGCTGCGATACTGACCTGCATCCATCACTGACAGATACTGAGGCTCGAGCACCACGCCAGCAGAGATATTGGCGGTAATGCGGGTAGCCATAGACCTATTACGGCGTGTCTGAATCAGAATCACACCATTGGCACCCTTGGCACCATAGAGGGCAGTACCGTTACGCATCACGGTAACCTTCTCAATATCGGCAGGGTTCAGGTTCGACAGGATATCATTATAGAAACCGTCGTGCAACAGTGTGCGGCTGTACTGCTGGTCAATAATCACATCATCAATGACAATCAGCGGCTGGGCATTCACATTGAGTGAATTCAGACCCTGGATAAACATCACGCTACCCACACCAGGTGTACCGTTACGAGTAACCGTATAGGCCTGACCGCCCAACTGCTTCTGAATCTCATCCTTGATATTGATGGCATTGGTGTACTTGAAATCAGTTATCTGATAGTCACTACGTACATTGGTCTGAGCGTTGTACTCTGCCGTAAAGTTCGTAATATACATATATACCGGCTTCTGCTGCTCACCTTGCACCAAACCCATTCTGATGGGGTTATGATCGGGCGAAGTGACATGGACGGCAGATGCGAAGACAGGCACTTTCAACTCGTATGCACCATCGTCGTCGGTCAGTGCACTGTAACCATCAATCTCTGCTGCGCGGACAATAGCACCCGAGATAGGCTGCTGTGTGGCAGCATCAAACACAAAGCCTTTGACTGTACGTGTCTCATACTGCTTCTTCGCTGTAATAACTCGCTTAACCTGAACTTCCTCAATCTCTTCCTCTTCTTCGTCATCGTAATCCTGTGCGAAGACACTCAGCGGGAAAGTCATCAGCAGCGAAATTCCAAATAAGATATATCGTTTCATATTCTACTTTCTTTATTTATGTGAACATTAGCGTTGCATATACCAGGCGGGATAACTCCTGTCGTCAAATTTACCATGAGGATAAACAATCACGCCAGGCTTACCCACAGCATTTGCTGCGACTTTACCCTGGTTGGGCAAGGTACCCACTTTCTCAGGCAGAGCATCAACAATCTCCAGTGTTCCGTGGGGAACCAACAGAATACAGTTGATACGCATGGTACGTGTCTTGACATTGTTACGCAGATCGGCACTACCTACACGTGTCTCTACCTTCAGCCAAGCCTTTCTATCTGTTGCTTCCACACCGACAGTGCTGAAGTTGAACTTGTAGTCTTCGGCCAGCAGGATGTAATCAACCACGTCGGCTTTTGTCTCGAAGTTCTTCTTACCTTCAGAGTTCAGCATCTCTTCTACACCGATACCGGGATTATAGACAGAGCAACGAACTTCTGTCGGCAGACGCTCACTTGTCGTAGCCAGTGAGTCACCAGCCAAGGCAGGAGCAACTACCAGATAGATATCATAACCCATGTTCGAAAGCACATTGTTCAAATAATAGGTTACAGAGTGGTTCACAGTCGTATAGAGCTGGTCGAACTGCATATACGAGTTACCCCACAGAGAATTGTAGTACTTGTTGTCTGAGCTCACATATTTGGGATTCTTCTGCACAGTCTCCACAGAGTCTTTATCATCCTTACTCTTAGGATCCTTAATCTTGCTCACTTCCTTAATCGAGTTGGAGGCAATGATAAACTGATTGAAAGTGTTCAGCTCGTCAATGTTCCACTTTGTGGCTTTCATCACCTGACCATTACTACAGGGGATAACCTCCGTCTGATCAAAGATACCATTCGTACCCTTGGGATCAAAGAACTGATTGTAAGCAAAGGGAAGACCCCACTTGGCCTTACGCTGCACAAAGGTTGACATTCTGTCCTTCACGCTTTGGTTAGAGATAACCGAGTCGTTCAAGGCTGCATCCTTGTTCATATAGGTACGTGTAAAGGTGGTACCCTGTACGATGGCCAGACGGCTGTTGGTATAAACCATTGAGTCGCGATCAGGCAGCTCGGGAGAATAGTTGAAGTAAGGTTCATACTTCTCTATGAGCGTCTTCCACACCTCGTTAGTGGGAGCCACCATCCAGTAGGTGCTATCCTCAGAGTTGATTTTGCCCAAATAGTTATACAACTCATTCTGCTGGCTGAATACAGAGTCCAGATACTGAGTCTTACCATCTACGATACTACCGGGCACACTCTTGTCTGCCTCAAACTTCAGATAATAATAGTGACTGTTGTAGAGGAAACTTCTCAGGCTGTCCAAGTCTGCATCCTTCGTTGCATACTCGAACACGTTCGGCAGATAATTCAGCTGCTTACCCAGCGTATAAAGCACACCGTTAGTATAGAGCTGGTTTTTCAGGCCAATCTTGACATCATTGATGGTGCTGTCACTCAACACGGCATACTTACCATTCATCAGCACGATAGAGTCAGTCCTCAGGTTCGAGACAGAGTGGTTATAGAGGGCTATATGATTCTGGATAAACTCCTTAATCACGGTATTGTTCTCCTGAGTCACAGAGTCCAGCACCTGCTGCTTATAGCTGGCTATCAGGGCATCAGCCTCTGCCTTGCTAAACTGGTCATTGGTCGGAGCAAAGACCGTGAACACCTGGCTGCCATCGAGGCTGGGCATATAGCCACATTCCTTCAATACACTAGCAAAGTTACTCAAGTTCTCGTTACTGTTGATAGCCTGCCACAAAGAGATGTCATGCACACCATTGGTGGTGTCACCCAAACTCTCATAGTGGTCATCCCAGGTATCGGAACAAGCTACGAAGGTGAGGGTGGCTACTGCCAACCCTAACACCTTAATATATATTTTCTTGGTAATCATAATTATCAATTCTCAATTATCAATTCTCAATTACAGGTCGTCCTCCATGTCTCCTTCACCTTCGATGCCATAGACACTCTTAGGAACCATTTCAAAGTAGTCGAACATAAATTCGTTATTGTTACCTTGCTTACCATCAGAAGCCACACGGAAACGGATGTAATAGTCCTTAGTGGCATCAATATATGTCTGGCACAGGATTCGACGCATCATGTGGGTTATGCCCCAAGAGTAGTTTTTCTGCGAACCGTTGTTACTGATGTTGTAGCAAGAACGAGGAGCTCGGTAGGCACCAAGGTTCTTTAACACTTTCTGTTCAGCTGCCAGATCCTCAACAGCCGTCTTCTTATAGGTCTCCAATTGTGAATCATCCTCTGGGATAGTTTTACCCAGATACATCTCACTATTAAGAATCTGCATCATGTCCAAGGGGATACCCTGAGGTATAAGATTATTAGGATCATCTCCAAAGTACACCTGCATCACACCACGGGTCTCCAGCGGAGCGAAGCCCAGACGGAGCTGCCATTCGCCGCTATAAGGCACGGGAGGAATGCGGAAGGTGAAGTCATAGTCACCAAAGAGGTTCCACTCATCACCCTGCCAAGACCAGAACTCCCAGTGAGGACGGCGATAAATAAGGTGACAGCTTGAGTTGAAGGTCACACCATCGAGATAGCCCAAGGGGAACTGATAGTTCTTACCGTTCTTCGGGTTCTCAGACTCATCAGCAGGTGCGTTGTAACCATCGTCAGCACGGTAGTTACCCTTCAGACGCATACCATTACTCATCAGCTCGGGGAAGACCGTTGAGAAGTCCATACGGATACGCATATTCTGAACCTTGTCACGAACATCAGTATCAAACTTCACAATATCATCCACATAGAAGAAGTGACCATTCAGAGCATCGTGTACAGGTGTTGTCTCAACCGTATTATCCACAAGCACACCACGGAAAGTATAGTCAGGTGCTTCATAGCGGCGGTTTAGGAAGTGACGCTCCTTCTTATCAGCATCAGGTCCATAGATATCCACACCAGGCAGAGCCTTGAAATTGACGTCATAGCGGCCAAAGCGGCTCAGCAACTCAACCTTCAGCATAGTATGAGGCAGTAAGGTCTGGTACCATTCTACAGCATTAATCCACTTGGTCTCAAAGCCAAAAGGCTCTCTGGTCTCAGGAACGATCAAAGCAATAAGGTCGGTCGCTGCCGGCACATAGCGGGTCATGATATGGTACTGGATGAAACGCTTCAGCGGGTTGATACTGTCAGAGAGGTATTCAGGATTACCATCACCCCACTTCCAGTGCTCCTTCAGGTCATCACGATGTTCTACATCACCAGAGCCATATACAGGATCGTAAATCTTGACAGCCAAATCATACAAAGCTTTCAGGTTACCCTGGCTGGTATCAATGCCATACTCCAGGAACTTTGCTTTATAGAGCGAGTCTGGTTCTACGAAGACCGTAAAGCCCTGTCTCTTATGGTCAGGCACCCAAGCCACCTCGTTTCTAACGTGTGACTTATACTTATAGTACTTATACTTCAGCTTCTCTTTCTCATAGTCCTGATCCTGCCAAGCCACGATCTGCTCGTCAACCTTCGTAGCCTTCAAAGCCTCGTAGAAGATTCCGATTTTCTCGTTGTCACGCAGAATGTCAGCCAAGAAGCTATTAGACTTCTCAATGACCATGTCGATAGGCTGTACGATACCATTCTCCACAGAGTCGTTCTGATGAACCTTTGATCCGTCAGGATAAGTTTTCTCGAAAATGATATGTGCCAAACCTTCCAGGTAAACCACAGCATTGCTGTCCTCGTCCACACCCTGTGAGGTAGCGATATAACGACCTAACAAGTTATAGTCGGGCAGACAGTCCTGCGTCATCTCAAAGGTTGAATATATATTGTTCACCAAGTGAGTACGGGCGATGGTGTCACAGTCTTCCACACTCAGCTCGTCAATACTTGATATGCCACGCTGCTGCAGATACTTGTTCACGGCATCATTGTCGGGCAAGAAGCACGTGTACTTACCGTAAGTAGACAGCAGGCTCATCAGATTGGCCTTCTCAACGATAGCGGCAAACTGACTATACTGCTCGCGATTCTTCATGTAATCGCTCATCATCTCGCCTGTGAATGCATAGAAGTATTCATTATCAGGCTCGTCAGAGCAGCTGGTCAATGGCCCTGTAGCAAGCAGGGCTGCCAGCGCCATGAAGGCAACTTTGATATTTTTCTTGATATTCATAGTCTTCTTATTTAGAGTATTCATTGTTATTTGGTCGTTTTCTCATAGCTGGTACTTTCACCACTACCAAATGCCGGGTTCTGCACCAGGTTGTGGTTCACCTTCAGCTCCTCATAGTTGTAGGGCCAGAAGATAGCATCCATCTTCTTGAAGAAGTTAGAAGCGAACTGGCTGTTCACATCGTCGCGCTTGCTGACGGAAGAAATCACCTCGTTAGTATTACCAGCACGCAGAGCATAGCGTACCAGGTCAAACCAGTACTTGCCTTCGAACATCAGCTCACGACGTCTCTCTTTCTTCACCAGTTCCAACATGGTCGATTTAGAACCAAAGTCACTGGCATTCAACGTGTCTTTTTCCGTAAGGGTTACTTTCATGATAGAGCGCTTGTTGATGGCATTAACCAGGTAGAAGGCCTCTTTGTTCATAGCATCATTGTATGCAAGATCCTCTGCCTCCACACCGTCGCGCATCTTCATACACAGTGCCTCAGCCTTGAAGAGCATGATATCGGGCAAACGGTAGATAATCCACTGGCTGCCATTGCTGTTCGAAGGGAATGCGCTGGAATAGTTTGCGTTTGGTGTAGCCTCAGCGTTGATATTGATCTTTGAATATACCATCTTGGCAATAGCCTCTGATGACTGATCATAACAGGTATAGAGGCGAGCATCCATATCCTTTATCTTATCTTCAAAGATAACTCGACCAGAACCAGAAGTAAGGTTAATATCACCTGACACAGTTGAACCGGCTGTTACCAGACCCTTCTTTGAGCTAGAGTTACCATAGAACGAAGAGATAGCGCCATTGTTGATAGTGCTATGAGCCGAGGGATCCTCGTCGTAGTACAGTTCAAAGATGACTTCTCTGCTGGCATCATCACGCTTGGACTGTGTGAAGAGCGTGTTATAAACTCTACCGCACTGGTCCACTTTCTGAAGGTCTTCATAAATCAGGGGGAAGCCATTCAGACGCTTCTCCAGAAGAGCCTCGACGCTGGCACCCATGTTATTACGGTTCTTCTTGTTATACTCCTCAAAGATTTCCTTCTTAGACTTGATGACCATATCTGCATACTTGATACAGTTGTCATAGTCACCAGCCCAGAGATACATCTCGCAAAGCATGGCATGAATGGCATCCTGAGTGATACGACCAGTCTGATAACCGTTCTTGGTCTCAGGATAACGTCTTACGGCGTCGTTCTGAATGGCCTCCAGGTCAACAATCAGGTTGTTGAGCACCTCGTTGAAAGGAGTGGCAGCCAGGTCCATCTTCTGGTCGTCATCCGTAAAGGCTTCTCTTGAGAAGGGCACGTCACGGAAGGTACGAATCAGGTAGAAGTAGCAGAGTGAGCGGAGTGCCGTTACCTCAGCAATGGTAGCCTTCAGGTCACCGTCGGTATAGGCGGGGTCTTTGGCAGCCACCTCAGGTGCATACTTCAACACCGTATTACAACGGTTAATCACATCATAGAAACCGTCCCAAGTAGTATAATCGTTTTTAGCGGTGATGTTCTCTTTCAGAATGTTGTACAGAGAGATATCATCATCAATATTGCTACCGGCTCCGATATTGTCGCTACGGAACTCACCCCAGATCATCATGCGTTTACGTACGCCCTCATTCTGAAGTGCCGAATAGCATCCTGCCACAATATTATCCACGTCGGCCTTTTCATTCCAGAAGTCCTCCAGAATGATTTCACGCTGGTCCTTGATTTCCAAGAAGTCGCCACATGACGTGAAACTGCAAACGAGACAGATGGCGCTGATTATCTTATAATAATTCTTTTTCATAATCTTCTTTTCTATTTTAAGTTGTCAGTCCACGTTTAGAAATCAACAGTAATACCGAGAGTGTAAGAGCGTGAACGCGGTGTCTGTGCGTTGTCGGTTGCAGGAGCCTCTCCTCCGAAAGCGATATCGGGGTCAACACCCGAGTATTTCGTAAGAACGAATGGGTTGTTGATACTGCAATGGAAAGCAATGCGGTTGAGTCCAATCCAGCTCAGGTATTTCTTTCTGAGAGTATAAGACAGCTGTGCATAGCTCATACGCAGGTAGCTACCGTCCTCAACGAAGCGGTCACTGATCAGTGTGTTGTAGTTACTGGTAGAACCGAACATGGCACGTGGGATAACGGTTACGTCACCCTCCTGACGCCAACGGTAGTTCACAGCCTGGCTCTGGTTATCGTTACCAGTCATAGACTCAGCATTCAGACGAGCCTTGTTGATAATCTTGTTACCAACACGATAGGTGAACTGTGTGTTCAAGCTCCAATCCTTATAGCGGAAGGTGAAACCGAAACCACCAGTCAACTTAGGCAGAGAAGAACCCAGATAGGTAATATCCAATGCGTTGATCTGACCATCATGGTTCAGGTCTTCGTAGATAGCATCACCACCATTGAAGCCGGGGAAGCTCTGGTCGTGACCTGTACCATCAACACGATAGTCATAACGCATACGGACAGGAACATTGGCACCACTGAGGATGACATTACCATCAGCATCAACAGCTACAGGATAAGTTCTGCCAGCGGCTTTCTCCTGTTGCCAGAGAGCCTGAATTTCGTCAGCAGTCTTTCCTTCAGCCATGTTCTTGAAGGTGTTGTAATTGTACTGGTAAACACCCAAGTACTTGAAACCGTAGATAGCACCGAACGGGTTGTGCAGCTGTACACGCTGCAAGGTCTCACCGTTGGCATAGCCATAAACTGAGTTCTTGCTGTCGAGGATGTTCTCATCCATCTCCAGAATCTCATTGCGGTTGTTACCGAAGTTCACGTTCATATCCATGGTGAAGTCACCCTTCTTGAGCAGACGGTTGGTATTGATGTGGAACTCCCAACCAATGTTGCGCATCTTACCGTTGTTATGAGTGGGAACGGTAGCAAAACCTGAGTTAGAAGGAATACGGAAACCACTCATCAACATGTCAGAGGTAGTAGACATATAACCCTCGAGGGTCAGGTTTAGTCTGTTGTCGAAGAACGACAGGTCAACACCGAAGTTGTAGCTCTCCACCTGCTCCCACTTCAAGTCGGCCAGACGGATGTTCAACGGCTTCATAGCAGCCATGTCGATATATTTGTCAGTAGAACCGTACTTAGACGTATAGAGGTAGTTCTGACCAGGCTGACGACCATTGAGACCCCAGCTAGGACGGATGGCCAACATTGAGAGGAATGGCTTCAACTTCTGCATCCAGGGCTCGTCACTGACAATCCACTTCAGTGAAGCAGAGGGGAAGTAACCCCAACGGTTGCCAGGACCGAACTTGGTAGTACCGTCAACACGTACGGTCACGTCAGCCACGTAACGTCCCTTGTAAGCATAGTGACCAGAGAAGGTGTAGTACATTGAACGCCACTGACTGAAACCAGATGAAGGCGAGTCAATCAGACCACCAGCTGCAGGGTTGACGATGATACTACCTGTTGAAGGCAGACCGTAACCCGAAGTAGACTGTGAGGTGCTGCTACCTGTTGTCAGCTCGAAACGTCCCATCATCATGGCGCTGTGGTCCTTGTTTGAGAACGAAGGAATCAAGGTCAGGGTGTGCTTCGTGTTGAACGATACACTCTTTGAAGAACCAGCTGCCGAGGTGTTCACCTTGTCTCTCCACTGCTTGGAAACGAGCTCCTGGGGATAGAACTTATCGTTATACTGGTTAGAAATATTCATATAGACCGAACCACGCCAGTTCAACTGCCAGTGGTCGTCGTCCAGACCCAAGAGGTTATAGTTGATTACCAACTCGGGGTTCATGTCATAGTTACGTACATTACTCTTAGCCAGACGAGCCGATGCTACGGGGTTCACATAGGTACGCTGGTCATTGGCAAACACCTCAGAACCAACATACGGACCACTCTGAATCATGTTATAATAAGCATCGGTATTCTCACCCGTCACAGGATCCTTTTCATAGATGCTCATGTTAGGCATCTTCTTCAAGGCGATGTTCAGCAGACCATCGTAGTTCTGATGGTTGTTGGTATAGGTCAGCGAGAAGTTGGTGCTGACGCGGATACGCTGGCTGACATTGTAGTCCAAGTTCACACGAGTAGAGAAACGGCTCAGCTTCTGCTCAATCATCGTACCTGTCTCATGGTCGAAACCGGCACCGATACGGAAGCTGGCTTTTTCACCACCACCACTGATGGTAGCATAGTGGTTCTGACGCAGACCCCACTGTGTGACGGCGTCACGCCAGTCGGTATTGTCGCGATACTGACGCCACTCCGAGAAGCCACCGGTATTGTCCAGGTAGTTGATCTCAGGAATACGGTCACCATCAGAAGCATTATCATCCTGACGGGGGTTGAAGTACGACTCTTTCAGCATCATGGTGTAGTCGTCACCATTCAGCAGGTCATAACCCTGAGGCTGATAGGTACCAGTGAGCTTCAGAGAGTAGGTCACTTTGGGTTTACCACGTACACCACGCTTGGTGGTCAGCTCGATAACACCATTACCACCCTGTGAACCGTAAACGGCACAAGCGGCAGCATCCTTCAGCACGGTGATAGATGCGATATCCTCAGGGTTGATGTTCAGCAGTTCTGCGAACTTCTCATCGTTAGCACCAGCCATATCGAAGTTGTCGAGGTTCACCTCACGGATATTACCATCGACCACAATTAGCGGGTTCTGGTCAGTCAGAGAAGACAGAGAACCGGCACCACGCAGACGCATGGTAGAACCAGCACCCAGGTTACCAGAGTTACCAATGATATCCAGACCGGCGATACGTCCCTGCAGGGCCTCGTCGATAGAGGTGATACCCAGACCCTCGAACTCCTTCATGGAGATGGTCTGTGTAGCATAGGAGATTTCTCGCTGCGGGATAGGCAGTGTGTTACCCTGCAAGCGCTTCTTTGACTTAATGGTCACCTCTTTCAGTGTAGTTGATGACTGCATCTTCAGGTTGAAGGTGGTCTTATTGATAGGCAGGGTCACTGTCTTCAAACCTACATAGCTGAAACGGATCTTATCCTTGGCATTACGCACCTTCATGGTGAAGTTACCATTCAGGTCGGTAATGGCAGACTCAATAATACGCCCGGTGGCATCAATTTCGCAGACGGTGGCACCCATCAGCGGGCCCATATCGTCGCTCAACGTACCGTGTACGGAAGTAATGTTCTGTGCGCTGATGGTTGTTGAACACAGGAGCGCCAGCATCAATATGATAGATTTAAATAGTCTCATACAATTATCCTCCTCTCTTTAATTAAGTGCTTTGATGGCTTCTTCCACAACCTTTCGCCAAGGCTTCAGATTCTCATACATCAGCACACCGTCAATCTGGTGAACCACTGCATTGTTGGCAGTAGAGAGCTGTGTATTGTTACCATAAGTGGCATTCTTGAACCAATACTCACGGCAGATCAAGTTGTAGAGTCCCTTGTCCTTCTTGACACTATGTGGATTGCCCATAGCATCCTTGACGGTCATGGTGTTGGTGTCGTAGTTGACATACAGAGGATAGTAACGACCTGTTTCGGGGTTACGTTTCATACTCTCGAAAGTAGTGCTGGCATTCGGGTCGCGAGCCAGACCGATAGCAACAGAGTTATCCTGTACATGATAACGGATAAAGTCGGTCACCACACCACGGATAGCCTTAACAACGGCGTTCCATACAACAGCACTGTCAGACTTGGTGCTCAATGGTTTAGTATAGAGACTATACCAACCCTCTGCCTTACAAATGCTGTCGACGGCAGGCTCTTCACCTGTGGCCTCACTGAAGTCACCACGTGACAGCTCTGCTTCCATAGGCAGGATCTTCTTGTTCTGCAAATCCTGGATAGCCTCGTTGGTAGGCACAAACACGGTGTAGTTATAGTTATCGAATACACGGAAGTTGTAGCTGTCCTGCTTGGTCATACCAGCATTGAAGTTACCATCCACACCCTTCATAGATGTTGACAGCAGGTCACTGTAGTCGTTCTGCACCAGTTCCAGGAATCCAGAGAACTCAGGATGCTTCTTCAGCAGGAGGTACAGAGAGGTCTGAGCGCCCATAGGCACCTGAGAATCCAACTGATAAGAGCGACCGTTGTCCTTGTCGTATTTCTGTACGGCGGTAATCATACGGTTGTTATGCTCAAGCTGCCAACCGCCCTGGAAAGCGAGGCTGTCAGGGTTATTATCCTTAAAGGTAGCACGAATCAGGGCACCACCCTTGGTCTTGAAGTAGGTATATCCCTGCTTCACATAGTCTTCAACCTTCATGGTCTTGTCGGGCATGACGATGATCAGCTGGTCCATCATAGCGTCGAACAGACGGCTGATGACATTGGGCTTGCTTGACTGCGAGATTTCTGCCTGCTTACGGGTACCCTTGCTGATGTTACCATTGGCATCGACAACACCCTCATAACGGGCGGCAACCACAGACTTCTTCACAGTATTATATGTGAACTCAATGATATCGGGCTTCTCAACCGTTACGCTATCACCGTTACCGTCGGGCTCCAGGCTGGTCATACCATAAGAACCTGGATCCACATAACTGAACATAGCGCGGTTGGTGGGCAGCAGCATACCATACTTAGAGTCCATAGACAGCAGGTATGGCAGGAAGCCCTGACCTTCGATACCGCCTTGATAGATAATATTCATGGTAGAAACGTGAGCCAGAGCGGGATAAGCTACAGACTGGAACTCGGCAGGAGTGAAGACCTTCTCAGTCTTATAAACCATACCGTTGCAGCCCATGTAAGCACCCTTCACATCCTCGGGCTTGATACCCAGTTTCTCCTTGGCGTCGTTCAGCACCAGGTCGAACTTAGAAGGCACAGCCTCTGAGAACGTGCTCAGCATGTTCACGTTGATCAGTTTGGCAATGATTTCATCGGGCACAGAGTCCAGATAGTGGTACTCGTCCTGCAACTCCTTACCAGCACCGTTCCACCATTCGTCCATAGCCTTGTCGCTGGGAACAATCATCACGCCGGCATCATTGTGCACGTCGTTCTGCTCGTTGGCATCAATATACTGGTTCCAGGCGGGGTCGTACTTCAGGTAAGGCAGCACATAGTTGCCCTCGGGATCGATAGGATTGTCAGTACCTGTACCAGTGTAGGTAACAACAGTCTGACGATCGGGATCAAATCCGCGCTTGCTGAAATAGCGGAGCACATAAAGTGTGTCCTCATTATTATAAATACGGTTGTACTCGCGAGTTCCGGCCAGATAACGATAGGGGGCCGAGAAGCGGTCGAGCAGATGACTCCAAGTCGACATAGACGGATCCTGACGGATAATCTCGGCCATGTTAGGACTTGACTCAATCACGCCGTCCACCTTCTGGATATAACCGTTCTTACAGGTGACGTCATAGTCAATCTTCTTGCGGCTGGGATCGCCCGAGCCAGTAACCTTCTTACCATTCACCCAAGCCTCGTTGATGCTCTGGGCCTTACCGTTGGTGAGCACCTGCAAGTCTTCAAGTGTAATCTTGTTGTACTCCAGATAAGCAGGCAAGAAGTGAATCATGGTAGGTCTGGTGGCATCCTTCAACAGAGGGATGTTCTTACCCTTCTTCCTTACATAATCCCAATACTTTACCTTTGGCATAGAGTCGAGCGGCATGATGTAAACCGAGTCAAACAGCTCTACTGATGACTCACGGCGCATGGTGCGTCCCCACTCTGGTGTGGCGGCATCACCTTCAGCCTTGCCATTCGACATCAACTCCAGCAGATAGGCGTTGTTGATCATAGAGTTCTTCAACAGCGTCTTCTTTTTGGCCTCACTCAAGTCCTCATACTTGCTGACACCCCAGTTGTTCGAACTGAACCACGCATCGTATGCGCTGTCCGAGGCAACAAACAAAGTTTTAGAACCAGTGTGACTGAGGACCTCCTTCAGGTCAAGGTCGTCAATCAGACGAAGCGTGTACTTGTAATTGCCTTCATCCTGCAAGCGCTCATAGATGGAGTTTCCCAGCCATTCGGGCTGTCCGGTGAGAATAAGGTCGTCGTCTTTACACGACTGCATCACCGATGCTCCTATCAGCAGTGCACAGGCGGCAAAAGCCACACATCGTCCTTGCTTTACGATAGTTTTACGTTCCATAAGTTTTGTTAGTTATTAAGATGTTATTGTTATTATCGTTTATACCTTATTTATATATATAGTGTCCTTTTCAGGATCATTGATTTCTGTTTATGGACTCCTTTGTGGAGTGGTGTTGTTCATATCTGGTGGGTTGAGATTGATTAATTAAATAAAACGAAGGAACCGGAGACGGCCTTTTCGTGCCGTCCCCAGTCCCTTGTCATGAGAGATTGGTCAGTTTTTTATGTCTTCTGATCATTTTTTATTTACGAATCTTCTGAATCAGCGTAGCGCCGTTGTCAAGAGTGATCTTCTTGATGACGATACCCTTCTGAGCATTGGTAACCTTGCGGCCATCGAGTGTGAAGAACTCAACCATGATGCTCTGAGCGTTCACATCCTCAATACCAGTCAGGTCAGAACCAGGCTGCTTAGCGCTGTTCTTACCGAGGTAGTAGAGCTTGAAGTCGTCACAAACAACCCAGCTGTTGCTCTTCTCCTGACCCTTCTTGATACCGATAGTCAGAGTCTCGTCAGCACCAACTTTCACGATAACGCTGTTGGTGTAAACACCAGGATTCATCTCGATGAGACCCTTACCGCTTACCAGTGAACCAGGCATGTAGTAAGTGATGTCACCAGTGGTGAACTCAGTCTCACCCTCATAGCCAATAGCCTCCAGCATAGCGTCGCCAGCCTTCATCACGTTGGCGATGTAAGAAGTGTAAACAGTGCTGTCACCGCTAACACCATAGAGCAGAGCCATGGTAGCGTTGTTGTCAGCAGTCCACTCAGCATAGTTCTCATCGTTACCACCGATGCGGCTCCATGCGTCAACAGTCAGCTCATAAGTACCCTCGGGCAGACCCTTGATGGTCTGGAACATGTCGAATGCAATCTGCCAGAACTCGATGGCACCAGCACCCTTCTGAGTGTCGTCGTTACCCAGGTTACCAGGATTGGTCCAACCAGCTGAAGAGCTTTCCTCGTACTCGTTGGTGAAGCTGGGTGACTTGATAGCAGCAGTTACGTCGATAGGATTGGTATCACTTGCCTCATCAATATTGTTAGGCAGAGCCAGCTTGGTGTAGAGAACGTCGATCTGCTCCATGTAAGCCTTAGCCTCAGCATCGGTAATAGAGTGCTCATCAACACCACTGCTAATAGTATTGTACAGATTTGTTGCGGTACGAATAGCGTCAGTATTTACACCATTCTGAATGGCTTCAAACAGAGACTCGTTAGCAGCAACCAGCTGTTCGAACAGAGCAACAGACTCGATGATAGCAGCGCTCAGGTCATAAACAGCGTTCAAAGACTCGAACATCTTTTCACCGTCTTTAGCAGCGATAGCAGCCTCAGCATCAGTCTTAACCTGAGAAGCGCGCTCGAAGATATCCTTACCCATAGGCTTGCTCAGGTCGATGCCAGCAAGAGCCTCCTCAAGGATAGGCTTAAGCAGTTCAGCATTAGTATGCTTGTGGAATGTCAGTTTGAAGCTATCCCAGATACACCACCAATTCGAATTGCCAATCATCTTCACACCGATGCGGAAGTTACCACCATCCTCAGCCACCAGACCGTAAGCAGTGGTCTTATACATACCCCATGCGAAGCACTGGGCAGCACCACCCATTGAGTTAGGATAAGGCAGGTCGTTAACAGTCTCTTCATACCAGTCTTCTACCTTCACCATGGTCTGACCAATTTCGTCAGGACTCTGAGAGTAAACGCTGGGGAACTGGCTCATAGAATTATTCATATAGAGGTATACGGGAGAGGTGTAAGGAGCAACCAGGTCGTCACCCTTAGTGTAACCATCCATCTCGCAACGTACATAACCCTGTACCTGCAGCTCATAGATACCCTTAGGCAGATTGGTAATCTCCTGCCATACATCCCAGTTGTAACGGTGCCAAGCCTCGAAGCAGTAGTTCATCTCGCCAAGAGCACCAACCATCAGGTCCTTATTAGCCTGTCCGAGAGGACCACGGGTAATGTTAGAACCAGTACCTGCATCGATAGTCCAACCTTCAGCAGCACCAGAGTTGATATCCTTATCCTCATCGAAACCATGATTAACAATGAATCTTGTTACATCATCACCCTCCTGTAAGCCCTGCTTACGTTTGTCCTCAATAACCTTAATCCATCCTTCAACTTTGGCAATCTCAGCCTCAAGTTCCTCATTAGTCAGTGCAAGCTCATCTAAGATATCCTGAGCATCATCCATTTCGCAATAGTCATAGAGATCACCAACTTCTGGCTGTACTAAGTTATAATCAGGATTCTCATAAATAGCCTTAGCCTTAGCAAGAACTGCCTGATAGTCCTTCCAAAGCTCGATGTTCTTGTCGAGGTTTGCCTTAGCAGTGCTAATAGCATTCAGGATAGCGTTGACCTCATTCATAGTAGAAGCGGTCTTCTCACCCTGATAAGCCTGCTGATAAGCAGTCAGATAAGCAGCAGTATAAAGAGTACCCTCTGCAATTTCATAATCGCTGAAGTTCTTCATAGCCTCATTAATAAAGCCCTGACAAGCGTCAGCGCCTGATCCGTAGAATGCCAGAGAGAAGTCGTCGAACAAAGACCAGTCACCACCAATCTGCTGAGTCTTCTTCACACCGATGGTCAGTTCGCCTGTCTCGTCAACAGCAACATACACCTTGTTAGCATACTGATTCAGTGTATGGAAATAGATATCACCTTGTGCCATAGTATTGGGTACATAGACAGTAACTGTTTCCTCAGTTGTTGGATCTACATAGGACACTTCATTACCACCAGGGTTCTCTGTCTGAGCACCACTCATAACGTTAGCGATGGGAGCCTCATAATAGTTGTCACCTACTTGACCATAGAGCTTAGCATACTTAGAAGCCTCGTCATTGGCCAGCCAGTGGCTTTCTGCATCACCACCATAGTTACCAGCACGATAGAAACCCTTCACGCCAATAGAATAGACACCAGGAGCAAGACCTGTAATCTTCTGATAGGTGTTATAGTTCTTGCTGTAGTGCTCAGCGCCATCAGCAACAGTACCGCCACGTCCGAAAGCGTCACCGCTCCAGCCGGTTGTGCAGTTACCATTGTCGAAGGTAGCGTTCACGATCTTACTGGTCAAATCACCAGGCTTCTCCCAAGTAGCATTGTTCTTAGTCCACTCAGAATATGCAGCAGACAAATCAGCGATAGCCTGCTCAACCTCAGCCTTGGTAGAAGCCTTGTTCATCAGAACAGCCTTGTAAGAATCGGTAGCGGTAAATCCCTGTTCCTCAGCAGCCTCGATGGCAGCTTTCAGCTTATTCTTTACATCGGTAATCTCCTTCAAAGCAGCTGTAGCAGCATCCATTTCAGCAGCAGTGCTAGTCGAGGTGTTGTAAAGAGCGACAGCAGCATCGACGTCAACATAAACAAGCTCGGCAGCCTCGATGGCAGCTTTCAGCTTCAAAGCAGAAGCACATGTTGCAATGCTGGCCTTGTAAGCCTCATAATCATCACTCTCAATAAATGTCTGATAAGATTCGGCAGTCACAAATTTCCAGTCAACAGCACCTTCCTCAGGAGTAATCATATACAGACGCATATCTGCATAATCACCCTTCCATCCAAAGTACTTACCTTCGTAATCAGATATGTCAGCAATCAGAGACACATTCTGGATACGATAAAAATCACCGACTTTGGTTACGCCCCAAGAATAGTTTGCCTGAGAAGCATGGTCTACCCAAGTAGAACCGCCATCATCAGTGAAAAGATTCGTTTCATTAGTGAAAACGCGATTAGGATTAGTACAGAGGTTCCAGAATTCATAAGAGCCCTCTGGGGCATCAGCTTCCGTTGATTCTGTAAAATACACATAATAGCCAAATTCAGCAATGCCGGCACGAGTGTTCCACTCATTACCAGAGGCAAAGAACATCTTGGCTGTGGGGTTGTACAGATAAGCCTCACTTTGTGAAGTAGGCATTACATCTGTAAATTGCAGCCCCTGGGGTTCAGCTACTGTCCAAACACCGGTAAGTTCTGCAGCCTTTACACTACTAGTCATCCCTAACCAGAGTGCTGTCAAAACTAAAAGTCTTGAAATTTTCATAAGCCTTAATTGTAAGTTAGTAAATAAAGTTAATTATAAAAGAGTTTAAAATTCTCATTCATTGTTATTGGCGAAAAAGCCCAATAAGGGCTAATTCGGGTGCAAATATACGCAAAAAATTAATAACTCGTATGAAAATTTCGAGTTTTTTTCGATTTTAACTAAAAAATTTGGTGTTTTCATGACACTGAGACAAATAAAATGGCTTGTTGACTAATATAATTTGCGCCCTAACTAGAAAAATATTTTTTCCCAACTAGGGAAAATTTTTTTTCCAACTAGAGAAATAAAATTCTCCAGTTAAGTGGCACAAAAAAAAGTAGGCAAAACTTTTGCGTTTCGCCTACTTATAGAAAAACTTGATTTTCTTAGAAATCCATGTGATCCAGGGCATCGCTGAAGTCCTTCGGCTCCTTGTTCTCAGCGGGGTCGCGATAGGGCTCGCCCTCCTGCTGCTCCTTATGCTCAGGACGAGGGCGACGCTCGCCACGCTCAGGACGCTCACGGCGCTCGCCACGTTCGCCACGTTCTCCACGATCACGGCGCTCACCACGATCACGACGTTCTCCACGCTCTGGGCGCTCACGACGCTCGCCACGGGCAGGACGCTCTACATAGTCAGCGGGCTTCTCAATCAGCACACGATGGCTGAGCTTGTACTTACCAGTCTTAGGATCAATCTCGAGGAGCTTCACCTGGATGTGGTCGCCCTCCTTGATGCCAGCCTCCTCAACAGTCTCGAGGCGCTTCCAGTCAATCTCAGAGATATGGAGCAGACCATCCTTACCAGGCATAATCTCGACGAAGCAGCCATAAGGCATGATGCTGCGAACCACACCATCGTAAACCTCACCTACCTCGGGGATAGCCACAATAGCTTTGATCTTAGCCAGAGCTGCATCGATGCTCTCCTTGTCAGGACCAGATACCTGAACCTTACCCACGCCGTCGGCTTCATCGATGGTGATGGTAGTCTTGGTATCCTCCTGCATCTGCTGGATAATCTTACCACCAGGGCCAATAACGGCACCGATGAACTCCTTAGGAATCTCGATCTGAACGATACGGGGAACCTGAGGCTTGAACTCGGCACGAGGCTCAGCGATAGTATCGGTGAGGCACTTCAGAATGTGCTCACGACCAGCCTTTGCCTGCATCAGAGCCTTCTCCAGGATGTCGAAGCTCAGACCGTCGCACTTGATATCCATCTGGGTGGCTGTCAGACCGTCCTTTGTACCAGTGGTCTTGAAGTCCATATCGCCCAGGTGGTCCTCGTCGCCGAGGATATCGCTCAATACTGCGTACTTATCTTCACCAGGATTCTTAATCAGACCCATAGCTATACCTGAAACGGGCTTCTTCATGGGCACACCAGCATCCATCAGGGCGAGGGTACCAGCACAAACAGTAGCCATTGACGAAGAACCGTTAGACTCGAGGATCTGAGAAACCAGACGGACTGTGTAAGGGAAGTCCTCAGGAATCTGACCCTTCAGACCACGCCAAGCCAGGTGTCCGTGACCAATCTCACGACGGCCTACGCCACGCTGAGCCTTAGCCTCACCAGTACAGAACGGGGGGAAGTTATAGTGAAGCAGGAAGCGCTGATAGCTCTTGTCGAGCACGTCGTCAACCATCTTCTCATCGAGCTTGGTACCAAGGGTACAGGTAGAGAGCGACTGTGTCTCACCACGAGTGAAGATAGAGCTTCCGTGAGGCATGGGCAGAGGAGAAACCTCGCACCAGATGGGACGGATGTCGGTGGTCTTACGACCATCCAGACGGATACCCTCGTCGAGGATGCAACGACGCATGGCGTCGCGCTCTACGTCGTGGTAGTAGCGGTCCATCATAGCGCTGTACTCATCGTCGCTGATTTCGCCCTTAGCGTCCTCAGCCAACTCAGCACGCTCTGCGAAGAACTTCTCCTTGAAGTCCTCGAGAATCTTCTCGAAGGCATCAGCACGGTCCTGCTTAGGCAGAGCCTGCTTGGTGATATCGTATGCGGGCTGGTACAATTCTTTATTCATACGTGCGCGGAGTTCCTCGTCATTAACCTCGTGGTTATACTCGCGCTTCACATCCTTGCCGAGCTCCTTGCTCAGGGCAGTCTGCAGCTCACACATGGGCTTGATAGCATCCATAGCTGCCTTCAGGGCGCCGAGCAGATCCTGCTCGCTAACTTCCTTCATCTCTCCTTCCACCATCATGATGTTCTCGGCAGAGGCACCAACCATGATATCCATGTCGGCTTCCTTCATCTGCTCGAAGGTAGGATCGATGACATACTCTCCGTTGATACGGGCTACACGCACCTCACTGATGGGGCACTCGAAGGGAATATCCGAGCAGGCCAGAGCAGCCGAAGCGGCAAAGCCGGCCAAGGCATCGGGCTGGTCAACGCCATCTGCTGAGAGCAGCATCACGTTGACGAATACTTCTGCGTGATAGTTACTGGGGAACAGGGGGCGAAGCACACGGTCCACCAGACGACTGGTCAGGATTTCATTGTCTGAGGCTTTACCTTCGCGCTTGGTGAATCCACCAGGGAAACGGCCAGCAGCGCTGTACTGCTCACGATAGTCTACCTGCAAAGGCATGAAATCTGTTCCGGGAACTGCATCTTTTGCGGCACAAACGGTGGCGAGAAGCACGGTGTTGTTCATGCGCAGAACAACGCTTCCGTCGGTCTGTTTTGCCACTTTCCCGGTTTCAATGGTGATGGTTCTTCCATCAGCCAATTGAAGGGTTTTTGTAATTACGTTCATCTTGTTTAAAACATCTAAAAAAATAAAATCGTGCAATAGCAAGCAAACCGTGTGCAGTAAAGCGGGCTTTCGTGCTAAGGTAAAGCCTGCCATCGCAAAAACTGTGCAAAATTACGCATTTTAAACCAAAAACAAATAAAAAAGGTAAATAATTTACTATTTTTTATGAAATAATTCGTAACTTTGCATGCAAAATGAACGCAACAATGAAAAAGATAATCGTTATAGCCATCGCTGCATTGACACTTGCAGCATGCAGCGAAAAGAAACCCATGTTTACCGTCAAAGGAAGCGTAGAGGGCGCTCAGGACTCAACGCTCTGCCTCTATAACAACACGCTGGGAGGCGCCGTCCTGCTGGATAGCGTCAAACTTGGCAAAGACGGCACCTTCTGTTTCGAGGCCGAGGCACCACAGGCTCCAGACCTCTACTGTCTGAACATTGCCAACCAGATTATCTATTTCGGCATCGACTCCACAGAGACTATTACCATCAACGCCCACTATCCCAATATGGCACAGCGTTATGAGGTGGAAGGCTCTGAGAACTGTCAGAAGATTCGCGAGCTGGCCCTGAAACAGCAACAACTGCAGCAGCAGGCCACCGCCCTGGAGCGCAACCTCGATCTGAGCCGTCAGCAGATTGCCGACTCTATAGATCGTCTGGTGTATGCCTACAAACAAGAGGTGGTGCTGAATTATATCTACGAGAACCCTGGCTCCATCTATGCCTATTTTGCTCTATTCCAGACACTTGGACAATGGAACATCTTCGATCGTCAAGTACCGGAAGATGTGCCGGTCTTTGCCGCCGTGGCCACCAGCTGGGACACCTTCTATCCTGAGTCAGAACGCGCCAAGCATCTGCATAATACCGCCCTCAAAGGCATGAACGACAACCGCAGGGCAATAGCTCGCGAGATGAGTGCTGCCGAAGCTGCCGAAAAGGTAGTATCGTCAGGCGTGCTGGAGCTGGAACTGCCCGATGCTACAGGTCGCATCCGCACGCTGACAGAGCTCAGCGGCAAGGTGGTTCTGCTCGACTTCCACCTGTTTGGTATGAAAGAGTCGGCAGCCCGCATCCTTAGTCTGCGCGACCTCTATAACAAATACCACAACCAGGGCTTCGAGATCTATCAGGTATCACTTGACGAGAACGAGCATTTCTGGAAGCAGCAGACTGACGCGCTGCCTTGGATCAGCGTGTACGACCCATCGGGACAGGCCGCCCGCCGCTATAATGTGCAGAGCCTGCCTGAATACTTCCTCATTGACCGCAGCAACACCCTCTATAAGCGCTCGTCGCAGATGGACGACGCAGAGGCAGAAATCAAGATGCTACTGGCAAACCCTACCGCCTCAGCCAAGTAAGCGATAGTCTCTACTGGCTGAACGTAGCAACAAACAAAGGTCATGCAGGCGGCTGGCGACTGCCCTACCCCGTCTATCGTTTCTGTACAGGCGACGTAGATGGCGACGGCACGGAGGATGCCCTGGTGGGAGTCGTCAAAAGCACTCGCTACCACCCCGAGGTGGGGCGCCGCATCTTTATCTTCAAACAGGTGGATGGCAAGGTGCGACCACTGTGGTTGGGGTCCAGCTTAGGAGCCACGCTGGTGGACTTCCATTATGTTGACGGACACGTCAGAGCGTTGCAGACCGACAACTGCGGGAACTATGCCGTAGCCGAGTATGGATGGAAGGATTTTGGACTCATTTTCCTCCATTTCATCGTAGAAAATACCAATAAGAAGAAAGCCATAGAACAATTTAACAATACGCCATAAAACAATTATAACCTATGAGAAAGATTGCATTTTTCCTACTGACCGCACTAACAGTCGGTTGCAGTCAAAAAACCACGGCACCCACAGAACAGGAGCCGCCAGTTACAACGCTCGACGTAGAGAGCCTGTACAAGAACCTCGACATGGATATGGATATCTCTGGCCTGTCGGTGAGCGACCTCCACATCCTAAGCAACGTCTTCCTGGCACAGAAAGGCTATCCCTTTGAGGACTCCTATGTGCGGGGCATCTACATGACCACCACTTGGTACGACTCCCTCATGTGGGCCTTCGACGGTTCAGAAGAGTACTTCGACTTTGAAAGCACTAACAACGAGGACCTGACCTACCGCCAGACCTACTATGGTAGCATCAAGCCCGAGGTGCTGAAGCTGACCGAAGAGCAACAGGCCTTTATCAATCGTGTAAAAGAACGTGAGGCAGAGTTGCTGGAACTGAACTTCAAGCCTGAGGGCGGCGGACGGGTAAACGTGAAGAATATCGTGAACCCCACCCTTGTCAAGGATGCCGACCCTCAGCTCTGGAACTATCTGGGAGCCAACGGCTTTGCCATCGTGCCAGCCCAACACCAGCAGTTGTTCCATGTCTATGAGCAGAACGACTACCATGAGTTCCCTGCCTTCGTCACAACCGATCTCTACCTGCAGCTCTATCACCTCTATTTTGACTGTATGCTGCGCGACATGGAGACCCACGGCCTCGACTCTCTGGCAAACCTGCTCTGTAAGGAAGGTTACCAGTATTTCAACAACAACAGGGACTATGAAGAGAACCAATGGCTGAGTGACTTTTTCGCCATTGCCTTGAACCTGGACGGAGTACTCACTCCCGTTGAAACGGAAGCAGGACGCGAAGAACTCAACAATGTCAAGAAGAGCGAAGACAACCTATCGGAGTTTCTGGGATATGAAGACGTGAAGTTCGCCTACAGTCTCTTCAGACCACGCGGCCATTATACCCGCACCAAACAGCTGGAGCGCTACTTCCGACTGATGATGTGGCTGCAGACCGTTCCGTTCCGTACTGATGACGAGATTCAGATGAGACGGGCTATAATACTGGCCGACTGGCTGAACAACAACACCCGCGCTAAGACGCTCTATAACAGCATCACTGAGCCACTGACCTATCTGATGGGGCAGCCCGACAATATCAGCATCCTGCAAGTGTCAGACATCGCCAAGAAGACTGGCCTCTCACTGGAACAGCTCTTTGCCAACTCCGCCAAGATGCAGGAGGTGAGAAAGCAGGTGGAACAGTTGGCAGAGCAGCAGACCCGCATCAAGCCCAAGTTCATCAGTTCTGGAGAATATAAGATTAACCTGATGCCCCAGCGCTATCAGCCCGATGCAGAGGTGCTACAGGAGATGGTAGACTACGAGTCGAGCCCCACAAAACGTGATGTGCCTAAGGGGCTGGACTTCTTCGCCGCTATGGGCGTAACACCTGCTGAGAAGATTCTGATTGACGAACTGGACGAGCCTGGACGCTGGGATAAGTACACTATCAATCTGAAAAGCATGAAGGAGCGCATGAACAGCATCAAGTGGGAGGAAAACTCTGCCACACAATGGATGGCGGCCCTGAAGACCGTGGCCGACAAGCCGAAAGAAGCTCCTTACTTCATGATGAGCAGCGAATGGGACAAGAAATCGCTGAATGCCATGCTGGCCTCATGGACCGAACTGAAACATGACGCCATCCTCTATGCCAAGCAGCCCTTCGGTGCTGAGTGCGGTGGTGGCGGTGCACCCGACCCCATCGTAAAAGGCTATGTGGAACCAAATGTCAAGTTCTGGCAGACAGCCATCGACCTGCTGAAAGCCAACAAAAAGCTGCTGAAGGATCAGGGACTCCTCACGGTAAAAATCAATGATACCAACGAGCGCATGATAGAGACCGCTGAGTTCTTCCTGAACGTCAGCAAAAAAGAACTAGCTGGCAACGAACTGACCGAGCAGGAATATGACCAATTGGAATATATCGGTGCCAAGTTCGAAAACATGTCGCTGGAGCTGCTGCGCGACGAGGAACATGAGATGTGGGGATGGGATGCCGTACAGGGGCCCGACCGCAAGGTGGCACTCGTAGCCGACGTCTATACCGCCAATGCCAGGAACAACCCTGCCAAGAGCATCCTCTTCGAAGCCATTGGCGATGCCGACGAGATTTATGTCGTGGTCAAGATTGGCGGATACCTCTACCTGACTCGCGGTGCAGTATTCTCATATCGTGAGTTCCAACGTGACATCATGGAACAGCGTCTCACCGACGAGGAATGGCAGAAATACCTGGAGGAGCATCCCCGCTCTGGCGTGCCTGAATGGATGACACCTATCATTGTGCCTCTGAAAGATGCCCCCGTAGATAATGAGAGTGTTTTTTATAGCTCTGGTTGCTAGTCTGGCGGTCCATGGGGTCTATGGAGCCAAGCCCCAGACTCCCAAATCCACCACTATCACCTTTACTGGCGACATCCTGCTAGACCGCGGGGTGCGTCAGGTGATTGAGCGACACGGAGCCGACCATCTCTTCTCAAGGGATATCGACTCTGTGTTGCGACAGTCGCAAGTGGTGGTAGGCAATCTGGAGTGTCCTGCCACCCACATCAAAGCCCCTGTACAGAAACGCTTCATCTTTCGTGC
Source organism: uncultured Prevotella sp. (assembly GCF_946407605.1). Taxonomy (GTDB): domain Bacteria; phylum Bacteroidota; class Bacteroidia; order Bacteroidales; family Bacteroidaceae; genus Prevotella. Next base: position 114,133 of record NZ_CAMJOS010000004.1, read on the forward strand.
TGAACCCGAGTGGCTGTCGGTGCTCAAGAAACATGGTTTTTCGCATTTGAACCTGGCCAACAACCACGCCATCGACCAAGGACGAGAAGGACTACTGGACACACAGCGTAACATCCAGAAAGCCAGCATGACGGCAGTGGGAGCAGGACGTAACATGAACGAGGCCTCACAACCAGTGTTGCTGACCAGCTATCCACGGAAGGTGTGGCTTATTGCCTCGCTGCGACTGGCCCTTGAGAACTTCAGCTACCTGCCCGAGAAGCCTTGCGTCAGTCAGGAGCCATTCGACTCGCTACTGATGCGTGTCCACACCATCAAACGCCAGGACCCGCAAGCCGTGGTTATCGTCTCACTACACTGGGGCGGCGAACATACACTACAGCCTGTGCCCAGTCAGCGACTGCAGGCCCATCAGCTGATACAAGCTGGTGCAGACGTGTTGATATGCCATCACACCCACACGCTGCAGACCATTGAGCGCTACCGTGGTCACGACATCTACTACAGCATCGGCAACTTTATCTTCGACCCCACCAAACCCCTCAATGCAAAAGCTTGTATGGTGAAGGTCGACATCACCAAAGACAGCATCAGCACTACCCAAATACCCATTTACATCAAACATTGTGTACCATGCATCACCCATTAGAAAAGTTCTTGTTCTGCCCTGTATGTGGCAATAAGTCATTCAATATCAATGACTTCAAAAGCAAGAAGTGCGGAACCTGCGGCTTCACCTACTATGCCAATCCCTGCTCGGCTACGGCGGCCTTTATCCTTAACGACCGCGGAGAGCTGCTGGTGGCCAAACGTGGAAAAGAGCCCGCCAAAGGCACGCTGGACCTGCCCGGCGGCTTTGTGGATATGGGTGAGACGGTGGAAGACGGCATGAAACGAGAGATACAGGAAGAGACGGGACTCACAGTCACCGAGGTGAGGTATCTCTTTTCCATTCCCAACCAGTATCTTTACTCAGACATGCTCATCCACACCATCGATATGTTCTATGAGATACATGTCGGGCATGACGTGAAACCCGTAGCCGATGATGATGCCGCAGCCCTGCAATGGATACCATTAGCGGAGGTAAATCCAAAGGATTTCGGGTTGAAAAGCATCAGTAAAGGGGTTGAACGATACTTGGCTGAATCGTTAAGAAAATAAAAAATCTCCTATATATATAAGGTGAAAGCAAACTTTTTGCTTACTTTTGCACCCCAAAATAACATAACAAGCAAAAGTATGCAGAAAAATCTAGTGATTGTAGAGTCGCCTGCCAAGGCCAAAACCATTGAGAAATTCCTGGGTAGCGACTACAAAGTAATGTCGAGCTACGGTCATATCCGTGACTTGAAAAAGCGAGAGCTGAGCATCGACGACAAGTCATTGGAACCCGAATACGAGATTCCCGAAGAAAAGACAAAATTGGTGAACGACCTGAAGGCCAACGCCAAGAAAGCAGACCAGGTATGGCTCGCATCCGATGAAGACCGCGAGGGAGAGGCCATCTCTTGGCACCTGTGCGAGGTACTGGGACTGGACGAGCAGAAGACCAAGCGTATCGTGTTTCACGAGATTACTAAGCCCGCCATCCTGGAGGCTATCGAACATCCACGCACGCTGGACATGAACCTGGTGAATGCGCAGCAGGCTCGTCGAGTGCTGGACCGTCTTGTAGGTTTCAAGCTTTCACCCGTGCTCTGGCGCAAGGTGAAGCCCGCCCTCTCGGCAGGTCGTGTGCAGAGTGTCGCCGTGAGACTGATTGTAGAGCGCGAACGCGAGCTGCAGGCTTTCAATAGCGAGACCTACTATAGCGTCAACGGCATCTTCGCCGTGACAAACCCCGACGGTTCTCAGAACGAAGTGAAAGCCACATTGGCACAGCGCTTCAAGACCGAGCAGGAAGTAGAGAAGTTCCTGGAGTTGTGTAAGGAGGCTACCTTCACCGTGGAGAGCATCCAGAAGAAGCCGATGAAACGCACACCGGCACCACCCTTCACCACCTCTACCCTGCAACAGGAGGCTGCCCGCAAGCTGGGATATACTGTAAGCCAGACCATGATGGTGGCTCAACACCTCTATGAGAACGGACGCATCACATACATGCGTACGGACTCGGTGAACCTCTCAGGACTGGCTATCAACGCCGCCAAGGAGAAGATTAGTGAGCTCTATGGCGAAGAATACTCGAAGGTGCGCCAGTATCACACCTCATCGAAGGGTGCACAGGAGGCTCACGAGGCCATCCGTCCTACCTATATGGATCAGACCAGCATCGAAGGTACCATGCAGGAGAAGCGTCTTTACGACCTAATATGGAAGCGCACCGCAGCCTCACAGATGGCAGATGCCGAGATAGAAAAGACTACCGCCAACATCATCATCAGTACCACCGACGAGCAGTTTGTGGCCCAAGGCGAGGTCGTCAAGTTCGACGGTTTCCTAAAGGTCTATCGCGAATCTGTGGATGACGATGACGAAGATAACAAGGATGAGTTCTCACATGTGCTGCCCCCAATGAAGAAAGGTGAGGCACTGACACGTCGTGAGATCAGCGCCACTGAGCGTAACAGCCAAGGACCGCAGCGCTATACTGAGGCTTCGCTGGTACATAAGCTGGAGGAACTGGGCATTGGTCGTCCTTCGACCTACGCCCCCACCATCAGCACCATTCAGCAACGTGAGTATGTGGTGAAAGGCGACAAGAAAGGTGAGGAGCACCAATATGCCGTCATCACCCTGAAAGGTAAGCAGATTAGCACGAAGCACCGCATGGAGCTGACTGGCTCTGACAAGGGTAAGCTGATGCCAACAGATATCGGTATCGTCGTTAACGACTTCCTCATGGAGAACTTCCCTAGCATCATGGATTATAACTTCACCGCCAAGGTGGAACTGTCGTTCGATAAGATTGCCGAGGGCAAGCAGCAGTGGGACAAGGTTATGAAGAACTTCTACAAGGACTTTGAGCCAACGGTGGAGAAGACACTCAATGCCCGCTCGGAACATAAGGCCGGTGAACGCGAACTGGGCATCGACCCCAAGTCCAAGAAGCCCGTCTTCGTCAAGATTGGACGTTTCGGACCCGTCATCCAGATTGGTACGGCTGAGGATAAGGACAAACCACAGTTTGCACACATGCCCAAGGAGCTGAGCATGGAGACCATCACATTGGAACAGGCTTTGGAACTCTTCAAGCTGCCACGTATGTTGGGAGAATACGAGGGAGAACCCGTCACTATCGGCACTGGTCGCTTCGGTCCTTATGTGCTGCACAAGAAACTCTATACCTCGCTGCCCAAGGGTGTTGACCCCATGAGTCTGAGCATCACCGATGCCGTGAAACTCATCGAGGAGAAACGCAAGCAGGAGGCCCAGAAGCACCTGAAAGACTTCAGCGAGGATGACAAGCTGCAGATCCTTAACGGTCGCTATGGCCCCTATCTGGCCTATGACGGCATCAACTACCGTCTGCCTAAGTCAATGCACGAGCGTGTCAAAGACCTGACCTACGAAGAGTGCATGGCTATCATTAAGAAAAATGAGAAATGAGCTCACTTCTCATTTTAAGATGATGAAAAGAATATTCTTGATTGGTTATATGGGTGCCGGCAAGACCACCGTGGGCAAGGCGCTTTCCAAGGAACTGGACATCCCGTTCTATGACCTCGACTGGTATATTGAGAACAGGCGACGCAAGACGGTACCACAAATCTTCGCCGAAGTGGGTGAGGAGGGGTTCCGGAATATTGAGCATAATATGCTACACGAGGTGGGCGAGTTCGAGGATGTCATCATCAGTTGCGGTGGGGGCACACCCTGCTTCTTCGACAACATAGACTACATGAACCAGCAGGGACAGGTGGTCTACCTAAAGGCCGACCCTGAGGTGCTTTACAAACATCTGCTCATGGGCAAGACAGAACGTCCGCTACTGAAGGGCAAAAGTTCTGAAGAGCTCATCGCCTTTATCCGTGAACAGCTGGAGAAGCGCGAGCCGTTCTATACCAAGGCATCATTCTCACTCGATGTGAGCCTCATGGACAACTACGACAAAATCAAAATCACGATAGAGAAACTCCGCGAATTACTGAAATTATGAAGAAATGGACCATCGACGACGCCCGTGAACTCTATAACATCAACGGGTGGGGAACAAGTTACTTCGGTATCAACGACAAGGGTAATGTCTATGTGACACCCAGTAAGGACGAGGCGCAGATAGACCTGCGCGAGGTGATGGATGAGCTGGCACTACGCGACGTGACAGCACCTGTACTGTTACGCTTCCCCGACATCCTGGACAACCGTATCGAGAAAACATGGAGCTGCTTTAAGAAAGCCGCCAAGGAATACGACTACAAAGGCGAGAACTATGTGGTCTATCCCATCAAGGTGAACCAGATGCAACCTGTAGTCGAGGAGATTATCTCCCACGGCCGTAAGTTCAACCTGGGTGTAGAGGCTGGCTCTAAGCCCGAGCTGCATGCCGTCATCGCCGTACAATGCCAGAGCGACTCGATTATCGTGTGTAACGGCTACAAGGACGAGAGCTACATAGAACTAGCCCTGCTGGCACAGAAGATGGGCAAGCAGATCTTCATCGTCGTGGAGAAGCTGAACGAGCTCGATATCATTGCCCGCGTGGCCAAGCAGCTGAACGTACGTCCTAACATCGGCATCCGTATCAAGTTGGCATCCAGCGGTAGCGGCAAATGGGAAGAGAGCGGCGGCGATGCCTCGAAGTTCGGACTGACCAGTGCAGAACTATTAGAGGCACTGGAGCTGTTGGATAAGAAGGATATGCGCGACTGTCTGCGACTGATCCACTTCCATATCGGCTCACAGATTACCAAGATACGCCGCATCCAAACGGCTCTGCGTGAGGCTTCACAGTTCTATATCCAGCTGCATAAGATGGGCTATAACGTCGACTTTGTAGACTGCGGTGGCGGTCTGGGCGTCGACTATGACGGCACACGTTCGCCATCGAGTGAGAGCTCGGTGAACTACTCCATCCAGGAGTATGTGAACGACTGTATCTATACCTTTGTCGATGCGGCCAATAAGAATAATCTGCCCCACCCCAACATCATCACAGAGAGCGGACGCTCATTGGCTGCCCACCACTCTGTGCTGGTCATCGATGTGCTGGAGACGGCCTCACTGCCCGAGATGCCCGAGGAGTTTGAGCCCGACGAGAACTCACACCAGTTGGTGAAAGACCTCTATGAGATTTGGGATAACCTCTCGCCACGTAACGTGCTGGAGGACTGGCACGATGCAGAGCAGATCCGTGAGGAGGTGCTCGACCTGTTCAGTCACGGTCTGGTAGATTTGAAGACGCGCGCCGAGATTGAGGCAATGTATTGGAGCGTCTGTCATGAGATCAATGCCCTGGCTAAGAACATGAAACACGTGCCCGAGGAGTTGATGAACATCGACAAACTGCTGGCCGACAAATACTTCTGTAACTTCTCGCTATTCCAGAGTCTGCCCGACTCATGGGCCATCGATCAGATATTCCCCATCATGCCCATACAGCGACTCGACGAGCGTCCCACACGCAACGCCACACTGCAAGATATCACCTGCGACTCTGACGGAAAGATTGCCAGCTTCGTGACCAACCGTCATAACTCGCACTCGCTACCAGTCCACTCGCTAAAGCGCAATGAGACATATTATCTCGGCGTCTTCCTAGTGGGTGCATACCAAGAGATCTTAGGCGATATGCACAACCTCTTTGGCGACACCACCGCCGTTCATGTCTCGGTGAAAGACGGTAACTACCACATCGACCAGATCTTTGACGGTGAGACGGTGGCAGAGGTACTCGAATATGTACAGTACAACCCCAAGAAGTTGGTGCGCCAGTTGGAAATATGGGTATCGAAGAGTGTCAAAGACGGTAAGATTACCCTCGAAGAGGGCAAGGAGTTCCTGAGCAACTACCGTAGCGGACTCTATGGATACACTTATTTGGAGTAAATAATGTCGATATAACGACATAACGTTATAACGAAATAACGAAACCCCGAGACAACGATAAAATGAGAAAGGATATTACAATAGTGAAAGTGGGCGGTGCTGTCGTTGAAGACGAAGCCCAACTAACACAGTTATTACGTGATTTCTATGCCATAGAAGGTCCCAAGATTCTAGTGCATGGAGGCGGCCGCAGGGCCACAAAGATAGCCGAGCGACTGGGCATTGAGACAAAGATGATTGACGGTCGCCGTATCACCGATGCCGACATGCTCGAAGTAGTGACAATGGTTTATGGCGGACTAGTGAACAAGAACGTGGTGGCACGTCTGCAGGCTCTAGGTTGTGATGCCATCGGGCTCACCGGTGCCGATGCTAATATTATCCTCTCAACAAAGCGTCCACTGAAGAATGGTATCGACTATGGTTTCGTGGGTGACGTCAAAAAGGCCGACGGCTCTAAAATAGCCCATTTCATCGACGCCGGACTCATCCCCGTTATTGCCCCCTTGACCCATGACGGACAAGGACATATGTTGAACACCAATGCCGACACGATGGCGTCGGAGACAGCTAAGGGAATGGCAGCTGCTGGTTACGACGTGACGCTGATTTATGCCTTTGAGAAGCCAGGCGTGCTGCGCGATGCCGATGATGACAACTCGGTCATCGCCAACATCAACCACGCAGACTTCGAGACCTATAAAGCCGACGGCACCATCAGCGGTGGTATGTTACCAAAAATTGAAAACGCGCTCGCCGCCGTCGATGCGGGCGTCAAGCGCGTCATTATCACCAAGGCCACTGCCATCGACGGACAGCACGGCACGATTATCACACAGTAATTCGAAGAAGTCGTATCTTTATTTCTTCTTTTTAGGTTTACGACGGGCCCATCCTTCCTCGGAGAAGTCGGGTTCTTCACCTTTTAGTTCAACACGACTGGCGTTCATCAACGAGCGCCAGTCGTTGTTTTTACGGGACTTATGAGTCTCCTGGGACCTATTTGAACCAGAGGACTTATTATTCCTAGACTTTGCTCTATTGGGCTCATGGAACTCATTAGTTGGCCCATGGGTCTTATCATCCTCTGAGTTGCAGCGGACGGTACGCCCTTTATAGCGGATCCCCGTTAGCTGGGACATTACCTTACGGGCATCCTTCTCAGGCACCTCGAAATAAGAGATAGTGTCAAGCAAGTCGATATGACCCACTTCCTGACGACCGCCCACATAGCGGTTCAGCGTCTGCATCAATACACCAGGGAAGAAACCATCCTTCTTTCCGAGGTTAATAAAGAGGCGTGTATAACCTTTCTGAGCCTTATTCATGCGCTTCTCGCGGTCGGTCTGCATCCTGTCCTCTTTCCTCTTTCCAATTTCCACCTTCTCAATTTCAGGTGCATCAGCATAGTAAGCCAAGAACTTACCAAACTCCAGTGACACGATCTTCTTGATGATTTCTTCCTTGTCGATATACTCAAAATAGCGACTGATGTCCTGCATAAAAGGAGCAATCTCCTCGTCATCCACATCGGTCTTCACAATCTGATCCATCACCTTATAGAGTTGCTTCTTACAAATCTCTTCAGCCGATGGAATAGGTGTTTCCACAAACTGCTTACCAATTTCCTTCTCAATCTCACGTATCTTATGCTTCTCTTTTGAATGCACAATACTGATACTGGTACCTTTCTTGCCAGCACGTCCTGTACGACCCGAGCGGTGGGTGTAGTTCTCTATATCATCTGGCAGTCCGAAGTTAATGACATGCGTCAGGTCATCGACATCCAAGCCACGGGCAGCCACATCAGTTGCCACCAACAGCTGCGTCAGGTGCTGACGGAACTTCTGCATGGTCAGGTCACGCTGCTGTTGAGAGAGGTCACCATGTAACGATTCGGCATTATAACCATCGCGAATCAGCTTGTCGGCAATCTCCTGCGTCTCCAATTTCGTACGACAGAAGATAATGGCAAAGATCTTGGGATAGAAGTCCACGATACGTTTCAGCGCCAGGTACTTATCCTTGGCCTGCACCATATAATAGATGTGATTCACATTCTCTGCACCCTCGTTGCGGGAGCCGACCACCACCTCCTCATAATCTTTCAGATATTGCTTGGCCACACGCTCTACGGCACGACTCATGGTAGCCGAGAACATCAGCGTGCTATGCTCGGCAGGCAACGAGTCGAAGATCTCGTTAATAGCATCCGAGAAGCCCATGTTCAGCATCTCGTCAGCTTCATCAAGCACAATATTATTGATGCTTTCCAACTTGGCATAACCACGGTTTTTCAAGTCGATGAGACGACCAGGCGTAGCCACGATGACCTGGGCGCCTTTCTTCAGCGAACGAATCTGGGATTCGATGGCTGCACCACCATAGACGGCCTCCACATGAACGCCATCCATATATTTCGAGAACTCACGAAGGTCGTCGGCAATCTGCAGACACAGCTCTCGGGTAGGACTAAGTACTAATGCTTGGGTATCGCGGTTGCTCAAGTCGAGACGCATCAGCAGGGGAATGCCGAACGAGGCTGTCTTTCCCGTTCCTGTCTGTGCCAATGCAATCATGTCTTGTTGGCTGGTCAGTAGTCTTGGAATCACTTCTTCCTGTACAGGCATAGGCTGTACAAACCCCATCTCTTCAATGGCTTGGCGTATCTCTACGCTCACACCTAATTCTTCAAATGTCATCATTTTCCTATGTTTTGTTTGCAAAGTTACAAAAAAAATCGTAACTTCGCAGCATGAAACTATGTATTTTTTGTTCTTCTAATCAGCAGATTGACCCAGACTTCTTTGGGTTGACCCACGAATTGGGCGTATGGGCCGCAGAAAACAGTCATTCCATCGTATTCGGCGGACACGATGCCGGATTGATGCACGCCGTGAGTAAAGCCGCCAAAGAGGCTGGCGGACAAGTCATCGGTGTGGTGCCACGTAAGATTGAGGAGATGGGACGACTGAGTCCCTATCTTGATGTGCATATCCCCACGGAGAACCTCACCGACCGCAAGGACCTGATGATGGCACAAAGCGATGCCTTTATCATACTGCCTGGTGGCATAGGCACCCTTGACGAGCTCTTCACCGTAGCAGCTGCCGGCACCCTGCAATATCACAAGAAGCCCCTCATACTCTGGAATATGAAGGGCTTCTGGAACTCGCTCATCGCCTGCATGGACGACCTACAAAAGAAAGGGGTGATTCGCGGCGAGTGGCATTCTATGATTAAAGTGGCTGATAAACTGGAGGATATTATCCGTTTCTTGGACTAATCTCCATCCACTATCAACCTTCTGCCATCAACTGCTCTGCCATTGCACGACCCAAGGCCTCACATTGTGCAAAGGTCTCTGGGGTAAGACTCTGCTTAATCTCTACAGGCTCGCCAACAGGCACATACTTTAATTTCTCCTCATTCCATCGGGCTATCTCGGCCACAGCCTTCGATGCCCAGCCGTAACTGCCAAACCATCCGAACAGGCGTCCCTTGATATCCTTCTGCGAAAGTTCTGAGAGTAGCACATCCATCTCATGATAGAGACCTGTATTGTAAGTTGGAGCACCGACAATGAGGCCCTTGTAACGGAATACGTCACGGATAATGTAAGAATGGTGAGTCTTTGACACGTTGTGCATCACAATATTCTTCACACCGGCCTCACTGGCAGCACGGGCAATGACCTCTGCAGCCCGTTCAGTATTGCCATACATGGTGCCATAGCAGATGACCAGACCTGGCTCTGCCTCATACTTCGACAGTCGGTCGTACATGGCTATCACCTTATCAATATATTGGTGCCACACAGGACCGTGAGTTGAACAGATATAGTCAATCTTCACACCAGCCAGCTTCTTCAATGCCATCTGAACAGGTGTGCCGTATTTGCCAACGATATTCGAGTAATAACGCTCCATCTCAGCCCAGAACTCATCGCAGTTCATCTTCTCATCGATGATAGCACCGTTCAAGGCACCGAAGCAGCCAAAGGCATCGCCACTGAACAACACTGTTTGTTGCTGTGGCACAGCAGCAGACTCGACACAGAGTGTGACCATGGTCTCGGGCCAGTGTACCATAGGAGTCAAAACGAAGTTGAGCGTCTTTGAACCCAAAGTGATAGAATCGGCATTTTTCACTTCCACGAGTCCCTCTTCCAACTGATAGAAGCCACGCATCATATCAAAAGTCTTCTTGTTGCCGATAATCTGCACCTCGGGATAATATTTTCTGATGAGGGCCAATGAGCCGCTATGGTCGGGCTCCATGTGGTTCACCACCACATAGTCGATAGGACGGTCGCCCAGCACCTCACGGATATTCTCGAGGAAAGGCATAAAGAAATCCATTTCAACAGTATCGACCAGTGCCACTTTCTCATCGACAACGAGATAGGCATTATAACTTACCCCATTAGGCAGGGGCCACAATCCCTCAAAGAGCGTCTTGTTTCTGTCGTTGACGCCTACGTAATAGATCTTGTCAGTAATCTGTTTCATAATTATTGTAGTTTTATGTTATTGGCAAACTCCTCATCCACATAGTTATTGATGTTCTTGCACACATTAGCCGAGAACAGCATGGCGCTTTCGATAACAGCATTCCACTGACTCTCCGTCAAGCCTTGTTCTATCACATTTCGGGTAATCTGATTCTTCAAGAGACCATAGATGAAGCCCGCATTGAAATTATCACCGGCACCAATCGTGCTCACCACCTGCTCGTTCTTCTGTATGGGATACTGCTTTTTGAAACCATTCTCAGCACGCAGCTCAACAGGCTGCGAACCATTGGTGCAGATAAACTTCTTGGTATAGAAAGAGATCTGAGAACGATAGATTGCATCCGGGTCTGTCTTACGGAACATCACCTCAAAGTCCTCGGTTGAGCCACGCACAATATCAGCCAACTCCAAGTTGTCCAGGATATTAGGCGTCAGCTTCATCACCTCATTCTTATGCGAAGAACGGAAGTTCACATCATAATAGAGAATGGCTCCGTGCTGATGGGCATAATCGAGGAAGCCCTGCACCTGCGGACGGATAACGGGGTTGACAGCATAGTAGGAGCCAAACACCACAATATCATCCTCGTTGACCTCGGGATAGTTAAAGTCCAAACGGTCCTTAGGGTGATCCTTATAGAAGATATACTCCGCATCGCTATTCTCGTTGAGGAACGCCAACGACAATGGTGACTTCGAGTCTGGATAGACGGAAACCGATGAGGCATCGATGCCATTCTGTTCCAAGAAACGGATGATTCGCTGTCCTACATGGTCGTTGCCCGTCTCACTGATAAACGATGCTTTCACGCCACACCGTCCCAAAGAAATCAAGCAATTGAACGTACTTCCACCGGGTACAGCCGCTACGGGCTGATCGTCTTTAAAAATGATGTCGAGAACTGTCTCGCCTAAACCTATGACCTTTCGCATCTTACTTTATTTGTTATTAATGGTTGCAAAGATAAGAAATAATTATGAATTAAGAATTATGAATTATGAATTATTTTTGTATCTTTGCACCGCAAATGACAAAATATAACACTTTTACGCTGAAAAACGGGATGCGAGTCATCCATCTGCCATCCGATGCACAGGTGGTTTATTGTGGCATTGCCGTCAAGGCAGGCACCCGCCACGAGCTACCTGGAGAGGAAGGGCTGGCTCATTTCTGTGAACATCTGTCGTTTAAGGGTACCGAGCGTCGTAGCGCCGTACAGATCATCAATGCCATCGAAGGTCTGGGCGGTGAACTGAACGCATTCACTAACAAGGAGGACACGGTCTTCTACTGTGCCATTCAGGCCAAACATGTGAGGAAAGCCATCAACGTGTTATGCGATATCGTTTTCCATAGCACTTATCCTGAACATGAAGTCGAGAAAGAACGTGAGGTGGTTTGCGACGAGATAGAGAGTTATGAGGACACTCCAGCAGAGCTGATATTCGATGAAATCGAGAATATTTTGTTTGATGGCCATCCTTTAGGCCATAATATCCTGGGCACCAGCGAGCAGGTCAGACAATACACCAGCGAGGATGCCTATCGCTTCACCCAACGTTATTATCGTCCGGAAAACTGCGTGCTGTTCGTCAGCGGACTCGCTGACATGAAGCGGCTCACCGCTATCATAGAAACCCATATGCCCAATAGGGCTCATGAGTCCTATGAGACCCATAAGCTCAATATACCCCAAAAGTTTTCCCTCGATTCTGCCCCTATCGTCCGTCTTCGTGGCACCCACCAGGCCCATGTCATCATGGGCACCCAAGCCTATGCTGCCAACAATCCGAAGCGGTGGGCCTTGTATCTCCTGAACAATATCTTAGGCGGGCCAGGTCTCAACTCACGACTCAACCTGTCGTTACGTGAACGTAACGGACTGGTATATAGCGTTGAGAGCAGCATGGTATGCTATGGCGACACAGGCAGTTGGTGCGTCTATTTCGGCTGCGACCCACATGATGTGAGACGTTGCTGCAAGCTGGTACGCCGCGAGCTGAACCGACTGATGAAACGCCCGCTCACTTCCACCCAACTGCACAAGGCCAAACAGCAGCTGCAGGGTCAGCTGGCCATCGCCTGCGATAGTCGTGAACAGTTCGCCCTCGATTTCGCCAAGACCTTTCTGCATCAAGGTAAGGAGCGTGACCTCAACGACATCATGCGACATATTGACGGTCTCACCCCCGAGGACCTGCAGCAAGTGGCTCAGGAGCTCTTTGCCGAAGACCATATCACCACCCTTATTTATAAATAGGTAAAAACCATCTTAAAACTAAAAGACATAATTATGAAGAAAACAATCGTAACAGCCTGTGCTATCCTCCTAGGGAGTATTGGCACGATGACGGCACAAGTGAAACTGCAAGCCAACAATGTTGACGAAGTACTGAAAGCCATGACGCTGGAGGAGAAAGCCATGCTCGTGGTTGGTGGCAACCGCCAGATTGCATCGACAGACAACAATGGCATGATTGGCGGACATGCCCAGCGTGTGCCTGGTGCTGCTGGCACCACGCAGGCCATTTCCCGCCTCGGCATTCCCTCTACGGTACTTACCGACGGACCTGCCGGTGTGAGAATCAATCCTCGACGCGACAACGACCAGAACACCTACTTCTGTACGGGCTTCCCTGTGGGCACGGCGCTAGCCTGCACCTGGAATACCCAACTTGTTGAGGAAGTAGGAAAATGTATTGGTAACGAGGTGCTGGAATATGGTTGCGACGTGCTACTCGCCCCTGGCATGAATATCCACCGCTCACCACTCTGTGGCCGTAACTTCGAGTACTATTCTGAAGACCCCATAGTGACAGGTAAGATAGCTGCCGCCTATGTTCGTGGCGTACAGAGTCAGGGCGTGGGCGTTTCCGTGAAGCACTTCGCTGCCAACTCTCAGGAGACCAACCGTATGGGCGTTGACGAGGTGATGTCACAGCGTGCCCTCCGAGAGATTTATCTGAAGGGCTTCGAGATTGCCGTCCGAGAGTCTGCCCCTTGGACGGTGATGTCGTCGTATAACCGCATCAATGGTCCGTTCACTCAGGAGAACCGCGAACTGCTCACCACCATCCTGCGCGAAGAATGGGGCTTCGACGGCATCGTCATGACCGACTGGACAGGCCTGCGCAATACCGCAGCCCAGATACAGGCTGGCAACGACCTGATGGAGCCGGGTGCCGACTCGCAGATTAAAGACATCATGGATAAAGTGAAGAGTGGCGTCCTGAAAGAGTCAGACCTCGACATCTGCGTGAAGCGCATCCTGCAATATCTTACGAAGACACCTGCTTTCCGTGCCTATAAATACACCAACAAGCCCGACCTGAAAGCCCATGCCGACGTGACGCGCCGTAGCGCTACCGAGGGTATGGTGCTGCTGAAGAACGATGGTCAGGCGCTGCCTATGAACAATACGAAGACCGTCTCTGTCTTTGGCATTACCTCCTATGACTTCATTGCTGGCGGTACTGGTTCCGGCGATGTGAACAAAGCCTATACCATCGACATGATGCAAGGCCTCACAGAGGCCGGACTGAAGGTGAACACCAAGCTCGCCAACCTCTATCAAAGCTATAAGAACTACCAATCGAGCCTCACAGCTGCAGCTCCTGCCCGTGGTGGCTGGTTCTGGGGTAAAGCTGTACTGCCTGAGATGGCCGTCAGTCGTCCTATCATCAATGTACAGGCTCAGGAGTCCGACCTCGCCATCATCACCCTAGGTCGTCAGGCTGGTGAAGGTTCCGACCGTCAGGTAGATGACGATTTCACACTTACCGATGTGGAGCGTCAACTCATCACCGATGTCTGTAACGCCTTCCACCTGGCCAACAAGCCCGTAGTGGTAGTGCTCAATATGGGTAATGTCATCGAGACGGCTTCGTGGAAATCTATGCCCGATGCCATTCTGCTGGCTTGGCAGCCAGGACAGGAAGGGGGATATTCTGTGGCCGACGTGCTGACAGGTAAGGCCTATCCATCTGGTAAACTCACTATGACGTGGCCCAACAACCTCATCGACCTGCCCTCAAGTGCCAACTTCCCCAATGTGCGCCCAGCAGCTCCTCGTGGTCGTGGAAACAACAAGGTGGAATTCCAAGATTACACCAAGCACACAGAAGACATCAATGTGGGCTATCGTTACTTCACTACAACCAAGGAGTCGGTGTCTTATCCCTTTGGCTTCGGCCTCAGCTATACGACATTCTCTTACAGCAAGCCTGTGGTTAAAGCCACCAAGGACGGGCTGACCGCTACTATCACCGTCACCAATACAGGCAAGAGAGCTGGCAAGGAAGTGGTAGAGTTGTATGTCAGCGCTCCTGCTGGCGGACTGGAAAAGCCTGCCCGCGAGCTGAAGGCCTTTGCTAAGACAAAGGAGCTGCAGCCCAACCAAAGTGAGACTCTCACCATGACCCTCTCGCTTTATGACCTGGCTTCTTACAACGAGACCACCCAAGCTTGGGAGACTGCCGCTGGCAAATACACCATCAGCTTCGGAGCCAGCGTGGAGGACATCCGTGCCACAGCCCCCTTCAACCTCTCGAAGCAGCAAGTGGTAAAATGTCACGACGTGATGAAACCCAATATGCAGCTGTAAGAAACAGATAGATACAACAAAAGCACTTGCGAATCAGCAAGTGCTTTCTTTTTATGTGGACCAGCCAGGGCTTGAACCTGGGACCTCCAGATTATGAGTCTGTTGCTCTAACCAACTGAGCTACAAGTCCGGGCAAAAATTGCTTTTGCGGCTGCAAAGGTACAAGTAATTCGTGAATTATCCAAATTTTTCAGGTAAAAAGACGTGAAATCGTTCTTTTTTCGTACCTTTGACTGATGTCGAAGGTACTTTCGTTCGAAAATGAAAAGAAAAACGTTTTTTCTTTTGCATTTTACTCACTTATTCGTACCTTTGCACCACAATGAAGACAATATTCTTTCCTGACCAAACGGTGAATGATGGCATATATGCTGCCACCATCGGCTTTTTCGATGGTGTGCACCAAGGCCATCGCTTCCTGATGGAATGCCTGAAGGCGAAAGCCAAAGAGCGCGGCATGCAGTCGATGGCTATCACCTTTGAACGTCATCCGCGTCAGGTGGTGCAAGGGGGCTGGAAGCCGGAGCTGTTGACACAACTCCATGAGAAGCTAAAGCTGCTGAAGGCTACGGGTATAGATACCGTGGTTGTGTTGCGATTTAACCGTCAGATGGCAGCCCTCTCAGCTCGCGAATTCATGGAACTGATGTACGACCGCCTGAGTGTAAGGCTGTTGCTCACGGGTTATGACAACCGTTTCGGCCACGACCGTAGCGAGGGCTTTGAGGACTATCAGCGCTACGGCCAAGCTCTTGGCATCGAGGTGCTGTGTGGTGACGCCTTGACCATTGGTCAGCAGAACGTGAGTTCCTCATGCGTGCGCCAGTTGCTGAAGGAAGGTAAGGTAGAAGAAGCAGCCCGCTGTCTGGGGCGCCCTTATAACATTGGCGGACAGGTGGTTCACGGTGAACAGATTGGACGTACTATTGGTTTCCCCACCGCCAACCTGCAACCTGACGACGACGCACTCATTCCGCAGGATGGTGTCTATGCCGTGATGGTTGATTTGGACAATGGTTCTCGTCATCAAGGTATTATGAATATCGGCACACGTCCTACGTTCAACGGCACAGGTCGCACGCTGGAGACGAACCTGCTGGAACCTGTTGGCGACCTTTACGACCAACAGTTAAACATCCATTTCATCGCTCGTCTGCGTGATGAACAGCAGTTTCCTTCTGCCGAAGCGCTGGCGGCACAGATTATGAAAGATAAAGAACAAGCAACAAACGCTCTTAAAAAGGTAAAAGAGTAAAAGGTAAAAACAATATGAACAAAAAACTATTCCCCTACATAGCCATCGCCTATATGCTGGTGTTTCTCTTCATACAGGTTATCGCCGAATTGGGCACACTGACTGTAGAAAGTCTGATACAGCACGAGACGTTGGGCAAAATCGACCCAATAGGCACCATCATCGCTGCCGTCATCTTTTCGCTGGTTACCATTGCCCTTTTCGTTTGGATGAAATGGGCCACAGTATCCAAAGATTTTGTCATGACGCGCCCTTGGGACCTGCTGTTCTGGAGTTTCATAGCTGCTCTGGGCGTTATCATCCCATCTACTTTCCTGCAGGAGCAGATGCCAGAATGGCCCGATGCCATCCAGCGCTATATCGATGAGACAGCCCAGCAAATGGTGGGTATCATGAATACCCCTGGCGGCTATGCCGTCATCTGCCTGCTTGCACCTATTGCCGAGGAACTGGTGTTTCGCGGAGCCGTATTAAGAAAGCTGTTGGAATGGAAGCCCGAGCGCCGTTGGCTGATGATTACCCTCTCGGCCCTGCTGTTTGCACTGGCCCACATGAACCCCGCCCAACTGATGCATCCCTTCCTCATTGGTCTGCTGTTAGGATGGCTGTACGAACGAACGGGTAGCATCGTTCCAGGCATTATCTTCCACTGGGCCAACAATACGGTGGCCTATCTGTTGATACGCATCTATCAGGACCCCGACATCACCATCACCCAGATTTTCGGCTCACAGAGCCGTGTGATGATGGCTGTAGGTTTCTCGCTGCTTATCTTCCTACCCGCCCTCTATCAACTGAACCAGCGGATGAAGAAGTAAAGCCAGACACTTATTTAAGAGGTAGTTATTTTAACAGGTGATAGGTGCCGCCAGCCAATGGACGCACCACACCTTTCATCTCCAGCTGGAAGAGCAATCCTGTGAGCTGGCCAATGGGGATATTGGCTTTTACGGATAATTGGTTAAGCTGAAAATCGCCCATTTCATCGAGAATCTTTACAATGGCCTGCTCCTCAAGCGACAGGTCAGGAAAGAATGTTCTCTCAATGCCTTCATTCTGTGCTTGAAGCAGTTTGGCATCCATCTGCCACCCCATCGCATTGACAAAATCCTCGGCGCCAGTCAGGAGCGAGGCACCATTATCTCGTATCAGTTGGTTGCAGCCCTCGCTATAGGGAGCCCCCACAGCACCAGGAAAGGCAAACACCGAGCGGTTATAATCCATAGCGATGCCAGCGGTGATAAGTCCCCCACCCTTGGCGGCACTCTCTACAAGGATAGTGGCGTCGCACATTCCAGCCACAATACGGTTGCGCTTCACAAAGTTCATCTTGTCGGCTCCCGTCTCCGTCATATACTCTGTCAAGAGTCCGCCCTGCGCCAGCATCTGCTTGGCTGTTTCGCGATGACTGCTAGGATAAATCTCATCCAAACCGTGAGCCAGCACACCCACCGTCTCATAGCCATTACCCAATGCCTCACGATGGGCACAGATATCCACGCCATAAGCCAGTCCGCTGACGATAAGCATTTCAGGACACAAGCGTCTCAGGTCGGCGATGAACCGTCGTATCAGGTCTTTGCCATAGGTGGTACATTGGCGTGTTCCCACAATATTGATGACACGCTTCTGGTTCAGGTTGGCCGAGCCCATGTAATACATCAGAATTGGCGCATCAGGACATTCGGCCAGTCGCTGCGGATAGTCCTCGTCGCCCAGCAACAACGGCTTCACCTTATGCTTGGTGATAAACTCCATCTCCTGGGCAGCACGAGCCAGGGGAAGCGTCCAGTCCTTCAAGCTCTCTGCCAGTCGATTGCTACAATCGGGCAGCACATCCTTGATATCAAGGCGATGCTCATAGACAGCCTGTCCGCCTCCCAGTTCCTGATAGAGTCGCAGGGCAGTCTGGAAGTTGAAGCCCGTCATGCGAGTCAACGCAATGGTGTAGTATATTTCTTGTTCGTTCATGCTATGAATTTTTCGAATGCCGCATCATAGTCGGCGCTATTCGACAGTCGTCCATTGACCAGACAAACCAGCTCTATCTTTCCACGGAAGCACAACTGTTCGTCGCTGGCACGATAGATGTCCTGATGAAACACGTATTTGATGCCTTCCTTGGTGAGATTCAGACGAGAGATAAATACATCGTCAGGTCGCAGGGGCACCTTGTATTGCAGTTGCATACGGGCCACCACAGCATCGACACCTTTCTGGTGCATCTCGGCAAACGACAGGCCGCACTCTTTTAAAAAGAGGTGGCGCGTGTGTTCACAATAATGAATATACTGGGCATTGTTGACGATGCCTTCGATGTCACACTCATAGTCGCGCACCTCCATTCGTGTCTCAAAGATGTAGTCCATTTCTTATCTTTTACTATTTTACCTTTTTTACTCTTTTACCTTTCTCAAGTACTCATATCCTATGCGACAACGAAGGCAGTCCTTTTTGTCGCAGTATTCTTTCTTCAGTTGAATAAGGGCCTGCGAATCGCCTGCCGTCTTCACCTCCAATCCACATTGCTGCCACATGCGGATGATATAGTTGTCTTCTGCTTTCAACTGCTCCAGCAAGTCGAAGGCCCTGTCGCAGAGGTCTTCACGCTGTCGATGTCTGCCCACCGCAAAGAGCATGGGGATAGCGGTATTGATAATCTGCAGGTTGGCAGAGGCTATAGACGTTCGTTTCTCGCTCCTCGGACTCTCGGCACCAAACAGGTAATGCGTCTCCCAATAGGGTGTAGCGTGGGTCTGCAGAAGCTGGCGCAACTGGTCTATAGTCTCACAATCCAGCAGGTTACTCAGTCCAGCCTTGCGCTCGTAGTAGAGGTTGGCCAACTGCGATATGCGGATATGCGGGAAGTTCTGAGGTCTAAGTCTTAGGAAGCGCCAAGGTTCAAAACTCATCGGTTTCATCGAGAATTTATGGGCCAGATAGAGGTATTCATTGCGCAACTTAGAGAAGTAGCCCTCGTTGAGAGCCTCAACCTGATAACGCTCAGGGATGCTGGCCACCTCAAGCAGTCCGGCCTGTCCCATGAAGATAGCCTCAATCTGAAAGAGGTCGTCGCGATGCTTACCCACTGCATGCAGCGGCACGTTATATGCCCATTGCTCGAAGGCCTCGCCATTGATGCCGAAACCATAGTTACGAGCCAAGGTGACGAAGTAAGCATCCTCCCACGAGCCGTCGCACAGCTCTACACGTTTCTGGATGGCTTCCGTCTTCTGCTCCAGGCGTTCTGTCTGTAAGGCGGCCATCCATGAGTGAATGGTGAGTCGCGTCAGACTGGGGATAATCTTGTAGCAGGGCGGATATTGATCGGTACGCAGCAGTTCCTCGTAGTTGTCCTTTAGAGTCTGTGGAATCTCCAGCACCAACTGAGGCAAATAGTTACCATCTTGTGTCTTCACATCCATATCGGCCGCTCCCACCACATGGAGCACCACATTATTATAGCGTGGGTCGCGGTCGTGTCCATGACGATACCAGTCGCTGGCCTTCAGATGGATTTCTACGTTGCCCACCCACAATGTGCCGCCAATCTTCACCTTTGCGTTGAAGAAGTCGGGGCCTGAATTGCGGTTGTGCAGTCCTGTATCCAGAATCTCCACCACCCTACCATCAGTGGTCTGTAACTCACTGAGTGGCAGTAGCTTATGTTTCCAAGCGTAGTGAAGTAACTGTTCCATAAGTCTTTACATTCGGTCTTATTCCTTACGAAGCACAGAAGGACTGTCCCCTTGTGCTTTCATGTAGGTTGCAAAGTTAGGTAATTCTTTTGAAACTACCAAATATTTTTAGACATAATACGATTCCTGTTCTAGCATAGGACAATAATCATTAAGGAATTTTAACAAGCGGACGGTTTGGAGATTCAATTATTTTACCTACCTTTGCAGCCGAATGAATAATGTACGCGTGCATAAGACAAACGTTTGACTATGAAGAAATATATGATGAAAGGTATGGCAGCCATTGCTCTGCTTATCGCTGCCGCAGGATGTTCTCACGAATCCGACTACACTCCACCAACGCAAGAAGAAGCGCTGAACAATGCCACTGAGAAACTTGGCGTTGACATAGACCCCAATCAGGACTGGAACATGACAGCCTCATTGGAGGCTACAATTAGTGTAGATCTTGGTCTCGACCAGGCATATACAGTAGCTGTGTACGACAAGAACCCGCTATTCAACAAAGATGCGTATTATTATGCCAAGACCCAGGTGAACGAGGGTGAGACCACCACGTTGAAGCTCGACGTTCCCTCGGCCGACAGCACGTTCTATGTAGCAGTCTATGACAGTCAGTATCGCCGCTTGGTGCAGACAACGTCTATAAAAGACGGCAAGCTGAACGTGGCCTTCGGCACCAGTAGCGCCGAATCGCGCATCACTCGTGCTGCCGAGTCAGAATATACAGGCAGCTACGCCAAGACTGCTGCCGACTATCTGGATGGTCTCACAGAGACCGAAATGGCTGGATATGAAGCCTTTACCGATGGTGACATCGACAACAACGGCTATATCTTTGGCAACAGCACCATGAACAGTCGTGCCTCTGGCATGAAGAAGAAAACCGTGCATGTAGAAGGCGAGGTCTATTACAAGGTACCTGCAGGCTTCAATCCTTCTGATGGACAGACCGTCGAGGTAAAGAACAATGACGGTGTGGTCTATGGCATCGTGACATTCCACGGCACAGGCGGAGCTGCCGAAGCCAATAGTGAGAAATGGCCATACGAAGCCAGACTGATAAGAAAAGCCATCAGTTTCAAAGCCAACTTCGCCATGAGCCAAGCCTACATCCAGATAGATGGTCCCTGGGCTCCATTCAATTGGACAGACAACGGAGCCCCCGTCAATAATTACGACGGTGTGAGCTCGAACTCTTACAAGAACGGCGAGACTAATCTGTCAGGAATGGTTCAGACAGGCCACACCTATAAAGTATGGTACACCAACGACGACCTGAAATTCTGGGGAATCAAATGCTACCATCAAGGCGATGTCACCATTGAAGAAGGTGGCGGTGATGACCAAGGCGGTGGTGACGTCACACCTGCTAAGGGCGCCTCGAAGAAATACCTGGTGGATACGAACACCACCATCACTAGGCCATTCCATATCACCGTGAACCAGATGAACGGCTCCGTGATATATGTGAAGGGTAAGATGCATATTGGCTCTAACAACACGCTGAATGGTGTGACCGTCGTAGTGGCCAATGGCGGCGAGGTGATTATTCACCAAGCTACAAACTTGACAACCAACGGACGCTTCATCGTGCTGCCTGGCGGTAAGATTACAGGCGATGACAACTCGTCGCTCACCGTGACCAACGGTGCCAAGTGCTATAATGCCGGCACCATTGAATATAAAGGCAAGCTCGACACCAACGGCTCCGACTTCTATAACTGCGGAACGGTGAAGGTAAACGAGCTGGACAACAAGACCACTACTGGCAAACTGACCAATTTTGGCAAGATTTACATAGAGAACAACAACAGTGCTGCCAATGCCCACAACAGCGAGGTGATCAACGGCTGCTACTTCAAGGCCACGGGCGATGTGGGTCTGGGCAAGCTGAAGATGCTGAAGAACAGTCGTCTCGACGTGGGCGGACAGCTCTATGTGCCTGGCAACGGCCTCTATGGTGCAGCTCGCAACGAACTGGAGCACTTGAGCGTCATCAACGCTGGCTCTATCAAGGGAAACTCCACCACCCTCTACGGTCCTACGGCCAACGGCGAATACGCCATTGTGAAGGTGGGTAGCGTTTTTGCCAACAACGATACCGACTTCCAAACAGCCAACAACCTCTATTTGGACTGGAATGCTGCAAACTTCTATATTTACGACGGCACCAAGATTGACCAGAACTTCTATAACTATACCTATATGTATGGTCTGGTAAAAAAGATCTCGAAGTGGACGGAAGAGAGTTCCTCAAGCTATATTGTTCCTGCAGGTGACTGTACTGGTGCGGGCTACAACCCCACTGGCTCAAGCGGCTCGTCAGGCAATAGCGGCGTCATCGGCTCGCCTGCCGTATGGACCTACGCCTTCGAGGATACGCCATTGGGCGACTACGACATGAACGATGTGGTAATCAAGGTATGCCAGAATGCCGAGGACGAGGATATGCTCGACGTGACGCTATGTTGCACGGGTGCTTCGTTCAGCCTATATGTCTATCTTAACGATACAGAACTCTTTGCTGGCAGCGGAAAAGAAGTACACAAAGTATTCTTCGGACAGGATGTGAAACAGTTTGTAAACACAGTGAACAACGGCATCAAGGTACGTCCTGTCACTGAGACTATCAAGAAACCTGCCAACTTCTCGTTCGAGACGGCCGACTTCTGGATTAAGTCGCCGTTGGCTGATGTTCATGTAGCCAGACAGGGCGAAGATCCTCACGGCATAGCCATTCCCTGCGACTGGACATGGCCTCACGAGTATCATTGCATCAAGGATGCCTATCCCAACTTCGTAGAGTTTGCAAAGGATGCAGCTACCACCGACAAGACCATCAGAAAGTGGTACGAGACCACCAGCACGAACCCTGTAGCGGAGCACATCTACACACCTGAAGATTAAGAATTAGAACACCAACTGGGGCGTAGCATTATCAAACAGCCACCAATCGGTAGAGCTGTTGCGATTACGTCCCCATTGGCCAAACGAGTGGTTGTAGCGACTGTAGGCACCAGACACCAGTCCGTTGCGATACATGCCAAGAGCGATGCCCTCTACAGGATAGTGGAAGTCGGCATCAGGTACCAATAGCGCCCAGGGCACACGGTCGTCCTCGCCGCCCGAACCATTGGTATAGTCCCATAAAGCCTCGTCGTATTTATATTGGTACGTGTGTACCTCTACATTAAATCCGTTATTGCTCACAATAATAAAGGGGTCAATATCGGCCAACGACAGAAAGTAGGCATTATAGCCGTTCTTTAAGTGCACATTATAGGAGCGCGAAACAGCAGGAACGATGGAACTCTCATTTAACACATCATACTTGCGGGTATTGTAGTACATACGCTTAACCTGGCCCATTGACACCTTCGCGCTCATACTCCAATGGGCATCATCGAACAGGTTGATGACAGCCGAGCCATCACGACCATTGCTCAACACCTCATCGTTGGCAATATAGTAGCGGTCTATTGTGTAGTCCTCGTCAAAGCGGGTCCCTTCGTCTATCGTCACCTTTTCCACATCGGCATAACTGATATAAGGCAAACGGATGGCAGCGCCCACCTGCTTGGTAGCACCCACGGCGGCCAGTGTCACCTGAATTTTCAGCGTGCTGTCGTTGACAGGCTGCTGCGAGATGCGAAACACCACATCGTTGAAGTCGAAGTCGCCAGGATAGGGATAATCCTCTTCGAAAAGATAAGTAAACGTCTGATAGATAGGACGATGGAGCACGCCCTTATCGATAACACTACTGCCGCCAATAGATATTTTGGTTTTGTCACCCACAGGCATCACGTAGTATTTTCCCTGACTATTAATGGCAGCCACATAGAGTTTTTGTCCTACGGCAGGCACCTTGAAAGAAGGATTCACTTGCTGCTCACTCTTACAAGGGCGCTCGGCCAGAATCTCCACGCTGTCTTCCTCATAGGGATTGCCACTCAGTACCTGGATATGCGTGATGTCGCTGTCAGCTAGACGCACGGCGATGGTCAACGCCCTGTCTTCCAACAGGTTCCACGTGTGGTAGGCATCTACCGTATCCACAGGATAAATCGTCTGAACTATCTCTCGCCACTGGGCATTAGACGTCTCCATTCGGCGACACGAATTAAGAGTAAAAAGGCTGGCGACAACCAACGAACCAACTATGGTGTTTCTTAGATATCCAATCAACATATCATTTTCTCTAGAGCAATTAGATATAATTTTGTGGCGAAATTACAAAAAAACAATCGTAAGCAAGTCAAGAAAGTACATTTTTATCAATGTTTGGGGCGAATTTTGTACTTTTTAACTATTCTCCCACAAATGATCCCAACATTTTGATTATCTTTGCACGTGAAATCTAGTAACATAGTGTAGAGTCTACTAGACTACAATTATGACTACTAATATAAACTTATATGATTAATATGAAAAAGTATTTGATGTTAGGTATTGCTGTTTCCTCTCTTATGATAGGAGCCAGCAGTTGTTCGCATGATTCCGATGGCACTTATGTCAGTCAAGTTGAGTCAGATTATCGCGCCAATTTCGTAAAGGCCTTTGGCGAACCAGCCTCCAACCAGGACTGGGGTTTTGGTACTGTGACGGACAATGCCCGCATGACACGTTCAAATGCCATTGTAGATGGAGACCCCTTTACTTTTGAAAGCACCGAGTCCTACTACATAAATAGTGTAGAGGAAATTCCTGCCAGCGCAAAGACCATGAGCGAGATTGAGGCTGCTTGCAAAAGAGAAGACTGGGGTGGACAAATTGACTACAATGCTATGCAGAACTATAAGGAGTTCAAGATGCCCGAAGGCACCTATAGCATTCACTTGTGGAGTGGCGAGCATAACTTCTATGCCTATGGTGGAACTGTGACGCTCAATGTTACTGATGCCAACAGCATCAATCAAGCTCGCATCTATGTGTTGCCTCAAACAACACTGAATCTCAACATGGACAACTACATCAACGATTTGCAAATCTACGTAGCCAATGGTGCTACCCTGAACTACAATTCTGAAAAGCTGTACAAACTGGGCGACAACGATGGTGGTAAGATTTACAATCATGGTACGTTGAACCTGAAGAAGAGCAACTTTGAGATTAACCAGAATGCCATTCTCTACAACGAAGGAGACATGAGTGGTGTTGACATTACCAGCAAGCCTGGCGATGGCAACAAATCATTCTTCTATAACTTTGGTGATTTGAAATTAACTGGTAAGATGGTGCTGAACTCATGCTCTAACTTCTATAACGGAGGTACTGTGAGTGTGGCAGATGTCACTTCTGTTACTCAAGAGAAAATCTACTGGATCAATAATGGTCACTATGTTACTGGCACCATGATGTTCAGTGCCAAGAACACCACCTTCTACAATTTCTGCCAGCTCATTGTACAAGGAAACTGCAACTTCACAGATGGTGAATTCAACCTGATGAACAACAGCTACACAGAGTGTAACACGGGCATCTTCAACAATTTCTACATCAACATGGGCAACAACTCTTGCCTCAACGTGCTGAACGGTAGTAAATGGGGAAGACAGGGTCAAGGCACCTACCAAGGCTTCAAGGCTTTCAATGATGATGCCGAGATTCTGGTGCGTCTGGGTGGCGAGACCAGCGTTCCTTCACATAATGGTGCTGCCTTCCATGTTCAAGGTGCAAACCTGACACTGGCTTACAAGAGCCTGACATTCTATAACGAGATTATAGGTTCACCAAGCGTTCATTCGAATTACTCTGACATCTCCTACGCAGATCCTACAACAAAGGAAGAGCTCGAAGCCAATAATGATGGACGTACCACTTGGGATTTGCACAACGTAACGAAGATTGTCAATGGCGATGACTTCGACCTGGTTACCGTCAACACGGTTCAGGGCCAGTGCGCTGCTACTTGGTATATTCCTGGAGGCGAGACACAACCTGTCCCCACCGTCCGTGTCATCGCTGAGGACCTGAGTGCCGCAGAGTCTTCTGACTTCGACTTCAACGATGTAGTTTTCGACGTGACCTTTACCTCAGAAAGCACTGCCACCATCACTCTTCAGGCTGCTGGTGGTACACTTCCCCTGACAGTAGCCGACCGCGAAGTCCATCAGTTGTTTGAAGTTCCTACCAACACGATGGTCAACACCGTAAGAGATGCCAGTAAGAGCAAAGGTGCACAATGGGCAAGCAAGGATCCCGTAAGTTTTGACATCTCAGGCATTGACATGAGCAAAAACGGCAAGGACATCCAGATTAAGGTACAAAAGAACGGTGAGTGGTACACTCTTGAGGCTCAGGAAGGTGTGCCTGCAGCCAAGATTGCCGTAAAGCCTACCTTCACTTGGTGCGACGAGTTCGAGGCCATCGAAAGCCGTTATCCCAAGTTCAAGGACTGGGTTCAGAACAAGGACGTGATTTGGTATTAATTCTCACCTAACAGGTTATCTATAAAGAAAGGACGCGCTGGCGTCCTTTTTTTGTGTCTTTTAATAGGCTACAGCCCCGAAATGAAAATAAATGAATATTTATTTTGTATTTTGCCCGAATTGCACTACCTTTGCAGGCTGTATGGTACTGAATTATATTTGGATAGCATTTTTCGTCATTGCTTTTATTGTGGCCCTCTTCTCGTCACTGTGGAATCTGTTTGTCTATCACATGGATCCAGTTGAAGCATTCAAGGTATTCCAAGAGATGATGGACTCTACGTTCTCTTCGTCATCCACAGCTTTTGAGATATCGTTGGGACTGACGGGTGTGTTGGCCCTGTGGCTCGGCATAATGAAGATTGGCGAACGTGGCGGACTGGTTAATTTCATGGCCTGGCTGCTGTCGCCTGTGTTCATCCGTCTCTTCCCTGACATCCCTAAAGGACATCCCGTCACTGGTAGCATATTCATGAATGTAGCTGCCAACATGCTGGGACTCGACAATGCCGCTACGCCGTTGGGACTGAAGGCTATGGAGCAGTTGCAGGAGCTGAACCCCAAGAAGGATACGGCCTCGAACCCCATGATTATGTTCCTGGTATTGAACACCAGCGGACTGACACTCATCCCTGTGAGCATCTTTGTCTATCGCGCCCAGCAGGGAGCCGCCCAGCCCACCGACATCTTTATCCCCATCCTGCTGGCCACATTCTTCTCTACCATGATGGGTGTGCTTATCACTTCCATCTTCCAGCGCATCAACCTGTTCAACTGGGTGTTGATGCTCACACTTGGCGGAGCCTGTCTGCTGGTGTCTGGTTTCATCTGGGTCTTCACAATCAACCCCAAAATGATGAGCGACCTCTGCACTATTGCCGCCAACGTGATACTGACAACCATTATTGTAGCTTTCGTATTAGTTGGCCTCTTCCGTCGTGTCAATGTATATGACGCCTTCATAGAGGGAGCCAAGGATGGCTTCCATACGGCTGTCCGCATCATACCATATCTGGTGGCTATCCTCGTTGGAATCGCTGTTTTTCGTGCCTCTGGAGCAATGGGATGGCTTATTAATGGCATCGGCTGGTGCGTTGATCAGGTTGGACTCAACAGCGACTTTGTGGCTGCCCTGCCTACTGCTCTGATGAAGCCTCTGAGCGGCAGCGGAGCACGTGGTATGATGGTTGACGCGATGACCACCTATGGTGCCGACTCGTTTGTGGGTCGTCTGTCGTGTATCTTCCAAGGCAGCACCGATACAACCTTCTATATCCTAGCCGTCTATTTCGGCTCGGTTGGCATCCGCTATACACGTCATGCCGTAGCCTGCGGTCTGTTGGCAGACCTCGCCGGCATCATCGCGGCAATATTCATCTGTTACATGTTTTTCGCATAGCCTCACATCATAAAATATGGCAAACTTAAAGTCTCTGGCCAAGGACACGGCCATCTACGGATTATCGAGTATCGTAGGCAGATTCCTCAACTATCTGCTGGTGCCACTATATACCCACTACATGCCAAAAGCATCGGGCGATTATGGCGTGAGTACCAATATCTATGCCTATACCGCACTTATCCTGGTACTGCTCACCTTCGGCATGGAGACCACCCTGTTCCGCTTTGCCAACGACGACAAGAGTAAGCCCGATACGGTTTTCTCCACGGTGATGGCTGTTGTGGGGTCTCTCACATTGGTATTCCTCCTGTTAGTCTTCGGTTTGATTGATCCCATCAGTAGCAGCCTAGGTTATGCCGAGCATCCGGAATATCTGCAGATGATGGCTGTTGTAGTGGCCCTCGATGCCCTGCAGGCCATTCCCTTCAGCTATCTGCGTTTCCAGAAACGCCCCATCCGCTTTGCCTCGCTGAAGATGCTGTTCATCATACTGAACATTGGCCTCAACGTCATCTACTTTGTATGGCTGGGTAAGACATCTGTGTTCTATGTGTTCTTCATCAACCTGCTGTGTACAGCATTCGTCACCTTCTTCTTTATACCCAACCTGTTCCGCATTCACTGGCACTTTGACGGCAAGCTGCTGAAGGAGATGCTAAGCTATTCGTGGCCTATCCTTATCCTGGGCATTGCAGGCATTCTGAATCAGGTGGCAGACAAGATCGTGTTCCCGTTGGTTTATCCCGATGAGGATCAGGCCAACGTGCAATTGGGTATCTATGGCTCCTGCGTAAAGATTGCTATGATTATGGCTATGATTACTCAGGCTTTCCGCTATGCCTACGAGCCCATCGTCTTTGCCAAGAGTAAGGATGCCGACAAGAGCGAGTACTACGCCTCGGCCATGAAATACTTCCTGATATTTACCCTGCTGGCCTTCCTCTGTGTGGTAGGCTGGATGCCGTTGCTGCAATATATAATTGGTGAAGAATATCGCGAAGGACTAGCTGTGGTGCCTGTGGTCATGGTAGCCGAGATTATGATGGGTGTCTACTTCAACCTGTCGTTCTGGTATAAACTCATCGACAAGACCATCTATGGTGCATGGTTCTCGCTGGCTGGCTGTGCTGTGCTCTTTGCCGTTAACATCCTGTTCATTCCAGAATATAGCTATTGGGCCTGTGCTTGGGGTGGTGTGGCAGGTTATGGCACGGCAATGATACTAAGTTATATCGTGGGACAACATAAGAATCCCATACCCTACCCTTTGAAAGATATCACCATCTATATTGGTATCACGACTGTCTTCACAGCTATCATCATTATCGGTGCCCACTATCTGCCTACTTGGGCACAACTGCTATGCAATACTTTCTGGATCGTGCTTTTCCTGGCTTATGTCATCAAGTGCGACCTGCCACTCAGCCGTGTTCCTGTCATCGGCCGCTATTTCAACAAAAACAAACAGAATAACTAAAGACTTTATTATCTTATGTGGTCAAGTATCTTAGCCATTGTCATTACCATTAACGAACTCATGGCATCGAATGCCGGAGTTGTGATGAGTCCTGCCACCAATTTCGACAGTTGGATTGAGCTTTACAATCCTTCTGAACAAGAGGTCAACCTCGCCGGCATGTACTTAAGCAACGATGCCGGGAATCTAACCCGCTGGCAGATGCCCGATGATATTGGAAAGGTTCCTGCGAAAGGCTTCAAGGTGGTATGGCTTGGCTCTAACGACATCATGAGCAATCAGGCACCATTTAAGTTGGACTGCGACGGCGGCACCATCTGTCTAAGCGACAAGAACGGGCAGTTGATAACCAGCATAGACTATCCCAAAGCCATGAGCCGAACGGCTTGGGCCCGTACCTCTGATGGTGGCGACACTTGGGGATGGACTGACACCCCTACCCCAGAGACTACGAACGCTACGTCGACTTTTGCCAGCGAGCGGTTGGCACCACCTGTTGTCAATCAAGGCAGCACGCTTTTCCATGGCTCGCTGAATATCAAGGTGGATATCCCTGAAGGTACCACACTGATGTACACCACCGATGGCAGTATGCCCCAAAAGCCCACCTCATCCCCAGAGGGAGAGGAAGGTCCTGTTGATGAATGGAAAAACTGGGTGAAGAATGGCGACTGTGAGGGTAACGATGCCTCCTGTCTGGTATGCAAGAATGGTGATGAAAGTGGAAAGATGAATACCTATTTCGTTGATGGCGCAGGCTACAACGGCACACGAGGCATCAAGGTGCACTCTATTGACAACCCAGAGTATGAATGGGACACTCAGTTCTTTATCTATACCCCTGACCATATTTGGAATGCCGGCGACAAATACCGTTTCAGCATGAAGGTACGTGCCGACAGGAATGACCATATCACCCCTCAGACTCAACGGACACCCGGCAGCTATATCCACTGGCAGATGCTAAGCGGCGGCTTTAATGTCACCACCGAATGGAAGGAGTACTACTATGAAGGTACTATCACTTCCGAACAAGCCGGTGACGGTGTCATGCAGACCATTGCCTTCCATTTGAACGAGAGTTCAGTGGCAAACAACTTCTACTTTGACGACATTGTGTGGGAGTCATATAAAGAAGAGGGTTCAAGCACAACCAATACCAGCAAGCAGAGCAAGGACGGACAGTTTTCCATCACTCGCACCACGAACTTCGTCTTCCGACTATTCAAAGACGGCTTCCTGCCCAGCGTGCCTGTCACCCGCAGTTATATCCTACCAGAAAACGAATACACCATACCTATTGTCTCCATCGTTGGCGATGAGCGTTACTTCACCGATGCCATGTGGGGTATCGACGTGAATGGCTCCAACGGCATTCCTGGCAATAGCAGCGACGAACCCGTAAACTGGAACCAGCCATGGGACCGTCCTGTCAACTTCAGCTATATCAGTCCTACTGACGGCATGCTGTTCAATCAGGATGTCAACATCAGCATATCGGGTGGATGGACTCGCGCTTCCACTCCCCGATCCATGAAACTCAAGTCAAACAAGGTCTTTGACGACTTGAACCATTTGGACTATGCCTTCTTCCCCCAGAAGCCTTATATCCGCAGCAAGACGCTGTTGGTTCGCAACGGTGGTAATGACGTCTATTCCGGCTCTCGTTTCATGGATCCGGCACTCACCACGATCATCCATCGTTCAGGCATCGACATCGATGTACAGAGCTTTGTTCAAGTGGTGGAATATATCAACGGCCGCTTTAAGGGTGTGCTGAATCTGCGCGAGCCTAACAATGACAAGTTTGTCTATGCCAACTTCGGCTATGACGATGAAGAGATAGACATGTTCGAGAATGGCACCTTTAAGAATGGTACTAAAGAGGCCTATGACCGACTCCTTGAGTTGAGTGAGCACGTCACAGATGCTGGCGCCTATGACGAGGTAAAGATGTTGCTCGACATTGATGAGTTCACGAACTATATGGCTGCTGAGCTTTATATCGGTAACGACGACTGGCCCGAGAACAATGTCAAGGCCTATCGCAGTCAGGACGATGGACGTTATCGCTTTATCTGCTTCGACCTGGACTATGCCCTGAACGTCTGGGACCGCCGCATCTCCTCGCTCGACAATTTTAACAGTGTGAAGATGGTACGTCTGTTCAAGAACCTGCTCAAACACGACGAATACAGAAAGAAGTTCATCGATACGTTCTGTATTATGGCAGGCAGTGTCTTTGAGAAAGACCGCGCCTCTGCTATTGTTGATGAGTTGGCCGATGCTATGCGACCGATGTCTCAGCTCGACGGCAAACTACCCGATAACTCTGCCAATAAAATAAAGACAAAGCTGGAAACCCGTCTAGATGACTTGATAAACCAGCTGCAACAATACGGACCGATGCAACTTAGCGGTACAAAGAAACACAGCGTGCAGTTTGGTGCCGATGTTGATGGTGCCAACATTTATATCAACGGTATTGAGGTGCCCTACGCCGATTTTAACGGCAAGCTTTTCGCTCCTGTGCAGTTAGAGGCCAAGGCTCCTGCTGGCTACACCTTCGCAGGTTGGAAAAAATCCTCTGGGTCTCTTGCCCAAGTCTTTGGAATGAACGACACCTGGAAATACTACGATGGCGGCGAGGCTAGTGCCAACTGGCAGACCAACAACTTCAATGATACTTCATGGAAGTCAGGTGCTGCACCTCTGGGGTATAAAATGAACGGCGTTCAGACCTCCGTCAGCTATGGTAATGATGACCAGCAGAAACACCCCACTACCTATTTCCGAAAGAAATTCAACCTATACGTTGCTCCTACCTCACGAGACATCTTCCAACTTAATTATCAGTTGGATGACGGATGCGTGGTATGGGTCAACGGTGAAGAGGCTGGCCGCGTCAACATGCGTCAGGGTACCGTCAACTACGACACGTTCTCGCAGACCTATGCCGGTGATACTCCTCTGACAGGCACCATTGACCTGAATCCGTCATTGTTTAAAAAAGGGAGTAATGTCATCGCCGTTGAGGTGCATAACACCAGTTACACCTCTGGCGACCTGTTCTGGGCTGGAGAACTGGAGACGACTGTTGGTGCAGACAGCAGTGATAACACCGTGACGGATGCCGTTATCACCCTGACAGACAACACCGTCAATCTGATGGCTACATTCACGCCTCTTTCGGCAGAAGAACGTGCTGCCCAAGGCATCAACCCTGTGCGCATCAACGAGGTAAGTGCTTCGAATGGCATCTATGTCAATGAGTTCTTCAAACACAACGACTGGATTGAACTGTATAACACTACCGACCAACCTATTGATGTGGACGGCATGTATTTAAGTGATAACTTGAACAAACCTCAGAAATATCAAATCAGTAAGACCATAGCGTCTGACCCCAGCATCAAGATCAATACCATTATACCCGCTCACGGGTACCTTATTATATGGTGTGACAAACTGGAGCCGAAGTCACAGTTGCATGCCTCATTCAAGTTGGAAGCCGAGGGAGGCGACATCTTGCTGACTGCTGCCGACGGAAGTTGGAGCGACCACCTCGTTTATACGGCTATGAAGAGTGACGAGACCGTAGGACGCTATCCTGACGGTAGTAACGACGTCATCACGATGAACGTGCCAACCATCGCCAAAGCCAATAACACAAGTAGCTACACAACGGCGGTCACTCAGCCAGACCCAGCAACAGGTATCAGCGATATCACTGCCGATAACACCGTGGGTATCAACATCCGCTATGTGGCTGGACGTTTGATCTTGCGCAGCAGCATTCCTGTTAATACCACAAAGGTTGACATCTGCAATCTGGCTGGACAGTCGCTTGGCACGATGACGGCAGACCTAAACAACGGCTATGCTGAGTTGCCACTCGACGGACTCTCATCAGGCTGCTATATCGCCAGGCTCTCTGATGGTCGCGGTCATACCACATCATGTAAATTCATCAAGAAGTAATCTACACATTATTATATATATGAAGAAAAAAATCTTATTAGCACTTCTGGCCCCTCTGGCCATATCCTCTGTCCACGCCGATGAAGGTATGTGGACACTCTACAACCTGCCACAGGCTGTTTACGAACAAATGAAAAACTACGGCTACGAGCTGCCCTACGACAAACTGTATCAGGCCGATGATGCCATCATGCATGCTGTGGTCAACTTCTCGGGCTATTGCTCGGGCGTGGTGGTTAGCCCCGACGGACTGGTCTTCACCAACCACCATTGCGGTTTCGAATCTATCCGCTCACACTCTACCGTAGAGCACGACTATATGCTAAACGGCTTCATTGCCAAGAGTTTTGAGGAGGAACTGCCCAACAAGGATATGTTTGTTTCGTTCATGGTGGAACAGAAGGATATCACCGAACAGGTACTGACACCTGAATTCGAGAAGATGACAGTCAAGGAACGTTCCGTTTTCCTCGATTCCATCGAAAATGTCATGTCGAAAGAGGTCAAGGAAAAGGATGCCACACTTCATCTGGAAATCAAGCCCTTCTACGAGGGTAACCGTTATTTCGCTACCACCTATCGCAAC
Source organism: uncultured Prevotella sp. (assembly GCF_946407605.1). Taxonomy (GTDB): domain Bacteria; phylum Bacteroidota; class Bacteroidia; order Bacteroidales; family Bacteroidaceae; genus Prevotella. The sequence goes on from NZ_CAMJOS010000004.1 coordinate 148,080, forward strand.
TTCACCGACCTGCGCTTGGTTTTCGCCATCCCCAAGTCTATGGGTAAGTTCGGTGGTGAAACCGACAACTGGATGTGGCCTCGTCAGACCTGTGACTTCTCTGTGTTCCGCATCTATGCCGACCCGAAGACCAACGGTCCTGCTGCCTATTCGAAAGACAACGTGCCCTATCACCCCGAACACTGGGCCCGTATTTCTGATGAAGGTTATCAAGAAGGTTCTTTCTCAATGACAATGGGTTATCCCGGCTCTACCTCACGCTATCTGAGCAGCTTCGGTATTCAGGAGCGCTATGAGCAGAATGCAGTCCGAGCCCAGGTTCGCGGTGTGAAACAGGATGTGATGAAACGCCACATGGATGCCTCTGAGGCTGTTCGTATTAAATACGACTCTAAGTATGCACAGAGCAGCAACTACTGGAAGAACTCCCTTGGCATGAACAAATGCATCGACTCCATCGGACTTATTCGTCAGAAGCAGGTGTTTGAGGCACAACTGCGACAGTGGTGCGACTCTACCGGCCTATTCCAGAACAAGCTCGACTTCCAGCGCTTGGAGCGTTTCTATGCCAAACGTACTGAGGTGATGAAAGCCGCCATGTACTTCTCTGAGACGTTCCGTCGCACCGATGAGCTCTCCACTCGTGCCCAGTTTGTCCACAATGGTGCTAACCCTAAAGGCCACGGCAAACGTCAGTATATCACACTGAAGAACAATGGCGAGACTTGGGACTACGACACCGACCGCGAGATTCTCGGCACGCTGCTGAAGAATTTCCGTGAAAAGATGACTAACGACAAATACGTGCCTGCCTTCTATCGTGATATCATTGATACCAAGTTCGATGGTGACTGTCAGGCATTTGCTGATGCACTTTACGCCAAATCAAAACTGATGAAGAGCGGTAAACGTCTATATCCTAATAAGAAGTCATTCCTGAAGGACCTTGGCATTCAGTACGGTCTTGACCTAACAACGGTCTATGGCGACCTGGTTTCAGAACTTATGCAGATTAACGATAGCATTAACGAGCAAGAGCGCTACCTTTGTGAGGCTAAGCTACGCATGGAAGAAGACCTGCCTCATTATAGCGACGCGAACTTCACTATGCGTCTCTCTTATGGACAGGTAAAGGAATACAATCTGGGCGGACAACCCTCTGGTTTCCAAACCAAGGCTCCCAGCATGGTGGAAAAAATGAAAAGGGGCGAAACTGTTGAGGATTATAAGGTAGAGCCAGAGATGATTGACCTGCTGAGCAATGCCGGACAGATGCCGTTGTGCTTCCTTACCACTAATGATATTACTGGCGGCAACAGCGGCTCGCCGATGTTTGATGCCAAGAACCGTCTTATCGGCCTGGCCTTTGACGGCAACTGGGATTCACTTTCCAGCGATATCTTCTTCGACTCTAAATTGGCCCGCTGTATCGGTGTTGACATGCGTTATGTTCTCTTTATGATGGATAAATGGGGACATGCCGACAGACTTATCAATGAAATAAGAAGGTAATAAGGTGAAAAGGTAAAATGGTAAAGAACAGCTATCATACCATGTTCAGAAAGGTAATGGGGCTTTTGCTTCTTTACCTTTTTACTTCTTTACCTTTAACCGCACAACAGGCACGCTACTCCTCAAAACTCAAATGGTCGGCATCGCATTTCACCGATACCATCGACATAGAATGGGAGAGGAATCAGGTCTATGTGCCAGTAGAGATAAGCGGCAAGCGCTATCGTTTCCTATTTGACACAGGAGCCGCACAAGCAGTGGTTTATGCCGACACACCCATTGAAGGCTGCACACCAGCCGGGTGGATCCGTTCACACGATGCCATTGGAGCCTCTGATACTGTTTCCATGGTGATATTGCCAGCCATAACGCTAGGCAATATCACCATGAATGGTTGTCAAGCCACCGTACAACAACGGCCTGTGCGAGGAAGGAACATCGACGGTATTATAGGATTCAATATCATCAATAGCGGATTAACAGCAAAGATTGATGTTCGCAAGCGCCATCTTATCCTTACCGACAACAAGAAATTCTATAAACAGGAAGAAGGACTGGAGACGCGTTACCGTCTGCAGTTTCACGTACCTTATTTTATAATAAGCCCCTTTGGACGCTATCAGGAAAGTGTGCTCTTTGACACTGGCAGTCGTCAACTCTATGTGATGAACCGCCAAAGTTTTGAAGCCTGTGCTGAGAAGACTGGCGCTTTCTTTGACACCCAGATTGAAGGTCGCTCTGTTGGTCGTCACGCCATAGGACATTTCGGTGTGGAACCACTCAGCGAAGTCGTATACCTACATCTCAACGACCTGCGAATATTCGGCAGCTCCTTCGGTGATTTCCACACTTTGACCACACTTGGCGAATCGCATATCGGTGCTAAGTTACTGGAATATGGAGCCGTCATCTTCAATCCACGTAAAAAACGTATACGCTTTCAGCCCTACGAGCAACAAACAGAGATAACTGTTGGCAACAAGCCTTTGGACATTGCTTTCGTGTCAGAAAACGGGAAGCCCTGCGTAGGCTTGGTTTGGGAACAGAGCGATGCTTATAAAGCAGGTTTCCGCCAAGGTGACATCATTACAAAAATCGACGATTCCATCGTTAGTAATTTCACGCAATTCGTTACCTGGCCCTTTATTATCGGACGAGAATATCGCTTCACCGTGAAGGCACCGTCGGGCCTTACTCGCGAAATCCGATGGACCCGCATTAAAGACTATACGCAACAACAAAGAAACTAATTAACATCTTTTTAGTTTCAATTTCATTGCATTTTCCCTTTTTTTTACTATTTTTGCAGCCAAGATGTTACGGCTGCCTAAATTCATCACCAGAACTTTATCAGTCCAACTCAGTCTGATGGTTGTTTCTACGATGGCTATCCTCATGATAGCTTCTCTGATTTTCATGCTCTATTTCACTCGAAAAGCCATCAAGGAAGAAGCCTTGGAAAATGCATGCCAGACGCTTGATGGAACCGTGGAGCGAATAGACAACATTATACTGAGTATAGAACAGGCAACTGGTAACACCTATTATAACATAAGACCTTATCTAGACCAACCCGACAAGATTCGTCTCTACAGCTATAAGTTGGTAGAAACCAGTCCCTATATTGCCAGCTGTGCCATTGCCTTTAAGCCTGGCTATTATAAGGATCGTGAAGATTTCATTTCTTATGTTCACCGCACAGAAAGTGCTTCCGATTCCATTAATACTATCTTTCAGGAAGATAGCTACGAAGCAGGTCCATACACCGAGCAAGTATGGTATACGAAAACCATGGCATCGGGCAAACCATATTGGATAAATACCCAGAACGACAATCAGACAGACAAAGTTCCATACATTACCTTCTGTCTGCCCATTCCCGATAATGACAATCAACCCATTGGCGTTATTGCAGTTAACGTGTCACTCAATCTATTCTCACGCATTGTCTTGGAGACAAAGCCCTCACCCAACACGTATTGCACACTGCTGGATAAAGACGGGTCATTCATTGTACATCCAGACAGCAATAAACTGCTTCGTGATATCATCAATACTGAAACCATTCACGAAACAGGCCAAAACCCGACATTGGATGATATCGAAAAGGCAATGCTATCTGGCGAGACCGGATATAAGCCTTTCCATATGAATAACAACAACTACTATATCTTCTATAAACCCTTCAATCGTTCTGCCGTTCCAGGCCGCTCTTCTGAAAAGCTGGAGTGGAGTGTTGGCATTGTCTATCCCGAAGACGATATCTTTGGCGACTACAACCGCCTGCTCTATTATGTACTTGGCATTGCCATTATCGGTTTGTTACTACTATTTATACTCTGCGGAACCATCATACACCGTCAGTTGCTACCCCTGCGCCTGCTGACCAAATCAGCTCAGCATATTGCCGAAGGAAACTACAATGAAGTGATTCCTGACAGCCATCAGCACGATGAGATAGGACGTCTGCAAAACCATTTCCAGCAGATGCAGCAGTCGCTAGCCACCAACATCGGTGAGTTGGAGGAACTGAGTGTCACGCTTGACAAACGCGGCAAGGAGTTGCATGATGCTTATGAGCAGGCTCAGCGTGCCGAACGTTTGAAGACCGTCTTCCTTCATAATATGACAGACCAGATGTTGGTTCCTGCCAATGCCATATCTACGGATGTCAATACGCTGTGTAATCTCAAGAAAGGTGCAGTTCAGGGAGATGCAAAACAGTTGGCCGACGATATTCAGAAGCAAGGCAAAACCATAGCTGAGTTGCTGAACAACCTACTCAATCTCTCGGAAGAAGAAACAGGAAAGGAGGCGGGCCATGATTAATCTTCACATCCGACGTTCTCTTTCGGCCAAGCTCAGCCTAAGCATCCTGCTGTTGGCCATTCCCATCTTCGTCTTGTCGCTGGGCATCCTGTTTGTGCAATCGAGAAACATTATCAAGAAAGAGGCTATGGAGCATGCCAAAAGCCTGCTCAACACCACGATGCAGCGTCTGGATCGTAACATGATGGCTGTAGAGACGGCGACTGACATCTATGACTGGGAAATAACCGAAAACCTACAGCCCGACTCGTTACTGGCTCTCACTCGCCGCGTGGTGACTCGCAACCCCCATGTCGACGGCTGTTCTATCAGCATGGAACCCGATGTCTTTCCGCAGATTGGCAGATATTTCTCGGTCTATACCGTTAGGGAGACTGATACCATCACCTCAGTTATTGAGCAAGAATACGAGTATTTCGAGAAGATATGGTATAAGACCCCACACAATCTGAACAAGCCATGCTGGGTGACCTTTTTTGATGAGTCAGACTCGCTAGAGCTCACTATCTCTGGTCTGATAGCATCCTACGGCAAGCCCATTTATTCTTCCGACAACCAGTTTATAGGTGTCATCTCATCCGATATCTCACTGATTCGTCTCTCTAAGGACATCACTGCAGAGAAGCCCTATCCTAATTCATACTTTATGATGTTGGGCAAAGAGGGCCACTACTTCATACATCCTGACTCTACAAAACTGTTCACCCATACCATCTTCGACGATGTGGATCCACGAGAACAAGCCGATCTCATTGCCTTGGGTCATGAGATGACTGCAGGCAACCAAGGCAGCATGGCTGTCGTCATCGACGGCACACCTTGCCTGGTATGTTATCAGCCCATGCACGGCACCGAATGGAGCTTGGCTATCGTATGTCCTGAGAGTGACATCCTTAACGATTATCATGCGCTGGCCAATATTATCGCGCTGCTCATCGCATTTGGTCTGTTGCTGATCTTGATATTCTGCCACAGGGCAGTAGCACACGCCATCAGGCCCATCAATCAGCTACTCACCAAGACCCAAACCATTGCCTCAGGCAATTACGAGGTACATATTCCCAAAAGCAATCGCAATGATGTTGTGGGACGCCTGCAAAACAGCTTTGCCACCATGCTGCAGTCGCTCAATTTCCACATGGGCAGCATTCGCTATACTGCCGAACAGACCGAGAACCGCAACCAAGAGCTACTGCAGGCTATGCGTCTGGCCGAAGAGGCCGATCGCAATAAGACCACCTTCATCCAGAATGTGACCCATCAGATTCGTACACCTCTTAATATTATCATGGGGTTCTCTCAAGTGTTGCGTGATGATGTTAAAACCTCCACTTCTACCAACAGCGGCATATCGGAAGAGGAGATGAATAACGTTACCTACACCATGAAGCATAACGCTCGTATTCTGGAACGCATGGTGCACATGCTTTTCGACAGTTCGGCAACAGGTATCACCGAAGAGATGAAAAACCAGAAATACGAAAAGGTATCGTGCAACGAGGCGGCCAGAGAGAGCATCCGATATATCAATGAACATTTCCCGTCATTAGACATCAAATTCAATACAGAAGTAGCCGACAATTTCTGTATCAAGACCAACCGTACTGACTTGTTGTACTGTCTGAGCGAGATTCTCTATAACTCTGCAAAATACTCTGACGGGCAGCATATCCAGTTGCATATTGGACTGACAGACAATACCGTCCAATACATCTGTGTGGATACAGGTAAAGGTATTCCAGAAGCTGATCGCGACCATATCTTCGAGCCATTCACTAAAGCGGACGACCTCTCCGAGGGTCTTGGTTTGGGACTGCCTCTCACTAAGAATCATGTGCTGAAGATGGGCGGTACCATCACCCTTGATACCAGCTATCACGACGGTTGCCGTTTCATCATTGAGTTGCCCCGATAAGCCTTTTTTCGCTTTATTTTCAATAATTCTTTGATTTTTCATCCTTTTTTTGTAACTTTGCATCAACTCAATCGTCATACCATATAGAGAGGATGAAAGAAATCAGTTTTCGCACCGACGTGTTGCCGCTGAAGAACGAACTCTTCCGCTTAGCATTACGTATCACTCTCAACAGGGCTGACGCCGAGGATGTGGTGCAGGAAACCATGCTGAAAGTCTGGAACCGACGTCAACAGTGGGAGCAGATAGAATCGATAGAAGCCTTCTGTATCACCATCTGTCGGAACTTAGCACTCGACAAACTGAAGAAAGCCGACAACCAGAACACATCTCTCGATGACGAAGGGTACGACGCACCCGACCATTCATACAGCGCTAATCCTGAGGAACAGGCCATGCAGCGCGACAAGGTGGAACGTGTCAGGATGCTGATTAACCAGCTGCCCGAGAAACAGCGTACTTGCATGCAACTGCGCGATGTAGAGGGCAAGCCCTACAAGGAGATCGCTTCCATTCTTAACATGACGGAGCAGCAAGTGAAGATTAACATCTTCCGAGCCCGACAGACTATTAAAGAAGAATATTTGAAACAAGAAAAATATGGACTATAAGTACATCGAACAATTGCTGGATCGCTATTTCGAGGCCGAGACGACCTTGAAAGAAGAGCAGATTCTCACAGCTTTCTTCGAACAAGATGAGGAGGAGCTGCCCGAGAGCTTGCGCCAGTACCGTCCGCTCTTTGCTGCCATGCAACAGGACGACGCCTTAGGCGACGACTTCGATGCACGTCTGCTCCAGCTGACAGAGGAACATATTCAGGTGAAAGCACACACCATCAGCATGGCCGAACGCCTGCGTCCGCTGATGAGAGCTGCCGCCGTAGTAGCTATCCTGCTGTCGCTGAGCACAGCCCTGAACCAGTCTTTCAAGGAAGAGCGTGTATGGGCCGATGAGTCTGACTATGCGCTGAAATATGAATCGACAGTCGATGAACCTGCTATGGCTTACGACCTGTTAGGCGGCGACACGCTGAAGCTCGACTCGCTCTACAAGCCCACAGGCTATTTGGAATGATACATTTCTATGCTTTCTCTATATTAATAGTTCATTCATTTTGAATTAAAACAAAACTTTCTAGAAGTTGCGAAAACTTCGAAAGCAATAAAAGCCACCCGCAAGGATGGCTTTTTTGTGTATTAGCATTCTTTTCTCAAAAAAAATACCTACCTTTGCACCCATGAAGATAGGACAGATAGAATTTGGCCCCCATCCAGTATTTCTGGCACCTATGGAGGACGTTACTGACATTGGCTTCCGACTGCTGTGCAAGCGGTTCGGTGCCTCGATGGTCTATACGGAATTCGTCTCAGCCGAGGCGTTGATACGCGATGTGAAGTCAACCCAGCAGAAGCTCATCATCAGCGATGAGGAACGCCCCGTTGGCATTCAGATTTATGGTCGCGACGTTGATGCGATGGTTGAGGCTGCCAAGATTGTGGAACAGGCTGGTCCCGACCTCATCGATCTGAACTTTGGTTGCCCTGTAAAGAAGGTGGCTGGCAAGGGTGCTGGTGCCGGCATGCTGCAAAACATTCCCAAGCTATTGGAGATTACACGCAAGGTGGTAGAAGCCGTCAAACTGCCCGTTACTGTGAAGACCCGCTTAGGATGGAATCAGGAACAACTGATTATCACCGAACTGGCCGAGCAGCTACAGGATTGTGGCATACAGGCATTGACCATCCACGGACGCACCAGAGCCCAGATGTATACTGGTGAGGCCGACTGGACGCTGATTGGTGAGGTGAAACGCAACCCACGCATCCATATCCCTATCATCGGCAATGGTGACATCACCTCGCCTGAAGAGGCCAAACGGGCTTTCGAGACCTATGGCGTTGATGCCATTATGGTGGGTCGTGCTACCTTCGGCCGTCCTTGGATTTTTAAGGAAATACGCGATTTCATCGATAGAAATGAGATTGACGCTGACTTCGGCTTCAATCAGAAACTCGATATTTTGGAGGAGCAGCTACGTATCAATGTGGAACGTATCGATGAGACCCGCGGCATCCTGCACACACGCCGCCATCTGGCAGCCACACCTATCTTCAAGGCTATTCCCAACTTCCGCCAGACACGTATCGCTATGCTCCGTGCCGCCAAGATGGACGAGCTGCTGCAGATACTGGAAGGCACCCGCTCATTACTGGGTTGACATGATATTACGAGGGTGATGATACAGCACCTCTTCACGCAGCGTCTGCATGGAAAGGTGTGTATAAATCTCAGTGGTTCCTATCGACTCGTGGCCCAACAATGCTTGAATGACTCTCAGGTCGGCACCGCCTTCCAATAGGGCGGTGGCAAACGAATGGCGCAAGGTGTGGGGTGAGATGGTCTTTTGGATGCCTGCCTCCGAAGCCTGTTCCTTCAGCATAATCAGAATCATCGTACGAGTGAGATGGGCACCACGACGATTCAGAAACACATAATCCTCCTCGCCCGCCTTGATTTTCAACGAGTTACGCCAAGGCAAATAGTTCTCTATCTCTTGCAAAGCTAATTTAGATATTGGCACCAGTCGCTCCTTCGAGCCCTTGCCAAGAATACGCAAGAACATTTCTTCTTGATAGACCTGCGACCACTTCAGGTTAACCAGCTCTGATACGCGCAGTCCACACGAGAAGAGCACCTCAATAATGGCTCGGTTACGATGGCCTTCTGGTTTTGATACGTCAATACTTGCCTTTAGGCGGTCTACTTCTTGCGGTGTCAGAAACTCTGGCAGATGTTCGCCCAGCACAGGCGACTCCAGCAGTTCTGTAGGATCGCTATCTATGTAGCCGTCCATCACCAGGAAACGATAGAACGAACGAATGCCGCTGAGAATACGGCATTGTGAGCGGGCACCAATACCAATATCGTGCAACCCTGCTGCAAACGACTGCAAGTCAGACAGTTGAACATCCTCCACCCTTTTGCCCTCATGTTCCAGGAACACCAGCAACTTGTCCAGGTCACGGGCATAGGCATCAAGCGTATTTTTCGATACGCCACGCTGCAGGCGGAGATATCTCAAATACTCTTTCCTCATTTCTTTCGTATGAGTGTCAGTCCATCGCGAAGGGGCAAAATCACCTTCTCCACCCTGTCGTCCTGGGCCACATGGTCATTAAAGCGTCGTATGCCCTGTGTCTGATGGTCATTGTCGTAGGCAGGATCAGTCACATGTCCGTCCCACAAGGTGTTGTCAGCCAGGATGAAACCACCTGGATTCAACAGCGAAAGCACCATCTCGTAGGTTTCAACATAAGTGCGCTTGTCGCCGTCGATAAAAGCCATATCGAACGCGATGCCCAGTTTCGGAGCCTCAGTAATAGCATCGCCGATGATAAACTCTATCTTGTCTGCCACTGGCGAGTTCTCAATCCAAGGACGCGTAAAATCCTCCTGTTCATCGTTGATTTCGAAGGTATAGACCTTGCCGCCGTCATCCAGCCCCTCTGCCATACACAAGGCACTATAGCCACTGAACGTGCCTACCTCAAGGATGTTTTTAGGACGTATCATCCTGACCAGCATCTTCAGCAGTCGACCTTGCAAATGTCCACTGGCCATACGACCGTGTAACATATAAATATTGGTAGCACGCCAAAGACGATACAGATACTCTGGCTCAGTATCTATATGAGAAAGGATGTAATTGTCTAAGTCCATACTTTACAAAAGTGCCTCGATACCCAGACGATAGCTGTCCAGTCCGAAGCCACAAATAACACCCTTGCAAGCCGATGAAATCAGGGATTTATGGCGAAACTCCTCTCGCTGATGCACATTAGAGATGTGTACCTCGATGACAGGACATTTCAGCGAACGGATGCAGTCGTGCAAGGCAATGCTGGTATGGGTATAGGCACCTGCATTCAGCACGATGCCGTCATACGAGAAGCCCACTTCCTGCATCTTATTGATCAACTCACCCTCCACGTTACTCTGATAGTAGTCTATCTGTACGTCAGGATATCTGCTCTGCAGTTGCGGCAGGTAAGCCTCAAACGACTCGCTGCCATAGATGCCCGGTTCCCTGCGTCCCAGCAGGTTCAGGTTCGGTCCGTTAATAATCTGTATCTTCATTGTCCTAATACTATCTTCGGGTGCAAATTTAGACATTTTTTTCGAGAATATCAGTCTTTATCATAAAAATCTTTCATTCAGTCATGTTTTCAGAGGACCTTCATCAGTAACAGCATCAGAGTTGATTAGGCTCTTTATTGTGCATAGATAAGAAGAATAGAAGATATATGCAAATAAAAATGCAACTTTTTAAAAGAAAAGTTTCAAATTCCAAAATTATGCACTACCTTTGCATCCGAAAGGTTATTATTTGCACGGTATGGACGTGCCCTATTGATTTATTATGCAAGAAACAAGACAGAATAAGATTGCACGCCTGCTGCAGAAAGAGCTGAGCGTGATTTTCCAGGAGCAGACCCGCGGAATGCATGGTGTGATGGTGTCGGTAACCAGAACAAAAATCTCGCCCGACCTCAGCATCTGCACCGCCTACCTCAGCATTTTCCCTTCTGAGAAGGGCGAGGAGCTGCTTCAGAACATTGAGAAGAACAGCCAGCAGATTCGCTATACTTTGGGTCAGCGCGTTCGCTATCAGCTGCGCATCGTGCCCGAGTTGCGTTTCTTCATCGACGACTCGCTGGATTATATTGACCGCATCGACGAACTGCTGAAAAAGTAAAAAGGTAAAAAAGTAAAAGGTCCCTTGAACTTTCCATTTTACATAGCTCGGCGCTACCTGTTCTCAAAGAAGTCGACTAACGCCATCAACATCATCAGCGGCATATCGGTGCTGGGTGTGGCTGTAGCCACGATGGCACTGGTGGTCACGCTGAGTGTGTTTAATGGCTTCAGCGACCTCGTGGCCTCGTTCTTCACCGACTTCGACCCACAACTGAAGATTGTACCCGTAGAAGGTAAGACGGCACCTGCCGACGACCCCGTGCTTTCTGAGATTAAGGCAATGCCAGAGATCTATGTCGCCACCGAATGTGTAGAAGACCAAGCTTTGGCTGTGTACAACGGGCGACAGGCTATGGTTATTATAAAAGGTGTAGAGGACAACTTCGACTCGCTCACCCATATCCGTGAAAAACTCGACGGCGACGGCACCTTCGAGCTCCATGCTGCCGACATACAATATGGCATTCTTGGGCGTCAGGTCATCGATGTGCTCGGCATCGGCTATTATTACTTCCCCCTACCCCTCAAGGTCTATGCTCCTCGACGTGAGGGTCAGCTTGATATGAGCGACCCTGCCGATGGTTTCATAGAAGATGAGCTCTACTCGCCAGGGGTGGTGTTCGAAATCAAACAATCGAAGTACGACCGCAACTACATCCTTACCAGCATCGGCTTTGCCCGCAGGCTCTTCGACCAGCAGGGCATGCTCTCGTCGCTCGAGCTGCGCCTGAAGCAAGGCAGTGATTTCGAGGCAGTTAAAGAGCGCATTAAGCAGGTGGCTGGCGATAAATATCAAGTGATGGACCGTTACGAGCAGCAGGAGGACACCTTCCGCATTATGAAGATTGAGAAGCTCATTGCCTATATCTTCCTCACCTTTATCCTCATGGTGGCCTGCTTCAACATTATCGGCTCGCTCTCCATGCTGATTATCGACAAGAAAGACGATGTAGTCACCCTACGTAACCTCGGCGCCTCCGATCGTCAGATTACCCAGATATTCCTGTTCGAGGGTCGCCTCATCTCAGCTATTGGCGCCATTATAGGTATCGCCCTTGGCCTGCTGCTCTGTTGGATTCAACAGACCTACGGCATCATCTCGTTGGGTAGCAGCGAGGGTTCGTTTGTAGTCAACGCCTATCCCGTCAGCGTCCATCCCCTCGATGTCATCATCATCTTCCTGACGGTTCTCGCAGTTGGCTTCCTTGCCGTCTGGTATCCCGTCCATTATTTCTCACGACGTCTGCTTAAATAAGGTAGTCGCTTGAAGGTTATATTGCTCGACCACGAGTGGTAACTCCCGGTGTCGTTCGAGTTAATCTCATCCATGCAGCGTGCCTCGCCCGTCTTGAGGTCGAGGAGCCAGAGGTCGGCATCATGGTGCCAGATATGGAAGATGCCATACTGAGCCTGGGTGAACATGAGATAGCGACCATCAGGAGATATGCGAGGGAAGGTGGCTGACACACCCATCGAGTCGGCGGCATAGACGAGCTCACGCGGACCGAACTGAAGGATCAACTGAAGGATCAGGGGTTTCAGGTTGCGACTCTTGTCCTGCTGCTTTCCTTTTTTCTGAACAGCTGGCTCTGGGGCGCGCTTCTCACGATAGGTGAGGGTCAACAGCAAGAAACAAAGCGCCAGCGCATAATAAGGGATATAATATGCTGGATGTTCTTCGCGGACAGCAAAGACGGGCAGGGCAGCATAGTAGATATTAACCAGATTGGTCTCGTAATACACTGTAGATAATAATTGAAAAGTATACCACTATAATAATCGAAAAGTATACCATCCAATCAGAGCTCTACGTTATAAAATAGTAGCTCGTATGAGCGCTGTTTAACGTACATAGAGTTTAAAAATGATTGAGATGAATCAGAAAGAACAAATCCTTCATTACTATCGCATCGATGGTTTGAGTTTGCGGGAGATTTCCCGTAGAGTAGGTCTCAACAGAAAGACCGTAACACGTTACGTCCGTGAGTACGAGGACTCTATCAGGGAGGATCCTGAGGAGGGGTTGGACATCTGCCTTGTCAGCAAGCCCAAGTATCCTGCACGCAATGTCGAGTGTACCCGCATGACGGAGCCTGTATGTGCCGAGATAGAATTCTGGCTGCAGGAAAATGCGAAGCGCAGGCAGACTGGCATGCGCAAACAATGCTTGAAAAAACAGGACATACATCGTGTATTGATAGAGAAAGGATTCAACATCAGCTACTCTAGCGTCTGCAAGTACATCCAGCGTCGCAAGGCGGAGAAGTCAAAGAAGCCGAAGGACGTATTCGTAAAACAGTACTATGAGCCAGGACAGGAGTGTGAGTTTGACTGGGGAGAGGTAAAACTGCGCATAGGAGGCAAGCCTGTGACTTTTACGATGGCCGTGTTTGCCTTGTGTCACAGCGAGGGGCGCTGGGCATACCTTTTCCGCCATCAGGACAACCTGGCCTTTATGGAGTCGCACCGCAATTTCTTCCATGATATACATGGTGTGCCCCATACGATGGTGTACGATAATATGAAGGTGGCCGTCATACTTAAGCCAGACAGCAAGAAACCTACTGAGACACTGCTTCGCATGCATACTTTCTACGGGTTTGACTTCCGTTTCTGCAATGCGCGTGCAGGCTGGGAGAAAGGGCATGTGGAGCGTAGTGTGGACTATGTCAGGGGACGTGCCTTCACCACACGGGTCGACTTTGACTCCATCCAAAGTGCACAGCAGTGGCTGAGCCGCATATGTGACAATATAAATAAAGAGAGTGGCAGCATCGCAACAGGCAACAAGCAGGAGGCTCTGCGCAGGGACGTGGAGTGCATGCTTCGCTTCCCTGGCGACTTTGGCTGCTTTGATTTGTTCAACTGCATTGTGGACAAACAGTCAACCATCTCAATAAAGGGCTCCCACTACTCGGTTCCTGACCATCTCGTAGGCACGACTGTCATCGTACAACTGTACAGCGAGAAAGTGCGTGTCTATGACGCAGACCACAAGAAGATGGCAGAGCATGAGCGCAGCTACTCTAACGGATCGTGGACGTTTGACATCAATCACTACATCAATACCCTGATGAAGAAGCCTGGGGCGCTCAAAGGCTCGGTGGCACTCAAGCAGATGCCGGAGAAGATGCAGGATCTCTTTCGTGTGCACTTTGCAGAAAACGGAAAGGACTTCCTCAAGCTGCTCAAGTACTGCAGGGATAACAAGTACGACTACAAGGACATCTTGAATGCGGTGAGGAAGATCAGGATGCGTGGCGCCAGGCATATCACTTTTGATCAGATAAAGGTGGCACTGGAGACGAGAGATGCAGCACCGCTTGTGTTTACGGACAGTCAGAAAACGGATGAATTCATTGAGATAGAACTCGGCAGCGAGGACGTCTTGTCGCAACTTGACGGTATTATGCAGGGAACAGCTACGGGAAGGAGGTGTGAGCCATGAATGAGAAGGATATCATATGCCAGTATGCAAAGGAACTCAAGTTGGCAACGATTAGGGAAAACATTTCTTTTTTCGTGGAAGATGCTACAAGGGAGCAGTGGGGATATCTCATGTTTCTCCGCAGATTGTTTGAGGAGGAAGTGACCAGCCGCCGTGAGAAAAGCAAGATCATACGCATACACAGGGCTGACTTCCCACAGATGAAGTACCTGGAGGAACTCAAACGGGATGAACTCCCCCTTGAGGGGCAGATGCTCCTGCCAGAGGTGGAAACGCTTGAGTTTATCAAGGAGGGACGCAGCATCGTCATGTATGGAAATCCAGGTACTGGCAAGACTCATATCGCCATAGGTCTCGGTGTAAAGGCATGTCTTGAAGGATATACGGTTTTCTTTACATCTGTACCACATTTGCTGACGCTCATCAGGGAGGCCAAGACGGAAAAAACTCTTAGGAGCCTGGAACTTAAGTTTGAACGCTACGACCTTGTTATATGTGATGAACTGGGATATGTCGGCTTTGACAAGGAAGGTGCTGAAATGCTTTTCAATCACCTCTCGCTAAGGACTGGAAAGAGGGCTACCATCATCACCACGAACCTACCTTTTACAAGGTGGGAAGAAGTGCTCAAGGATAAGGTATTGTGCTCTGCACTTGTCGACAGACTATGTCACAAATCGTATCTTGTCAACATGACGGGTACGTCATATCGTATTAAAGAAACAAAAAAATTAATAGAGAAAAAGTAATGTATAACCAACTCTTTGTATATTTGCAGCGCTCTTTTGGACTGGTATACTATTGAATTATTTGTTGGTATACTTTTACGTTATCATTTACAATCTTCGAGGCAAAGCCTCAGAGATACGAATAAACGAGCACAATACAAAGCAAAAAAACAGTTTTTTTTGTTTTTCTTCTTTCGTCCCTTCGGTAGAAAGCGGCAAACCGAGCGGTCGAGTGAGAGTATCTAAGACGAAGACAGAGATAGTAAAAGTATCTGATATTACCAAACTTTTTGGGCGGCAATCTATGACTTTGAAATATTCATTTATTCATTTATTCAATTATGACATTTGGGGTTTAAAAAAAATAGGGGGATAGAGCAATTTAGATAAATATTATATCTTATTATTATATATATTATAATATATATAATAATAAGAAGTACTTCCTCGGAAATTCCAAAATGTAGATGTCATAATTGAATAAATGAATATATGAATACTTTGCCCCTGCAGCTGGAATAAATATGCATTTTCTTTGAATAAATATTTATAAAATATTTGGTAGTCTCGATTATTTTTTGTACCTTTGTATCGTCAAAAGAAAGATAAAATTTGCGCACTAACTAGAGAAATATTTTTTCTTAGCTAGCGAGATAATTTTCTTAAGTTAAGCGGCAAAATGGAGTCGGACTTGCGACCCGTGAAAAACATTTACAAAATTAATTATTTACCATTTAAAAACACACAAAATTATGGCACTTAAAGTAAAAGCAAAAGAACAACTGATTAAGGTGGGCAAGTATGCAGAGACCTACCGTTACGTGATGATGCCTGAGCTGTACACAGCTCTGACTCAGGACAAGGTGATTAAGGAGGCTGCCCTGCGCTCGGGTGTGAGCCGAGGTGTGATGCAGGCCTGCTGGGATGCAGCTGGCGAGGTTATCAAGGCGTGGGCAACCGAAGGCCACTCTGTAGCGCTGCCTGGACTGGGCACCATGCGCTTCGGACTGCGCGCCAAGAGCGTGGACGACGTGAACAAGGTGAAGGCGGGCCTCATCTCGAGTCGACGCATCATCTTCACGCCTGATGTCGACCTGAAGGACGAGCTGTCGAAGACTGCCGTGCAGATCACCTGCTACGACCGCGAAGGCAAGGAGGTGAAGCGCGTGACCTCGACTGACGAGGGTAACGTCGAAGATCCCGAAAACGAGGGCGGAACCACGAACTCAGGGAACAACGAATCTACGGAGAACGGCGGCAACAACTCGAACACGAATCCCTCGAATCCCACGAATGGTGACAATACCGGAGGTGGTGACAACGGAGACGGGTATAACTAAGGTGAAGGCTGCGAGTAAGCGAGGGCAATGATGCTTGCATCAATTGCCGAGCGAGAGCAGACTAGACCGAAGGTCAAAGAGGTTAGACCAAGGGGCCCCGAAGGGGTCAAATAACCTAGCATAGGGGCTTGTCCCTATGATTAAAGGGGCCCCACCCTCCCACCTATATCCAATAACCTTGAAATTGAAATTTAAAAATCTAAAAGCTATGAAAAAAGAAACTTGGAAGACCGTTATTCAGGTCATTGTATCAATCCTCACGGCGGCGCTCACCGCGCTGGGAACGACCTCTTGCATGGGGCATGGCCCCATTGCAATGTAAGACACCTCATTCAATGCAGAATACGAGATGCCTGTCAGGGGGCGAAGAAGAATGAGGAACCGACAAAAAAACGGAAGCCGATTGACTTCCGTTTTCTATTTTCTTATTCTTTATTATTTCCCCAGTTTCTGCTTGGCACGATAGTAGACCATGCTTTCTGCTATTTCTTGCGTCCCGATGGTAGCAAGCGGCGGAGCCGAGCGCAGCGGGACTTAATATCATTTAATCACCACCTTACTACCTTTATGGATATACATTCCCTTCTTCGTGGGCTTGCTGACCTTGCGACCCTGCATGTCGTACCACTTATCAGCCTTATCCGTGTTGCTCGGCTTTGCCGCTTGGCTCGTCCAAGAATCTGTGGTCGTTATACTTGTGGTCTCTTCGCCGTCGAAGTTCAGATTGAACTCACGCACCCCGTTCGGGTCGCTCAGTTCGAAGTAGGCGCGGAAGGCATTGAGGTGGGGCATGTTGTCGCCATCGGGCTTCGGCCAGTACAGCGTGTTATTGTCGCCCAGGAACAGGATGCTCTTGTTCTCCTCGTTCCACACAATGGGCTTGTATGTGCCCTTGAACGAGCCGCCGGTGAAGCTCACCTCCGTAGAGGCGCTGTTGTTGATGGTGACACCAGAGAATACGGGATCCTGGAGGTCGCGGGTGGCGGGGTTGGCAGCGTCGTAGCCGTCGGCCTTGGTCCACTTAATAATATAAGGTGTGCCGGCGGTCATCGTGGTGGTCTCGTCCTCGAAGTTCAGGGTCAGGGTTCCATCGGTCAGGTTGCTGGTCTCGGGGATGAGTTTCATCACCGTGGCACCCTCAAGGGGGGAACCTGCAAGCGTGACATTGAACGGCAGGCACAGCGTGTTCCATGCGCCGTCCTTATATAGCGTGCGGCCCTGAAGGGTCACGTTGAGGATACTGCCGTTAGCCGCAGTGATAAGGCTGCTGTTGTCGGCATTGTCAGCTAAAGCAATGCCTTCAATTGCCGTAATCTTGTCCGCATAGGTGCTCCAGTGTTCAGCAGCCTTGTAGTTGCCCACCAAGTTACTGAACACGTAGATATTTGCCAATTTCTCGCAACCATCAAAGGCATCTTTGCCTAAAGAGCATGACGGGGCATAAACAGTGACAGTAGCCAGATTAGAGCAATTTCTGAAGGCAATACTGCTGATGCTCGTCACGCCGGCAGGGATCTCAATCGATGTCAGACCAGAGCAGCCGTAGAAGGCACTCCCACCGATGCTCGTCACGCTGGCAGGGATCTCAATCGATGTCATAACAGAGCAGCCGTAGAAGGCAGAAACACCGATGCTCGTCACGCTGGCAGGGATATCAATCGATGTCAGACCTGTACCACCGAAGGCCCATGCGCCGATGCTCGTCACGCCGGCGGGGATGGTGGAGTTTTTACATCCAATAATCAATGTGTTGGTCGATTTTACTATAATCGCATTACAACCATTGCGAGAGTCATAGACCGTATTCCCTGCTTCCACAGTTATTGATGCTAAGTTGTTACAATTTAGGAAGACATAACTACCGATGCTCGTCACGCTGGCAGGGATGGTGATGGACGTCAGATTAGAGCACAACTGGAAGGCATTATTGCCGATGCTCGTCAACTGCGAACCTTCTGCAAAAGTGACAGACCCCAGTCCATTGCAGGTCGAGAAGGCATTATTGCCGATGCTCGTCACACTGGCGGGAATTTCAACCGATGCCAGCCCACGGCACGTGCTGAAGGCACTAATACCGATGGTCGCCAACTGTGAATCTTCAGCAAAAGTGACTGTAGCCAGATTAGAGCAATTCCAGAAGGCATTATCGCCGATGCTCGTCACGCCGGCAGGGATTTCAATTGATGTCAGACCAGTGCATTTTGCGAAGGTATAATTGCCAATGCTCGTCACACCATTCCCGATGACGACCTCTTGGATTTGCCCCGCATAGCTATTCCACGGCTGTTTGGAAGAATTGCTATAATCCGCCATAGCCCCCGAACCGCTGATGGTGAGGGTGTAATTGGTGGATTCGCCTGTCAACACCCATACCACGTCTGTCTCATGACCTGTTGCGCCGCAATAACCACCCGTTATTCCCGTAATTTTGTCCGCATAGGTGCTCCAGTGTTCAGCACCCTGATAGTCGTCCACCAAGTCGCTGAACACGTAGATGTTTGTCAAATTCCAGCAATTCGCAAAGGCATTTCCACCTAAACTGCATGATGGGGCATAAACAGTGACAGTAGCCAGATAAAAGCAACTCTGGAAGGCACGCTCGCCGATGCTCGTCACGCCGGCGGGGATCTCAATCGATGTCAGAAGTGTTTCAGAGAAGGCATAATTGCCGATGCTCGTCACGCCATCGGGGATGGTCGTGTTTTTACATCCTGCTATCAATGTGTTGCTCGATTTTTCTATAATCGCATTACAACCATTGCGAGAGTCATAGACCGTATTCCCATCTGCCACAGCCATTGATGCTAAGTCACAATTCTGGAAGACATAACTACCGATGCTCGTCACGCTGGCAGGAATGGTGATGGACGTCAGATTAGAGCACAACCGGAAGGCATTATCGCCGATGCTCTCTAACTGCGAACCTTCTGCAAAAGAAACTGAAGTCAGACCGTCACAGCTAAAGAAGGCAGCCTCGCCGATGCTCGTCACGCCGGCGGGGATTTCAATCGACGTCAGAAGTGAGCTGCTGAAGGCACTCTCGCCGATGCTCTCTAACTGCGAACCTTCTGCAAAAGTGATAGATGTCAGATACTGGCAACCTATGAAGGCACACTCGCCGATGCTCGTCACGCTGCCAGGGATGGTGACTGATGTCAGACCTTGGCATTCAGCGAAGGCATAAGCCCCGATGCTCGTCACACCATTCTCGATGACGACATTAGAGATGTCTGCCGCATTATCATACCACGGTCGTTCTGCAGGGTCGTTATAATCCGCCATAGCCCCCGTGCCGCTGATGGTGAGGGTGTAATTGGTGGATTCGCCGGTCAACGCCCATCTTACATTATCTCCACACTGCCCACTCTGCGCCCACGCCGTCGTGGCGGTGAGCATCATCACAAGCAGCAGCATCGCTGCCCGTCGCGTTGCGCCCAGCCCCGAGGACAAAGGCGCGAAAAAGTTTTTCTTAATACTCATTGTTATTGTCTATTTTTGATTATTTATTCGTCTCGTAGGGTATAAATATTACCTCAAACTTTCTCATCGTTGAAAAATTCAAAAAAACGTTGCAAAGGTACGAAAAAAATCTGCAAATAATAAGCAACTAAAAGAAAATAATGACAATTTTTGTGATTTTCGGATCAGCGGGGACTCGGATCGGGGATCAACAGGTGGATATGATTGCTCGTCGAGCCATCTGGTTTCCAGTTAATACATCTTCTGGTCGCAAAGTTACAAACATATTCTCTTATCGACAAATAATCACTGAACTTTCCTTCTATAATTCACATATTATTCGTAACTTTGCACCCGAAATGAACGAGACGAAGAAAGGTTTTATACAACTGCACCTCAGCGTGCTGCTGGCAGGATTTACAGGATTGTTTGGCCGACTGATAACGCTGAACGAGGTAGATATTGTGTGGTATCGCATGCTGTTTACAAGCTGTCTGCTGCTGGTGTTTACTGGTCTGCCACGTGTGGGTTGGCGTAAGTTTCTGGAGCTGTGTGGCTGCGGCGCGCTGCTGGGACTGCACTGGATGCTGTTCTATGGCAGCATCAAGGCTTCGAACGTGTCGATAGGTGTTATCTGCTTTTCGCTCATCGGGTTCTTTACAGCTATCTTCGAACCGTTGATATTCAAGAAGCGGTTCTCGGCTATGGAGCTGTTTTTCTCATTGATTACGGTGGCTGGTGTGCTGTGTATCTTCTCGCTGGATGCCCGCTATCGTTATGGCATCCTGATTGGTGTGGCATCATCGGCAGTATGTGCCCTTTATGCCATTTGCAACAAGAAGGCCAGCGTGGGAGTGCGCAGTCGCACCGTGCTGATGTATCAGATGTCGGGGGGACTCTTCATCGTGTCTGCCATCATTCCTGTGTATCTGTGGTTCTTCCCCAGTCAGCAGCCCGTGGTGGTCCTTCCTGAAGGCAGCAACCTCTGGTTTATGCTGTGTCATGCACTGTTCTGCACCGTAGGCATGTACCTGCTTCAGATACAGGCATTAAAACGTCTCTCGGCCTTCACCGTGAACCTGACGTATAATCTGGAGCCTTGCTACACGATTATACTGGCGTTCCTGATATTCGGTGAGGGCCGAGAGATCAATTTCTCGTTCTATCTTGGTATCGTGCTCATATTACTCAGCGTGCTGCTGCAGTCCATACGAGCATGGCGTCCACAGGGCAAGTAGTCTTTATAGTCCTCTTGCCTTCAGCAGACTGGAGGCATCGGGCTGTTGCATACCTGTGAAGTCGGTGAACATCTGCATGAGGTCACCCGTATTGCCGCGACTCAGTATCTTATCACGGAAATCCTGTCCCGTCTCAGGCTTCAGGGCACCACGCTGGGCAAAGACATCAGCGATGTTGACGGCCAGCACCTCAGTCCACAGATAACTATAGTATCCTGCAGCATAGCCCCCACCCCATACATGGTTGAAGTAGCTGGTGTAGTAACGGGGAGGAACCTGAGCGTCAAGCAAGCCAATAGTCTTCAGCGCTTCAGTCTCGAAGGCCAGAGCCTGGTCGGCAGAGGGGATATCCTTCGATGCGAGCATGTGCCAGGCAAGGTCTATGCAGGTGGCAGACAGGTTCTCGCCAAGAGCGTATGCCGTCTGGAACGTGATACTCTTCAGCATACGCTCCTTCAGTTCGGCAGGCATCGGCTCACCAGTCTCGTAGTGGCGGGCATAATGGTCGAAGACCTCAGGGATAGAGGCAAACGACTCGTTGAACTGTGACGGCATCTCCACAAAGTCGCGAGCCACATTGGTTCCACTCAGCCTGTTGTATTGACAGTCGGAGAGGATGCCATGCAAGGCATGTCCGAACTCATGGAACATCGTGGTGACCTCGTCCCAGGTGAGCAGCGAGGGCTGACCCTCGGGTGCCTTGGCACTGTTGCACACATTAAAGATAATGGGCAGTTGCTGACGCTGACGACTCTGTTCTGCAAAGTTGCTCATCCACGCGCCACCACGTTTGGTGGGACGACGGAAGTAGTCACAATAGAAGAGTGCCAACGACTTGCCGTCCTTGTCGATGACCTCGAAGACCTGCATGTCAGGATGGTATGTGGGAATGTCTGTGCGCTCCTTGAATGTCAGGCCATAGACGCGGTTGGCGGCATAGAACACACCATTGATGAGCACGCTGTCGATATTGAAATAAGGCTTCACCTCGTCTTCAGAGATATTCAGCATCTCCTTCTTCATCTTCTCAGAATAGTAGAAGCGGTCGTAGGGCTGCAACTGGAATTGAGAATTGAGATTGGAGGATTGAGATTTGGCAAAATCCTCGATGGCTTTGGTCTCAGCCTGGGCCTTGGGCGTATATTCGCTAATCAGGTTCTGGAGGAAGGCATAGACGTTTTCGGGTGTCTTGGCCATCGTCTTCTCCAAAGAATAAGAGGCATAGTTGGGATAGCCCATAATCTCTGCCTGTTCTGCACGCAGCTTGGCTATCTCTACCACGATGGGGAAGGTGTTGTACTTGCCTGTGCCGTCGGCTCGATGGATAGAGGCCTCGTAAACCTTCTTGCGCAACTCACGGTTGTCGAGGCTGGACAGCAGAGCCTGCTGTGTGGTGTTGACGATGACGATGGCATAGGGAGCTTTGCCGCCTCTGCTCTGAGCATCCTTGGCACACTGGGCAATATCGGCTTCGCTGAGACCTGCCAGATCTTCTTTCTTATCTACCCATACGACTGCATCGTTGGTGGCAGCAGGAAGCTCATCACCCCATTGTGTCTGCAACTCCGTGATGCGCAGGTTGATTTCCTTCATGCGGGCCATCTTGTCATCGGGCAGCAGGGCACCCTTGCGTACAAAGTCCTTATAGATTTCCTCCAATAACTTCTGGTCCTCGCCCTGGAGGTTGTTGTAGTCACGATCATATACCTGACGGATGCGTTCAAACAGCGGTTTGTTGAACGATATCTCGTTTTCAAGGTCTGTCAGCATGGGCATCACCTTTTTCTCCGTCTCGCCAATCACTTCTGTCTTGTCGGCATCTAACAATGCCTCGAAGATGGCTCTCACACGGTCGAGTGTCTTGCCACTCTCCTCAAAAGCCAGAATGGTGTTCTCGAAGGTGGCAGAGTCTTTATTATCTACAATCTGCGCGATTTCATCACGTTTCTGTTGTATGGCAGCCTCAAAGGCGGGCAGGTAGTCAGTAGGCTGAATCTGGCTAAAGTCAGGAGCACCAAAAGGCAGTGTGCTTTCCTGTAGCAGTGGGTTCTCGCGTTGGGTCTCCTTGCAGCTGGTGAGCTGCAACATGGATGTCGACAGCATGGCTGCCGAGATGCCAAGGGTCATCAGTTTCTTATTCATCTTCTTTCTAATTAAATGTCCTTGTTTAATAATAGGTTAAGTTTTGACCCTGCAAAGATACGAATAAGTCTGCATAACTCCTAATTTTTTAAAGCTTTCTTGCAAAATAGTTCGGAAAGAATTCGTAACTTTGCACCATGAAGCAACCGCAACTGGATTATTACAACATGGGAACTGGCGTCGTGGCCTTTAGTAGCACACGCCATGGAGGCTGCAGCAAGGGCAACTATGCTGCATTTAACATTAACAGCTATTGTGGCGATAGCAAGGACGATATCCTCAGCAACCGCAAGGCTCTTTGTGAGATGCTTGGCATCAGCATCGACCATCTGATAATGCCACATCAGGTGCATCTCACGAAGGTGGCGAAGATTGATGAGACGTTCCTTTCGATGAGCCCCGAAGAGAGACAAACGGTTTTGGAAGGTGTCGATGCCTTGATGACAAACCTCAGAGGCGTTTGTATTGGTGTATCTACTGCAGACTGTATCCCCGTCTTGCTCTATGATGAGGTTCATCAAGCCGTTTGTGCCATTCATGCAGGATGGCGAGGTACTGTCAAACGAATCGTGATGAAAGCTGTTGAAGCGATGACGGCGGCTTATGGCACCCAGCCTCAGCAGCTGGTGGCTCAGATAGGTCCTGGCATTCATCTCGACAGCTTCGAAGTGGGCGACGAGGTCTATGAGGCTTTCCACCAAGAAGGTTTTGACATGTCTGCCATCAGCGCCAGGAAAGAAAAGTGGCACATCGATCTGCCCTTGTGCAATCGTCTGCAACTCATAGCATCCGGTTTGTTGCCCCAGAATATAAAAGTGTCGCCTGTCTGTACTTTCAAACAGGCTGCCGACTATTTCTCGGCGCGTCGTTTAGGCATCAATAGCGGTCGCATCTTCTCGGGTATCTTACTCTAATACATTTATATATGGAACAACGACGTGCAATCATCATAGGAGCCACTTCCGGCATCGGACTTGAGGTGGCTAAGGTATTAGCAAAAAAGGGATGGCTGGTAGGTATTGCGGGGCGTCGTCAGGAGCTGCTGGAACAAATTCAGCAGGAGCATCAAAATATTGTGGCCACAGAACAGATTGATGTGACTCAGTCAGACGCCCCTGACCACTTGCAGACGTTGATAGAGAATCTCGGAGGCATGGACCTATATTTCCATAGCTCGGGCATTGGATATCAGAATACTGAACTCGATATGGAGCGTGAACTGGCCACCGTTGAGACCAATGCCGTGGGTATGACCCGCATGGTGGGTGCAGCCTTCCATTACTTCGAAGCACATCCAGGGCAGAAGGGCCAGATTGCCGTTATAAGCAGTATCGCAGGCACGAAAGGACTTGGTGCTGCGCCTGCCTATTCAGCCACCAAGCGTTATGTGAACCATTATCTGGAGTGCCTCACCCAGCTTTGCCATATCCGTCGTTTGCGCCATATCAGCATCCACGACATCCGTCCAGGTTTTGTGCGCACCGCTCTTATCAGCGGCGGCAACTATCCCCTACAGCTCGATGCCGCCAAGGTAGCACAACAGATAGTAAAAAAACTCGAGCAGCGGCGCGCCATCATCACTATTGATTGGCGCTACCGTCTGCTCGTATTCTTTTGGCGCCTCATCCCACGTTGGCTGTGGGTGAGAATGCGTATAGCTTAACGCAGAGCGTAGCAGTTGTCGTTATAGACAGCCTCGCGAACCTGCATCATGCCAGCCTCATCATTAGAAACGGTCATCATCTCACCGCTCTGCAAAGTAGCCTGGATGGTGCCATCGGCATTGAAACGGATAATCTCCTTGGTTACACCATTCTGAGTGATTGACCATGACTCAGTCTTGCTGTCGTGAGTAAACAGGGTTATCTCTCCATTAGGAGCCTTTACCTCATAACCGTCCTTTAAGGTCTTCACTGCATAGTAGCGACCGTCCTGGCCTTTCACGGTCTGCACCTTGTTGAGGGCCATGGGATTACTTCCTGTCCAGAACTCAATGGTGTTGAGCACTACGGCATCGACGAAGAGACACACACCACCGACAATAGGCTGGAGGATGAGACCTACGATACCATTGACATACTTATTGCTGGTCATGTTGCACTGCCACTTCTCGTACTTGTTGAAGAGACTAAATGAACCAATACACGAACTGCACAGGAAAGAACCTGCCAACAGCACAACGGCTGCTCTTAAACTCATCTTTTTCATATCAATTTGTTTTAAAAGGTTTATAAGTGCTGGCAAAATTACATATTTTCTTTGAATAATACTACAATTTCACAGAAAATTTATCAATTAACTGACGATAGAGAGGATTTTGTCTCAGAATAGCGGGGCGACCCACTAATATCATCTGACGACGGGCTCGTGTCAGCGCCACATTGAGTTTACGGTCTATGATCTGTCCCTCATCATCAATAAAGGTGCTGGCAGTCAGGAAGTCCAACTGATAGAAACGGCTCACCCCTAAGTCGTAGATAATAACCTCACGCTGCGAGCCCTGATAGCGCTCTACGGTGTCTATGGTGATGGGGGACGGACTGAGGGCATCGCGGATGGCGGCTATCTGATTGCGATAGGTCACAATAATGCCCAGCGTCTTCTGGGGGTCGAAGCTGTCACCATAGAAACGACGGATACGTTGTGCCAGTAGGATAGTCATCTCAGCATCGCCTGGTACGAAGATGATACGACGGCTCTTCAGCAGGTCATCGAGAGCATCCTGTGAAGGCAGGTCGTAATGGAGCGAGTCCTCCTGCTGATGGGGCAACGGCACAGGCTTCAGCCAGGTATTATAGAAATGGGTACTGGCAAACTGTGCCACATCGGGGTGCATACGTCCCTGACGACTCAAGGTTCCGATGAACTGTGTACGCTTCTGAGCCATCTCCCAGTTATAGAGACGTTGGAACAGCGACTGGCGACAGTCGGTCAATCCAATAGCGTGGAGCAAGGGTGAGTCAACCTTTGCATCCTCAGGATTCTGCTGCACCACAGCAGGCAACTGCTTATGGTCGCCAATGAGTACAAAACGGTCTATCTGACTGCTGCTCAGTAAGCCGATAAGTCCTGGCTCCAACACCTGCGAAGCCTCATCGACAATGGCCAGAGAGAAATGAAGGCCATGCAGCAGGAAGGGACGGGCCTGCATCATCGATGTGGTGCCAATGACGATACGGGGATTATCTTCAAGGCCTGCCTCACGGAGCATCGAACGAATCTCATCGACAGCACGGTTGGTGTAGGCCATGAGGAGGATATAACCCAACGATTCATCGTTGGGAGTAGTGGTGGAGAGCTCTTCCTCCACCATGAAGCGGAGGGCCATCGAGGTCTTGCCTGTACCTGGAGGACCCACCAGCAGGAAATAGTCGCGAGCCTGCTTGGCTTTCAGCAGGATGTCATCGTAATAGGGATTATAGGATTTTGAGAGCGTGATGGAAGTGTCAACCTCTGGTGCACGCTGTCCTAAGAGGAGGTCTTTCTTTCGTTGTGACGACAAAATGAACTGATGCAGACTGCGAATGTTACTACCCGTAGACACATCGCTGCTGCCATGCTCTATGGCCCACTGCTTGTCGGAAGGGGCAAAAACGGCTTCATTCTGTTGACCGTCGTTCAGAAGCACCACCATCTTTTCTGCCCCAATCTCCTGCAATGTGCCCTTATAAAGAATATGGTGGCGCACATCGGGTTCATCGTCATACTGATACAGATAAACCATATCGCCCACTCGGAAGTTGAGGGTGGAGGACTGGGAGCTGACGTCTGAAGTATGAGGGCTGAGGGTGATAAGGTCATAGCCGCCATAGGGGTCGGTCTTTTCGCGCTTCTTGATGTTAAGATTCAGAATGATATTGCCCTGTTCCTGCTTCTCGTCAAGTGACATCAGCCACAGGTCGGAATTACTACCTCCACTATGGTGCAACGTCTGTTCGCTGCTTCCTAACTTCTGTGCCCGTTGCTCACGATAGACAAAGGTCATCATCTGCTCATAATAGGCACGTTCCAAAGGATTGAGATTTGAGAATTGAGATTTGAGGTTTTCTATCTCAGGCAGAATATACTGGTGAAAGTAACCATCACGGGCTATACCTTTATATATAACATCGGCATTGAGCAAAGGAAGAATACGTCCGAAACCATCACGGGCGATAAGCAGCTCTGTGGCCACAATCTGATTCCTCAACTTGATGGCCTCACGAAACAGCGTACGATAATAGTTGACGATGACAAGACCCTTATCCGGCGTATAACGAGAGTAGAGCAGACGGGTGTCCACCTGTGAGTCGCTCTTGCCGAAGTTATAACGCAACATGCCGTAATAGAGTAGCAACTGCACATAGTGACTTTCCAGTTGTAGTCCATGAGCATCATGACTCTGATATTCTATCTTCTGATTCTTGCCAGACTTCTGTTCTACCAGCAGACGCATGTCAGCAGTCATCAGGTCTACACGTCCCTGCAGTCCCAGTTTCTCACAGATAAATGAGGGTTCAAGAAGCGCTTGGGACTTGAGATTCGGAAACTGAGCATTAAGGATTTTGACTGCCTCGCGGATAACCTGCATCTGTTGTTCGGCTTCTTTCTCGAATTTCTCTTTGTCGAAGTCCTCGCAGGCAGCAAACCGCTCAGCCTGCTCACGATAGGAGCGCTGTAGTGACAGCTGCGTGGTGGCCTCTGGGTTATTGATGATGTCGTCGAGTGCCGTACCAGCGAAGTTTCCCAATAACGTGGCCTGGGTATTAGGCCTAGGCTTTAGGCGATTTACCGTATAGAGCAGGGGATGATGCCCATAGGCAGTGAAGCAGGTAGCCAGCGATGAGATGTCAAGCATGAAGTCGGGCTCTACCACAATAATCTGAGGTCTGAGATGAGAGTTGTCAGAATGACAATCCAACAGATTGAGCTGCATCCCTTCACGCAGTACTTTCTGAAGATAGGTAAGGTCGCGGCCGCCCTCGGTACTGCCATAGTCAATGGTAATCTCGCCATCCTCGCTTTCAGCGGTGATGGTGGTGGCATCGAAGGAACGAACAATACAACGCACGTATAGTTTGTTGACAGAAGGCAGAGTAGGACGCGGCTGGAGGTTGACAGGCAGCAGCTGTAACAGACTGCCAGGCACATCCTCATGGAACACCATATTAATAAATAAGGTAATGGCTCTCAGGTCGTAGAGCCACTCTTCCTTTGTCAGCTTCTCTTCTCCGTTGGAGTGACGACGTGCCTGTTGTATGGCCCACCGTTGCTGCGACTTCATGCCGCATTGCTTACAGACAAAGTCCACCTGCGAGAACAGGTTGCCAAAGGTGCCTCCTTGCGTCCTGCATCCCTCTGCCGCACAGAGTTTGATAATCTCGTGCAGCTGTCGGATGGTAGCTTGCTTGGGCTCTTCCTGTGCCAGCGTCAGACAGATATCGTATAGTTCCTTAGCGTTCATTTGGCTTGTTTCAAAGACTCGATATACTGATAGAGCTTTCGATAGAAAGGATGACGCGTCATCGTGGGACGATCGCCCAGGATGATGACCTTCATCCTGGCTCGAGTAATGGCCACATTCATGCGACGTAAGTCGCGAAGGAAGCCTATCTGCCCCTCATCGTTAGAGCGTACCAGCGAGATGATGATGATGTCGCGCTCCTGACCTTGGAAACCGTCAACGGTATTCACACTGATGCGTGTCCTGAATGGTTTTATCCATTCTTTCTTCCTGATTTGCTGACGCAGATACTGCACCTGAGCACGGTATGGCGAGATGATACCCACATCAAGTCGCTCCTGGAGGATACGCTCCTTGCCTATCATCTCAAAGTAGGCCTGCAACGAGAGTAATGTCAGCTCGGCCTCGGTCTTGTTGATGCGTCCAAACGACTCACCCACGAATTCCTCCTTACCTTCATATTCCGAAGTATCAATCCATGTCATTGGCAAGTCCAAGTCCAGGATACTGCGATGCTCCACCTCTGGTGCGGCTATCATCTGGTTGTGGTAGAACCAGTCGCTGGAGAAGCGCATGATATCTTCGTGCATCCTATATTGGATACGCAACAGCGTCACCACCTCAGGTTTCTCTTCAGCAATGCGCTCCATCAGCGTACGTCCTAGTCCACCCTTCAAGGCTTCATAACATTTCACCGTGGGTGGCAACTGACAATGGTCACCAGCCAGGATGACACGACTTGCCCTACGGATGGGAATCCAGCAGGCTGCCTCGAGAGCCTGGGCTGCCTCATCGATGAAGAGCGTGCCAAACTTCATGCCGTCGAGCAAACGATTGGCTGAGCCTACCAGGGTGCAGGCGATGACACGCGCCTCACCAAAGAGTTCGGCATTGATACGTATCTCCAATTCGGTAGCACGACTCTTCAGGCGGTCCATCTTCTGATGCCAGTTTTCGGTTCTCTTTCGCTGACTGCGCAGTTCGCGGATAGCTTTACGAATGCTCCAGAGCTGGGGGTAATCGGGATGGGCCTCGAAACGACGTTCATAGGTGAACGACAGCATCTTATCGTCTACACGTACTGGATTGCCGATACGTAGTACGTTAAGCCCTCGGTCCACCAGTTTTTCACTGATCCAGTCCACTGCCATATTACTTTGGGCACATACCAGCACCTGACTCTCACGTCGTAACGTCTCGTAGATAGCTTCTACTAGTGTGGTGGTCTTGCCTGTTCCTGGAGGGCCATGCACAATGGCCACATCCTTGGCTCGCAACACTTCGTTAACGGCATGTTGCTGAGTATCATTCAGATACGAAAAGCCCATATCAGGAAACGAGAACGTCTCGGCCTTCTGGTGCGAATAGAAGAGGTCGCGTAGATATCCCAGTCTACCCTTGGCTCGCATGGTACGTTCCAAGGCCTCGAACATCAGGCGATAGGAGGTCTCGTCGAAAAAGAGCTGCACACCCAGCAGACCATCACTTATCTGAAGGTCGGCAACAGAGAAACCATCAGGCACGCTGATAACCATCCGGTCGCCATCAACATAGCTCACTGTGCCGGTGGCAGGAAAGAAACGAATGGCCTTTTCCTGTTGTACAAAGAACTGTACCGGACGTCCAAACTCAAAGTTATGGTCTGTATCATCATCGTTCTGACGGAACACCTCCACGCAGTATTGGTTCAGTGAGTTATAGTACGACTTTCCCACTCGCAACGGCATCCAGGCATCGCCACGCTTCACCCTCCGCAACATACCGAGTGCCTCGGTCTGCTGCTGAAAGGCTTGCTTTTCCTCGTCGTACTCCATCTGCAGCAGCATGCGTTGCCGTTGGAGTTCCAGAATGGGTGATGATATTTCTTTATTCATATATTAAAAGGGTGCAGGACGGCGGAACATCAGTCGGTTTTCAGTTACTGGATCAAGAAACGACAAGACTTCAGCATGCAGATACAGACGGTCGGCTTTATGACCATACAGACGGTCGCCCTTGATGGGGTTTGACAGTCCCTGCTCATGGGCACAATGCACCCGAAGCTGATGAGTACGCCCAGTACGAGGATCCAACAGCACGTTATTGCCGCTCATCTTCACACAGAAAGTCTTGGCGGGCTTACCGTGCTCATAATCCACCACCTGACGCGGTCGGTCCATGGGGTCTGGTCGCAAAGGGAGTTCGATGGTACAGCTGGGACTATCCATCGGACGTTCCAGCTGAGCCCTGTATAGCTTACTTACGGTGTGGTCTCGAAACTGCATCTGCAGGTGCTTATGGGCCTCTTTCGACAAAGCAACGACAAGGAGTCCAGAGGTATCCATATCAAGCCGATGCACCATATATGCCTCACCATATTTTGCGCGAAGGATACTCTCTACTGACGGCTGTTTACTGCGACCAGGCACAGATAGCATACCAGCAGGCTTGCACACCACAGCATAGCGACCTTCCACAACACTGACATATTCCAGTTCGCCTGTCTTCATGTCTTCCGTATCGATAGTTAGGTCTTTGATACCTAACATCCACTCGAGAATAGGCTTGCACTTGCCGCGACAGGCCGTATAGAACTGATCATGATGACGAATCTCCATACTGGGAGAGCGTCCCTGCCAGAACTCGGCGATGCTGAGCGGCCGCAGGTGATTCATAAAGGCAAACTGCAGCAACTTAGGAGCACAGCACTCGCCAGAACCAGAGGGAGGCACACCTTGTGGTGTGTCTGCGAATATCTCTGTCAGCGAACGGAAATCGCCTAGTGTGTTTCTCATCATGAAATGATCAAACAACCAGTGTTGCAGGGAGTCAGAGCGCATTTTTCTGCTGTATTTCAGATGCGTCAGCTCGGCTTCTATTGGCTTCAGCCTTTCTGCTGCAGCGGATAGACGTTCACTCCATTGTTTCTTCAGGCGTCGGAGTTCAGCTTTCTGAAACTGACTCTCACGAATCATCTCTGCCGTCTCACCCTGCGCCATCCGCTGTGCATCACGTCGTGCCTTGGCCTCTAACATCAGCGTCTTGTAAGCTGCTATCTCGTCAGAGGCTTGATCCTTCATACGAGTCACCTCTTTTATAATAGTAGAACGTTCGGCCGATGACTCTATTTGTTCTACCTGCCTGTTGATATCCGAGATGCGAGCCTCCTCCTGCTTGAAGTAACCATCGGGCTGCAGATAGTCAAAGACGGCTGGCACAAACCAAGGCCAGTCCTCGCGACCTCCTATCTGTCCGCTGTAGGCAGCAAGAAAGCCTAATTGTCCTTTCTCATCCTCACATACCAACACGCCAAACATCTTACCATTGGCCACCTCGTCGGCCCATGCCGTCTGCTGTTTTAGATAGGCTCGCACCTCATCAGCCGCCAACAGACAAAGCGGATGAGGCTCATAGTCCAGCGGGTTGTTCAACTGCTGGGGACGAGAAAGGGTGGTATGTAGTGGGTGAAACTCCGTCATGGTGTGCAAAGTTACAAATAAGTAGGCGAAAAGCAAAGCGAAAACGCTTTTTTCTCATTTCTTCGTCTTTTTCTTTCTTTTTTTAGGACTTATTTTGTATCTTTGCAGGCTGGGAGGACTATAAATAATAACTAACGTGATGAAGAGACTTCTTATAATGTTGCAATTCGCCGCCATCTTGATGGCTAGTTGCTCAAGCGATAATGATATGGAACAGCAGATAGACGAACTCTATGACAGCATGTCGCAGGAGGAACGCATCGCTCAGTTGCGTAGCATGTATATGGATGAGCTGTTCGACGAACAGGGTCGGTTGGATACTGCCAAATGTCGCCAGTTGATTCCCAATGGCATAGGCCATTTCTCGCAATATGCCAGTCAGGTACCTCGTGAGGCTGACGAGCTACGCGACCGTGTAGCTGCCGTACAGGAATGGCTGATGGAGAACACACCTCACGGCATTCCAGCTCTTTTCCACGAGGAGGTGCTCTCTGGCATCAATACCCGTGGTGCCACTATCTATCCCCAACAGATAGGTCAGGCCTGTTCGTTTAATACCGAACTGGCACAAATCAAGACCCACCAGACGGGACTCACCATGCGCAAGATGGGTGGTGTGCTGTCGCTGTCGCCCATGGTCGATGTGTGTCGCAACCCCTCTTTCAACCGCTTGGAGGAATCGTATGGCGAAGATGCTTACCTCTCGGCCATGATGGGTGTAGCCTTCGTGAGAGGCTTGCAGCAGTCGGACCTAAAGCATGGCGTGGGTGCCTGCTCTAAACACTATCTGGGCTATGGCGGTGGCGGCGATGCCGACGAGAAAGAGCTGATGGAAGAAATTCTGATGCCCCACGAGGCGATGATTCGTTTGGCAGGCAGCAAGGCGCTGATGCCTGGTTATCATGCTGT
The DNA here is from genome assembly GCF_946407605.1 of uncultured Prevotella sp. Taxonomy (GTDB): domain Bacteria; phylum Bacteroidota; class Bacteroidia; order Bacteroidales; family Bacteroidaceae; genus Prevotella. The sequence continues at coordinate 181,262 of NZ_CAMJOS010000004.1, forward strand.
GCATGGCATCAACTGCGTGGCTAATGATGAGATTCTTAACGACATCCTGCGTGGCTATCTGGGTTTCGACGGCATGGTGGTGAGCGACTACACTGCCATAGATCAACTGCCCGACCAGAAAGACCCCATCCACAAGGCAGCGGCTGCCATCAATGGTGGTAATGATGTGGACTTCCCACAGGGCGACAACTACAAATTCCTGCAGCAGGCCATCGATCAGGGATTGGTGAAGCCAGAGGCCTTTGAACGTGCTGTGAAAGATGTGCTGCGCTATAAATATCGTGCTGGCTTCATGGACAAGAATCCTTATTTATATAGTAAGGAGCACATTATCCTCGATACTCCCAAGGAGCGCCAGACGGCATATAAGATTGCCACCCAGTCAGTGGTACTGCTAGAGAATAACGGCATCCTTCCCATCAAGCGTCAAACCACCATCTTCAATGCCCAAACCTCAAATGTCAAGATTCTTCTCACTGGTCCCAATGCCAATTCGATGTGGGCCATGTGTGGCGACTATTCGTTCCCTGCTATGAGCTATTTCTGGAAGAAGGTAACGGAAGACCTTGACCATCCTCATGTCATCACCCTGTTGGAAGGCATGAAGGACAATAAGACCGAGGATATCGATATCATGTATTCCAGGGGTTGTGACTGGACAGAGACCATCGAGACCGACTTCAAGAAAGGCGGCGATATCAGAGCGTGGGAGTATGATATCCTGCATAGAAAGGTGGATGCTGGCGAGAAGGCCGATAAGGACGAAGCTCTCAGGATGGCTGAGCAATGTGATGTGATTATTGCTGCTGTGGGCGAGAATGTGATGCTTTGCGGCGAGAATCGCGATCGCCATGGACTCCGTCTACCTGGCCATCAGGAGCAGTTTGTGAAAGAACTCATAAACACAGGTAAGCCTGTGGTTCTGGTAGTCTTTGGAGGTCGTGCTCAGGTCATCTCTGGCTTGGCCGAACGCTGTGCAGCCGTTATTCAGGCCTGGTACCCTGGCGAGGAGGGCGGTCATGCTGTGGCCGACATCCTTTATGGCAAAGTTTCGCCTTCTGCTAAGCTGTCTGTCAGCTATCCCAAGCATGAGATTCGCAAGTCCATCTGTTATAATACCCAATCCTCCAACCTCAAGTCTCAAATCCAATGGCCTTTCGGCTATGGCTTGAGCTACACCTCTTTTGAATATAAGAACCTGAAGGTTGACAGCGTGGCCTCAACATCAAACAAGTGCATCACTCTTTCGTTTGACGTGACGAACACGGGACAGATGGAGGCCGACGAGATTGCACAGATCTACCTGTCGCCTCAAGACCAAAATTCCAACCTCAAGCCCCTCACTCTCCAAGGCTTTGTCCGCATACCTCTCCGCGCTGGACAAACCAAGACAGTGAAGGCTAAGCTCTATGTCGAGCAGTTTGGCTATTACACCCATGAGGGTGATCGATTCTGGAATGTTTCGCCAGGCGATTACACCATTAAGGTTGGCGCTTCGTCTGCCGATATCCGCTTGGAGCATAAGGTGTCGTTGACAGGCGAGACCTATAAAAAGCCTCTGCGCGAATACTATTTCTCGGAAGTTTTCGTTAACTAAATAATAATAACTTTAAACCATCAAACAAAAAACAAAAATGAAAAGAACACTTTTATCGTTCATCATGCCGTGCCTCGCAGCATTTGCTATGGCACAGCCCGGAGGCGGCTTTGGCGGCTTCGGAGGCTTCCAGCAGCAAGCAAAGCTAGAAACCAGTCAAGAGTGGAAAGATGTGAATTATGCTGGCGATGACCAGGCTTATCACACCTGCGACATCTATCTGCCCAAGAAAGAGGCAGCCAGCTATCCGGTGGTTATCCATATCTACGGAAGTGCTTGGTTCAGCAACAACAGCAAGGGTAATGCCGACCTTGGCACTATCGTTAAGGCACTGCTCGATGCCGGCTATGCTGTGGTTTGTCCTAACCACCGTAGCAGCATGGATGCCAAGTGGCCTGCACAGATTCACGACATCCGTGCCGTTATCCGTTTTGTACGTGGTGAGGCTGCCAAATACAAGTTCGACACCTCATTCATTGCCACCAGTGGTTTCTCAAGTGGTGGTCATCTCTCATCAACAGCAGCTACCACAAGCGGCATCAAGCAGACCAAAGTGGGTACTGTTGACATCGATCTCGAAGGTAATGTGGGCAACTATCTCAATGAGAGTAGCACCGTCAATGCCGCCTGCGACTGGTCTGGTCCTGTTGACCTGACGGCTATGGACTGCGGCGAAGGCATGAAGATGGGTGATAACAGTCCTGAGGACGTGCTGCTGGGCTCGAAATTGGCACAAGAGCCTGACAAGTATCGCAGCCTGAGTGCTACCTACTATGTCAGCAAGAAGAATCCTCCCATCATCATCTTCCATGGCGAGAAGGACAATGTGGTGCCCTGCTGTCAGGGTAAGATGTTCTACGAGCTGCTGGTAGCTGCTGGTGTCAAAACTGAAGCTACCTTCGTACCAGAGGGCGGTCATGGCATGGGCATGTATAGCGAAGAGAACCTCCAGAAGATGGTGAACTTCCTCAACGCTGCACGTACAGGCAAGTAATTTCCTTTTTAAAACAAATGAACAAGGCCTTGGATTTCGTTCTGAGGCCTTTTTCATTTGTTTCATCGAGACTGTTGTCCTCATTCTTTTCTCTGTCTCTTTTTCTCAAAGAAGAGTAGGATTTGAGTCTCGAGTTTCAAAATCGTAAAAAAATGTCTCAATATTTACAAAAACTTCATATTAAGGCGTTCTACACTATGATTTCTCAGGAAAATTACTTACCTTTGCAGTAACAAAGTATTAACACTTACTTTTGTTTCATAGTATACAATTTTATATTAGGCTGACCAAATCTCGCCATTCGTGAGAATCGCGGGTGTAATTTAAAGAACTAGACATTATAAGGTTCGCATCAGATCATCATCTGATGTTGTTTTAAGTTAATTATTTACCCTCTGCGGATTGTGAAATTCGCAGAGGGTTTTTTAATGTAACAACACATGGGAACAGTCCCACTGTGAGAGGTGAATTTAATTTTGCTTTTTCTTGAACATCAGATTAACGCCGCTCTGAAATTCTGTAGGCGTAATGCCAAAGGAGAACTTAAAGGCGCTGATGTAGGCTGCTGAATTCCTGAAACCACACATACTGATAATCTCATCTGTCGAGAGGTCTGTGTGCTCCATGAGTAACTTTGCAGCATATTCTGCTCGCAGCGAGTTAATATAGTCAAGTGTTCTGGCGGGGTCTTTATAGCGAGGCACCAGTTTGCAGAACGTCTCCTCTGTAACTCCCATAAACTTAACCAAGGCATCATGGTCGAAGTCAGGATCCGCAAAGGGTCTCTCCTTATTAAGACGAGCATCCATCTTCACGAAGAAGTTCTGCTTGTCGTCCTTCTGGCCCTCTATGGCTTCCCTGGTCTTCTTCAGCTTGTCTTTCAGAATCTTTTCCTGCTCATCAAGAGATGTCACCTCATCGCCCACAATGGCACGATAGTCGTCAAGTGCCGTAAGGATGCGTCGAAGCTGTTCGTTTCGCTGACTTACAATCCTGTTATAATGTATACTGAAGGCTCCCATCACGATGAGCACTACCACGATAAATACGAGTATCACGATGATGTGATTAGCATCGGATAGCGTATAGCCATTGGCGTAACAGAAGGGAGTCGCCAATAATAGCATTGAAACACTTGAAACAATTCTCTTTTTCATCATTAGATTGTTTTTGTTTTATATCATGTTTGATGTAAAGCTCGTTGAAACCGTCTAGTTTCGTTATCTTTATGGATGCAAATATAAACAATTTGTAACAAATTACAAAATTCTGAGCTGGTTTTTCTTCAAATTTTGTAAATTCTGAGACTCTTTTTTACGATTTTGAAACTTCAGGCTGCGTTTTTCCCCTTTTATCTAAGAAAAATGATTGGAGATATGAATAAGGGAGCCCCAGCTATGTGAAGCATAAGAAAATCTCTTGAAACGTTAATTTATTGAAAAACGATAAACTTTTATCGATTTAATTTGGTTGATAACAGAATAATATATACCTTTGCATATCGAAAATCAATAAATAACAAAAATAAAACGATAAAAGAATATGGAAACTAAAGCATTATTCAGCAAAATGATTAAGAATTGGCCAGGCCTTATCTTCCTATTGGCTCTGGCATGTCTCATGGCTTGGTTGATGACGGACGACATCAACAGGATGCAAGCTGCCACCACGAACTATGAGTACTATAAGAACTTCATTTATCTGATTGTCAACATCGCCATCACCTATTTCTTCTGCATCGTCATGCTGATGGTATTCTTTACCTATATTAATAAGCAGTACTCGAAGTGGTGTGTGCGTCTGTTCTATGTGCTGGGCATATCAGTTCTGGTTTATTACGTAATAGCAGGCCAGTTTAACACACATATGTTTAACATGATTGAGAGCGACCACATTGAAGAGTATCCCAAGATGGCACATAGGTTATATACTGGTCCGCTGTACTGGATGTTTGTTGGCTACTTCTTTGTTCCCAAGATTCTGAAGGACGCCAGGAAGATGAAGGAAGAACAAGACTTAACTATTTGAAGCCATGGGAAGAATCATCGTTAATTTAGATGTGGAACTGGCTAAGCGTAAAATGTCGCTGAGTGAGTTGGCAGAGAAAGTTGGCCTGACACTGGCCAACCTCTCAATCCTGAAGACGGGCAAGGCCAAAGCCGTACGCTTCACCACCCTCGAGACCATCTGCCGCGTGCTGGACTGTCAGCCAGGTGACATTTTGGAGTATAGGGACGAGGAATGAGATAGTCAGTTCTCATTCTCTGTCATCTTCATGACATCATCCACAGAGAACTTGCCTGAGAAGACCATGAGGGTGACCTCGTCATCATCCTCGTCAACCTGCATGAGTACGATGGACTGCTGTTTGTTCTGTGTAAAATAGATGTTGACCTTCTGATCATCATCGTTTATCTGCATCAGCACCTCATACTTATCGCGAGTAAGGATGGTCTTGACCTCGTTCTTCAGTTTCTTGCAGGCGCTCTTTTCGTCAGAATGGATAATCTGGATGCCACTCAACTTGTTGGAGAGGGCTTTGATATCCACATTGGGGATGGAGGGCGTGTTGTTCTTGCCTGCCATAGCCAGCATATACTTTGAAATAAAGACATAGGTCACATCCTTCATGTCGGCATATTTCTCGAATGCCTTTACCTGGGCGCCTGCATTAAGACTGAAGAGAGCCACCACGGCGCAAAGCAGGAATTTGATGATTGTCTGTTTCATACTATTTCATTACTTTTAATCGTTCGTTCAATGTATTCTCGGCCTTGTCGCTCAGCACCTTGGCTTTCTCCAGTTGTCCCATGCCCTTGTTCAGGTTGGCAGCCAAGAGCAGCAGCGCACGCTCAGCCTCCTGTTGTGCCACGACAGGGTCTTGGTAAGTGTCCTGCTCAGCAAGGTTCGTGTATTTTTCTTGGCTGAGTATGTGATAGCCCACGCCAAAGACAAGGGCGACGCAGGCTGCAGCAGCTGTGTAGCGCAGCACTCTGGGAAGGGGGAGACGACGTGTGACAGCCTTTTTCTTCTTCTCTTCTTGCTCCCATTCGTCAATCTTGTTCGAGAGTCGTTGCTCCAGCCCTTCTGGGATGGGAATCTTCTCTAAAGCTTCAAAGTTCAGTTCGTCCATGTCTTTGTCATTTTTTGGAATTGCTGTTTCAGTTTCTGTCGCGTTCGCATCACAATGATGCGGATATTACCTTGCGAGAGGCCTGTGTCGCGTTCTATCTCTTCATAGGAGCGGTCTTCCACTAGATGCATTCGGATGATTTTTCCGTCACGCTGTGGCAGTTGCCCGATAAGTGTTTCCATCTGCGATGCCTCGTCGCGTGAGTCAATCTGACTGTCCAGGCTGCTGTCGTCAGGCGGTTCAGTGTGGGACTCAATATCCTCAGAGGCGTTGATATGTTTCTGACGTCGCTGACTGACGAACAGGTTTCGCATCATGACGACAAGATAAGCTTCCGTCGCTACCACATCAGCTAGCTCCTCGCGCTTCTGCCACAACTTCAGATACAAGTCCTGAAGCAGGTCTTCGGCATCCTGCGCATTGCCCGTCAGCTGGTAGGCTACCCTGTAGAGTAGCCTGTGATGAGGCATAAACCGTTGCTTAAACTCCTGTGCGTCCATCTGCCACGACAGCTCTTTAGTTTGTTCCAGACATCTTCTTTAACAGTTCGGACAGGTCGAGGGTTCCATTGATAACCACCAGCTGTGCCTCATCATCCTCTATAGACATGATAACATTAATAGTCTTGTCACCCTCCTTAGCCTGACATATCTTAACCGTTTCACCATCCTCGCCATTCATGTCAACCAGCGTCTGCCATTTTTTACCTTTCAGCAACTTCTGGGCCGACTTCTTCAGTTTGGCAGCAGATTCTTCTTCTTCGCAATGGAACACCATGATATCGTCAATCACCTTGACAATCTCACTGGCAGTATTGCCCAAATTGATGATGTCGCCAACTTGAACGCCATTGCCCTGCTCAGCTGCAACCTCAAGCATGGACTTGTCAATGTGGACAAACTCCACACCATCGATTTTTGCCAACTTATTGAAGGCCTTGCTCTGAGCATGAGCACAAATGCAAACCAAAGACAAAACGGCACATACTGCCAACTGTTTCATAATCCTTTTCATACGATTCTTTCTTTTTTTGTTAATGAATGATTGATTTTTTACTGTTAGAATGTCATCGTCAGACACTTCTATTCATACTAACGCCAGTTTCTTGGTGTTTGTTACAAAGAATCATCATTTTTTTTATAAAATAATCAAGGGGGCAGTATTTCCGCCCCCTTGACTGTTATAATATAATAAGGTGTTAACGCTTCATCAGGATCTTGCGACCATTCTTGATGATGAGACCCTTATAGTTGGCATCGACCTTCTGACCCTTGAGGTTGTAGATGACCTCCTTCGTAGGCTCAGCCATGATGACTGACTCAATGCCAGTGTTCTCTGTGCAGATGAATTTCACCTTGTCGATGTTACAGTTGGCACCTGTGATGGTGAAGCGGATAATTTGCTGACCCTCTGTCAAGTTCTTAGAGAGCTCGCCCTTCACTACCTTGTAGGTACCCCAGTCGTTGTTGGCAGTCTGAGGCACATCAACCTGAGCCAGCTTGGTGCTCACCTTGCCATTCTTCACCAGTCCGATGCTGAAGCCAGAGCCTGTAGAACCAGACGATACGGTAGCCTCGTAGCTGTACTTGCCAGGAGCGGTGACATTGACAGTATATTCTGTCCACTCGTCCACAGCGGTATAGCCGATGCAAGTTCCGTTGTTGCCCTTCACCAGGTCGAGGCCTTCGTTGTCGGAACGATAGTTAGCATCGCCCTCGTCGTTAGAGTCTTTGTCGTGGAATGACACACCCTCGCCACCCTTGTCGAAGTCCTCGGCCTGGATGATGCCAGGAATGGTGATGACGTTCTTATAAGGACCACGCAGGGCGTTGACCTTCAGCGTCTTCTTTGCTGATGTCTTTGACTTACCATCAGCATTGGTGACTACAGCAATGATGGTCTGAGATCCTGCCATCGTAGGCACATATTCAAACTTGTATGGCGTGGTCTCAGGGAATTCAGTCATCGTACCAATCAGCAGGTCGTTGGCATAGATATTCACCTCGGCAATGGGACTGTTGGTTGACCTCGGTGTCACGCTGATAACAGTGGTGTCGCCAGCAGTTAACGTTGAAGGCTGAATAGAGTTGATGGTCATCGCCATGGTCTTATCTTCCTCATATCGCTTGAAGCTCAGGCTCTTGATATAGAAGCCGCCTTTATCGACGAGCAGGGTGATGACGTGACGACCAGCACGCAGAGTGTCCTGTGTCACATAATGCAGCTTGTGATAGTCGTTGATGCCCTCCGTCTTGGGAACAGTCAGATACTCTGTGATATAAGTGAGGTTTTCTGGAGCATATTCTGCCAGATGGAACATACCACCATTCTTGTTAGAAGCCACCTCAGCATCGATAGCGTAGATACCGTCCTCTGCTACATCAACTGTATATTCCATCCAGGCGCCATCCTTCGTGGCTGAATTAGTGCGAGAGGCGCTACTATATGTTACACCAGATGCACCCTTGTCGTATTCTGTCACGTTAATGATACCAGGAATCTGTGGGACGGTCTCGTTGTAAGGCTCGCGCTTAGTGGTACTTGACAGTACGTTATAGCGACCATAGCGCTCATAAGTGGTGCTGTCGGTAGCGGTAACCACAGCCTTGGTGTTCAACCAGCCAGTCTTGCTGGAGGTATATTCAAAGATGTAGGGGGCCTCTGTCTTGGTGCCTACCAGTTCTTCACCTACATAGAAATCCACCTTTGCAATGGTCTTGGTGGCCAGTTTGGCACGTACGCAGATGGTCTGCACATCGTTCTTGGCTACTTTAAGAGAAGCAGGACGGATATAGATAGAAGCCTCTTTCTTGGTGCCAGGGAAGGGACCCACGGCATTCTTGGCTGCATCAGTCTCCATATACTCCTTAATCCAGGTCATAGCAGGACGTTCTGTTCCATTTCTGTAAAGACCAGAGTTATCCACCCAGGTCCTTCCTAGAACATAACCCCACAGGGTGACGCCAGCACAATAGGGAGCTTCCCACATGGCAGGTAACACCTTCTGATACTGGGCCTTCTGCTGGGCATCGTCAGCCTTGTCGATATCCAGCTCTGTGATGAACATTGGCATCTTCAGAGCATCCTGCTGCTTCTTCAATGCATTCCTTAGATTGGTCTCACTGATATCGTTCACATCGTGCGACTGGTTGCCATAGGCATCGATAGGCGCTCCAGCATCGCGCAGGGTGCGAACCAAATCGATGTAATTATCAATATCCCACAGGATAGAGTTATAGTCATTATAGATAAGGATGGCATCTGGCCAACGCTCATAGGCCATCTCAAAGGCCTTGATAAGCCAGTCGTAGCCAGTCTTTCCGCCACCACCCAAAGTTTCCTTCATCATGGGGTTGCCCTGCTGGTGCATACCTACAGCTTCGTTCACCACGTCAATCATGGGCAGGGTCTTATATTTGGTCTTGGCTTTGTTAAACCAGTTGGTCAAGGCAGAGAAACGCTCCTTAGCCGAGAGACTCTCCAGCCAGCCAGGATACTGGGCACCCCACACCAGGGCGTGGAACTTGTAAGTGAAGTTATGGTTCTTAGCGTAATTGAAAGCGTTGTCGGCACCACTCCAGTTGAAATTGCCACGGTTACCTTCTACAGACGACCATTTGGACTCGTTTTCACAAGTAACCTGATTCCAAAGCTGATAGAACTTTGGAACACCACCACCAGCATCCATCTGATAGCCAGTAGTAATGTTACCCAGATACTTATATGGGTTTTGTGAAATTTGTGCATTGGCTTGCTGAGGCATCAAGAATGAAGCCATCAAAAGCAGACCTACGGTAGGTAAATGTTTGAGCATATACATCGAGTATTTAGTTATTGAATATTCAATGCAAAGGTAGTGCTTTTTTTCAATAATGAGTTTCAAATATGTTTCATATTAGTTTTTTTTTTGCAGAAAAGTTGCAATATGTGGAATAAAATGCGTATATTTGCGCTCTCATGATGAAATAAAGGTAAAAACTAATACTCATATGAAGAAACTGTCATCTTTTCTCCTGCTGTCGCTCCTCGCCGTCTGTGCCTGGGCGCAAGGACCTAATAACTCTGGCACCTACTATCAGGATGCCAACGGCAAGAAGGGGGCTGAACTCAAGACGGCCCTTAGCTCCATTATCTATAACCGTACAGAACGCAGCTATGGTGACCTCTGGACTGATTTCATGACTACTGATGCTCGTCCTGACGGCAAGGTATGGGATATGTATTCCAACATCACCGACTTCATCTTTGGCACAGACCAGGATCGTGGTAGTGGCGGAAGTACAGAAGGCGAATATTATAATCGCGAACACTCATTTCCCAATAGCTGGTTTGGGGGTAAGGTACAGCCTATGTATACAGACCTTCATCACATGTATCCTACTGATAAATTGGTTAACAATAAGCGCGGCAACAATCCTTTTGGCGAGACCAATGGTGAGAGCTATAAGTCGGCCAATGGTTTCAGCAAACTTGGCAGCTGCACCATTGAGGGATATACAGGTATAGTATTCGAGCCTAACGATGAGTACAAGGGCGACTTTGCACGTACCTATTTCTATATGGTAACCTGTTACGAAGAAAAACTGCCAGATTGGTACAATAACTACTCCGAGTCACGCCCCACCCTCGATGGCAACAAGTATCCTGGACTTACTGAATGGCAGTTGGAGATGCTGATGAAATGGGCCAAAGATGATGCTGTAAGCGAAAAGGAAGTCAATCGCAACAATGCGGTCTATGACATCCAAAGCAATCGCAACCCCTTCATCGACTATCCTGGACTCGAGGACTATATCTGGGGCGACAAGAAGGATGTGGCCTTCAGCTACAACAACTATGGTGGCGAAGAAACAGGAATCAAAGATTCCAAAACCTCAATTCTCAAACCTCAAACATCAAACCTCTTCGACCTTCAGGGCCGTCGAGTGACTCATCCAACTAAGGGTCTTTACATCATGAATGGACGCAAAGTGCTGTTGAAGTAAATGAATGAGAAAACGCGCCTTTTCATCGAGAGAAATCTCAATGCCGACATCCGTCAGCTGGCGTTGCAGGGCAGCAAGGATTCAGAGGTAGACCTGCCCTTGGCATTGCGCCAGATAGCAGGCCGACAGACAGCCCGTCGAAAGTTGCCTTCATGGGCAGCCCTCGACGGACTGCTGTTCCCGCCTCACCTCAACATGGAACAATGCAGCAGCGAACAGACAGCCCGCTATAAGGCAGACATCTGTCGCCGCCTGCTGGAAACCCATCACGATTCTCCCTTCACCCTTCACGAACCTCCTGTCACCCTTCACCCGTCACCCTTCACCAACTTAGTAGACCTCACAGGCGGCTTTGGTGTGGACTTCTCGTGGATGAGCAAGGCCTTCGACGAGGCTACCTATGTGGAGCGCGATAGCGAACTTTTCGCCATTTCATCGCACAATTTCGGCCTTGTGAACTTTGTGAACTCTGTGAAAACGCTGAATATGGATGGTATCGACTATCTGCACCAGCTCACTCATGCCACCGTCATCTTCCTCGACCCAGCCCGTCGTGATGATAAGGGAGCACGCACCTACGGCATTGCCGACTGCACCCCAAACGTGCTAGAGATTAAGGACGAGCTGCTGCAAAAGGCTGATATCGTCATCCTCAAGCTCTCTCCCATGCTCGACTGGCGCAAAGCCATCAGCGACTTAGGCGAGCAGAATGTCCATGAGGTCCATATCATCTCTGTGCAAAACGAGTGCAAGGAACTGCTCCTGGTCCTCTCGGCCTCGCAGCCAGCCCCACCCTATGCCCTCTTCACCATCAATCTCCTCTCCGACGGCACCTCCCAGCAATTCCATGTCCCTTCACCCGTCACCTGTCACCCTTCACCATTACTATCCTCCCTTCACCCGTCACCTGTCACCCTTCACCAATATTTATACGAACCCAACGCCTCCATCATGAAGGCAGGCTGTTTTCAGGAGTTGGCACAGCACTATAGTGTTCAGCCCTTGGCCCCTAATAGCCACCTCTTCGTCTCTGAACAGCCCATCGCTGACTTCCCAGGCCGCAGCTTTCAGATTTCCGCTATTTCATCGATGAATAAGAAGGAACTGAAAACCGTCCTAAATAATATCCACAGCGCCAACATCACCACTAGGAACTTCCCCCTCTCCGTTGCCGACCTCCGCAAGAAACTCAAACTTGCTGATGGTGGCAACGTCTATATCTTCGCCACCACCCTTGCCAACAACCAGCACGTCCTCATTATCTGTCGTGTGAGTGAGGGGTGAGTATCCTTGCAGCAAATTTCTATTGCAAAGCCTGAAACATAAGTTTCAAAGCCTGCAACACAAGTTTCAAAGCCTGAAACATAGGTTGCAAAGCCTGCAACGAAAAAAACTACCTTTGCAGGGAAAATGATTAAGAGTCCTTGCTGATTAAAAATATTGGAGTCAGTGAAAATATTTTTCTCTAACCCCAATAATTACTGGTGTAAGCATACACAGCAGATTACGTTAGTAAATCTGTCATGTTAAATTTTTATCAAGTTATAGCGTTGCAAGGTCGCAATAGAACTATAATGTATAAGACATTCTTATTGTCTTATATACTCACGATTTCCAACTCTAAAGGTATTTTCATCGATGAAGACTCCTGTTAGAAGGGGGCTGAGAGTGTAATCATTCTCTGACCCTTATGCTTTTCTATTGAGGTTTTAGTCCAAAGATTTGGTCAGTTCGATTACAATTTTGAATAAAGAAACAGAAGATCGTATCTTTTGAAAATCAAAACAAAATTAATAGAAAACTTGCGTATTTCAAAATTATTATTTATCTTTGTCCCCGAAATGAGAATAGTATCACATAGAAGATTGGTTGAGTTCTATAGTTCGGAAGGACATGGAGACTCACAGGCAGCTCTCGAACGCTGGTACGACACAGCCGAAAAAGCAGATTGGAAGAACCTATCAGATATCAAGGTTGATTTTCCTGCTACAGACTACGTTGGCAACCAGCATTACGTGTTCAACATCAAGGGGAATAAATATCGCTTGATAGTAGTGGTTAAATTCACAATAGGACATATATTTATCCGATTTGTGGGCACTCACAGCGAATATGATAAGATAGACGCAGCAACAATTTAGAATAAGGAGGAAAGAATATGGGTAAGATTACAAAGGAGAAATACGAATTTGCATTGGCACGCATTGAGGAACTGCTGCCGATAGTTGATGACAACACCCCTGCGAACGATCGCAATGCGGTGGAGCTGACTATGATGTCGGATATTGTGATAGATTATGAGAAAGAACACTACCCTATTGCTAAGCCTACTGTAGCACAGCTCATACAGTTATCGCTTGACGAAAAGAACATGAGTCAGAAGCAACTGGCAGATGAGATTGGAGTAAGCCCGTCGCGTATTAGTGACTACATTTCTGGTCGTGCTGAACCTACACTTAAAGTCGCTCGTTTGCTTTGTACGACACTTGGCATAACACCTGCAGCAATGTTAGGTTGTTAGAATTGTGTCTTTTTCGTGCCTTAGCAACCAGGTACTTTAATAAATCAGTTCAGGAAAAACAGGCTGACGCCAACGACGGAGATGATGGCACCAAGGACGGCACGCCAAGTGATTTTCTCGTGGAAGAGCCAGTAAGAAGGCAGAATGATGATGATGGGTGTCATAGCCATCAGGGTGGAGGCGATGCCAGCACCAGTATATTGCACAGCCATGAGCGAGAAGCCCACCCCAACGAAAGGTCCAAAGATAGTGGTGGCTGTGGCAACGCTCAAGCCCTTTTTGTCGTGCATGGCTTCACGCAAAGGTTTGAACCCATCACGAAACCAAAGTAATAATGAGAAGCCGATGATGCCTGCCACACAACGATAGAAGTTGGCATTAAAGGGCACCAGCCACTCAGGCATATCAGCAGAGGCGACGTAATGGTCCATGCCAATCTTGCTTAACACCAGTCCAATACCTTGACATACTGCTGCCCCAATGGCGAAGAGCACACCATTGAGGGGCAGTTTCAGCGACACTTTATGATGCTCGCCACGTCCCAGTACTGAGATGCTGATACCCAGAAGCGTCACCATCATAGCCACGATGCTCATGGCGTTCATCTGCTGACCTAACGTCACCCAGGCCATCAGGGCGGCAGCCAATGGGGCCAGCGTCATGAAGAGCTGTCCATAACGCGAACCTATTATTATATAGCACTGGAAGAGGCAGAAGTCACCTATGACATAACCCACGAGTCCTGAAAGCAGCATCCAGCCTGCGGCTTCAAACGATGCTCCTGCTGGCAAGGGACTTCCCGTTGCCACAGCAAAGAGCACCAGCGAGAATACCAGTGCCAAAGCCATTCGCAGCACATTTAGTGTCAGGTTGCCCAGTCGTTTTGAGCCAAACTCGCTCAGCAGCGCCGTTGCTGTCCACGAGAACGCTACACCTATTGATATCAGTTCTCCTAAGTATGTCATAGTCTGTTTTGTGTAAAAAATCATCCAGGTCTTTCGGCCTGGATGAGATATTTGTTAAAGATGTAATGTCTGTTAGTCAACGCGCTCCTTTACTTCCTCCTGGCGAACGCGAACCTTCTTCACCTTTCTGGTTTCCTTCTTCTCTACCTCTGCATCCTCGTAGACGGTAACCTTGAAAGTACCCTCACCAGTGATGATGACGCAACGGTTCTTGTCGTTCTCCTCAAACGGCTGAACGGTGTCGCCCTTTGAGTCGGTCTTGATGCGAGAAGCGTCGATGCCGTGCTCGTCGACCAGCTTCTTGGTCACGTCCTCAGCACGCAGCTTAGCATACTTCGCATTGATCTTTGGAGTACCAGTGCCCTTGTCGGCATAACCTGTAACTGTGAATACTGCATCGTCGCTGGTCTTCATCAGGTCGGCCACCTTCTTAATGGCTTCGTCAACACCAGCAGCCTTGTCAGCATCGCTCTGGGCAATCTTGAAGAAGATGGCCTCGTTCATGTTCTTCTTCTCCTTCACTTCCTTAGGACGCTTCACGATCTCCTTGGTAACGTAAGGCTCGTCAACCTCGATGGTATCAACAATCTCAACCATCTTGGTGATGTACTTAGGAGCAGCGCTCTTCTGGTTGAAGCGGAAGCTCAGACCCAGCATAGCGGTGAACATCCAGTCGTCAGAGTTGTTGGTCTTTGAGTTGAAACGGTCGCTCAGCGAGTTGGCGTTAACTTCGAGAGAGAGGCCAAGGCGCTTAGCCTGATTCGTCTCCACACGCAGACCAGCACGCAGGTTGTGGCTCAGACGGTTCTTGTCCCATGCCAGCGGCGTAGCGTTAGCAGGCAGGTTGAGACCCTTCAGGTCATCGTTGTCCCAAGCATAGTTCAAACCAACACCACCCAATAGGATGACATTCAAGGCATGAACCTGCTTCTTGCTAAAGATGTTGCTCAGGTTCAGCAACAGGTCGAGGTCGGGGGTCACATACTTCCACTTATAGAACTGGTCGTTGTAACCACTCTTCGACTCCCATGCATTGACGTGCAAACGGGCTCCGACAACAGGTGTGAAATAATGTCCGAACGACAGGGCTGCCGTTGGGGTAATCAGTTTGTCCATCTTGGCATCAGTTGACGTCAGCTGAACGCCACCCTGGGCCTCAACAAATGAAAAGGACTTAACTCCCTCTTGTGCCTGAACGGCACCAGCCATCAGCATTGAAAGAGCTGCGGCGAAGAACATTTTTTTGGTATTCATGTGCTCTAGATTGTTTAATGAGTTATTGTTTGCGTGCAAAGATAATGCTTTTTTCTGATATTATCACTAATTTTATCATTTTTTTTCTAATTGATGTCCATATTTTCTAAAAAAATCACTACCTTTGTACATTGTAATAAATAAAGAGGAGAAAATATGTCGTCAATAGAGATTAGACGTGTGACCGACAAGCAAGGACTTGAGGCATTCATCCAGTTTCGTTATGACCTGTATAGGGGCAACAAATACGATGCTCCCAATTTGTATAGCGACGAGGTGAACACCTTGACTCGCGAGACGAACCCTGCCTGCGATTTCTGCGATGTGGAGTATTTCCTGGCTTACAGGGACGGAAAGGTGGTGGGCCGAGTGGCTGCCATCATCAACCGTCGCTATAATGAGCAGTGGAACCGTCCAGCCGTACGTTTCGGCTGGTTCGACTTCATTGATGATGTCGAGGTCAGCAAAGCGCTGCTGAAGGCTGTGGAGGACTATGGTCGCGAGCAGGGCATGAAGGAGATTATCGGCCCGTTGGGATTCACGGATATGGACCCAGAGGGCATGCTGACCAAGGGCTTCGAGGAGCTTAACACGATGGCGACGCTGTACAACTATGAGTACTATCCGCGCCACATGGAGCAGATGGAGGGCTACGAGAAGGACAATGACTACGTAGAGTATAAGGTGTTTGTGCCGAAAGAAGGTATGCCTGACAAGATGAAGCGCGTGGCTGAGCTGTGCATGCAGCGCTATAACCTTCATGCGCCTAAATTGAAGCGCAGCCAGGTGTTCGGTCCTGAGCAGTACGGACAGAAGGTGCTCGACGTGGTGAACAAGACCTTCGGACATCTCTATGGCTATTCGCAGATGACGCAGAGGCAGATTGATGTCTATGTGAAGCAGTATTTCAAGTTCTTCAGCATGGATATGCTCTGTGTCATTGAGGACTGGAACCTGCCTGACCATCCAGTTATCGGCGTGGGAATCACCATTCCATCGCTGACTAAAGCCTTGCAGAAGTGTCACAACGGCAGGCTGCTTCCTTTTGGCTGGTGGCATATTATGCGTGCCTTGAAGTTCCACAAGACAGACATTGTGGACTTGCTACTTGTCGGCATATTACCAGAATACCGCGCAAAGGGTGCAAATGCGCTGCTGTTCTATCATCTCATCCCCGTTTACCAGAAGTATGGCTTCAAATGGGGCGAGACCCATGTGGAGATGGAGTCCAACGATAAGGTGCAGGGCCAGTGGATGTATTTCGACCACGAGCAGCACAAGCGCCGCAGGTGCTATAAGAAGAGTTTGGTGAAAGGTGAAGGGTGAAAGGTGAAGAGAAAACGTTATGGCAGAAGATAATATTAGCATCGGAAAAGAGAACGAAAAGATACAGTACGACGAGGACAATATCCGTCACTTGTCTGATGTAGACCATATCCGTACTCGTCCTGGTATGTATGTGGGTCGCCTTGACGACGGCTCGAAGGCCGAGGACGGCATCTACGTGTTACTCAAGGAGACCATCGACAACTCTATCGACGAGTTCCGCATGAATGCTGGCAAGCGAATAGAGATTGACATCGAAGACCATCTCCGAGTGAGTGTGCGCGACTATGGTCGTGGTATCCCTCAGGGAAAGATCATCGAGGCCGTCAGCCAGCTGAACACTGGTGGTAAGTACGACTCGAAGGCCTTTAAGAAATCTGTGGGTATGAACGGCGTGGGTATCAAGGCCGTCAACTTCCTCAGCTCTCGCTTCGAGGCCCACAGCTATCGTGACGGACAGGTTCGTAAGGTGGTCTTCGAGAAGGGTATCCTGAAGAGCGACGTCACTGAACCCTCTGAGGACGAGACGGGTACCTATATCTTCTTTGAACCTGACGACACCTTGTTTAAGAACTACTCCTTCCATGATGACATTGTGGAGACTATGCTCCGCAACTATACCTACCTGAACTCAGGCCTCGCCATCATGTATAATGGTCGCCGCATCTACTCTCGCAACGGATTGGAAGACCTGCTCAACGACCGCATGACCAACGACGGCATCTATCCTATTGTCCACCTGAAGGGCGAGGATATCGAGATTGCCTTCACCCATTCCAATCAGTATGGTGAGGAGTACTACTCGTTTGTCAATGGCCAATACACCATTCAGGGCGGTACTCACCAGAGTGCTTTCAAGGAGCATATTGCCAAGACCATCAAGGAATACTTCGGCAAATACGAATATGGCGATATCCGCACAGGTATCGTGGCTGCCATAGCCATCAATGTAGAAGAGCCTATCTTCGAGAGTCAGACAAAGATCAAACTCGGCTCGCTGACGATGTCGCCTGATGGTGTGAGTATTAATAAATATGTAGGCGACTTCATCAAACAGGAGGTGGACAACTACCTGCATATCCATCAGGATGTGACGGAAGTGCTGGAAAACAAGATCAAGGAGAGCGAGAAGGAACGTAAGGCGATGGCTGGCGTCACCAAGCTGGCCCGCGAGCGTGCCAAGAAAGCCAACCTGCACAACCGCAAACTGCGCGATTGTCGCATCCACTATAGCGACATCAAGAACGACCGCAAGCAGGACTCGTGCATCTTCATTACTGAGGGCGACTCGGCCAGCGGTTCTATCACCAAGAGTCGTGACGTCAACACGCAGGCTGTATTCTCTCTGAGAGGAAAACCCCTGAACACCTTTAAACTGACGAAGAAGGTGGTCTATGAGAACGAGGAGTTCAATCTGCTGCAGGCGGCCCTCGACATCGAAGACGGTCTCGACACCCTTAGATATAATAAGGTGATAGTGGCCACCGATGCCGATGTCGATGGTATGCACATCCGCCTGCTGCTCATCACCTTCTTCCTGAAGTTCTTCCCAGAGCTGGTGCGCGAAGGTCATGTCTATGTGCTGCAGACTCCCCTCTTCCGAGTACGCAATCGCCGTACGAAGATAAGAGACAAGAACATCATTGCTGAGAACGATGCCAAAGGTGGCAAGAAGAGCGACTTCATCACCCGCTATTGCTATAGCGAGGAGGAACGTCTGGCTGCAATCAAGGACCTGGGTCCTGACCCTGAGATTACGCGTTTCAAGGGCTTGGGTGAGATCTCTCCAGAGGAGTTTGCTGGCTTTATTGGTCCAGACATCCGCATGGAACAGGTGACGCTTCATAAGCACGACCAGGTTCAGAAACTGTTGGAATACTATATGGGCGACAATACTATGGAGCGCCAGAACTTCATCATCGACAATCTGGTCATCGAGGAAGACCGTCCTGAAGAAGAGGAGGAAGAATAAAGAAAGTAAAAGTAGAAACAACAAAATGAAGAAAAGAAATAATAGCTGGGTACAAAGACTTTTCGTGGGCGTTTTGCCGCTTTGCCTGTTCTCCTTTCTACCCATAAAAGCTCAGTTGATAGTCACCGACAATCGCGCCAATGCTGAGTCGCAGTTGCGAAAGCTCAGCATTGCCGAGATGGCCATCAAGAGCCTCTATGTGGAAGAGGTCGACGAACAGAAACTTGTAGAGGATGCCATCCGCGGCATGCTCGAGAAGCTGGACCCCCACTCCACCTATACCACACCCAAGGAGACGAAGGCGATGACTGAACCCCTCAACGGCTCATTCGAGGGTATCGGCGTACAGTTTAATATGGTCGAGGACACCCTCATCGTCATCCAGCCCGTCATCAACGGTCCGTCAGAGAAGGTGGGCATCGTGGCAGGCGACCGCATTGTGATGGTAAACGATACCGCCATCGCTGGCGTCAAGATGTCAAAAGAGGAGATTATGCGCCGTCTGCGTGGTCCCAAAGGCACCATCGCCGACCTGCGTATCGTCCGTCCTGGCATCAAGGACCTACTGACCTTCAAGGTGAAGCGTGACAAAATTCCCGTTCATACCGTCGATGCCTCTTATATGCTCAAGCCTGGCGTGGGCTATATCCGCATTGGCAGCTTTGGCGCCACCACCTACGATGAGTTCAAGGAACGCATGGCCCAGCTTAAAGCTGAGGGCATGAAAGACCTGGTGCTCGACCTTCAGGAGAATGGTGGCGGCTATCTGCAGGCGGCTGCCGACCTGGCTGGCGAGTTCCTCGAGCCTGGTGACCTCATCGTCTATACCGAGGGCCGACAGGTGCCTCGTCGCGACTATAAGGCCGACCGCAACGGCTCGTTCCGTCAGGGGCGCCTTGTGGTGCTGGTCGACCAGTTCACCGCCTCTGCCGCCGAGATTGTTACTGGTGCCATCCAGGATCAGGACCGTGGTCTCGTCGTGGGTCGTCGCACCTACGGCAAGGGCTTGGTACAACGACCCATCGAGCTGCTCGACGGCTCTATGATCCGTCTCACCATCGCCCATTACTTCACCCCCTCGGGCCGCTGCATCCAGAAGCCCTACGAGAAGGGCGACAAGAAGAGCTACGACAAGGACCTGCTCAACCGTCTGAACAGTGGTGAACTGACCAATGCCGACAGCATCCATTTCGCTGACTCGCTGAAGTACCAGACGCTGAAAAAGCAGCGCACCGTCTATGGCGGCGGTGGCATCATGCCCGACTATTTCATTCCGCTCGACACCACTCGTTACACCAGATACCATCGTGAGCTGGCCGCCAAGAGCGTCATCATCCAGCAGAACCTGCGCTATGTCGACAAGAACCGCAAGGCGCTGAAGAAGCAATACCCCGACTTCGCCAAGTTCAAGGCGGAGTTCGAGATACCACAGTCTCTCGTCGATGCTATTGTAAAAGAGGGTGAGAAGCAGAACATCAAACCCAAGGACGATGCCGAGATGCAGCAGACGCTGCCCTACTTAAAGCTCCAGATGAAGGCGTTGATAGCCCGCGACCTCTGGGACATGAACGAATATTTCTCTGTGTTCAACGAGGATAGCGAGGCAGTAAAAAAAGCCTTAGAATTACTACAATAATAAGGTCACACGGAAATCACAGAAATCACAGAAACTTATTTTAAGACTCCATGCGCAGCCAAAATTTTCTGTGATTTCTGTGATTTCTGTGTGACAATTAAATTACTTCACCACTCTCTTTATACCTTTATATATATATAGGCCTTTCTGCGTAGGCTTACCATCGATCTTCCGACCATCCAACGTATACCAAGCGGCGTCAGCCTTTTCTGTGATTTCCGTGATTTCTGTGTGACCCATAACTGTCTGTGTGCCTTCATCGAAGTTCATTCGTGCCGCAGCCACTTCTCCAGCCGTGAGTCCGTTCTTTAGCTTGAAATAGGCGCGGCAAGCACCTAAAGAAGCGTTCTCTTGAGGCCAGAACAACTTATTATTGGCACCAACTAAGAGAACGCTATGATTATCCTCTTTTATGAAATGATAATTATAGACACCCAAGAAGTCTACGTAGGTAGTCGTTGTCACATCCCGATATGTCTTGTCAATCTTGACGCTGTTAAACACGGGATCAACAATGTTGTGTGCGTCATCGTCCTTGTAGTCCACAGCCTTGTCCCATCTGATGATATAAGGCTTGCCTGCCTCCAATGTAGCAACGGGGTCGCTGAAATTCAATGTCAGGGAACCATTGCTAAAAGCAGATTCAGTAAGCGTGCGAGCCTCAGCGCCCTCAAGCGGTGTGTCGCTGAAAGTCAGTTCATCGGTATTGTCACCATCGGTCACATTGAACGGCAGACAGATAGTGTTCCAGTCGCCGTCTTTATATAACTTGCGGCCGTAGAGGGTGGCACTGACTGTCTTACCATCATTGTCCTCGATAATGTAGTAGTTCTCCTTGGAATTGTCAATGACAAAAGAGACACTAATGTCTTCTGAAATGATTGGAGTTCCGCCAGTCCTACTTGTATAGAGTGCAACTGTATTGACACCACTATGGATTGGAATGAAGGGGAACTCCATCACAACATTCTTGCCGGCACCAACGTTGAGCGTCTTACCAACAATGGCAGTACCATTGACACGCAGGACAATATCACCATTGTAAGGACCTGTTCCACCTGTGATGGTGGCGGTAGCTATATACTCATGACCTGTCATATGATCTCCTGTGATAGAGAGCGTCGCGGTGGGAATAATATTCGCTGGGATGGGAACATTAATGGTCAGATTGTTGCCACTGATGGTAGCCGTCATCTTATAGGCGTCGCCATCGAAGCATTCCTGCCAATTCGATTCGCCATGGGGCCGACTCATGACCTTAATATAATATGTGCCGTTGCCTATGCCTGAAGGGATGGAGAGGTCGTTGAGCGTGACCTCGATAGTCTCGTTCCAATTTTTCGTCTGGTTCACAGCATTTTCACCAAGCGTTTGTATCAAATTTCCACTGGCGTCCACCAATTGTACAGTTGTGTCGAACGTATGACTGCCCCCACGGTAATAGTTGTAGACCTTGTAATAGAGGCTGATGCCAGTGAAGGAATCTGTAGAGGCTTCGCGGGTGAATGTCTTGCTTGACAATATTTCATCGCTGCCGCCAAGGTGCAGACCTTCCAGCGAGAGGCAGTAGTCCGGATTATTATCGACGGGAGGCTGAATACCGATGACAGCATCTTGCCCCCAGCTGAAACCATCATCACGAGACAAACCGCAGTAGCCATTTTTGTAGGGACTGAGCAATGACAGAAGGAAATAGCCATTACCACCGCCGCCCCAGCCCCAGTTGATACTGAAATAGTCGGCTTCATTTTCGTATTTATAGCCATCGCAGATAAACGAATGGCCTCCACCACTACATTGCCCTCCCAACGCTACGGGACGTCCGGCAGCCAGCTCGCTGTAGATGAGACTCACCCAAGCGTCGTAACTGTAGTTCTTGCGGTAGCAATGTTGGATGCCGCCATCAAAGCCAAAATAAGTCTTTAGTGCATAGGGAATATCCTCGCTATAGGCCTCTGAAGAATTCAGACCATACATCATGAATAGTGACGTGCCGGCATACTGCATCAGTTTGGCCACAGCATCGGCAGACTCACCCGTACTGCTTGAAGTATAGGTGGTGGTCATTGCCGCCCAATTGAAGGAGGTGGCACTGAGCCCCGTTACTTTCATAGTGAACTCTTCTTTTGCCTTGTTCTTGGCTGTGAAGGAATAGCCCGGGATAGCCGTGCTGGCGGCGGCAGAGAAACCTTTGCAATAATGATAATACATCAGCTGTGCTACGGTCGTGGCCACGCAACCTGTCAACGTGCGATCACCATCAATCTCTGGACAGTAGTTATTATACGGCGTGCTTTGCCCCCAACGTGTGGTAATCAGCGGTTCTACAGGATCACCTGCAGAAACCCTGTTTGCTCTGCCGGGTACTTCCGTATCACCTAATAGCGCTATCTGCTCCTTGTAGCCATCGAGCATATAGCGCAGACCATCAGGCATGTTGTTGGGATCGATGGTGCCGTTGTCGCTATAGCCCACGATGGGTACGGTACGGTCATCATTGCTCACGATGACAAAACCGCCCGCATCGCTCAGGCCAAACACATAGAGTCCACTCACCTGTCCTATCGCCTTTATTTGCGAGGCAGGCTTACTCTTGGGGGCACCACCCTTCCTGGCGAAGTGACTGTTGGCAAAGTCCTGTGCCTTCTGTAAGGCGTCAGCCGCCGTCACCTCCTCGGCATATACGCTGAAACTGCTCATGGCAAACAATACCATCAGCAGCGCGGCACGCCGCAGCATGCTTGTCATCATATTCATTTGAAGATTTGTCAGATTTGTAAGAATTCTTGCGTCCTCCTTTGCACCTTGGTCCTTAGAATCTTATTCCTCGTCCCAGTCGTCATAGTCACGGCTACGGCCACTTACGCTGCCGCCACCACCATAATTGAGATCGGCGTTGCCGCTGACGCCATTCACTTTATCACTTCCTGCCAAGATGCTCATTCTCTGGTTGATCTTTACTACCTGCATCTGAGGCTTTACATAATTCTTTTTCATGTTGTTGTTATGTTGTTGATTATAATTTCAATGGCCGAGCGTGCTCATTATCACACGCTATTCGGTTGACAATGCTCGTGCAAGCCGAATGCAGAGTCAAGTTTTACTTGAGCTATGCTGAGGCGATGCCGAGTTTCGCAGCCTTTCGGCTGCAAAATTACTAATTTATTTTATAATAAGGTGTAAAATCCAGAAAAAAATCACGAAATACGCACAAATTCTTCTAATTTCACACAGAATGCAGATTACACAGATATTAATTGTCCCATGGTTTTGACATAATAAATAAGGGATTAAGTAAGACATATGTCTTACGCTAGAAAAAGTTGACACAAAGTCAACGTAAAATGAAACAAGAAAA
>NZ_CAMJOS010000005.1 GCF_946407605.1 uncultured Prevotella sp.
CTCCAGCAATCGTATCTTCATTCCTGGGCAAGCAGGTTTCTGAGCTGCTCGACCACATCGAGACTGCCGATAAGGACTTCCTGGCTATGGCTGGCAAGCAGGGACTCAAGATGGATATCCCAGAGATTCCCGAACTGCTTATCGACAATACCGACCGTAACCGTACATCACCATTCGCATTCACAGGTAACCGCTTTGAGTTCCGTGCTGTAGGTTCTGAGGCTAACTGCGCATCGGCTATGATTGCCCTGAACAGTGCCGTTGCCGAGGCTCTGGTTAACTTCAAGAAGCGTGTTGACGCTCGCATTCCTGAGTTCGAGAAGAAGCTTGCTGGCACAGAGCACAGCGCCACCTTCCACGCCATCATCGATGTGCTGCGCGAGGATATCAAGACCTGTAAGCCCATCCGTTTCGATGGCAACGGCTATTCTGACGAGTGGGTGGTTGAAGCCGAGAAGCGTGGTTTGGACGTGGAGAAGAGCTGTCCGAAGATCTTCGAGCGCTATCTGGACAAGGAGAGCATCGCTATGTTCGAGAGTCTGGGTGTCATGACCAAGAAGGAACTGGAGGCTCGTAACGAGGTGAAATGGGAGACCTACACTAAGAAGATTCAGATCGAAGCCCGTGTGCTGGGTGACCTGTCGATGAACCATATCATCCCTGTGGCTACGCACTACCAGAGCGAGCTGCTGAAGAATGTTGGCAACATGGCCGTCATCTTCCCTGTCGACACCGCAGATAAGCTCTCTGCACGTAACAAGAAGATTATCGAGGAGATTGCTGAGCGCACCAGCGCCATTGAGAAGGGTGTTGAGGAACTGGTCGAGGCTCGTAAGAAGGCCAATAAGATTGACGATGAGCATAAGAAGGCTATCGCCTATCACGACAGCGTAGAACCTAAGCTCGACAGCATCCGCTATGAGATTGACAAGCTCGAACTCATTGTCGACGATGCCCTCTGGCCGCTGCCGAAATACCGTGAGCTGCTATTCATCAGATAAGAGAACTAAAGTTTATTGGGGGAATTTCGTAGGTTTTCGTGATGAAAACCTGCGAATTTCTCATTTTTATGTCCTTAAACAACTGTCCTATATCGTTTCGTTTAGAAATAATCTGGGTGTATTTCTGCTAGATATAGCGGAAGGATATCTTTCTTTGCGTTTCAAAAGGTTTTGAATTTGTCTTATGCGCGTCTGCCATTTCTTGTGGCGTCGCTGATTTTTTGGGGTGTTTGTCCCATTTTTATCGATGATGAAACATTTTTGAAAGAATGAGACACGAACGTAAATGCTTTTTGAATATAAAAGTTGTAATTTTGCACCCGATATAATAACTAAACCCCAAATTTAGCAAAAAATGAAGAAAGTTTTCAAGTCTGCCATCGTTGTGTTGCTGGCCATGAGCAGCACCTCCGTATGGGCACAAGGATTGAAGGACGTCTATAAAGACTACTTCATGATTGGTGTCGCTGTTAATCAGCGCAACGTGACAAATGCCGAACAGGCAGCTCTCGTAAAGAAAGAATTCAACAGTATGACTGCTGAAAACGACATGAAACCCGAGCCCACTGAGCCGCAGGAAGGCCAGTTCAATTGGGAGAATGCTGACCGCATTGCCAACTTTGCCCGTCAGAACGGCATCAAGTTGCGTGGCCACTGTCTGATGTGGCACTCGCAGATTGGCCGCTGGATGCTCGGCGACAACCCCACGAAGGAAGTTTTTTACGAGCGCATGAGAAAGCACATCCACGCCGTCGTTTCGCGATATAAGGATGTCATCTACTGCTGGGACGTGGTGAATGAGGCCATGGAAGACAATGTTAATGCCACCGACCCCTACCGCCAGAGCGCTATGTATAGACTCTGTGGTGACGAGTTTATTGAGAAAGCTTTCCAGTTTGCTCGAGAAGCCGACCCCAACGCTCTGTTATTCTATAACGACTACAGCACTGTTGATCCTCACAAGCGCGACCGTATATATAATATGGTAAAGAAGATGAAGGATAAGGGCGTGCCCATCGATGGTATCGGTATGCAGGCTCACTACAATATCTATTATCCTTCTGAGGCTCGCCTTGACTCTGCTATCACGCTGTTCAAGACCATCGTGAAACATATCCATATCACCGAGTTCGATATCCGTGTTAACGAAGAGATGGGTGGTGGCCTGCAGTTCAGCCGCGAAGGTGCTACCGTAACTGACTCTGTGAAGCAGCACCTGGCCGATCAGTATGCCCGTTGCTTCCGCGTGTTCCGCAAGCATAAGGATGTCATTGATTGTGTAACCTTCTGGAATCTGGGCGACCGCGACTCTTGGTTGGGCGCACGCAATTATCCTCTGCCTTGGGACGAGAACTATCAGCCTAAACTGGCTTATGAGTATATCAAGGATATGAAGGATCCTAAGTGGGATATGCCTAAGAAACCTGCTCGTCAGCCCCGTCCTCAGGGACAGTTTGGTCAGGGTGGCCAGCGTCAGGGCGGCTTCGGACAGGGTGGTCCTGGTCAGGGACAGCGTCGTCGTGGTCAGGGAGGCCCTGGTGGCTTCGGACAGCAGCGTCCTCAGTTTGACGCCAGCCGTGCATTCCCCGAGCAGCCTGGCATCAAGGAGGACTTTGTGCCTTCTGAGCTGAACCAGCCTGGTCAGCAGTATCCTCAGGTGAATTCTCAGGGCTATGCCCGCTTCCGTGTTGAGGCTCCCGATGCACAGGCCGTTAGCGTCAGCCTTGGTCTGGGCGGTCAGGGTGGCACCAAGCTGCAGAAGTCCTATGACGGTTCATGGGTAGGCACCACAGCCGGTCCTATGGACGAAGGTTTCCACTACTATCACCTCACCGTTGACGGTGGTACTCTCAACGACCCTGGCACCAACAACTACTATGGTTCTACCCGTTGGGAGAGTGGTATCGAGATTCCTGCTAAGGATAAGGACTTCTACGCTATGAAGAATGTGCCTCACGGAAAAGTGCAGCAGATTCTGTTCTGGAGTGAGAGCACTAAGCAGTGCCGTCGTGCATTCGTTTATACCCCGCCGACCTATGATAAGGATTCTAAGACCAAGTATCCCGTGCTTTATCTGCAGCATGGCTGGGGTGAGGACGAGACCGCTTGGATGAATCAGGGTCACGCCAACCTTATCATGGATAACCTGATTGCCGAGGGTAAGATCAAGCCCTTCATCATCGTGTGCACCTATGGTATGACCAACAACATCCAGTTTGGTGGTCTCGGTGGCTTCACTGCCCAGGATTTCGAGAAGGTGCTCTGTGATGAGCTCGTACCTTATGTCGATGCTAACTTCCGCACCATCGCCAAGAGAGACAGTCGTGCTATGGCAGGTCTTAGCATGGGTGGTATGGAGACCAAGACAATCACCTTGCGCCGTCCTGAGATGTTCGGCTCTTGGGGTTTGCTTAGCGGTGGCACCTATGCTCCCGAAGATATCAAGGACATCAAAGTGAAATACATCTTTGAGAGCTGTGGTTCGAAAGAGAACCCAGATGGAATTAAAACAAGTGTTGATGCATTGAAGGCTGCAGGCTTTAACGCTCAGGGTTATGTCAGTGATGGCACTGCCCATGAGTTCCTGACCTGGCGTCGTAGCCTTTATCAGATGGCACAGAGGCTTTTCCAATAAATCATTCAACCAGAGACTAACCTGTTTTAATGGTCGCCGGCTTAGGTCAAAGAGTATTATGACTTAAGCCGGCGAATTCTATTGTTTGGTGCAACAAAAAACAAACAGAACGAAACGAATGACACATAGGCTTATGGTGCTTTTTTCATATCTTTGCAACCAAAATAACTAAATTAAACAATATCATATCATGAATAAAAAAGTTCTTATTTGTATCTTGATGCTGACGACCAGCATGAGTGTAGTGGCACTGAACCCTTGGCGCAAGGGAGCCTTTGAAACCAATGAATACAGAAATGTGTTCGTAGAGATGGGATATGATGCCAGAACGGTGAATATCCGTCTGCAGCAGATATTTGCAGAAGTGTTCTATGGACCCAATAAGGTCTATTTTGAGGTAGGTGACTCAATGGGTTATATCTCCGATATTAAGAATCATGACGTGCGTACAGAAGGTATGAGCTATGGCATGATGATTGCCGTTCAGTTGGATAAGAAGGATATCTTCGACCGTCTATGGCGTTGGGGCAAGAAATATATGCAGCATCAGGATGGCAGTCGCAAGGGCTACTTTGCCTGGAGCTGTAAGACCGATGGCACGCAGAACTCGGCAGGTGCAGCTTCCGATGGTGAGCTGTATTACATTACGGCCCTGATTTTCGCATCTAACCGTTGGGGTGACGATACAGGCATCAACTACAAGGCAGAGGCACAGCATATCCTGAACTGTACGATGCCAAAAGAATATACTCCAGAGGCAAGACCTGGTTTTGGTGGCTTCGGAGGTTTTGGTGGCGGTCAGCGTCCTCAGCAGCAACAGGGACCTCAGAAAATGTTCCTCGTTGACCCTGAGACGAAGCTTATCACCTTTACCCCTGACGGCTTTGGACAGCGCTATACCGACCCCTCATACCATATCCCTGCCTTCTATGAGGTTTGGGCTAAGTGGGCTGACGACGGACGTTCTGACTATTGGAACGAATGTGCAGCCAAGAGTCGTGAGTTCCTGCATAAGTGCACCAACCCTGAGACGGGTCTGAATCCTGACATGTGCAACTACGATGGCACACTGATGGAAGGGTGGGGTGGCCGCAGAAACAGCAGCAACAACTTCCGTTACGACTCATGGCGCGTGCCTATGAACATCGCTTTGGACTATGAATGGAGCTGTGCCGATGGTGAGTGGCAGCGTCAGTATGGTGAGCGCATCCAGAACTTCTTCTATTCGCAGGGTGTGAACACTTTCGTTGACCAGTATCGTGTTGACGGCACGCTGCCTGAGGAGAACGAGATTCTGCAGGCTGGCGGTTTCCGCAAGCTGCGCCATAGCGTTGGTTTGGTGGCTACCACCGCTGCCGCCTCTGTGATGTGCTCTCACGATAAGAGCAAGGAGTTTGTCGATGCTTTCTGGAAAGCCGAGAACAAACCCTTTGAGGATGGCTATTTCGATGCATACTACGATGGTCTGCTCAGACTCTTCGCCTATATGCACTTAAGTGGAAACTATCGTGTAATTTTCCCTAATAAATAATAATTACCATTAACCATTTCATGATGAAAAAATTATTTGTATTATTGTTGCCGTTGATGGCAATGGTGGGATGCACTTCTAATGAGGAGCCTGCATGCCCTGTACTCAAAGTAGAAGGTGGTCAGATTCAAGGTGTTGCTGCCGAGAATCCTGGCGTGTTTGTCTATAAAGGCATTCCTTACGCCGCACCGCCTATTGGTGACCTGCGCTGGAAAGAACCACAGCCTGTGGTGGCTTGGGACAGCGTACGTCTCTGCGATAAGTTCGGACATCCGGGATATCAGTCTGTGCATTATCCTGGTGGCTATACCACAGAGTGGGGCTATGGCGACGAGGCACCCTATAGTGAGGACTGTCTCTATCTGAATGTGTGGACGAAAGCTGCTGGACAGTTGAATAAGAAGTTGCCTGTAGCACTATGGATACATGGTGGCGGTTATCGTGAAGGTTGGGGCTCTGAGCCTGAGTTCGACGGCCAGGAATGGGCCTCTAAGGATGTGGTGCTAGTGTCTATTAACTACCGTCTGGGCATCTTTGGCTTCATGACCTATCCGGAGTTATCGGAAGAGAGTCCAAACCATGTCAGTGGTAACTATGGCATCCTCGACCAGATCCAGGCGCTGAAATGGATCAATGAGAATATCACGCAGTTTGGTGGCGACCCCAACAACGTGACCATCTTTGGCCAGAGTGCTGGTGCTGGCAGCGTGCGTACCCTGTGCGAATCGCCATTGGCTCGTGGATTGTTCCATAAGGCCGTGATTATGAGTGGTGGCGGCATCAACGTGCCTGCTAAGGAGGGTGAGGAAGCCAAACCTGCCACACCGATGAATAAGTTCTTCACTTATAATCCTACCTTACAGGAGTCTGAGGCAGAGACCAAGATGGTGATGGACTGGGCTGGACTGACCAACTTGGAGCAGTTACGCCACGCCTCTACCGAGTTGCTCTACTCCATTCCTCAATTATATAATATGGTGAACAAGAGCGATGTGTTCCTCATGCAGCGTCCTATCGTCGACGGCTATGTGTCTAAGAAGAGCTTCGATGAGGCTACTCGTGAGGGTTCTATCGCCGATGTGCCCTATATGATTGGTTACACCCTCAACGATATGGGTAATATGTCTCCAGGCATTGCCGAGTTCTGTAAGGTACGTCAGGAGCAGGGAAACAAAGCTTGGGCCTATGAGTTTGCCCGTCCGTTACCTGATGACGGTAAGCACCCTGAGGTGACCAACCGTCTGAAAGGTGCCTTCCATTCGTCTGACCTTTGGTTTGTATTCAAGTCGCTGCAGCACTGCTGGCGTCCTTGGACACAGGGCGACTGGGACCTCTCTGAGAAGATGCTGACTGCTTGGACAAACTTTGCCAAGTATAGTGACCCCAATGGCGAGGGTGAGAACGCATTAGGATGGAATCCCTGCACTAGCGAGAGTCCACTGTTTATGCTTTTCAAGCTCGACGACAGCAACGCAGAGAAATCAGAGATGGGTGAGCCCATTATACCTGAACCGATGCCCTTGCCAGGAAGAGAGTAGAAGAAAGTGTAACAAAGACAACAATTTTGCGGAAAATCCTTTGTAATGTCAGATTAAATCATTACCTTTGCATCCGCAAATGAAAGAAAACTCATCCATAATCCGTCAGTCGCTCTCTACAAAGATGAGCTTCTGGTTGGTTGCATTTGTGGCAGTCATGTTGGTGACTGCCCTTTTTGTGATGTTTGTCTATGCAAGGAAAGCTGTGAAGTCGGAGGCATTGGCCAAGTCGGAAGCAGCACTCGACGGCATGGTGCAAAATATAGACAACAGGTTACGCGAGGTAGAGATAGCAGCCAGGAATTTCCATTGGTATGTAGAGCACCATCAGGACGATGCTCGTGCTCTGCAGGGACTCACACAAAGGATGCTCAACGAGAATCCCTCTGTCGTGGGTTGCGCTGTGGCTATTGATCCAGAGCTGTGGCAAGGCGAAGGCTCGCAGACATTGTTCTGTTCATACAGAGCAAAGGACTCTATAGCCGTATCCGACAACTTTGGCGATAAGCCCTATATTGAGCAGGAGTGGTACACGCATCCCATGACGACGGGTCAGACGGAGTGGAGTAATCCTACCATAGAACCGCTCAGGGGTGGCTATCCTATCATGGGTTATAGCATCCCCATCAAAAAGGATGGCCGTGTCATAGGTATCTTTGTCTCCGCCATCTCGCTGGAATGGCTGTCACGTGCTGTTGAGGCTACACGTCCGTTCCCTTCCACATTCTGCGCTTTGATGAATAAAAATGGCGATTTCATCGTACATCCTGATAGTACAAGTCTCTATTCCGGCAATATCTACGATCAGTTGCAGAACGATTATACTGACGAAGACTCCAAAAAACTGGCTCAGGCCATGTTGAGTGGTGAAAGCGGCTATATGTCGGTGAATATCTATGGCATGGATTGCTATGTGTTCTACCGTCCTTATAAGAACACAGGCTGGAGCGTCAATATCGTCAGTCCGAAGGATGAGGTCTTTGCTACCTATAACCGCTTGCTCAACTTTATGTTGGTCATCCTGGTGGTCAGCGTTCTGCTGTTGCTCATCTACTGCTTCCACGTCATCCACATCCTCTTCAAGCCTCTTCGCTATCTGGACCATTCCGTCCAGCGTCTTGCTGCGGGAAATTTCGATGAGCCCATTGCCGATAGTCTCCGTCATGATGAGATAGGTGGACTGCAGCGCAGCTTCAGGGCCATGCAGAACTCTTTAGTCAACTATATTGCCAAAATCCGTCAGCGCACCGCCATGCTTAGTGAGCAGACGGAAGCCCTAAACCATGCTCGTAAGAAAGCCCATGAGGCTGATTGCTTGGAAACAGCCTTTATCCATAATATGACTGACCAGATGGTAGTGCCTGTTAACCAGATTGTCTCAACGGTAGCAGTCATCCGCCAGAACTATGAGCATCTGGATCAGGTCGATGTCAACCAATTGACCAGCGACATGATGGACAATACAGAAAAAGTAACTACTTTACTCGACAAAATCATAGAAATATCAGTAAACAGGATATCTG
Organism: uncultured Prevotella sp.; assembly: GCF_946407605.1. GTDB lineage: Bacteria > Bacteroidota > Bacteroidia > Bacteroidales > Bacteroidaceae > Prevotella. Next base: position 8,229 of record NZ_CAMJOS010000005.1, read on the forward strand.
AAGAAAATGACAATACGTAACCCTATCCATACCACAAACTACTCCCTCTCAACCAAAATCTGCCTCTTCCTGCTACCTTTTGTTGTGGGCGTCTTCGTCTATGCCCTTGGCGACCTCTTCCTTGAGTCGCGACGTATGGTACGTCAGGAGGCTATCGAGCGTGCCAATTGTGAATTAGAGAATACGGTGGCACGTGTGACAGGCTATCTGAAGGAAGCTGAGACCATATCGCGAAATACGAAATGGCAGGTGCTCGACAACCTGACTGCCGATTCCCTTCTGTCATATACACAGAGGGCTGTTGCGTTGAATCCCAATATTTCTGGCAGCTCCATCACGATGGAACCCGATATCTTCCCTCAGCAAGGCCATTTCTTCTCCGTTTATTCCTTGCGTTCTTCAAATACAATTCTGAATGAACGCGATACGGAGTATAGTTATTATGATAATGTATGGTATAAGACGGTCCGCAATACAGGCCGTGCAGCCTGGGTTGATCCTTACGATGACTATAACGAAGGTCATCTCTCCTCGCCCGAGATGCTTACTTCCTATTGCGACCCTATCTATACGGATGAAGGTGATTTCATAGGCGTCATCACCACCGATATTTCTCTGAACTGGCTCTCAAAGGTTATCACACAGGATATGCCTTACGAGAACTCCTACTGTATCATGTTGGGACAGGAAGGTCATATCTTTGTACACCCTGACTCTACACGACTGGTCCATAAGACTATCTTCGACGATGCCGACCCACTTACCCAGCCCGATATTATTGCTATGGGTCATGAGATGATGTCTCAGAAGAAAGGCTATATGCAGGTGGATCTTGATGGTGAGGTGTGCTATGTGTTCTATCAGCCTATGGTCCAAACCGGCTGGAGCATCGCCTTGGTATGTAAGGAGAGTGACATCTTCAGACGTTATAATAGGCTGGCGTTTGTCCTCTTCCCCTTGCTCACAGCGGGATTGGTGCTTATGTTTGTGCTCTGCAGAAAGATTGTGGCGATATTCATCAAGCCATTGGGACATTTGGAGCGTGAGACGCGCTGGATTGCTGATGGAAACTTCAATTTCTCTTTGCCCCATAGCAATCGCTCTGATGTGGTGGGACGTCTTCAGAACAGTTTCCTGGCTATGCAGCAGTCGTTGTCGCAACATATCCGTCACTTGGAAGATATGAATGTTGAGGCCGAGCTTCATAACACTGAGCTGGCACGTGCCAACAAGATAGCTGAGGAGGCTACTAAGCGTCAGACAGCATTCCTGCAGGATGTATTACATCAGATCCGCACGCCGCTCAACATCATGATGGGCTTTGTTCAGGTGCTTCGCGATGACTACACCATTATTCCTAAGGAAGAGATGGTGGAGATTGTCCACACCCTACAGCATAATGCCTCTACCATCACCCGTATCGTGGATATGCTCATGGCCTCGTCGGCTATCGATGGTAGGAAGACCATAGAGCTCGACGACGACGTCACATGTATAGGTGTTGTCACAGAGGCTGAGAAAATCTTCAACGAACGTCTGCCTCACATGTCCGACCTGCAGGTTGAGACCTTGGTCGATGACAGCCTGACTGTACTGACGCATAAGGATTATCTGATGAAGATACTGAACGAACTGCTCTATAATGCCAAGAAGTTCACCACCAACGGCTGGGTGAAGCTTAAGGTGCAGGATAATGGTGATGCTGTCTTGTTCAGTGTTGAGGATAAGGGTCCTGGCATTGCCGAATCCTATCGTCAGCAAATCTTCACCCAGTTTTCCAAGTTCAATACCTTTTCTGAGGGCTTGGGTCTGGGCTTGTCTATCTCCAAACAGTTTGCTCGTCTGTTGGGAGGTGACCTTTGGCTCGATACGGATTATACGCTTGGTGCCAGGTTCGTGCTGGAGATTCCTTTAAAGAGATAAGCCTTTAAAGCGAAAGAATCTCCTGTGCGCGCTTCACCTGTTCTGCGGTTGGGGTGGACACATCCTCCAATGTGTAGGGGATGCCCAGTTGTTTCCATTTGAAGGTGCCCAGTGTGTGATAGGGCAGCACCTCCACTTTCTTAATGTTTTTCAGTGTATCCAGCAGTTGGCGCAATTGCTTCAACTGTGCTTCGTCATCGGTGATGCCAGGCACCAGCACGTGACGAATCCATACGGGTTTCTCAATTTCTGAGAGATAGCGGGCGCAGTCAATGATATGCTCATTGCTGTGACCTGTCAGCCAGCGGTGCTTCTCTGCGTCGATATGCTTGATGTCGAGCAGCACCAAGTCTGTGCTCTTCATCAGTCTCTCGAACTTCGGGAAGAACGGGTCTTCGCGGGTAAAGGGCTGTGCGGCTGTGTCCAGACAGGTGTTGATGCCTCTGCGATGGGCCTCCTCAAACAGTTCAATGAGGAAGTCTATCTGTAGCAGTGCCTCACCGCCAGAAACGGTGATGCCGCCCTCTGGTCCCCAGTAGCTGCGATAGCGTTCTGCCTTGTTGAGGAGCTCTTCTACTGATGTGGCGGTGCCACATCCTACAGAACCACTTCCTACAGAACCATTTCTTGCAGAACCACTTCCAGCTGAAGCTACTTTCCAGGTGTCTGGGTTATGACAGTAACGGCAGCGCATGTGGCAGCCCTGCATGAAAATGAGAAACCGAATCCCAGGCCCGTCAACAGAGCCAAAGGATTCGGTGGAGTGTATATAGCCTTTAATTGCCATACAGTTTTCTAGTTATTCTAGAACATCTAGAGAATCTAGATTACAGACTCTCGTGAGACTGACGTGCAATCACGTCTTCCTGCTGCTCACGAGTCAGGTCGATGAACTTCACAGCATAGCCAGACACACGGATGGTGAAGTTAGCGTACTCGGGCTTTTCAGGATGCTCCATAGCGTCGCGCAACTTGTCAACACCAAACACGTTCACGTTCAGGTGGTGTGCACCCTTGGTGAAGTAGCCGTCCATCACGCGAACCAGCGTGTTGGCGCGCTCCTCGTCGTTGTGACCCAGTGCGTTGGGGCTGATGGTCTGGGTGTTCGAGATACCGTCGAGTGCATACTCGTAAGGAATCTTAGCCACAGAGTTCAGCGATGCTAACAGACCGTTCTTCTCAGCACCGTAGCTGGGGTTAGCACCAGGTGACAGAGGAGTGCCGGCACGACGTCCGTCGGGCAGGTTGCCAGTGTACTTACCATAAACCACGTTCGAGGTGATGGTGAGGATAGAGCAGGTAGGCTCTGAGTTACGATAGGTGTGGTGACGCTTGATCTTAGCGAGGAAGGTTTTCAGCACCCATACTGCCACCTCGTCGGCGCGGTCATCATCGTTACCATAGCGGGGGAAGTCACCCTCCACCTGATAGTCTACGTTGAAGCCGGTCTCGTCGCGGATAATCTTCACCTTAGCGTACTTCACGGCGCAGATAGAGTCGACCACATGAGAGAAACCGGCAATACCTGTTGCGAAGGTACGGCGCACGTCGGTATCGATGAGTGCCATCTCGGCTGCCTCATAGAAGTACTTGTCGTGCATATAGTGAATCAGGTTCAGTGTGTTCACATAGATGTCAGCCAGCCAGTCGAGCATATCGCGGAAGCGGGGCTCCAGCTCCTCCCAGGTGAGGTACTCGCTGGTGATGGGGCGGAACTTAGGACCGCACTGCTCGCGGGTCTTGGCATCCACACCGCCGTTGATGGCGTAGAGCAGGGTCTTGGCCATATTGGCACGAGCACCGAAGAACTGCATCTCCTTACCAGTCTGGGTAGCGCTCACGCAGCAGCAGATGCTGTAGTCGTCGCCCCAGATAGGACGCATCACGTCATCGTTCTCATACTGGATAGAGCTGGTCTTCACCGAGATCATCGAAGCGTAGTGCTTGAAGTTATCGGTAAGACGGGGAGAGTAGAGCACGGTGAGGTTGGGCTCGGGTGAGGGACCCATGTTCTCCAGAGTGTGGAGGAAACGGAAGTCGTTCTTGGTCACCATGTGACGGCCGTCCTGTCCCAGACCACCTACCTCCAGTGTAGCCCATACGGGGTCGCCAGAGAACAGCTGGTTGTAAGAAGGAATACGTGCGAACTTCACCATGCGGAACTTCATCACCAGATGGTCAATCAACTCCTGAGCCTCGCTCTCGGTCAGCGTGCCCTCAGCCAGGTCACGAGTAATATAGATATCGAGGAAGGTTGACACACGACCTACTGACATAGCAGCACCGTTCTGTGTCTTGATGGCTGCCAGGTAGCCGAAGTACAGCCACTGTACTGCCTCGCGGGCGTTCTGTGCGGGCTGTGAGATATCGAAACCGTAGATCTGAGCCATCTCCTTCATAGCCTTCAGGGCCTTAATCTGCATAGAGATCTCCTCACGCAGACGGATGATGTCCTCACTCATCTGGCGCTTTCCGCAGTTGTACTTGTCAATCTCCTTCTGCTCAATCAGGAAGTCGATACCATAGAGGGCCACACGACGGTAGTCACCCACGATACGTCCACGTCCATAAGTGTCGGGCAGACCGGTAAGGATGTGGTTATGACGCACACGCATCATCTCGTCGGTATAGGCATCGAACACGCCGTCGTTGTGAGTCTTGCAATATTTGGTGAAAATCTCGTGCAGCTTCTCTGAGGGCTTGTAGCCATAAGTGGTGCAGGCCTGCTCTGCCATCTTGATGCCACCGAAGGGCATGAAGGCACGCTTCAGAGGTTTGTCGGTCTGCAGACCAACCACCTTCTCCAGATCTTTCTTGTTTTCATCGATATAGGCAGGACCATAGGCGGTCATGCTTGAGACAATCTCTGTCTCCATGTCGAGCACACCACCTTTGGCACGCTCTTCTTTCTGTAACTCCTGCAGACGACCCCACAAAGTGTTTGTGGCATCGGTAGGTCCGGCCAGGAAGGACTCGTCGCCCTCATAAGCCGTGTAGTTGTTCTGAATAAAGTCTCTGAGATTGACCTCTTCGGTCCATTTGGTTCCTTTGAAACCACGCCATTCTTTACGCATACAAATATACTTTAATAATACCTATTAATAATTTCAAAAATAATACCTCGTTGGATACCTTTCTAATACCTTATTGTAAATTCGGGTGCAAAGGTACTACTTTTTTGTGATTCGTGCAACTTTTTCATTCAACATTTTGTTAATTAGGCATATAGAATAGATGCGATGAAATTATCCTTTGATAGGACAAAAGTGACATTTCCGACGTTCGTCTTTGCTAATAGAAATTATTTTCCTATCTTTGCACGCAAATTATAAGTAAAACTACGAAAATGATAATAAAAAGATTTTTTCTGCTTGCATTGACATTTATCTCATTGTCAGTGTCGGCTCAACAAAAAAGTCAGACCAACACAATGGTTTCTCCCGATGGTCACCTGTCTGTAACTACCCAGCAGCAGGGTATCACTATCTGCCGCGATGGTAGCGAGGCCTTGCAGATGCCTAAAATAGGTATCGAGGGTTGCGCTGCTACACCCCGTTTCACCTATGTTGGCAAGGTACAGTCCGACTATCAGATGCTGTCGGGCAAGCGCAGCCATTGCACCAACGAAGCCAATGAGTATCAGTGGGTTGTGGCCGACGGCAAGGTCATGAAGCTGCGTCTCTACAACGATGGTGTGGCTTTCCGCTATGAGTTCTCCAATATTACTGGCGACCTGCCTCGCGAGCTGTCAACCTATCGCATTGCCGAAGGCACCCGCCGCTGGATCATGCAGTGGGGCGATGGTGCCGAGGGCTTCTATCCTCTGACTACGTCGTATAAGACGAAGCCTGGCCAGTCGTTCAGCGGTGTGTGGAAGTCTGCCGATGGCTGGAACACCCGTTGGGGTTATCCTGCCCTCATCCAGTCTGCCGACAACGTGTTTGTGCTGATTTCCGAGGCTAATATCGAGCGTCAGCAGAGTGCTTCGTGTCTCTACAACGAGGGTGAGCTCTATCGTGTGGTTGCCGACCAGAACGAGTCAAAGGTATCAGGCGCCTGGCATACCCCTTGGCGTGTGGCCATCATTGGCAGTCTGGCCAATGTGGTGGAGTCAACGCTGATTACCGATGTCAGCGAGCCTTGTCAGCTGGCCGACACCAACTGGATTCACCCGGGTGTGGTGTCTTGGGTCTATTGGGCCTATAATCACGGCTCTAACGATATGAATATCATTCAGAAATATGTCGACCTCGCCGTAGCCCTGAAGTTGCCCTATGTCCTTATTGATGCCGAGTGGGATACGATGAAGGACGGCAAGACCGTTGAGGATGCTGTGAAGTATGCCCTCGACAGGGGCATCAAACCTATGATTTGGTACAACTCCTCGGTGGGTTGGATTGACGGCGCTCCCACGCCGAAGTTCCGTCTCAACAAACCCGAGGACCGTGAGAAAGAGTTTGCCTGGTGCGAGAAGATAGGTGTGGCCGGCGTGAAGATTGACTTCTTCTCTGGCGAGAACCTGAAGAACATGGATTTCTGCCTCGACCTGATGGAGAGTGCCGCCGCACATCATCTGCTGGTCAACTTCCACGGTGCCACTATTCCCCGCGGTTGGCAGCGCACCTATCCTAACCTGCTTTCTACCGAAGGCGTCTATGGTGCCGAGTGGTACAATAATGTAGGTACTTTCACCAAACAGGCCGCCAGCCACAACGCCACGCTGCCCTTCACCCGCAATGTCATCGGTCCGATGGACTATACCCCCTGCGCCTTCTCCGACTCGCAGCATCCGCATATCACCTCACATGGTCACGAGCTGGCGCTGACGGTGCTCTTCGAGAGTGGCCTGCAGCATCTGGCCGACCGTCCTGAGAGCTTCCTGGCACAGCCTAAGGAGGTGCAGCAGTTCTTGGGCAATCTGCCTGCCGCCTGGGACGAGACCCGCTTCGTCTCTGGCTATCCTGGCGAGAGCGTGGTGCTTGCCCGTCGCAGTGGCACTACCTGGTATGTGGCTGGCATCAACGGCAAGGATGAGGCCCAGACCCTGCAGCTGCCTCTTAGCTTCGTCAGTGGCAAGCAGATCCAGCTCTTTGCCGATGGCGAGCCTTGGAACATCACTACTCTGAAGAAGAAGCCTGCTTCGCTCAACTGCCAGCCCCGCGGTGGCTTCGTGATGATCATCAAGTAATTCAATCGTTATTTCGTTATCACGTTATTTCGAAAAATAGAAAAAAAACTCTGTAAATCCATAGCAATGAAAAAAGTAATCCAACAACTGCTTCTCGTGCTGTTCCTTTTGGCAACAGCCCAGACACTGACGGCCCAGCAGCGCCGTCCTATCGACAATGAGCACCCCCTGTGGATGGTACATGTCGACGTGTGGAACTCGGCCGATCCTCAGAAGATCATCGACCTCATACCCGAGGACCTGCGTCCTTTCGTGTGTATGAACCTCTCGCTGTCGTGCCAGTACGACAAGGATGCCAACATGTACCGCATGCCGCGCTGTGCTGTGCGCACCTATGAGTCGTGGGCCACGGTGTGTCAGCATAATAATATGTGGTTCACATGCCAGCCCGCATCAGGCGGTCATACCCATATCCAGGACTACGACCTCGAGACCTTCGAGTATTTCTTCAAGACCTATCCTAACTTCCTCGGCTGGAACTATGCCGAGCAGTTCTGGGGATTCGACGAGGCTGGCGACGAGAGCTCCAGCACACAGGCTTCACGTATCGCCCTGTTTGCCAAGTTGGTGCCCATGCACCATCAGTATGGTGGCGTGCTCACCATCTCGTTCTGCGGTAATATCTGGAGCCACCCGCTCAACCCTATGGGTATGATGAAGCGCAACAAGGACCTGCTCAACGCCTGTAAGCAGTATCCTGAGGCCATCCTCTGGCTCTATAAGTACACCACCAGCTCGTGCTTCTATAACAACGAGAGTGTTACCTTCGGTCCTTTCATCTCGGGTCTGGCCACCAACTACGGCGTGCGCTACGATAACTGTGGATGGAACGGTGCCCTCAGCGCCATCCTGGGCGATAATCACGGCAAGAAATACCCGGGTGCTGCAGGCATCGGCACGGTGATGGAGCAGACCTGCGTCAACGGTGGTGCCGTATGGGACGGTCCTGAGCTTATCTGGACCGAGGACTTCCAGAACCTCGACAACTCCACCGTCGATGGCTACACCCGTCGCAACTGGGGCATGTATCCTAACTTCAAGGGCATCTGGCTCGATATGTTCCGTCAGGTAGTCAACGGCACCATGTATATTCCTAGCCGTGAGGAGGTGGTGGCCAAACAGAAGATTGTGGTTATCAACAATGTCACCTCTGGTGGCGATGAAGAGAAGTATGCCGCCTGGGGCAACCTCTACGACGGTGTGTATAAGCAGACCGACCCGTTCAATCGCGGCAACGGACAGTGGATGGACAACTTCTGCTATTTCAAGAAGACGGGACGCTATGGTACCATTCCTATCGTCATCTCCCTCTACGACAGTATCGCCAAGACTATTCCCGTGCAGGTGAAGAAGTCCAACTATACCTCTCGCTGGAGCTCTATCACTAAGAAAACTGCCGATTTCAACGAGCAATATCCGCAAGTATCTACTGGCGACCTCTACGTCAACCGCTATCGCAACCGTATGGTCACCTACACCCCATACACCTATCTGAATAAGAAGAAGACGGCCTCTGCCGATATCCCCCTGCAGTATAACTCCTGCGACACGCTCAAGCTCACCTACGGCAAGCTGTCCAGCGGCTATATCCAGGAGTATGCCGATCATATCGACTTCTATCTCAACAACTACCGTAGCGACTCCACCGCTGCCCAGACCGACATCATCTCTATCGTGGGTGCTACGGCAAAGCCCACCTACGACCTGAAGAAACATACCACAGGTGCCAAGGGCTATTCGGCTTCGGCTACCGAGACCTACGACGAGACCACCCATCTCTACACCCTCAGCGTGAAGCACATGGGTCCCGTCGATGTCTCTATCGCCTGTGCCGGTGCCAACGACCGCTCTAATCCCGCCGAAGCAGCCATCGCACCGCAGCCTCTTGAGCAGCCTAAGCAGCCTGAGGCCTATGCCGGACGTGTCATCATTGAGGCCGAGAATATGGACTATAAGAATGTGCAGAGCGTGGCGCTGACCCACTCAGGCTGGTTTGCCTCCGACATGCAGGAGTTTGCCGGTATGGGCTATGTGCAGACCGGCACCAGCACCTCAGCCTCGCTGCGCCATCAGCTGAAGTTGGCTCAGGCAGGCGACTATAACATCTACATCCGCTATTGCGGCACGTCGAAGTCGGGCAATATCCGCGCCTCCGTCAATGGCACCAACCAGAACGTAGCCATCGAGAGCGCCAGCAAGAACACCTGGAAGAAAGCTGTGTTCCAGGCCTCGCTGAATGCAGGTACCAACGACCTCCGTCTCACCAACACCGGCGGCATCAACATGTATGTCGACCAGATCATCTACGAGCCCGTGGGCACGCCGGCCAGCAAGTACCATATCGCCATCCGCGATGCGGTCAACGGCAAGGTTACAGCCGATGTGGACTCTGCCGCTGAGGGACAGACCGTCACCCTGACCATCACCCCCGACGAGGGCTATGGCATCAAGGAGCTGCAGGTCATCAACTCCGTCTATTACACCATGGGCAAGAAGATCTCCGTGCAGAAGGGCGCCACCCAGGTCACCTTTAAGATGTGGGATTCTAACGTCACCATCCAGCCTGTGTTTGCCGACAACTCATCCGCTTATGTGCTCGACTTCACCAACGTGGTCAACGGCGCTATGCCAGAGGGATGGCGCACCACCGACGGCAGCGACGTACACGAGTATCCCAACACCTACGGCTCCGGCTCTCGCACCATGACGGGCTTCGGCGGCTATCAGGGCAAGGGTCTCTACTGGCGCACCACGTCGGCCGAGTATGGTCGTCAGACCAGCTATCCGCTCAACCTCGAGCCCGGCACCTATAAGCTGCAGTTCGCTATGGCAGCGTGGAAGGGCACGCCAGAGTATAAAGGTCGCATCCTCAATGCCTCGGGCAGTGTGCTCGCCGCCACCGACTTCCTCCAGGCCAAGCCTAATGCCAATGGCTCCAGCTCGGCTAACCTCTCTTCGGCAACCCTCGTCGAGCTGCCCTTCGAGGTCACCACTTCCGGCAAGCATATCATCAGTTTCATCAACAACGGTACGGGCTTCAGTGAGTTCCTGCTGCTGCATTGCCGCGTCATCCCCACCGGCACGCAGGGCATCAACAATCTCACAGCCACACCCACGCGTCCTGTTGGCATCTTTGCTCCTAACGGACAGCCTCGCCAGGCTATGCAGAAGGGTCTTAACATCGTCATTTTACCCGATGGAACCGTGAAAAAGATTATGCTGAAGTAATTTTTCCCCACGATAAAACTAAGGCGGACTCAACATCAGTTGGGCCCGCCTTTTCAATTACTAATTACTAATCTCCCTTCACCTTTCACCTCTCACCTCTCATCTCTCATCTCCCATCCACGGAGCATGGCGAAATAGTCGAAGACGTTGGTGCCGTTCTCCTGCACCGCCATAGCGGCGCCAAGCATCATCCAGCGGGCGGGACTCTCCGACGGTATGCCGAGTGGCTCGTCAGGACCGATGCCGGTGAGCTTCGACACATTGGCGATATACGCCGCCGTATCGTTATGGTCTGCTTCGGGTGCCCATCGACTCACGATGCCTCTGATGGTATAGAGACGGTACTTGTGATAGTAAGTCCGCGTCAGCAGATGGAAGGCGGCACGCCAACCATACTCTAATGATTTGAACTGGCAAAAGGCGCGGTCTGTCTGCACCTCTGCGAGACCTTTCCACTGATCCTTACTTCTCCGGATATTCAGTGGATTACAATTTCTAAATCCTCTTGGTAACATAACTTTAAACTTTAAACCTTAAACTTTAAACTATTAGGATGTCAGGTGTCAGGAGTTATAACTTTATAAGTTATGGCAACTCCTGCACCAATTTACGATAGAGACCGTACTTCACTTTCTCGACGATGCCCTCGCTGACAAAGCGGTTGATGGCCTTCCATGCCGTTGGCTGCGAAGTTCCGAAGCAGTCCACGAACTGCTGCGTCTTGAACTCATCAGGCAACTTACGGAAACACTCGTTATAGCGGGTACTGCGCTTCCTTACCACGAACTCCTTGTTCTGGTCGGCAAAGTAGTTGAAAGCCATCTCGCCGAAGAAGAACTGCTGGCACTTGTACTGTATCTCCATAGCCAGCCTACAGAGCCGCTTGTCGCGTTCATCCATTGTCAGCGTCTTCTTCTCCTGCCACTCATCCCAATGACGCATCAGGATAAACGGTAGAGAGATGCCAATTCCATAGTACGGAATACGCTTCAGCAGCGTTCTGTCTGCCTTATCGCCGTTAAACTCAGCAATCTCCAGGTGGCTTGTCTGCCACTCATAGGTCTCGTCATTTAGCGGTTCTATTGGCAATTCACCCTCCACCTTATCCAGGCGGTAAGCCCACGTCTTCAGCGTCTCGTTGGCATCGGGATCTACCTGCTGATGTCGCTTCGCCATACCCTTGTCGGGCAATGGGATGACAGCCAGTCGGGTGCTCATACCCGTACCGAAATTCCTTTGGTTCACCTTCCTGTGCAGGGCGTAGGGCGTACCCGTGTAGATGAAGTTCCAGAAAACGTTGAACATACCTGTAACAGACTCCTGATTGGCATACATCTGTCCGTCCTGCTCGTTGTGGAAAGCCTTCAACTCAAGGATTTCGCGGTCCTTCCAGTCGCCGCCCTTATTCTGCTTGGTGACGTTATCTAGCTCCGCATCGAACGAGAACATGTGCAGGTTCATAGGCTGGCCCTGAACCGACTCGATAGCCGCATTCATGTGGCGGATAAACTCACCAGTAGCGGTACGGGCTGGATGCACTCTGATGCCCACTACAGGCCTTTTCAAAGCCTCACCTTTCTGTGCCTTGGTAGAAGTGGTACGCTCTGTACGGCCCTCCTTGTAGCGGTTCACGGCATCAATCAGACACTGGTCAGCCTGAATCATCGGGTCGGCAATCTTTTTGTAGAATTTCTCCACAATGTTCTTACCGGCACCCGGGTCACCAATGATGAAGATGCAGTAGTTCAACCTACGTACCAACTCAGGCTCATACCAAAAATGGTAAAACGCCCTCGTCATCAGCGTCCCGAACAATGCCGCACTGGAGAACCACACCGCCGCCAGCTTATGAGGATGAACATTCAGGAACAACTCTTTCATGCAAGGGTAATACTCTGCCATCTCCAGCAGCTCTTTTGCCCATTCCTCCAAAGGCAGCACAGCGTAAACGTCGTTGTCATTCTGAGAGTTGAGAGTTGAGGGTTGAGAGTTTAGAGAAGCGTCTTGCGTTTCCGCCCCTGCTTTCCTCAAAGCCTCCATCACCTCGTCGGGCTTCTTCTGCTTGTACCGCCAGCCCATAATCGAACTCACGGTACCAGCCACATCCTCTCCCTCGGCAGCAAGGTCTTGCACCCAGGGCAACGTCATCACCACCTCGGTAATCTTGGTAGGGTTTTTCCCAATAAGATACCTCAAATGATCCGACAGCTCTACCAGCGTATCGTGCCGATGATTAGTGAGGTTCCTGCCCTCCATCCAAGCCTCGATGATTTTGGCGTATGGCACGCCGTTATACATCATAGACTCAGCATTTCGCAGGTTCTCTCCATCGCCTCCTGATACAGCAGGTTGGTTTTCTCCAGCACCTTGAACAGCGGCCAGATGAGTATTACCAGTACTATTCTCAGCAAAGTTAAGAGTAGGCTGAGACTTACCATGATGGTATTGTTCATTATACTTCTTACCAAATTCTTCATTCTCATACGTAAACAGTCTTTCGTTGTCAATAAATAAAATATCGTCACTCGTAGTCAGGAACGCACCCCTGCTGGCATCTTTGCAAGATTCATCGGGGTTAAGTCCCAGTTTCAGGGAAAACTCCTTTTGATTATCGATCAGGTTGCCTTTCACATCAGCTATGAAAATCACCTTCAATCCATGCCCCGAAGGAGTTACGAACACAAAGAGAATACGACGCTTATCCTCGTCGGACAGCTTCTCGTATGCCTCTTGCCACACCTTGCGGACATCGCCCTCGATGTGGTCAAAGTCTATCACACAGAGTCCATTCAACTGGCATGCCGCCTGTTTCCTCCAAGCCCCCCTCTTCTGACCCTTCGTAGAAGGAGTCTCGGCGTATGTGGCAATGAAAATCACAAACGGCAGACTCTTCTTCAGCGAGTCGCAGTAGGTCTGCATCTTCTTCACCAAAGGCAGGGCCTCGAAAGCCTCGGCCTTCTTCTTGCCGTCCTTCTGCTTACGCAGACGTGCCGGCTCGTTGATGCAAAACTTCTGAAACTCTTCATCCTTGGCCCACTCCTCCTGCAAGGCAGAATCCGCAACGATGGAGGGCATGGCGTCCCTCCATCTGCGGTGTTCCTGGGTGAGCCAACGAGTCTGTGGGCTGCCTACCAACTGGTAAAGCAATTGTTGCGTCACTACTTCAGTTGGCAAACCGAAGCTTCGTTGAAAGCTAAACATTTGTCTATCTTACTTATTAGAGTGTACATATCTCTCCTTACGTCTATCAGTCCTTTAGCCTCGAAGGTGAGCCACGCCACCACTTTCTGTTCTTTTGCCGCAAATTTCACCTTCACGTTGGTTTCGTTCAGCAGGAACTCACCCTCCGGCATCTGCGGCTCCTCAATCTCCATGTCCTTAGTCAACTTAGCCAGCTCCTTGTGAAAGAAAGCCGCCTTGTCAGGCACGTTGTCGGGACACTTCAACTCAATGCAAGTCAGCGGATTCTTACCCGATGTAATATACCGCTTCGACTTACCCACCTTCTTCACGTCTTTTTGTGACGGCTCTCCCTGAGCCTGTGGGTCAACCTCAATCGAACCGTCATCATAGATACGGGTGTTCGACTTAAACGACTTCTGCAACTTCCTACGAGTCGTAGAAGGAGTGGCAGAGGTCTGCTCTGCCATCTCCTGGGTCTTCTTAACGTCTTCCATAATCTCAAGATACTCTAAAGTCATACCATCCCGATCTTATCCACGTAAATCGTAGTAGCCTGCATAGCCTCGCCGGTCTGCTGCGAGTTCCACTCACGAACCACCATAGAGCACTGCACCTTGTACTGGTGCTGGGGGTCGAACTTAGGACAATTCACAGCCCTCTCGCCGGTAATCTCTCCGAGGAAAGAATCCGTTCCGTCCGTCAACTTGAGCATCACAGAGTTGATAACCTTCTGCTCGCCCGTTTTCTTGTCGGTGTACTGACGTGTAATCAGACCCGACTGATTCAAAATTCTTACTGTTGCTTCCATTCTTTTAAACAGCTTTTTGAATTTAAAAACCTTATCCTTAATCTTCTTTCTTACTTCTTCAAACTCTCCATCATCACCTTAGCTTGGATTTCAGCCTCCAGCAGGGTTATGAACTTTTCCATTGCGTCCTTATGACCTGCTGCCGTCTGAGCGTCCACCACGTCGAACACCGTCTTAGCCAGCGCATACAGCGCCACCATTGCCGATTCCTCACCAGTGCATTCCTCCACTATCTTCAGCGACAGCTTGCGGCTCAGATCGTCACTCTTAGTCATAATCGCATTCACACGATGGTACATTGCCATCATTTTCTTGTCTTTCTTCATATTGCTTTTGTTGTTTTTAAATTCCTTGCCTTTTCCTTATGTCGATTTCCTTGAATCAAGTTTTTAATGAACTCTTGCCCCTTCTTAGTCCACACAGGGAAGCGCGTCTCAATGAGGTCGCCCTTCGAGTTGTAGCGGAAGTGGCTTCGAGTCTTTGCATATCCAAGCCCTGCATATTCCTTGCAAAGCTTCAGTTCGTAAGTTGAACGCTCACGAAAGAGGAACCCCACATCTATCAGATAGTGGTGCAGATCCAGGGCGGTGATTCCCATATCCCTCCCCAAGTCGCTGGAGAGCATACAGTCCTCAGTGCCCGCATTACGTTTCTGTTGCAGCTTGCGTATGTATTCCTGCGCGGGCTGCATCATCCTTTTCTCTTCGGTAGTCATATTCCTTTATTTTTATTAGAATGTACGTGCGTATGGGTGCATGTGCGTGTGGCGCGTATGCGTTTGGAAGTTGTGTATGTAAACATTTCAAAGAGCACTGTCGGTTGTCCTTTCGAACTTTCGACAGTGCAAATTTAGATATATAAAATGAAAGCATCCCTCAGTCGCAAGTGCGGTACTGAAGAATGCTAATCCTTACTGAAGAATACTGAAAAACGTACTGAAAATCTACTCTTTTTTGTAGATTTCGTCGATGGTATCTTCTAAGTCTGAATACTTTCTGTAAATGTTGTCAATGGAGTTTTTAGAGGCTCTATTTCCTGTTGGCTTAAACTTCACATCCCAGATATCAGGTGACTTGTCGGTTAAAAAACCATAGGTATTGATTTCATTGGCGCTACACTTCTTATCAACGTTAGCGAACCATTCCTCATCATTCATCTGCTTCACAAAATCCTCCGTTGTACAATTCGTGAGGACACCAACCTTTCTGAGGATATAATACAAAGCATACCATTCATAGATAAACATCTTCTCTGTAATGAATCGGTCTTTTATAAAATAATAGAGAAGAAGGATATCTACTTTATATTTTGATTTAGAGGGCTCCAAATTAAACACCTTATTCGTTTTTAATAGCCTCTCTCTCTTCTGCTTGTCCTCGTCTGATTCTGGCGGGTTTCGCAACTCTTCTATCCAACGGTCATACTCATCTAATTCAAAAATTGTTTTAAAGAAGTATTTCCATTGTTCTTCATCCAGTTTTTGCTCCTTCATTTGAACACCCAGCTGACCTATATCTTCAGAATAATCACGCCAAATCTTCCCAGAGGGAGTTTTATATTCAAACTCATGAGCTGCTTCATCTCTCAAACGTTCAAGCCCGTTAATTTCTACACGACCTCTCAACCTCTTTCGCTCAATATGTGAGCGGAAATGTTCTGCGTGTGCTGGCCAATAGTTTTTTGCATAGAGCAAATAATTACGATTATAGATGTCTGGCAATGATGATGTGTCTTGACTATAAGAGATATTCTTCAATTTACTAAGACTGCCCCTGAAATCATCCATCAACTTCCAAATGCAAATTAGAAGCTCGGCGCCATTCATTTTTTCAACTTCTATTTCATTAATAAATATCGTACCTGTAGGAGAATTCTTTTTTGTATAATCTATGTTACCTTCTTCATAGTACATATTTGCGATTGTCATAGCCTCATCAGGCATTTCTACTCCGAAAATATTGCTTTCTTGAAGACTATTTGACAACTTTTGTATTCTCTGACTACATTCTATAAAACGCGACCAATAATCATGATTTTTTTCATAGCGTTCATCCATCAAATACTTTTCCATCGCATAATAATAATCTGTCACAGACTTGCACATTTGCTGCAGGATTAGGGTGAGGTTAAGAGTTATTCGGCAGATGACATTTACATTCATTTTATGCTCCAAGACAAACTTAACATCCTCTTCGAACTGCTTCAAGCGCACGAACATGTAATCCATATCTTTATCAAAATCTGCAATTATACGACGGCGATCTTCCAAGTCGTACAACAACTCAGATTCTTTGTATTCAGCTTCCAGTTCTGCTACTATGTCCTTCAACGGTCTGCACATACTTCTCTTATGCTAAATGACTTTCATCCTCAGCCCACCTTTCACATTGCTGCATTACGGTTGCTAATGCTTTCTCATAACCCTCTGGTGGATAATGATATTCTCGTAACAGACGTTTAATGATTCTGCGCATAGATGCTTGAGCAGATTTTTTCTTATTCCAATCTATTGTACGATTCTTACGCAATTGCTCAGTCAGGGCTACTGTTAGCGCTTTAAACTGCTCACTGCTGTATGCTTCTTTAATGCCTTCTGGTGAAGAAAGAGCATCATAGAACGCCTTTTCTTCTGCTGTCAATCCAAGTGCATTACCTTCCTCTTCATTCTGTTTGATAGCTTGTGCCATCTTCAAGAGTTCTTCTATCACTTCTTCGTTAGTTAGCATTCCTTTCAGATAATTGGATAATGCATTATTCATTAGGTCACTGAATCGCTGACTCTGAACAACATTTATATGTTCATAGTTCCTGATACGCTCTTTCAGCAGTTTCTCCAATAACTGAACAGCAATATTCCTTTCCTTCATATTGCGGATTTCCTTAATAAATCCCTCATCAAACAGGGAGAATTCTCTCTCATCCGCAAACAAGTTGATTACACCATCACTCTGAATACTCTGCTCTAACAAAGTGGAAATGCGCTCATTGATTTCCTTCTTGCTAATCTTGCCTTTCTGTGTATAGCGCACCAACAGAGTTCTTACAGCATCCATAAAAGCTACCTCTCTCTTCTGCTCTGAAGCTAAGAGTGAACGACACAGCGTCATCGCATTATGCAGTAACTGGCTTTCTTTTAAAAAGTCTTTTCGTTTCTGCTCCATAATAGGTGACAACATGAAGTTAACACCTCCTGTGATTATTGAGCCTCGTTCTGCATCTGTACCATTTATGAATTTCTGATAATCGTATCCGTGCATTAAATCCTGACATATTTCCAACTTCTCCTTAAACTTATTCAAGGCTGCCTCACGGATGTCTGGATTTCCAAAACGCTGGCGGTCACGATTGGTATAATCTTGCATTGCCTGTTTTAAGGCGCTTGCAATACCCACATAGTCAATAATCAAACCACCTTCTTTCTCTGGGAAAACTCGATTCACTCGCGCTATAGCTTGCATCAGGTTGTGTCCTTTCATCGGTTTATAGACATACATCGTTGCCAAAGATGGTACATCAAATCCTGTCAGCCACATATCAACAACAATAGCTATCTTCATTGGACTGTTATCGTCTTTGAATAGCGTAGCAAACTCTTTGTCTGTCCAGTAATGCACACCGTCCTCCTTCTTGGGCCTGATAACGTCAGCCCAGTCGGGATTATCTTTGTTGCTGCTGCTTACAACAACATGCATCATATCTTTCCATGAAGGACGCAGCTTCAATATCTGGCGATATATCTTCACAGCAGCCTCTTTGTCAAGAGCAACTATCATCGCCTTACCAGTAGTTATATGTTGGCGGTTTTCTTCATAGTGAGTAACAATATCTTTGCAAAGGCTTTCTATTGTTTTGTCGTTGTTCAATATGCCACGAATACCACTATTTGTACGCTTTGCATCTTCTATTTGTTCTGGCGTGGCTCCTTCCTCAGCTAATTTGTCAAACTCTATGTCGAGTTGCTTTAACGTATCATCATCAAGGTTTAGCTTGATAACTCTACTTTCATAATATACAGGACGTGTTGCTCCATCAGCAACTGCCTGAGTCATATCATAGACATCAATGTAATCACCAAATACTTCTTCGGTATCTCTGTCTCTTTCTGAAATAGGTGTGCCTGTGAAGCCGATAAACATTGCATGAGGCAAAGCCTCACGCATAATCAAGGCAAAACCCTTCTTCGTCTTCTGTGCTTTATTGTCAAAGTGTTCATCACCATATTGAGAACGATGCGCTTCGTCTGTTATAACAATGATATTCTTTCTGTCACTCAATAATCCTGTTCCTTCTCTAAACTTCTGAATAGTGGTAAATATTAAACCACCAGTTTGTAAATCTGTGAGTTTGTTTTTCAAATCAAGGTTTCCGCCACCTTCTGCTGCAACCAGCTTGCCGTTTTCGTTTAAGGCATAGCCTACACGTTGTGGTGACATTCGCAAGAACTTCTCGCAACCACAAAATTGTTCATAAAGTTGCAGGTCTAAGTCGTTTCGGTCAGTTACTACCATGATGGTACATGTTGGAAACTCCTGTATCAGTTTGTGAGCATAGAACACCATCGAGAGACTCTTACCGCTTCCCTGAGTGTGCCAGAAAACTCCTATCTTTCCGTCACTCTCTTGTGCTTTATGTGTTCTGGCAACAGCCTTGTTGACCGCAAAGTATTGATGATAGGCAGACATTATCTTGGCTGTCTTACCGTCCTTGTGGTCAAAGCAGATATAATTCTTGATGAGGTCACACATTCGCTTGTGACCAAATATACCCTCAAAGAATGTTTCGTAGTCTGCAACTGCTGTGCTCTCATTTGCTCCATCTTTTGTCTTCCATTCCATGAAGCGTTTCTCTGGTGCAGTGATAGTTCCTGCCTTTGTTGTCAGCATATCACTTGTAACGCAGAAAGCGTTATAGGCGAATAGCGAAGGACATTTCTGCATATATTTTTGCAGTTGATTGTAGGCATCATCCTCTTCTACATCTTCATTAGATGGTGACTTCAACTCTATTACCACTAAGGGTAATCCATTCACCATTACCACTATATCGCAGCGGATGGGTTCTATATCCTCTACGCGCCATTGATTTACTATCTTCCAAGTGTTTGCATCAGGATGTTCATAATCCATCAGATAGACGGTATCCGTTACCTCACGCCCTTCTACAACGTGAGGTACATTTATTCCATCTTGCAACCATTCAGTGAATGTTTCGTTACGCTGCACATATCCACCATCATTATTGCTGGTAAGCATCCTGATAGCTTCATCAATAACATTTGGGGATAGCTGAGGGTTAAGCCACTTAATCGATTTCTCCAAGTCATCACGATGAAAAGGCTCGCGATAATCACGTTCAACATCATAGCCACACTCATATTCATATCCTAATCTTTCAGTAAAAAGATGGATAAGAGTCTGCTCGTAGCTATCTTCTATGTATTTATCATTTTCGTTGCTCATAGAATATCGTCTATTTCATTAACTATTAACTCTCCCGACATCAGTTTGGGAAGGAGTGTGTCGCGAATCTCTGCAAGGCGACGGGATTCTTGTTCGAGAATTCTTTTTTTTTCGTACATTACATTTATTCGCGGTCTTATATTATCGACAATGTCTTTAGGCGGTATTGGTAAAGAGATTTTCTGCATATTCGCTTGACTTAACTTTGCCTGAACAGCACCTGTGACAAGATGTTGGATATTTGTCATTGATAGAAAGACATGAATCATTTCCGTACTAAATCCATTTTTACCTTGCAAAATATGTGCATGATTGTTAACCCAGAATTTACCCCAAACATATTGCATGTATGGGAAGCCGTTCTCTTTTGCAACACTGCCGTCTTCACCAATTAAAGTATATATACCATCAAACAGATAATTATCGACATAATCCATACAAGATGTGGCACCATAGTATGGATATATTTTATCCATATTTTCCCTCTCTTTGCCAGATAGTGGTTTTCTTTTTTTATCAAAAATTTCAGCAACATCAAAAAGACTTCCCACTCTCCACCCTTTAGGGATCATTCCCAATTCTGACTCCACAAACTCTCCATTTTTGAAGGGCTCAAAATCTACGAACCAAGACTTAAACAAAGTCTGCGCCTGCTGATCCAAATTCTCGTTTATCTTTCGATTTTCCTCAATCTTATCATCAAGGGATGATAGAATGGCAGCTATTTGATTCTGGGTTGACAGTGGCGGTAGTGTAATATTGTAATCATAAACCACATCAGGGGAAATGTTTGCCTGTCCACCAGAACTGTTTGAATGGTTTACAAAATATAATTGTGCATCCCAACAAGATAGGAGATATGCTAAGAAATGATAGTCAACAACATCTTTTCTCTTAACTCTTATAGCACTTACTCTTTGATTTAACATATATCTGCCATTTTGGTTAAATAGCGCAACTTTTCCTACCCAACTATCTGCTCCTCCGTCTTTCCTGTTTCCAGTCATTGTAATCAATATATCCGAAGGAAGGAGGTCAAAGCATTTTTTATTCTGTGCAGATTCTTCAGAAATGTAGCTCAAATCATCAAGAAGGATTCGGTTGGGTTTAACATTCTTTATTTTTATAACAGGAATACCGCTTACCACGAATTCGCCACTTTTAAAAGCAATTCCGTTTTTGAGTTCAACCAACTCCCCCAATCTATATTCTTTCCACTCTTCCATAAATGAGAATTTATTTATCGGTGATAAGATTCCATTTCCTCTGATGAATAATGTTCATCCAACATCTGGTAGAATATATTCTGAACTTTCACGAGAACATCTTTCTCCTCGTAATAATCAGAGTAACGAATAAAGAACTTTTCTTCAGCAGTAGCCTTCTCATATTCGGTTTTTAGGGCAGACAAAATATGTTCTTCAAGTCCGGGATGTATTTCATCATAAGTGTACGCACTACCTATTGCTTCTAAACTTAGTTTGTCGAAGAAAGTAAGATGCTGGGGATTATCATCAGCAAAGAAGGCAATGCCAGATTCTTTCTCAAATTTGTTCAGATCCTCAATTGCACATTCACATATACGGCGTAAAGCCCTATCAGAAAACTTGTCACATTCCCTGAGTATATTTCTCAATAGGCTTTCCTGTTCTTCTTGGAACGTAGGTATGTGAATATTAAATCCAATAGACTTCAGGTTGTTATTTACCTTTTCTTCTAAATAACGCCCTTCTTCAAACAACGCACCCAGCTCCTTTGTTAGGCGCTCCATCTTCTCATCAAATGGCTCGCCATCATCTTCTTGCTCAGCAATGCCTACATAGCGGCCTGGAGTTAGGATGAAATCTTGTGAAGCAATATCGTCTAATGTCTTTACTGCGCAGAAACCTTTTTCATCTTCAAGAATACCATTACGGAAACTCTCAAAGGTGTCGGCAATCTTCGAGATGTCTTCTTGCATCAGTTCACGGACAGCACGAGTCACCATAGTACCCATGTTACGAGCATCTATAAAGAGCACCTTGCCTGGTTGTTGTTTCTTGCGTGATAGGAACCAAAGCGATACGGGAATACCTGTACTGTAGAATAATTGCGAAGGTAAAGCAATAATGCCTTCTACAAGATCATTCTCCACTATTCGCTGACGAATAACTCCTTCACCGCCTGTTTGTGAACTAAGGGCACCATTGGCAAGCACCAGACCTATGCGGCCTGTAGGTGACAGGTGGTGTATCATGTGCTGCATCCAAGCAAAGTTGGCGTTGCCTGCTGGAGGCATTCCAAATTTCCAACGTACATCATTAGCCAACTTGTCTGCACCCCAGTCGCTGAGATTAAACGGTGGGTTAGCCATGATGAAATCTGCCTTCAATGTGGGATGCTGGTCATCAAAGAAAGTGTCTGCGTATGTTTGTCCTAAGTTTGCTTCCATTCCACGAATGGCAACATTCATGTGGGCCATCTTCCAAGTGCTGCTGTTGGCTTCTTGTCCATAAACGCTGATATCACGGAGTTCTTTCTGATGCTGATCTATAAACTTAGCACTCTGTACAAACATACCGCCAGAACCACAGCAAGGGTCGTAAACACGTCCTTTGAAGGGCTTGATAATTTCAACTATTGTGCGGACAATGCAACTTGGTGTATAGAATTCTCCTGCATTCTTACCTTCCATAGAGGCAAATTTCTGCAAGCAGTATTCATAGACTCTGCCTAACAAATCTTTTTCATCAGCAGAAGAATGCATCTTGATGTTTGAGAATAGGTCAACCACATCACCTAATCTACGCTTATCCAGTTCTGGACGGTTATAGTTATTGGGAAGAATACCTTTCAATGTAGGATTTTCTTTCTCAATCAACAAAAGGGCATCGTCTATCGTTTTTCCTATCTCAGGAGTATGTGCCTTCTGAAGAATATCACTCCAACGAGCACCTTGCGGAACGAAGAAAATACGTCCTTCTTCAGCACCTTCATATTCGTCTTTATCTTCAGGGTCAGCATATTCATCCTCCTTCAGTTCGTTATACTTTGCCTCAAACTTATCGCTGATATACTTCAGGAATATCAATCCAAGCACTACACCTTCATATTCTGATGCGCTCAGGTTACCACGCAGTTTGTCTGCTGCTCTCCAGATGATTTCCTCAAATCCTATCGAGGTCGTATTTTCTTTCTTTGCCATTGTATCTTATTTTTATTTATTATCGTTTATTCCCCATGGGGGTGTATATGATGTGTACCCAAGGCCTGTGCCCCTTAGTACTCTTGGGTTTTGCTTTCTTCTTCTCAACCTGCTTTGGGTGGGGATGTATTCTCTCGGTCTCACTCTTAGCCAAAGTTTTAGAAACCGTAGGTTTGGCAGCGTTAGCCTCTTTTCTTTTCTCCTGCTCTTGGATAACATCCTCCATGAATCTTTCACTAAGATATTTCCTTGCTATAAGC
Source organism: uncultured Prevotella sp. (assembly GCF_946407605.1). Classification (GTDB taxonomy): domain Bacteria; phylum Bacteroidota; class Bacteroidia; order Bacteroidales; family Bacteroidaceae; genus Prevotella. The sequence goes on from NZ_CAMJOS010000005.1 coordinate 31,462, forward strand.
TTATATCTTCTGTGTTTGATTTGCTTTGTCTGGATGGCTTTGGTTAAGACAGATAGTACAATTGTCGTGATGCAGACATAGTAAATGACTTCTGGAGTTTTGTCGATATTTCTGTACAAAATGCAGGGGTCATCTACCTTTGTTGAGATACGCAGGTCTTTCATTGAAAAGACATAATCGTCGCCAAAGATGGGACTCAAATCCTTATAGAATCGCCTTTGGTGAATGCTATGCTCATATAGGGCATTAAGGGTAGAGATAGCAGTCCTGATAGACAGCTCCGTTGTCATCGCTTCTGCTATTCTTCCTTCATCGTATGCCTCTACAACCTTATTTGCCATATCTCTTACTTTATTCTTCAAACAACTTATAGTCTTCTGGGTAGAGCATATCCCAATCCTCCAGGGCCTCGATGGGACTGAGGCGGTGGCGGCGTGCCAACTTGTATTCGTAGGTCAAGCCGGAGCGGGCCGCAAGGCGCATGGCGATGCGGTCTTGATGGTAGAACTTGTTCTTTTTGCGTAAAGTGAACATCGATAGCTCCTCCCTCAAGGTTAGAATGTGATAAAGATTTCGCCATCCCATTCATCGTTAATGGTGATGCCGGTGGTGACAGTAGTTACCTTGATGTCGTAGCCATGCAGGGCGGCAGCGGCGCGGATGTTCTGAATGGTGGGGTCGAAATATTCGTCCTGTTGGCTCTGGGGGTGCTGATTGATGTAGCCGCTGAACTTGGTGCAGAAGTTAGAGATGCTATCCATTTGCACCTTCGTCAGATTGGCACTCTCGTTGTACATCTGGTGCATCGGCGTCAGGGGCGCTACATCAGCATCGTCCTGGCTGCAACTACCCATAAAGAGGGGCAGCGCGGCGAGGCATAGACATAAAAGAGCCCTGCCGACACGGGTATAAGCCGTGTGCAGCAGGGCGTAGGGGGTAGCCTTACTGGTAGACGAAGAATTTATGTTAACATACGTTAATGGGGGGGGGTAATTTTTGACCCTTTACCGTTGTGTTATGTTTGCTATACATGATGCCTTAAGTTATTAATATGCTGCAAAGATACGAATTTCCTGCGAAAAAGTTTCTTTAAGAAAGAAAAATCACCTTATTATATGTGTAAAAGAAAGGTTTTTTAACAGATTGTTCCTTGGAATGGCGAAATATGGGAGGTTATAAAGTTATAACTTATAACTCCTGACATTTATACATTTCGTAAGTTATGGGATGCCTTGGACGGTGATGAAGAGAGGTATGGGTAGAGAGAATCATAATTATATAATTTATTATTATATATTATATATAATATATAATAATAAAAATTACTGTTTCAAGTAAAACGCTGGAATTAAGATGTCAGGTGTCAGGAGTTATAAGTTTATAACCTGCATTTTTTTGAAAAATAATTGCCGTTTTTCTTGCACAATTCAGGAAAAATTTGTACCTTTGCAACATAGTTGCAACAATGACATTAGCGACTAAAATTTGCGGCATAGCCAACGGGAAAATTTTTGTTAACCATGGAGCAAGTTTTTCATAGGCAAAGCGCATTTCTAAGGAAGCAAGGAATAGGTTTTAAGGAAGAGGAAAAATTTTTACAACCCTTAAAATTTATAACAATTATGGCACTTAAGGTAAAGGCAGTGGAAAGACTGCTGAAGTTTGACAAGGAATCGGCGGGCAAGTACCGCTATGTGATGAAGCCTGAGATGTACTCTACGCTGACCCAGGCTAAGGTCATCAAGGAGGCTGCCCTTCGCAGCGGCGTGAGTCAGGGCGTGATGAAGGCTTGCTGGGATGCAGCCGGCGAGGTAATCAAGGCATGGGCTACGGAAGGCCACTCAGTGGCTCTGCCCGGACTGGGAAGCATGCGCTTCGGACTGCGAAGCAAGGCTGTGGAGAACGTCAACGACGTGAAGACCAGTCTGATCTCAAGCCGTCGCATCATCTTCACCCCCAGCGTGGATCTGAAGGACGAGCTGGCCAACACCGCCATCCAGATTTCCTGCATCGACCGCAACGGCAAGGAAGTGAAGCGTGTGACCTCAACCTCTGGCGAGGTGGAAGACCCCGAGGAGAACGGTTCTACGGAATCTGGGAACAACGGATCTACGGAGAACGGAGGCACCCAGAACGGTGGCGACAACTCAAACACGAATCCCTCGAATCCCACGAATGGTGACAACACCGGAGGTGGTGGTGACAACGGCGATGGGTACAATTAAACGAAGTACGAGGGCTGAGGTCTGACGGCTGAGGCCCTCTTACTTCTAACAATAACCATTAATATTAATAAGCTATGAAAAAAGAAACTTGGAAGACAGTTATTCAGATCATCGTATCGATACTGACAGCAGCGCTGACGGCGCTGGGAACGACCTCCTGCATGGAATGCATGTAAGGTGAAACTTGAAAGTTGAAACTTGAAAGGTGGAAAGAGGAAGGATGCGAGTAAGCGAGAGGAGAGCCAAGCTCGCTTGAGCTCTACCGAGTGTGAGCAGACTAGACCGGAGGTCAAAGTGGATAGACTCTTTCCTACCCGTCCGCTTCACTAGAACAGAACGAAGGCACCGACTCAGAAATGGGTTGGTGTCTTTGATGTATAGAAAAGAATTCACCTAATTATTTAAGGAAAATCTATGAGGTCGGAGAATTTGATTACTTTCTCCGACCTCATTAGTATTTCACTTTTGTCGCTTATACGTTACCTAACAGATTAGAAAGCGAGGCAGGGACGGACACGGTTGGTGCCGGTCTTAGTAGTGTTAGCAAAGTAGCCAGTTTCGTTGAAGAAGTAGAATATCCACGCGCTGCCAGCACACTCCGTGGATGTCCAATAGCGACGCGCCATAATATCCGTGCCCCCGACACTGCTGAATCCGTCGCGCAGAGCGGTATAGCTTCCTGCAGTGGTAATCATCTTATCCAACTGACCGGCGCTCGGCAAGAACCATTCACTTGTACCCGTGGGATGAGTACCACTGTTGTAGCTTCTTGCTTTAGTGGCTGCATCATGGGTATGCGAACCATGATTTACAAGCGCATCGGTATTGGCAATGCCTGCCATGTCAGTCGTCTCGTTATTATCATACCATTTGGGCAGACATTGACCACCATTAATAGTACACCACTCAAAATAGTTATCGCGATCATCAAGGTTACCGGCATTGACCAATGCGTCCGTCAACGCCAGGGCAAGACCCTTATACGATGCGCTGCTGGCATCGGCACTGCCGGCTGCACCCACATAGGTTATCATGGCCACTGCGGTCTTGCTGGCGGCGGTCGCATCGGATACCGTAGCATATACATTGCCGTCGGTAGTGATGACGCTGCCGACATAGGCACTTGTCACAGAACTGAGGGCGATGGGGTAAGTGAGGGGTCTGTTGATATTATACACATGACCTGCTTCGAGCGTTTTACTGCTTCTCAAGAGGGTGTAATCATTTCCGCCCACTGTCAGGGAGAGAGAATTCAAATTAGTACCACGACTTACAGCCATAGCAAATGACGCTTCGCCAGAAGCATTAGTTGTTACATCTCCACTAATCGTAAGTGAACCTCCATTTGTTAATGTTGCTGTGACCTCAGTGCTGGGTGTCAGTCCGCTGATGGTGAAGTTTAGAATGGCATTAAGAGGGTGAAGGGCAAAACCGCTGGAATATGTAGATGCTTCCTCTAAGCTGAACTGCTCTACAGCCGTAGCCTTCGAGGTGGCAAAAGCTTTGGCACTAGCAGTATTAAGAACATCGTCATAACCGTTACCACCAGTTGTTTGAATATAGATAAAACGATAGTCTTCGTGGTCGGCAGGCAGCAAGTCGGCTGTGAGATATTCACCGCTCGAGCTGGTCGCCGTGAAAAGTGCGTCGGCAGTGCCAGTGTACACTTTCTGGGTAGTAATGATGCCGGTGAATTGTCCTGACGCAGGCACATAATCCAGCGTGCCCGCAAAGTAACCTGCTCCTCCGTCAACCCTGGTATCATTACCCCACACAAACAACTTGTCGCCCGAGCTGAAGGAGAGTTTCATGGTCGATTCGTTATACGTGGCGCGGGTAATGCGGCTATTGGCTGCCTCGTCGCCCTCGCGGGTTACGTTGACGGTTACGGGAATGGTGTAGCCTTTCTTAGCGGTCGGTTCGTTGTTAACGATAGCGTCGTCGTCGCTGCTGCAAGCGGTGGTCAGCAGCATGGCTGGCATCAGCAGGGCCATTGCCAGCATCTTGAAGATATTCTTTGTTTTCATTGTTCTTCTTCTGTTTTTGTTGTTAATACTCGAATCGCTGCGGGGCATTAGATTTCCTCCTCTTCAAACGTGTCATTCATTGTGGCACCCACATTGTCGCCGCCGCTCACCATGAGCATCCCGGTGTGTTGTAACTTGACGACCTTCATCGTCGGTTTCTGATAATCTTTTTTGTTCATTTCCTTTTTGATTTTTAATTTGTTAATGAATAATATGTTTGCAAATTATTGTACACAGAAGTACACAAAAGGAACCGTCCCTTCTGTGTACTTCTGTGTACACATTCTTTCTTATTCCACGTCCTTCACCAAGCGCACGGCGTGCCCGTTACAGCGGTAATCGCCGATATTCGACAGAAACAGTAATTGATTGCTAAACATTAATCTGATGGCTTTGGTCTCTTCATTATTCGCGGGTGTTGACGACCAATAGTGGCCTACATACGTGGCTTGTTCAACCGTTGTACCGCTACGGTAGCCAGTAATTGGCAGGAACACGCAACCTTTGGCAGCAAGAGCAGTCCACTGGGTCGTGGTACACTTCGTTGCGTCGTTCCATTGGCTGACGCTGTTGAGAGCGCCCCACGAGGTAGCCTCGCCATTAGCAATAGTCACACCGTCGGGGAACAGGATGGCACCTCTCACACCTCCACTACCGTTATTGGTGTTGATGGTGGCAAGGGTGTAGCGGACATTGCTGGTGCCTTTAACGGTAGCACCGCTGCGGGTATTGAACAAGTAATCCCACTCACTGCTGGTCAGCGTGCGCCAGCCAGAGTTAGCTGTGTTGCCGCCATTGCTGATGGCCAGCGTACCCCAGTCGTTCCTCAGAGTTTCGCTGGCGCTATTGGAGCCGTAATAAGAATGACTTGTGACTTGATTATTATTGTTGGTGACAAAAGTGCAGAGGCCATACGTGTTGTAAGCGGCGGTATAGCCTACCCAGCCGAAGAGGTCGACCGTAGAGCCTGCGGCAAACGAGGTATTACCAGCAGCATTGCCGATGAAGTCCCACTGGTGCTCGGCAAACTGCCACGAAGAGGCCGCGTAGTTGTATGTGTTGGTAGGACCGCCATCCGCAATCACTGCCTGGAGGTTGCCCTGCGAGAAGCGCACTTTGTGGCCGCCAGCGTTGATGGCGAACTTGCCAGGGAGTGCACCCTCGGGCAGATCTACAGCACTTCTGTTGATGTTATAAATCTTGCCAGATACGAGCGTTTTACTGCCGCTGCCGAGGACGATAGCATTACCGCCCACTGTCAGGGAGAGAGAATTCAAATTAGTACCATATGGTACAGCAACTGCAAATGTAGCATTACCTGAACCGTCAGTAGTGACATTTCCACTAATCGTAAGTGAACCTCCATCGGTTAATGTTGCTGTAACCTCAGTGCTGGGTGTCAAGCCAGTGATGGTGAAGTTGAGAATGGCATTACAGGGACTCAGCTCAAAGCCATCGGAATATGAACCTGCCCACTCCATGCAGAATTGCTCTACAGCTAAAGCCTTCGTGGTGGCAAAAGCGTTGTTATTATTATAAGCCAATTCAGCGTTATAACCTTTATTTTCAGTAATAGAGAAATAGCCATAGGTTCCATAGTCGTTTGGCAGCAACGAGGCCGCAACAGTTTCAGCAGAGCTGAAAAGTGCAGCGGCAGTGCCAGAATATGGATTCTTGGTAGTAATGGTACCGCTGAATGTTGTGCCACCATCATATGTCAGCGTGCCACCAAACAGGCCTGCATCATTATGTGCACCAATCACAAACAACTTGTCGCCCGAGCTGAAGGAGAGTTTCATGGTCGATTCGTTATACGTGGCGCGGGTAATGCGGCTATTGGCTGCCTCGTCGCCCTCGCGGGTTACGTTGACGGTTACGGGAATGGTGTAGCCTTTCTTAGCGGTCGGTTCGTTGTTAACGATAGCGTCGTCGTCGCTGCTGCAAGCGGTGGTCAGCAGCATGGCTGGCATCAGCAGGGCCATTGCCAGCATCTTGAAGATATTCTTTGTTTTCATTGTTCTTCTTCTGTTTTTGTTGTTAATACTCGAATCGCTGCGGGGCATTAGATTTCCTCCTCTTCAAACGTGTCATTCATTGTGGCACCCACATTGTCGCCGCCGCTCACCATGAGCATCCCGGTGTGTTGTAACTTGACGACCTTCATCGTCGGTTTCTGATAATCTTTTTTGTTCATTTCTTTTTTGATTTTTAATTTGTTAATGAATAATATGTTTGCAAATTATTGTATTGTCCAGCACGTGGTGATGTAGAACATGGCTGCTACTCCATAATAATAATACTCATTCATAGTCTTTCCTCGTAATATCTTTGTGTTTGTTTATTTCTTGTTGTTTTTGTTAAGTCTGCGCTGTCTCCAATTGCTGTGGTAATAAATGGTGTAGATGAACCCCGCCCACGCTAGGATATAGGTGACGGCGAGGGGGATGGAGAGCCACAGGGGCATGTCGAGAAATTGCTTCATGTGCGTCTGTTTTCTAATTTGGCGCGAAGGTACAAAAAATAATGCAATCGGGGCCCGATTTTTGGTGGGTAGGTGTCTCACAACTTGATTTTGATATATTTTTTGTTGTCTCAAAACCAAGTTGTGAGATTTTTTTTTGCCCATTTCATCGGAAATATATACTTTTGCAGGCGAAAATGAAAAAACCTCATCGATTCATCGTTCGATAGGCTGTGTAAAGGGAAAGGAAATGATTGGAATATCGGAAATGCAATGTGGCGGAATGCTGACGATGGTGCTGCTGGCACTGACGGTGGCTTTCCAGCTGCCCCGACGAGCGATGAGAAACAAGGTGTTTGGCAGGGCACGCTGGCTGATGGCGGGCGGACTGGCGCTGATAGCGGCGCAGTTTCTGCTGCAGTACATAGGCGGCTACCGACAGATGGGCGTGACGCAGGCCGTGTTCTGGAACCTGATATTCTTCATACCTTGTACTGTTACCATCAATCTGGCTTTGCTCTACGTACAGCAGAAAGGGCGCATTGCCCTTTTGAACTGGTGTTTCGGCCCCGTGCTGTATGTCATAGCGCTGATTCAGCTGGTGGCTACGGCGCTGGCCGACGGCATTCCCTTTGAACAGGAGTCGCAGGCGCTGAGAATAGCGGAATATGTGGGGTCTGGCCTGCTTCTGCTGATACAGAGTCATTATTTCCTGTCGCTATACAAGGGCTACCGCCGTATGCAGCGTGCGGTGGACGAGTATTTTGACCACGAACGTAAGGACCTGTTAGGATGGATGGGACGTAGTGTGACGATGCTGGCCGTCATCACCCTGTTCGTGCCTGTCGTGATATTCCAGGAGGGCTGGATGCTCTCTGCCTTTGCCTGCACGTTCTTCGCTATCATCTATTATTGCGCCAGCTGTTTCCATAGCTACGGCATCAGTCAGGACTTGCAGCGTGTGGAGGAGGCTGAGGCTATCATGGAGGAGAATGATGGCGACACAACGCTGAGCGATGAAGACTTACAACGCGTAGAGCAGGCCATCGAGAAATGGGTGGAAGCAGGTAACTACCGCAAGTCGAACCTCACGCTGACCATCGTGGCCAACGAGATGGATGTGCAGCGCTATCTGCTGAAGGCGTGGCTCCAGAAGTCGGAGTATGGCAGGTTGACACAATGGCTGAACCACCTGCGCGTGGAGGAGGCGCAGCGTCTGATGAAGGAGCACCCGGGATGGTCGGTAGATGCGGTGGCCGACCAGTGTGGCTTCAGTCTCTCCAGCTTCCATCGTGTGTTCCGGCAATATACAGGTATGACGCCCTCGCACTTCCAGCGCTCCTGCGCCAAGTCGTAAGAGATAGCGCATCTCCTCCGTTAAGAAACATAAAAATTATGAATTATGCATTATGCATTATGAATTATTTTGTATCTTTGCACACGGACAATCTCCAAAAATGGATATATGAACACAATCAGACTTCGCTATTTGACGCTGGTGGTGACGCTCGCTGCCGTCATTTTCCTGTCTGGATGTGGAGGCAGCTCCAAAGAACGGGAAAGGCTAAACAGAGAAGCAGAGGACATGATCTACGAGGCCTATATGGCCAAGGACTATCCGCGTATCATAGAACTGGTGGACAGTTTCAAGCTGCAGGGATGTCTTTCCGAAGGTAAAGCCTGCTACTGGCTGGGCTACGCCTATGACCGTATGATGCAGAAACGCATGGCCGAACTGTACTGGAAGACGGGTATCGCCGCTGTAGAGAACTCTACTGACGACGAGGACGTGCGGGTGTATGCCGGCATTGCCAACCGTTTGACGGGTCTTCTGAGTACATGGACTGAATATGAAGACGCCCTGAAAGTGGCCATACCCGCTACAGAACGGTTGAAAAGCCTTGGGCGTGACACACTCAGCGAATACACCAACATGCTCATCTATATCGGCTGTAGTCAGAGCCGTCTGGGGTTGAGTGATGACAAGACCGACAATCGTCTGGAAGAGGCTTATCGCGCCCATCTCGACAATATCAGGAGACACCCGAATGCCATCAGCTACCGCGATGCTATCGTGGGCGTGATTAACATCAGCTACAACTATCTGGAAATAGCCGACTATAAGAAGGCTGTATTATGGCTTGAGCGCCTGAACCAGTTGATCGACGGATATGAGAAGCAGGCTGACGCGCGACCTGACTATAGCAACAAACAGCGGGCTCGCTACAACATCTATTTAGCCAGAGCCTTAGAGGGTATGGGGCGCAAGGACGAAGCCGCCGAGGCCTACAGGCTGTTTTGCCAGACAGATTTCTTCCAGACGGCAGAAGGCAAGATACTGGCCAGCGACTATCTGCGACTGGCAGGACGTTGGCAGGATGCTGCCGACAACTTCGGAAGCCTGGATGAAATGATGAAAGAGTTCGGCACCAGCTATTCGTTGGAGAACATACAGAAAATGCTCCTAAAGAAGTATGAAGTCAATAAGAAGGCCGGACGAATCGACACGGCCCGTGCCGTGAGCTTAAGTATCACCGAACGGCTCGACTCGGCCATCACCCTCTCGCGCATCGCCGAAGCCCGTGAAGAGGCGGCTGTACACCAGAAGGAACTGGAGATGACAGCCGAGAATGAGCGTTACGTTCGCCAGCGCCACATCGGACGAGTGATTGGTATGGCGGCAACCATTCTGTTCCTCCTCGTCTACATCATCGTGCGCCACCGCATGGGAGTCCGTCTGAGAAAGGCCCACAACGACCTGAAGACGGCCTACGACCAGCTCGAAGAGACCACCAGCGCCAAGGAGCGCATGGAGAGTGAGCTGCGCATTGCCCGCGACATACAGATGTCGATGGTGCCCAGCGTGTTCCCCAACGTAGAGGGTCTCGATATGTATGCCTCGATGACACCCGCCAAGGAGGTGGGTGGCGACCTGTACAACTTCCTCTGGAAAGGCGACATGCTCTATTTCTGCATCGGCGATGTCAGCGGCAAGGGTGTGCCCGCATCGCTCTTCATGGCCATCGTCACACGCGGATTCCGCACACTGGCATTGACAGGAAGAACACCAGCGGAGATAGCCACCCGATTGAACTCCGAACTGACCGAGAGCAACGAGGAAGGCATGTTTGTCACCATGTTCATCTGCAGGTACGACCTGAAACAGCATCGGATAGAATACTGTAATGCCGGGCACAATCCGCCCGTCATCGGCAATGCCGAAGGACAATTCGCCTTCCTCGATGTCAAGGAGACCAATGCCCCCATCGGGCTTTGGCCCGATCTGGAATATGTGGGCGAAGAGATGGAGCTATCCAGCGGCAGTATAATGCTGCTCTACACCGACGGCCTGAACGAAGCCGAGAACCGCCAGCAGGAACAGTATGGCGAAGACCGTATCATCCAGTTGATGACGTCGCACGCTTCTCTAAGTATGCGCGACATCATCGAGGCCCTCAAGGCCGACACCGACCAGTTCCGCGACGGCGCCGAGCAGAACGACGACCTCACCATGCTCGCCTTCCGCATCACCAACAGACAATAGAACTCATCCAATGCAAAAAAAAATAATATGAGAAAGAACGGGTCACCAGCAAAACCCTGTGTCCTTTCAAGTTTGTCTTCTTCCTGCCATTTTACAGGTAGTGGAAAAAGCATTCAGGGTCAGCAAAGGGAATCTGGAGATGCGCCCCATAGGAATCTTGTTGGAAGAGTATTAAATAATCTTAAATTTTGAAAGGCGCGTATATAAGAAGTTGTGTATGTCGTGGAATATACGTACCTTTGCAGCCCGGAAATGAGAAAAGGCTTGCCGCTGAGCAAATGACTCTTTAGCGGCAGCAAATAGTAAAATTCAAAATTCAAAAATTTAAATTACAATGAGTCAAAAAATTCGTATCAAGCTGAAGAGCTACGACCACAAGTTGGTTGACAAGTCAGCAGAGAAGATTGTGAAGGCCGTGAAGGCTACAGGTGCTATCATCAGCGGTCCTATTCCCCTTCCCACCCACAAGCGTATCTACACCGTGAACCGTTCTACCTTCGTTAACAAGAAGGCTCGTGAGCAGTTCCAGTTGTCAGACTACAAGCGTCTGATTGACATCTACAGCTCTACTGCAAAGACTGTTGATGCCCTGATGAAGCTCGAGCTCCCCAGCGGTGTTGAGGTTGAGATCAAGGTGTAGTTTCTGATTGAAACCATCGGATAAGAAGAAAAATGCGGTGCTTTCCTTTGTGGAGGCACCGCTTCTTTTTATTTTATCTTAATAAAACAAAAAAAGGGCGGCAAAGGCGATGTGGTATAGTTTTTTATCACTATCTTTGCAGATTAATAGGAATACATAACATTTTAATAAACAACAACAATGAAAAAAATCACATCACTACTCTTGGTGGGTGCTGCCGTGCTGATGACTGCATGCTCGGGCAAGCTGGCACCGCTGACACCTGACAACTTCAACGTGACTCCCAAACCCCTGGAGGCTCAGGCCGGACAGGTAGAGGCTACCGTCAACGGTATGTTCCCCGAGAAATATATGAAGAAAAAGGCTGTGGTAAAGGTAACACCACAGCTGCGCTTCCAGACCGCACAGGGCGAGAAGGTGCTGAACGGCAGCACCGCTGCCTTCCAGGGCGAGAAGGTGCTGGGCAACGACCAGGTGATATCGTATCTGGTGGGTGGCCGCTACACGATGAAGAGCACCTTCGACTATCAGCCTGAGATGCAGAACGGTCAGCTGTATATGACCTTCGACGCCAAGGTGGGCAAGAAGAAGGTGCAGATTCCCGATGTGCTCGTGGCTAACGGCATCGTTGCCACCTCGGAGCTCTATCGCCGCACCATCCTCACCGCCAATGCCGCTCTGGCACAGGACGAGTTCCAGCGTGTGTCGCAGCAGAAGCAGGAGGCTAACATCAAGTTCCTCATCGGTCAGGCTCAGTTGCGCAAGAGCGAGCTGCAGAACAATTCCGTGCAGGAGTTTGTGAGACTGCTGAAGGATATCGTGAACAACCAGGAGACGATGGTGTTCGACAACCTCGAGGTGTCGGCATACGCTTCGCCTGATGGCGGCTACGACCTGAACGAGAAGCTGGCAAACAAACGTCAGGACGTGACCAGCGACTATGTGTCGGGTGAGATGAAGAAGGTGAAGGCTAAGGCCCCCGTAGATACGAAATACACCGCTGAGGACTGGGAGGGATTCCAGCAGCTGGTGGCTGCCAGCGACATTCAGGACAAGGACGTGATTCTGCGCGTGCTGTCAATGTATCAGGACCCCGAGGAGCGTGAGCAGCAGATCAAGAACATCTCTGCCGCCTTCCGCGAGCTCACCGACGGTATCCTGCCTCAGCTGCGCCGTTCGCGCATCACCATCAACTACGAGCTGATTGGTCGTGACGACGAGCAGATCATGCAGCAGCTGAAGGACGACGCCTCACAGCTCTCGGTAGAGGAGCTGCTCTATGCCGGTACACTCTATGACGACCTGGCAGGACAGGAGAACGCCTATAAGAAGGCCACACAGCTGTATCCCAGCGACCCACGCGCCTTTAACAACCTGGCCCGCATCGCGTTGGCTCAGGGTAAGGACAGCGAGGCTAAGGAGTGGGCACAGAAGGCCCTCAACATAGACCGCAACCAGGCTGAGGCTAATGTCAACATGGGCCTGATGGCTCTGAAGCAGGGCGACATGCTGGCTGCCGAGAACTATATCGCCAAGGGTGCTACCGCCAATGGTGTGAACGAGGTGCTGGGTAACCTGCATCTGGCACAGGGTAAGTACGCACAGGCTGAGCAGGACTTCGCCAAGGTGCAGTCGAACTCTGCCGCCCTGGCTCAGATACTTAACAAGAACTACCAGGCTGCCGCCAACACGCTGAAGGCTGTGAAGAACCAGGATGCCACCACCGATTATCTGCGTGCCATCCTCCTGGCTCGCACCGGCAACAATGCAGAGGCTGCCAACGCCCTGAAGCAGGCTGTGGCCAAAGATCCGTCGCTGGCTACCTATGCCGCCAACGACCTGGAACTCACAAAGGTTCAGAAATAATGAAGCGAGCCCACATCTTCCGCTCGTCGGTAACAATTCTCTATCCCCTCTTTCTGCTGTTCCTAACGGCCTGCGGAGAGAGGGGTGGTGACTGTCTGGTGGAAGGTAAGTTTAAGAATATCAATCAGGGCGAGTTCTATATCTATAGCTTCGAGACGGGACAGAAAGACACGATAGCCGTGCGCGAGGGTAAGTTCATCTACAGAACGCCCGCCAACGACACCACCGTGCTGTTACTGCTCTTCCCCAACTTCTCGGAGTTGCCCATCGTCACCGAGCCTGGCGGCAAGGTGAAGATTGAGGGCGACGTATCGCACCTGAAAGAGACAGAGGTCACTGGTACCGACTATAACGAAGAGATGACCGCCTTCCGCCTGCAGTCTAACGAGATGATGCCACCCGAGGTCAAGAAAATGGCCAAGGACTATATCATGGAGCATCCGAAGTCGGCGCTGGCGCCCTATCTCCTGCGTCGTTATTTCATCCTGGCTGTCGATGCCGACCTGAACGAGGCCTTTGAGTTGTGCGGCCTGATGATGAAGGCCAAGCCCAACGACGTGCCGATGATTCAGCTCTATAACCGACTGAAGAACGTGGCGAAGATAGGCGACAACAAGAAGTTGCCGCATTTCGAAGCCGTAGATACCAAGGGCAAGAAGGTGACTGACAGTCTGCTGAATGCCAAATACAACGTCATCACCGTCTGGGGCTCGTGGAATAGTGACTCGCAGACCATCATGCGTCGTCTGCGCACCTTGCAGAAGGACCATCCCCAAGACCTGAAGATTATCTCCATAGCCCTTGATACCGACTCGTGCGAAGGCAAGAGGATACTGAAGCGTGACAGCATAGAGTGGCAGAACATCTGCGACGGCAAGCTGTGGGACTCACCCCTGCTGGGTACGCTCGGTCTGGCCTTCGTGCCTGATAATATCGTGACCGACGCCAAGGGCAACATCAAAGGTCGCTCGATGAAGTTTGAAGATATCAAGAAAATAGTGGAAACGCCATAATTATTCATACCGATGCTTGTAAACACGCATTCCGCAGCCGTCATGGGTCTTGAGGCCGTTCACGTCACCATCGAGGTCAACATCGCCAGAGGTACCATGCTTCACATGTCGGGACTGGCCGATGCCGCTGTGCGTGAGAGTATCGACCGCATCAAGGCCGCCCTGGGCAACAACGGGTTTAAGTTCCCTGTGGCTGACATCACGGTGAACATGGCTCCTGCCGACATCAAGAAAGAGGGTAGCGCCTACGACCTGCCCCTGGCCATCGGCATCCTGGCTGCCAACACGAAGGTGAGCACCGAGATGCTGAACGACTATATGATGGTGGGCGAGCTGGGACTCGACGGCAGGCTGTTGCCTGTGCGTGGTGCCCTGCCCATAGCTATCATGGCACGGGCCCAGAAGTACAAGGGACTGATAGTGCCTTCGCAGAACGTGCGCGAGGCGGCGGTGGTGAACAACCTGCAGGTCTATGGTATGGACTCGCTGTTGGATGTCATCAAGTTCTTCAACGACGGTCCTATCTTTGAGCCTACCGTTGTCGACACCCGTAAGGAGTTCTACGAGCAGCAGACACACTTCGACTTCGACTTTGAGGATGTGAGAGGGCAGGAGAGCGTGAAGCGTGCCCTGGAGGTGGCTGCCGCTGGTGGTCATAACCTGATTATGATTGGTCCGCCAGGAAGTGGTAAGTCGATGATGGCCAAGCGTCTGCCGTCGATACTGCCGCCGCTGTCGCTCAGCGAGAGTCTGGAGACCACACAGATTCATTCCGTAGCAGGCAAGCTGAGTCGTGAGACCAGCCTGATCAGTCAGCGTCCGTTCCGTTCGCCGCATCATACCGTGTCGCAGGTGGCCCTCGTGGGTGGCGGTAACAACCCTCAGCCTGGCGAGATATCACTGGCGCATAATGGTGTGCTGTTCCTCGACGAGCTGCCTGAGTTCAGCCGTAGTGTGCTGGAGGTGCTGCGTCAGCCGTTGGAAGACCGCACCATCACCATTGCCCGTGCCAAATACAATGTGATGTATCCCTGCTCGTTTATGTTTGTCGCCTCGATGAACCCCTGTCCTTGTGGCTATTACGGCGACCCCACGCACCACTGTGTGTGTACCCCAGGGCAGATACAACGTTATATGAACAAGATCAGCGGTCCGCTGCTGGACCGTATCGACATACACTGCGAGATTCAGGCAGTACCCTTTGCCCAGCTCTCGCAGTTGCAGCCTGGTGAACCCAGTGCCGTTATCCGTGAACGTGTCATCAAGGCACGAAAGATTCAGGAGGAGCGCTTCAAGGATCAGAAAGGTATTCATTGTAATGCGATGATGACCGAGAAGATGGTGCACCAATATGCCGAACCCGATGCTGCCAGCTTGGATATGCTCCGTATGGCAATGGAGCGTCTGAAACTATCGGCTCGTGCCTATAGTCGCATCCTGAAGGTGGCTCGTACCATTGCCGACCTCGACGGCTCGGAGAAGGTGCAGAGCAACCATATCGCCGAGGCTATCGGCTACAGGAACCTAGATAGAGGTGATTGGTCGGAGAGAGGATGAAAATTGAAAGGTCAAAGTTGAAAGGATAAATAAAGAATAGATGCTGAAACAGTTTTTATCAGTGATGGGGCGCTACTTGAAGCCCTACAGGAAATACCTCGCAGGGAGTGTCGTCCTGAACTTCCTGGCGCAGTGGTTGAACGTGTTTTCATTTGTGGTGTTGATACCTATCCTCAACATCCTGTTTAAGATAGATACGCAGGTGTACACGATGCAGCCTATTGACTGGAGTCATCTGAGCAAGGATGTGCTGCAGAACAACGGCTATGCCTATGTGCAGGAGCTGATTGCTGCCCACGGAGAGTTTACGACGTTGGTGATGATGGGTCTGACGCTGATTATCATGACGGGTCTGAAGACCTTCTTCTACTTCGCCTCGTCAGCCGTGATGGTGCCGCTGCGTACAGGTATCGTGAGAGACATCCGTGTGGAGGTGTACCGTAAGGTGCTGAGTCTGCCGCTGAGCTTCTTCTCTGAGGAACGTAAGGGTGATATCATAGCCCGTATGTCGGCCGACGTGCAGGTGGTGGAGAACTCTATCACCAGCAGTGTGGATATGCTGATACGTCACCCGATAGCTATCATCGTGTGTTTCGTCACCCTGTTTGCCGTCAGCTGGCAGATGACCATCTTCGTGTTGGTGGTGGCACCGCTGGCAGGCTGGATCATGGGTAGCGTGGGACGTAAGCTGAAGAGCCAGAGTGCCGCTGTGCAGAGCCAGTGGGGTAACCTCATTGCCCAGTTGGACGAGACGCTGGGTGGTCTGCGTATCATCAAGGCGTTCATCGCAGAGAAGAAGATGGAGAAGCGCTTTGCCGATGTGAACGAGGAATATCGTAAGGGCATGAATGCGATGGTGATTCGTCAGAGTGCCGCACACCCCATGAGTGAGTTCTTAGGAACTGTGATCATCGTGGTGGTGCTGTGGTTTGGCGGTTCGCTGATTCTGAGTGAGTCGAACCTCATCGATGCCTCTACGTTTATCTTCTATATGGTGATTCTCTACAGCGTCATCAACCCCCTGAAGGACCTGTCGAAGGCTACCTATCAGATTGGTCCGGGTCTGGCCTCGATGGACCGTATCGACTTCATCCTGAAGGCTGAGAACCCCATCCAGGAGCCTGAGCATCCTGTGGAGAACTTCCAGTTTGAGCAGGAGATAGAGCTGCGCGATGTGGACTTCAGCTATATTGCCGAGCGTCCCGTGCTGAAGCATATCAACCTGAAGGTGCCCAAGGGCAAGACCATCGCCCTGGTGGGACAGTCGGGATCGGGTAAGTCAACGCTGGTGGACCTGATACCGCGCTATCACGACGTGACGGGTGGTGAGGTGCTCATCGACGGTAAGAATATCAAGGGTCTGCGTATCTCCGACCTGCGAGCGCTGATAGGTAACGTCAACCAGGAGGCTATCCTGTTTAACGACACCTTCTATAATAATATCACCTTCGGCGTGGATAATGCCACGATGGAGCAGGTTGTCGAGGCCGCGAAGATTGCCAATGCCCATGAGTTTATCATGGAGAGCGAGAACGGCTACGACACGATGATTGGTGATAGGGGAGGCAGACTGTCTGGCGGTCAGCGTCAGCGTGTGTCTATAGCCCGTGCCATCCTGAAGAACCCGCCTATCCTGATTCTCGATGAGGCTACCTCGGCCCTCGACACGGAGAGTGAGCGTCTGGTGCAGGAGGCTCTGGAGCGTCTGATGAAGAGTCGTACCACCATCGCCATCGCCCACCGTCTGTCGACTATCAAGAATGCCGACGAGATCTGTGTGCTCTATGAGGGTGAGATTGTGGAGCGTGGTCAGCATGAGGAACTGATTGCGAAGAACGGATACTATAAGCGGCTTTATGACATGCAGCAGCTGTAAAATTGGTGAAAGGTGAATGGTCAATGGTGAATGATATGATAAGATGGATATTTACGAGCTTACTGGTGATGTTGAGTGCAACAGCTGCGAATGCACAGGTGGATACAATCGATATCAGCGGTAATAACAAGTCTGACAATTACGTGACCTATAGTCAGAATATTTCGTTGCCTGCTGGGAAGACGGTCAACGTGATGATGGCGCGCTACTGCTATTTCTCGTCAAAGATTACGGGTAGCGGCGTGCTGAATCTCTATGCAGGTGGCGAACGAAGCTATCTGGGAACTTCCAAGGGTGCTGCTTGGCCTGTCTGGACGGGCTATAGTGGCGATATCCACATCTATCCCTTTAAGGCGAATGCCCCTAATGCGGGCTTCTGGGGTGTGGTGCTGGCTCATGGCGGCAAGTCCTCGTCGCCAGAGAATGCCCTCGATGATGCGAAGTCGGGTAAGGTGAACCCCTCAATGGCTAATAATAAGGTGACATTGCACAGCGATGCCACCATGTGTTGCGAGGCCAATACCAGTGGTGCTGGCTTCCGCATTGGCGAGCTGCAGACGGAGGAAGGCTCTACGCTGCTGGGATATATGAAGAACCAACGTGCAGCCTACTATCTGCTGGGCGGCTTGAATACCGATGCTACGCTGGCAGGTACCATCAAACCCTCTGACTATCGCGATGACACGTCATTAAGTATCGTCAAGGAAGGTACTGGCACCTTGCGTATCACGGGCAACCAGAATTACCTGAGTGGTGCGTTGCGTGTGCTGGAGGGTAGGGTGATGATTAATAACAATCGTGCTGAGGCCGAGAAAAAGAAATGGCGTGGTGGTCTTGGTGCCCGTCCTAATGTTAACGAGCCCGTGGCCTATGTCTTTAGCAAGGGCGTGCTGGGTGGCACAGGCAGTATTGGTGGCGCGGTAGATAACTATGGTACCATTGAGCCAGGCGACGATGCTATTGACACGCTGACGCTGAAGAATTACGTCTCGCTCTCCAAGAATGCCAATCTTATCTTGCATCCTGCTTCTGTGCTGCGTTTCAAGGTGGCCTCTGCCAACAGCTGCGACCTGTTGAACGTGGCTGGTGTGCTGAGCTATTCGAATATGTGCGAGGACTTCAGTACCAGCGACGTGATGCCCATTATCGAACTGAAGGTTGAGGGCAATGCCCTCGAGGTAGGGCAGGAGTTTACGCTGCTCACTGCCAAGAGCAAGAGCGGCGACTGGCAGTTTAAGTTGAAAGTGCCTAAGAAATATACCTGGAAACTGGAGGAGCGTACAGACAACGGATATGCTTTGGTGCTGGTGCTGACATCGCTGGAGAATCAGGACCCAGACGATCCTGACAACCCCGATATCCCTGACCCAGAGGATATGATGGGACCCTTCTATGATGACGGCATCGATGATAATACCGACAATAACACGCTGCGCTACTATGCCGAGAAGAACGGCAAGAAGATTGGTGTGGCCATGAGTACCTATAAGGGTCTGCAGAGCGATCGTGATGAGGCTGGCAGGCAGTTTAACATGATGGTGGCTGAGAACGAGATGAAGATGGAGACTCTTCAACCTTCACAGGGAACCTTCTCGTACGGCAGTGCCGACCAGCTGGTGACCTTTGCCAAGAACAATAATATGACGGTCAGGGGCCACTGTCTCGTATGGCACACCCAGCAGCCCACCTGGCTGAGTAGCGACGGCAAGAAGAACGATAAAAACTGGAGTCGTCAGCAGGCCCTCAAAATTATGAAGGATCATATCACCAACGTGATGCAGCACTTCAAAGGTAAAGTAGTGGAATGGGATGTGGTGAACGAGTGTCTCGATGATGACCAGAGTGCCATCCGTACCAATCCTGAGGGCTACAAGCTTCGTGAGAGCGTGTGGCAGCGTGCCATTGGCGACGACTATATCGACTCGGCCTTCGTCTATGCCCATAGGGCTGACCCTAACGCCATCCTCTATCTGAACGACTACGATGTAGAGCTGCAGGGCAAGGCCAAGGCGGTGGCGTTCTATAACCTCGCCATGCGTCTGAAGAACAGCGGAATACCCATCGATGGTGTGGGTCTGCAATGCCACTTCTCCATTGGTGAGGTCGACTCTGTGAAGCTCGAGTCTACCATCCGTCGTTTTGGTGCGGCTAACATGAAGTGTATTGTTACTGAACTTGATATGGGTATCCCATCGACCAGTGCTGCCGACCTGCTGGAGCAGGCGCGTAACTATCGTGTGATAACAGATATCGTGCTGAACAACGACAACTGTCCCAATATGTTGATATGGGGCATCAAGGACAACGACAGCTGGCGCACAGCCTCTAACCCGCTGCTCTATACTTCTGGCTTGGGTAAGAAGAAGGCATGGTATGCCGTACGCTCTGCCCTGCGCCACAGATCGTTGCAGACGACGTCTGTTAACCCTTCACCACTCACCCTTCACCACTCACCCTTCACCACTCACCCTTCACCAATATTTGACCTGAGTGGCCGACAGGTGAATGAGGAGAGTCTGCGTCCAGGACTCTATATCCGTAATGGTAAGAAATTTATCAAAAACTAAATAGAAATGAGAAACAGATTATTAACCATCGTGCTGCTCGCTGCAACAGCGTTGACAGCATCTGCACAGAACCATCGTTTGTGGTACGCCCAGCCTGCCAAGCATTGGCTGGAGGCTCTCCCAGTAGGTAACAGTCACATGGGCGCCATGATTTATGGTGGAACTGAGACCGAAGAAATCCAGTTGAACGAAGAGACGTTTTGGAGCGGACAGCCCCATAACAACAACAGCAACGAGTCGCTGGACAAACTGCAAGAGGTGCGCCGCCTGATCTTCCAGGGTAAGGAACGTGAGGCTGAGAAGATCATCGACAAGGCTTTTGTGAAAGGGCCTCACGGCATGCGTTTCCTGCCGCTGGGTAGTGTGAAGCTGAAACTGGGACATAAGGATGTGACGAACTATCGCCGTGAGTTGAGTCTGGGTGATGCCCTGGCCACCACATCGTATGTCTATAATGGCGTGAAATACGACCGCACGGTGTTTGCCTCGCAGGCCGACAGTGTAATCGTTATCCATATTGAAGCCAGCAAAAGGAAAGCGTTGGCGTTTGAGATGTATTTCGATAGCCAGTTGAAGTACGAAACAGATGCAGTGTTAGGTACGATGGTACCAGGTCCCCCTGAACAGGATCTTTGGGCCACGGTGCATGGCGTTGATCAGGAAGGTATCAATGCAGGACTGACTGCAGAATGCCATTTTCATGTTGAATCGGATGGATGGCTGACGGCCTATGATACAAAGTCGATTTCGCTGAAGAATGCGTCATGGGCTACAATAATTATATCTGCCGCCACTAATTTCGTCAACTACCACGATGTGAGTGGAGACCCTCGCAAGAAGAACAATGCGCGGATAGCCGCTGTGAGGGGCAAATCATACAAGAGTTTGCTGGCCAGCCACATCAAGAAGTATCAGGAACAGTATAACCGTGTTGCTCTCAACCTGCCTAAGTCGGCCAACTCTGGTCTGGAGACGGACAAGCGTGTGGCTGCCTTCGAGAAGGATGCTACCGACCTTGACCTTGTTGGACTGATGATGCAGTATGGTCGCTACCTGCTCATCTCGTCGAGTCAGCCTGGTGGTCAGGCTGCTAACCTGCAGGGTGTATGGAACGATAATTACAATGCCCCTTGGGACTCAAAATACACAATTAATATCAATGCTGAGATGAACTACTGGCCTGCCCTCATCGGTAATATCGCCGAGACGCAGGAGCCTTTGTTCTCGATGGTTAAAGACCTGAGTGAGACAGGTGCTGTGACAGCTCGTCAGATGTATGGCTGTCGTGGATGGTTAGCCCATCACAACACGGATATCTGGCGCATCGCAGGTCCTGTGGATGGTACACCCTGGGGTATGTTCCCCACTGGTGGTGCCTGGCTCACCACTCATATCTGGCAGCATTACCTCTATACTGGCGACAAGGCCTTCCTGGCCCAGTATTATCCCGTTCTCAAGGGCGCTGCCGAGTTCTTGCTCGACTATATGCAGGTCTATCCTTCTAATGGTGAGGTGAAGCAGGCTGCTGGCTGGCTGGTCACCGTGCCTACGGTGTCACCAGAGCATGGACCTATGGGTAAGCGCACCAACGTTACTGCTGGCTCTACGATGGATAATCAGATTGCTTTCGATGTGCTCAGTCAGACGCTGCAGGCCGCAAAGGTCTTAGGTCAGGACAGCCTGTTTGCTGAGGAGCTGAAGTTCCAGATGGAGAATATCGCTCCTATGCAGATTGGTCGTCATGGACAGCTGCAGGAGTGGATTATCGATGGTGATGATCCTCGCGACGAACATCGTCATATTTCGCAGCTCTATGGCCTCTATCCCTCTAATCAGGTGTCGCCTTACAGTCATCCTGACCTCTTTACTGCTGCTGCCAACACGCTGAAGCAGCGTGGCGATATGGCTACAGGTTGGAGCTTGGGTTGGAAGACCAATTTCTGGGCACGTATGCTCGATGGCAATCATGCCTTCACGATTATCAAGAATATGCTGCACCTGTTGCCAGATGACCGCTCGGCTCGTCAGCATCCTCTTGGACGCACCTATCCTAACCTGTTCGATGCCCATCCCCCCTTCCAGATTGATGGTAACTTTGGCGTCTCTGCAGGTATCTGTGAGATGTTGCTGCAGAGTCACGATGGCGCTGTTCATCTGTTGCCTGCCCTGCCTGATGACTGGAAAGATGGTGAGGTGAAGGGTCTCCGCTCTCGTGGAGGCTTCGTGGTTGATGAGCAATGGAAGGGTGGTGAGCTGCAGACTGTTACAGTACAGTCAACCATTGGTGGCACGCTGCGTCTGCGTTCCTATGTGCCCCTCTCGCTGGCTAAGGCTCCCAAGGGCGTGGTGCTGAAAGAGGCTCAAGGCGCATGTCCCAACGCGCTGCTGGCTCCTGCTGAGATACGCACACCATTAAAATCGGCAGAACTGAAAGATTTCCAGTTGCTGCCGATACGAAAGGTCTACGAATATGATGTCGAGACCGAGGCTGGAACGTCTTATACGTTTAAGCGTTAATGCCTCGACGTGATTTTCTTGCCGTCCTTGACAACGATTCCCTTGCGGGGCTGATGTTTTAAGATTCTGCCCTGCAAATCAGAAAGATAAGTGTTTCGTCCCTGTTTCACAGCGGGCGAAACATTTTTTATAGCCGTCACAGCATCGTTGCTGCTGTGAATCTGGATGTCTGAGATAGTGATCTCGTCAGTAGTGGCGAAGCGGGTGATGGTCAGCTTATACTCGCCCCATCCGTCTTCCACCACGAAGGGGAGGTTAATCTCGCCGCCAACATTCACTTGCGTGTTCAGCACCATGGTCCTAGGACTGGTCAGCTTCTGAATCTGCACCTTTATCTGCTTGCTGGCATCGCCCTCAGCCTTGAAGTGCAAGGTGTAGCCGCCTGTCTCGAACTGCAACGAGCGATACACGTTCTGGTTGTCGTTGGTTTTCTGTGTGCCACCAAACCTCAGCAGCGTCGTACTATTGTTCATGGTCCAGCCGTGCTTTATGGGCTCGTAGCCCTCAGTCTCTATGCGAGGACGCCATTTTAGCGTGGTGTCGCAGGGGCTGTCGAGGGTGTACTGCTTGAAGAAGTTCCACATGGTTTGCGACGAGCTGCTATCCTCGGTCTTGTTGGTGAAGGCCTCGTGTCCCATGCCGTCAATCTCATAGAAGATAACGGGGAAGCCTCCCTCGCCAGCCTCGTAGATGCTCTTCTTATAGCTGCCGCTCTGGGTGGTCACCTGAGGCACAGGGTTAGCACCATTGCGTGCTACCATATTGTCGATGATATTTGGCACGAGTGAATATTTCACGAAGTCGTCGCTCTTGCCGTGGATATGCAGGAAGGGCACAGGACGCCAGCTGGTGTGGTGCAGGTGGAACTCGTTGATAGGATAGCCGCTGATGGCTGCGAAGGCCGCAAAGATGTGGCTGTTGGTATTGGCCATCGTATAGGTCATCATGCCGCCATTCGAGAAGCCGCAGCAGTAGATGCGCTGACGGTCAATGGTATATTTCTCTGCAATCTTTTCCAATACAGCCAGCAGGAAGTGCGTGTCGAAGTTCTCCTCGCCGTAAGCACTCCAGCCTGGAGCCGTCATGCCACCAAGGCCAGGAAACACGGTGTCGAGTCCCTGAGGATAGACCACGATAAAGCTGTCCTTATCGGCGATGGGGTTGAAGTTGGGGTCGTGCGACGATGTAGAGACCACGCCACCAGCGCCGTGTAGCGAGAAGACCACAGGTGCGTTCTCCTTCACTTTGTTAGGCACATAGAGCAGGTACTTGCGTGCCTTGCCGTCGACTGTGATGTTGTAGAACTTGTTCTCCTTGGCCGCCATCAGCTTCGTGGAAGCAAGCAGGACCAGGGTGAACATGCATAATAAAAGCTTTTTCATTGCAATTTAGTGTTTATGATTTTTCTATAGGTATTCTTACCGTCTATCGTACGTCGCTCAATAACGATGCCCTTGGCGTCTTTTGTCGTGGGGCGACCCTGGAGATCGTAGTAAGTTGAAAGTTGAGAATTGAAAGTTGAAAGTTCTTTGCTGCGCAAAGCGGCAGAGCCGAGCGGAGAGTTGATGCCAGTCATCGTACCTTTCTTATAGAAACGGTATTCGCCGCCCTCAGTAGTCTGCACGTCGTATTCATATACCTCTTTTACTGTTGCCTTTGGCTTCGTGGTGAGGTTCTTGGCCAACAGTGGTTCTTTGATCTGTGCAGGTGCATAGAGCATATTGGGACAGTCGCCTTCTGCCACCTGCAGTCCGTCACCCTCTAACTCAACATACGAACGGAGACGTGCTGTGCCGCCTATCGTTGAACGTAGGGTGACGACAGAAAGGCTGTTGTCTGCCCATTCCATATCCACCTCGAAGCCTCCGCGTGATCTCAGTCCCGTTATGCTGCCTGTTTTCCAAGAGGCAGGCAGGGCAGGCAACAGGTGGATGGCGCCGTCGTGGCTCTGCAGCAGCATCTCGGCGATGCCTGCCGTAGCACCAAAGTTACCGTCAATCTGGAAGGGTGGGTGAGCATCGAACAGATTGGGGAAGGTACGTCCGTTGGGATACTGGCCTGTGGCATCCTCCGAAGGCAGGAGCTTCAGCATATTCCTGATGATGGTGAGGGCATGGTTGCCGTTGAGCATACGTGCCCAGAAGCATATCTTCCAGCCTAAACTCCATCCAGTAGCCTCGTCGCCTCTGTCTGTGAGTGTCTGCTTGGCTGCGGCAAAGAGCTCGTTATGGCTATAGGGAGAGATTTGGTTCGAGGGGAACAAGCCATAGAGGTGCGAGATATGACGATGGTGCGTATCGCTGCCGTCAGCGTCGATGAGCCACTCCTGCAACTGCTTCCTGCTGCCTATCTGCATGGGAGGAATCTGTTCCAAGGCTGATGTGAGTTGGCTGATATATGCTGAGTCTTCGCCCAGAATCTCTGCGGCTTTCAGCGTGTTCGAAAGGGCATCGAACACAATCTGGTTATCCATCGTACAGCCTGCTGTGATAGGTGTCGACTTACCAGCAGGACCCTGCTCAGGACTTACTGACGGCACCACCACGAGCCAGTTGTTGTACTTGGGGTGGGGCACCATGAAGTCGAGATAGAAGTCGGCAGTACCTTTGATGACAGGATACCACTCACGCAGGAACTCCACGTCGCCAGTATAAAGATAGTGCTGCCACAGATGTGTGGCCAGCCAGGCGCCGCCATTAGGATACATGCCCCAGAAGGCACCGTCCACAGGTCCTGCTATGCGCCAGATATCCGTGTTATGATGGGCCATCCATCCGCTGCAGTCATACATCACCTGGGCTGTCTTGGCGCCTGTCTCACTCAGGTCGCGAATCATCTGGAAGAAGGGCACGTTGGTCTCTGTGAGGTTACACACCTCAGACGGCCAGTAGTTCATCTCAGCATTGATGTTAATGGTGTATTTCGAGTCCCATGGTGCGTCTTTCTTGTCGTTCCACAGTCCTTGCAGATTGGCAGCCTGACCACCAGCCTGCGATGACGAGATAAGCAGGTAGCGTCCGTAGTTGAACAGCAATGCCACCATGCCCCAGTCTGTGCTGCTTGCAAATTTCTGTAGGCGTTTCTCTGTGGTGAGCTTGGCGTTGGCTGGCGTCGATGGCATATAAAGATGTACGCGACAGTACTGTTCTTGATAGGCAGCCAGATGACGGCTCAGCAGTTCTGCGTAGTCGTGCTGGCGTGCGTTGGTCAGGTATGACAGACTCCTTGCGGCTTGCTTACCCGTTACGTTCTTGTAGTTTACATAGTTGGTGGCAGCAGAGATATAGACCACAGCCCAAGTGTAGTTCTTTACCTGCACGTTGCCGCCTGTGTTATAGGTCACGTCACCGTCGCTCTCCACCTGGTAGCGCAGCGAAGCCTTCAGCTTGGCAGCGATACCTTCATGGTCCACGCCCTGAATGGTGGCAGCTATGCCGTCGTCACTCTTGGCATACGAGGTGGAGTAGGGGGCCGAGTGCTTGATGGTAAACGTACTCAGCGTGTCGGCCTCAAGTCTCATCACGATGATGCTGTCAGGCATCGAGGCAAAGGTGGTGCGACTATAGTGATGTCCGTTGTAATCGAAGCTGACACTCGACAAGGCCGTGGTAAGGTCGAGTTCGCGATGGTAGTTGCTCACCTCACTGGTGTTAATGCCTGTATGGGTCATCTTCAGACTGCCCAGCGTGAGATACTTCATGCCGTGAGGTCCCTTGATGAACTTCTGGTTTATCAGGTCCTCAGCCTCCTGTTCCTTGCCGTTGAAGATGAGGCTGCGCACCTGTTCCAGATTTGCTTTTGCTGTGGTGCTGTTGTTATTATGTGGACCTCCGCTCCAGAACGAGTCTTCGTTCAGCTGAATCTCTTCTGTCTGCGTGCCGCCATAGACCATTCCTCCCAGTCGGCCGTTGCCTATGGGGAGTGCCTCCAGCCAGATGGTGGCAGGTTTGTCGTACCACAGGCGTTCCGTATTGTCGCTGTCTTGCGCCTGCATGCCTATAGAAAGGAGTGCGGCGATAATGGTTAACGATAGTCTTTTCATTTGCCTGTCACTTTCTTTCCGTTTACAATCCTGATGCCCTTGCCCTGTTTCGTCTTACGGCCCAGCAGGTCGAAGATGCTGGATGTCTTAGGGGTGATGCTTTGAGTGTGGGTGGTGATGGCGCTGGGGTCTTCGTAGAACTGCCAGCAGTCGAAGTCGAAGAGTGAGGTGCCTGTGCCTGAGAAGGTGAAGAAGAGGTTCTGCACGCCGCTGATGGGCTGTGTAAGCTCGCAGGTCACGTCAGTCCATTCGCCATTGGTCGACTCGATGGCGATGCGGCCTTTGATGGCACCTGACTTGCTGGCTGTACGAATCATGAGGTTACCCTTGCCAGTGCTCTTCACACGAGCCCTGAACAGCTTGGCACCCGTCTCTCCAAAGTCCACGTTGCGCACCTTCAGGTAGTCGCCGGCGCTGATGTCGGTCACGTAGCAACCCGTATAGTCGCCCATGCATTTCACACCCTGGCTCTGGTTCAGCGTCTCAGCCTCCTGCTCTACGAAGGGGTTTAGCGTCTGCAGGGGCTCTACGCCCTTGGTGGTGAATTTAA
Source organism: uncultured Prevotella sp. (assembly GCF_946407605.1). Taxonomy (GTDB): domain Bacteria; phylum Bacteroidota; class Bacteroidia; order Bacteroidales; family Bacteroidaceae; genus Prevotella. The sequence goes on from NZ_CAMJOS010000005.1 coordinate 58,347, forward strand.
TATAAGGTATGCTATCGTTCTCGAAACGCGTAAACTCCTCCACGCAGGTGGCACGCTTATAGCCGCCGCCATTAGGCAGCTTGCCGTTGTGATAGAACATATAGTGGTGACCCTTGTATTCCACGCTACCGCCATGAATGGTGAAGCTGTTATCAGCCTGTCCCATCACCTTACCCTGATAGGTCCACGGTCCTGTAATCTTGTCGGCAGTAGAGTAGGCCCAATGCTCAGGCACACCACCAGCGGCATACTCCAGGTAGTACTTGCCGTTGCGCTTATAGAGCCATGTGGCCTCTTCTAAGTTGCTCTTGGGATTGTTGTTGTCGTCATAGCCCTTGAAGGGTCCGAAGGCGCTCTCATCCTTGATGTTGATCTCTTTCTCGCCACCAGAGATGGCTGTCATGCTCTTTGCCAATTTGGTGTACCACAGGCCGAAGTTACCGTTGCCATAGAAGAGGTAGGCCTGACCGTCATCGTCAATCATCACCGTGGGGTCGATCTTACCCCAGCCCTTCACCAGTGGCTTCTTGATTTTATCGACATAGGGTCCTGCAGGGCTGTCGGCCACAGCCACGCCAATGGCAGGATAGCCGCCGTTGGCATAGGTAGCGGTGACATACCAGTACCACTTGCCGTTGCGCTCAATACACTGGCTGGCCCAGCAGTCGTTGGTGGTCTTGGCCCACGTCTTGAAGGTCTCGCCAGTCAGGGGTGTGCCGCGATAGGTCCAGTTCACCATGTCCACGGTACTGTAGAGCAGCCAGTCCTTCATGGTGAAGTAACCATTCTCTGTCTCGTCCTCGTCGTGGTCCACAAACAGGTAGAGCGTGTCGCCATGCACATAGGGTGCTGGGTCTGGCGTATAACGATCACAAATTACAGGATTCTGAGCCTGCACGCCTGCTACTGTGAGCCAGGCCGTACAGACCAGTATTGCCTTAAAAATTTTCATAGTGTGTAGGTTCTTTTATTATGATAATCTCTTATTTTCTCAGTTCCAGCCAGTTGCTCAACTCTGTTAGCAGCTGATTGCGATACTTGAACCAGGGGCCGAAGCCGAAGCCATGGCCTCCGCTGGGGTAGATATACATGGTGCACTCAATGCCTGCCTCACGCATGGCGGTATAGTAGGCCACGCCGTTGGTGATGGGTGGCACCAGGTTGTCGTCGCTGGCTGTGAGGATGATGGCAGGAGGCGTCACGCCTTTCTTCACCACGTTCATCATCGAGTATTTCTTCACCAGTTCAGGGTCTTTCTGACCTTCCTCGCCCAGGAAGTTGACGCACGAATACTTGTGTGACACCTTCTCGTCCATCGAGATGACAGGATAGAACAGGATGGAGAAGTCAGGACGTACGGCATCGTCAGAATGGGTCGATACTACTGAGGCCAGATGACCACCTGCCGAGAATCCCATCACACCCACGCAATGGGGGTTGATGCCCCACACCTCTGCTGAGTCACGCACCATGCGGATGGTCTGCTGAACGTCGCTCATGGGCTTGGTACGATCGCCATTGGGCAGTCGGTAGTTAATCACGAAATAGGCGATGCCCTTCTCGTTGAGCCATTCTGATGCCATCGTACCCTCGTGGGTGTTCGACAAAACAGAATAACCACCTCCAGGCACTCCTACAATGGCCTTGCCACAGGGATTCTCTGGTAAGAAACATACCACGTTGGCTGAGCTGTCGGCGTGGAAATAGATTGTGAACTGTCTCGCAGTCTTGGCCTGCACGCCTAAGGCGCATAACAGAAGCAGGCAGAATAATACGCTTTTCTTCATCTTTAGGGTTTTATTGGTTGTTGTTTTTTTGTTTTGCAAAAGTACACTTTTCCCCTGACATCACCAAAGATTTCGAGTTTTATTTCTGTCAGCCTTCTTTTTCTCTTTTCTCTGTCGAAGCAAAATAATTTCCATTTTATCAGCAAAACTGATAAGAATAACGCGACATTATTCATAACTTTGCAGCAGAATTCAAAACAACAACAAAACAGATAAGTATGAAAACAATTTATGAATGTTCGCAAAGCAAAGGGATAAAGTGGCTGACGGCTATCTTCTTCCTGGTTATCATTATCGCCATCCTGGTGGAGGTTTATTTTGTCTCAAAGGGGATGAACTTGACAGTGGCTATGATTGTCATCGCATTGCTGCTTGTCGTTTCCATTTCGAGCGTCCTCATTTTCCCCATGTATATCATCTCTGACGATGAGGGCATCGGCATCCGCACGCTTGCCAGGACAATACATATACCGTACGAAAACATTGACCATATCGAGCGAATGGACGAAGAGCATAGGTTATTTAATGAAAAAGGTAAGGTCGGCAAGGCGTCAGGCTTTTCGTACCAATTGGGATTGTTTAGTGCTGGCAATACCATTCGCCTGCTGGGCGTTGGCGGCGTGTTTGGATATATTGGTTGGTTCCGCACCAAGGGTATCGGCACCTTCCGCTCTTATGTAACTGATGCCAAGAAGGTCTTCCTGATCTATCGTACCAAGGGCATGCCCATTGCCATCAGCGTCAGCGAACCAGACGAGTTTATGCCCTATTACCTGAAAGGAGGTGACAAATGAATCTTCTCTATGATTTCTCCTCTGCCCTCCTGCAGGCTCGACAGCGAAAGGGTGCGACGCAAGAACAGATTGCATTCTCGCTCGACATCTCACAGGCCACATACAATGCTTGGGAATGTGGACATCGCCTGTGTCCCTACAAGCATATCATTGCCCTCATCTCTTATTTCGATGATGACCAGTTCACTCGCCAGATGCTCCGCATCCTGCTGACCCTGCAACATAACATGGCTGGACTGAACAGGAAGTCGCCTGCCGAGCTGACCACCTACTATCAGAAACTCATCACCCTCCTCGCCGCTGAATGTGCCGAGTGGCTCAAGACATTAGATAAACGTTGACGCAGGATGCACTCCTAACGAATCACGGGGTCGGAGAAGACATCTTCTTCGACCCTAGTTTTTTACGCTCTAACTAGAAAAAAATATTTTCCCAACGAGGGAGAAAAAATTCTTCAGTTAAATGGCAAAAATGTAAGGCAAAAAAATAGAGAATCTACACGCGTAGGTTCTCTATTTCTTGATAATAAGATAATCGAGATTTTCGATATTACTGTTCTATACGACGGAAATCGTTACCACTTACGCCGCCATCAACAATCTTCAACTCCTCGTCGTTGAGCTGTTCTTTCTTAACTTTCTTAATGTCTGCCATAATTGTAAATTTTTAAAGGGTTAATATTAAGGAAAAAATCTCTCGTTATAATACTTTTATCAGTATGTCTTTTAAATGTCCTGGCAAGATGATGTGGTGGTTGCCAATGGGCTCTGTGAGAAAATACTCCGTCTGATGCGTATCGTTTAGCCTGATGACCATCTGGGTGCGACAGAGGTCTGCCTTCGCCTCGCATCTCAGTAGTTCACCCTCGGCAATGAAGTGGCGTGTCATGTCGCCAGAAACCTTGAATATCGTTACTGGCCCTGAAGCCATATAGCCCCTGATGCCTACGCCCATGCCCGACTCGTAGTGGGTGTCCAACTCATAGCGTTCCACCATGTTCAGCGCTATGGTACAATGGGCAAACACCATCTCGCCTGTTTCGTGGTCAATGTTCACGGGGTTGGCTTGGAATCCGCCCACACCTACCAGAGCCTTTGCTATCATCATCGACAGCAGGGCAGGCACATCACCCTCGCAGCCAGCCACGATGCCTTCGGCATTCAGTCGCGCCAATGCCCAGCATCCTGTGTTTTTTACGCTGGTCAGCAGGTCGAAGCAGCGTAGTGTCAGACCCTGTAGCTGGTGTCGTGTCACGATGATGCTTAGTGCTTCATAAATCTGCTGCGCCCCAGGCAATGCCTGTTTGATAGCCTCTGTCGGAGCTTTCTCGCTCACCTCGCGCTGAGGTGTGGCGCTGATGGTCATCAGCAGCTCGTCCATTGGAATCTTCACCAGCTCGATGCCTGTCTTCTGTCTGACGAGGTCAGCATCCGTATTGCTCGATATCAGCCAGTCTGACGGCTCGCCTATGATGCCCAGCCTGCAGACCTGCAGTTGCTGTTTGGCCGTCACTACTTGTTTGAGTAGCATGATGCGGCGACTGATGTAAGCAGCGTCGCCATGGATAATCTCCCCTTCCAATCCCTGCTGTCGCAGGAATGACAGGATCTCCATGGAGGCTGCCAGCGAATTGCTCTTGCCTGATGTCAGCAGGTAGATGGGTCTGCTCTTCTTGCGCTGCAGTTCAGGCAGCAGCTGTTTAAACAGCCCCTCCGTACCTCCTGTTCTCACATAGATCAGTTCCAGCGCATGGCTCCCATAGTCTGCAAAGTCGCTCCCTTTGAACATAAACGCCACGTTCAGGCCATTCAGAAACTCCTTGGTTGCAGCTTCCACCGCCTGCTCATCGTGCAGGCCAGAGGTCAGGGTGTATATCGCAATGTCAGCCACAAGCTTAAAGTTTTGTGCAAAGGTAATAAGAAGTGGTGAAAAAAACAAATAAAATTGATTTTATTTTGTGTTTCCCTCGATTTATACTATCTTTGCAGCCGTGAAGATGAAGAGATATATTTCAGCATGGGTGCTGTTGGCCGTGTTTGTGCCAATGGTGCTGCTGTCGTCGCTTCATACTCACGGCTTGGAATCAGTAGCACAAGATGACTGTAAGGAGTGCGTGGCTCACCATTGTCACGGCCACTTTGTAGAGCTGACCACGACGCTGCACGCCTGTGTGCTGTGTCAGTTTCAGACCTTCTCGTTTGTGGCTGCCGCCGTCTTTGCAGTCGTATTATTTCATCAGTTAACAAAAGAACTTATTGCCCAGCGTCAGCGTGATGTGCACCTTGATGTCTGTGGCATCCCCCTGCTCCGTGCCCCACCTTTCTTTTCTTGAGAAACGTATTTGTGTTTAATATAAGAAAAGGAAGAAAGTATGATAGATATGATGCTGGCAACGCTGCTATGGGCAACGGCGCCAGCCGACACGACCATCACGCTACGTGATGTCACCGTGACTGGACAACAGCGACGGGACTATCAGATGCGGACGTCGCAGTCGGAGATTCAGATAGGTCACGAGTACCTGCAAGAGCATTTCGCTGGCAGTCTGATGCAGACCTTAGAGGCCATACCAGGCGTGAAGGCGATGGCTATAGGCAGCGGACAGTCGAAACCCACCATCAGAGGGCTGGGCTTCAACAGACTGGCTGTGGCTGAAGACGGCGTGAAGCACGAGGGACAGCAGTGGGGCGACGATCACGGACTGGAGATAGACCAGTTCGCGATAGACCGTGCTGAGGTGATAAAAGGTCCTGCGGCTCTGCTCTATGGCAGCGATGCCATCGGTGGCGTGCTGAGCCTTTACACCAACCACGTGCCCACCACATCGTTTGGCGGCAGCGTGCAGTTGTTTGGTCGTACCAACAACGAGCAGGTGGGCGCCTCAGCGAAGGTTGAGGGCCGACAGGGCCGTTGGTTCTACAGGGCCAACGCCACCGTGATAGACTATGGCGACTATAAGGTGCCTACAGACAGCATACAGTATTACTCGTACTGGATACGTCTGAAGGACGGCAGGCTGCGCAATACGGCAGGCTGTGAGCGCGATGGCAGCGTGATGTTGGGCTATGCAGGCTATAACTTCCATACTGACGTGCGCATCAGCGATGCCTATGCCAAGAGCGGCTTCTTTGCCAACGCCCATGGACTGGAGGTGCGCCTGAGCGACATCGACTACGACCACTCGCGACGCGACATAGACTTGCCTTATCAGTGGGTGAACCATCTGAAGGTACTCAGTCACAGCACGTGGCGTACGGAGATGACGGCACTGGAACTGAACCTGGCCTACCAGAATAACCTGCGCGAGGAAAGGTCAGAGCCTGTGAGTCATGGTTATATGCCTACACCTGACGGCTCGCTGGAGCGTCGCTTCAACAAGAGCACCTATACGGCAGGGCTTCAGCTGCGACATACCCTAGGTCGCCATGAACTGCGAGGCGGCGTGAGCAGCGAGTATCAGCATAACCGCAGAGACGGCTGGGGCTTTATTATTCCTGACTTCGAGACGCTGAGCGCAGGACTGTTTGCGATGGATCGCTACACGCTGAGCGACCAGCTGATAGTGAATGCAGGCGTGCGCTATGACTATGGTGAGACGCATATTCACAGCTATCAGGATTGGTTCAAGACGCCTGTGGATGGTGTGATGGTCAATCAGCAACGTTCTGCAGACACACGACGTCACTTCAGCAGTATGACATGGTCGGCTGGGGTGAACTACGCCATAGGCCAGTGGGTGATGAAGGCGAACGTGGGCAAGAGCTTCCGCATGCCTATACCCAAGGAGCTGGGTGCCGATGGTGTGAACTACCACATCTTCCGCTACGAGCGTGGCAATGCGCAGCTGGACCCAGAGCAGTCGTACCAGATTGATGCCAGCATCAGTTGGGCCAACGAGGCGTGGGAGGTGCAGGTGGAGCCCTACCTGAACTACTTCCCCAACTATATCTATCTGAACCCCACGGCACAGTATGTGGAGGGCTTGCAGCTGTATCATTACACGCAAGCCGAGGTGCTGCGCTATGGATTGGAGGCACAGGTGAAATGGCAGATGGACGAACACTGGCAGGCCCATGTACAGGGAGAATACCTGTATGCTCGTCAGCAGTCTGGCGAGAAGAAGGGCTATACGCTGCCCTTCAGCACCCCATGGTCAACAGACCTGGGCGTGAAGTATTCTTCGTCTATCACCAATAGCCAGCCTTTGACTGTATCCCTGAACGCTCATATCGTGGGCGCTCAGCATGAGATTGTCCCCCCAGAAAAGCCCACTGACGGCTACTGGACGCTGAACATGGCTTGTGCTAAGGACTTTACTTGGGGTGGAAATACCCTTCACGTGGCGCTTCATGCAGATAACCTGCTGAATCGCCATTATTACGATCATACCAGCTACTACCGTCTGATTGATGTGCCAGAACCTGGGCGCAACTTCTCGCTGATGGTTGGTCTGGATTTTTAACATTACAAACAAAAAAAGAAAATGAAAAAGATGAAGTATTTGAGCCTGTTGATGGCTATAGTGAGTGTAATGACAATGAGTTTTGTTGCCTGTGGCGACGATGATGACGAGAAGGATATGACCTATCCAGTCATCTCGGCAGAGGGTATCACAGCCAATCCTGTGGATTGTCAGGTGTATCAGCGTGGCAGCGTCATTCCCTTCCATTATATCTTTACGGATAATGTGGAACTGGGTGCCTATAACATAGAGATACATACCAATGCCGACCACCACACCCACGGCACACAGTCGACTGACTGCGATGGTGACGCTGACCATGACCACGCTGCTGACCATGATCACGATGGCGACCATGAGCATGATCACGATGGCAATGCTTGGGTCTATAACCAGGACTTCACTATTCCTGCTGGACAGGTGAGGTTCGAGACTCGTCATGACATTGCCATACCTGACAGCATTGAGCCTGGCGACTATCACTTTATGATACGTCTGACTGATCGTGCAGGATGGCAGCAATTGCGTGCTGTGGGCATCAAGATTACGGAATAATCAAACTTTTAATAGGAAATGCAAAAGAAACATGGCTTTTTCTTTTGCATTTTCTTCTTTTTTCGTATCTTTGCAGAAGAAAAGAAATCACTAGGATATGAAACCAACACCGATTAAGAAAGAAATTGTGGACGGACTGATTGCCAAAATGGGTATTCAGGACTTCGCCAAAGCCACCATTCGCGAGGTGAAGCAGGTGGCTGCCACTGCTGAGAAAGAGAGCGGCGTGGAGTATATCAAGATGGAGATGGGTATACCAGGACTGCCTGCTGCACAGGTGGGCGTAGATGCGCAGATCAAGGCGCTGCAGGACGGCATTGCCCATAGCTATCCTGACATACAGGGTCTGCCTGAGCTGAAGCAGCAGGCCTCACGTTTCGTCAAGGCTTTCATCGACGTGGATATCGCCCCTGAGGGTTGCGTGCCTGTTTGTGGTTCGATGCAGGGCACGTTTGCCTCGTTCCTCACCTGTTCGCAGGCAACAAAGGGAAAAGACACGGTGTTGTTCATCGACCCAGGATTCCCTGTGCAGAAGATGCAGCTGCAGGTGCAGGGCGTGAAATACGAGACCTTTGACGTGTATGACTTCCGTGGTGACAAACTGAAGTCAAAGCTGGAGCGCTATCTGAAGGTGGGTAATATCTGCGCCATCGTCTATAGCAACCCCAACAACCCAGCATGGATATGTCTGACGGAAGACGAGCTGAAGACCATCGGCACGCTGGCTACGAAATATGATGTGGTGGTGATGGAAGACCTGGCATACTTCGCCATGGACTTCCGCAAGGACCTGAGCACACCCTTCGAGGCTCCCTATCAGCCCACGGTGGCTCGCTATACTGACAACTACATGCTGCTCATCAGTGGCTCGAAGGCTTTCAGCTATGCTGGCGAGCGTATCGGCGTGGTGTGCATTGGCGACAAGCTGTTCCATCGTCAGTTCCCTGACTTGGCAGCTCGCTATGAGGGTCTGCCCTTTGGCCTGGTATTCTCAACACGTATGCTCTACGCCCTGTCGAGTGGCACGAGTCATTCTGCCCAATATGCGCTGGCTGCCCTGTTCCGTGCTGCCTGCGACGGTGAGTATAACTTCCGCGACGACATCAAGGTTTATGGCGAAAGAGCCCATAAACTGAAGGAGATATTCTGCAAGCACAACTTCTACGTGGTCTATGACAAAGACCTGGATAAACCAATAGCCGACGGCTTTTATTTCACCATCGGCTATCCAGGTATGACTAGCGGTAAGCTGGCCCGCGAACTGATGTACTATGGTGTGTCGGCCATCTGCCTCATCACCACAGGAAGCCATCAGGAGGGACTGCGCGTCTGCACCTCGTTTATTGAGGACCACCAGTATGCGCAACTGGAAGAGCGCATGGCGGTGTTTGCAGAGAACAACCCCGTGTAAGCTGCTTATTTGAACTCAAAGAGATTGGTGAAGCCAGTCATGGCAAACACGCTGCGCAGCGAATCGCTGATGCCAGTGATGTAGACATGGCTGCCCTTGGGCTTTGCGTTCTTCAGCACGGCCAGGAACAGACGGAGACCACTTGAGGAGATGTACTCCAGATTGGTACAGTCGAGCACAATGTCATGGCCTGTACAGTCGTTCAGCGGCTGAAGAGCCTGTTCGGTCTCAGGAGCTGCAGCGGTGTCAAGACGGCCTTCGAATACGGCAACCAGGTTGCCATCTTTTTCAAGAATCGTTGTTTTCATTTGTCTGTTGTTTTTATATGTATAATGGATAAATTAAATTCACGATAACCAATGCTACTGCCAGCAGCACGATGTGCATCCAGATGCCCAGGCGCGCAAAGTCGGTAAACTTGAACGAGCCAGGACCATAGATGAGCATGTGACAGCTGGAGCCGATGGGTGAGGCAAAACTGATGGTAACACTCAACATCAGCGCCATGACGAAAGGCAGGGGGTTGCAGCCCATGAGCAGCGCCTGCTTGTACATGATGGGGAAGAACACGGCGCTGGAACCTACATCGCTGACAAACTCGCTGACAAACGAGGCCAACAGGCACATCACAGCCATGACCACATAGGGATTGCTGCCACAGAGGTCGAGCACGTCGTGGGCAATGATATCGGCAATACCCGTCTTGCTGATAGCGATGGAGAATACCACCGTTGAACCCAGCACAAGGAGCAGTTCCCACTCAATATATTTCACCACATTGTCCCAACGACAGCACTTAAGCACCATCATGGCACCTGCTGCCAGCATGGTGGTAGCCATCAGCGGCAGGAAATGGAATGATGACAGGAAGAACATCAGTATGAGGATGATGGCAGAGGTGATGGTCTTAGGACCTATCTGAGGCACGAAATGCGAGTCGAAGAACTTGAGGTTGCGACGATTGTCGTGCTCCAGCTTCTCATCATCCTTGGGTGGACACTCCAGCAATAGCGAGTCGCCAGCCTGCAAGCGGATTTCACGAGGCTGTCCCTCGACACGACGACCCTGACGGGCCACAGCCACCAGCACCACATCATTGCGCTGTTCAAAGTCACTCTCAGTCATAGAATGACCTATCAGCTCACTGCCAAAGGTGACATAGGCCGTACGCATCTTGCGCTTGGTGTCAATATCATTGATGCTCCACACGTGATGGTCGGCAGCAGCCAGACCATGGGTACGCTTCAGCTCCAGTATCTCGTTGATCTGACCAGCATAGATAAGACGGTCGCCACCCAGAATCCACTCATCCTTGGGTACTGGCATGATAATCTCACGATCGAAACGCACGATCTCGACCAACGAGCCACCTTTTACCTGCATCAGACCAGCCTCGCTGACTGACGAGCCTACGGCAGGATTATCAGTAGGAACCAGCAATTCGACGGTATAGTCGGAAGTGGTCTCGAACGACTGCTCTGCAGGGGCTCGCGAAGGGATGTACTTCTGCAGCATCACCACCATGAAGACACCAATGACGGTGAGAATGAAACCAGGCAGCAACGGCTCGAAGAGGTTCATAGACTGACCTGTCTCAGACATATAAAGACCAGCTACCACCAGGTTCGACGAGTTGCCCAGCAACGTACACATGCCACCAAGGGTGGCAGCATAGCTCAGGGGCAACAGCAGCTTAGAGGGTGCGATATTCAGCTTGCGCGACCATATCTTGACGGCATCGATAAACAATGCCACCACGTTGACGGAGTTGAGGAAAGCAGCCAGGATGCTGGTTGGCAGCATGAGGCGGAATACTGCATATCGATAGCTGCTTGGATCGCCCAACACATTTTTGGTGAGCCAGTAAAGCACACCAGACTGTATCAAGCCGCCAATGATGACGAAGAAGGCTGCATGGACAACAACGGGCTCAGAGCCGAAGCCTGCCATTCCCTCTTCCTCAGTCACAACACCTGTGACCAGCAGCACCGTCAGTGCCCCAAGGAATGCCACCTCAGCAGGGATACGCGTGCGAGCCATCACGAAGAAGATACTCAGCACGGTAACCATCGTTATCCAGGCATAGATATTGAATCCCAGCAGTTCGTATTCCATCTGTTCCTACTGTCAGAGTTTCTTACCAAGCGTCAGCACGTTGCGTCCGTCAACACGCTTGTAGTCAATACTATCCATGATTTGGCGAACAATATGGATGCCCAAGCCGCCAATGCCACGCTCCTCAGCAGACAGCGTGGTGTCGACCTCTGCCCTGGCGGTGGGGTCGAAGGGGGCGCCGCTGTCGCTAATCACAAACTGCAACACACCGTTGGACATCTGGGCATCGATGCATACAGTACCTTCCGTACCTGCAGGATAGGCGTAGTTCATCACATTGACCACAGCCTCTTCGATAGCCAGGTTGAGCTGCATAGTTAGCATCATATCGACTTCTGCCGCCTCGCAGATGCCGTCAATAAACTCGGCGAGGAGGGGAACTTGCTTCACATCGTTGGGCAATGTCAGCTGACGTTTAATCTCGGTTTCCATGTTCGCTTTTTAAAATTTGGGGGCAAAAATACAAAAAAAATCCCAAACTATACAACATTTGGGATTTTTTCTGACTTTATTTCTCAATTAATATACGTGCATCGACTGCAATGACATCATTATCATCGGCCAGCAGGGGGTTGATATCCATTTCCTTGATTTCTGTGGCAAAGCGCAGCAGGGTGCTCAGACGCACGATGATTTCGGCATATTTGCGCTCGTTGATGCCCTTCTTACCTCGCGTACCTTTTAATATATTATAGGCACGAAGCGAGTGAATCATGGAATAGGCCTCGCCATAGCCCAGTGGTGCCAAGCCTGACGACACGTCGCGCAACACCTCGACAAAGATGCCGCCTAGTCCGCAGAGCACCACATGACCAAAACGGGGTTCGTATTTCGCGCCAATGAAGAGCTCCGTACCCTTAATCATCTTCTGTACCATCACTGCTGATGCCTCTGGAATCTGCATCATACGGTCGAACTCGGCCTGCAGCACCTCCTTAGAACGGATGTTCAGCGCCACGCCGCCCACATCACTCTTGTGAACAGGACCTACAACCTTGGCCACCACAGGATAGCCCACCTTCTCTGCAAAGTCGGACAACTCGTCCTTGGAGGTGGAGACAAACTCTGGCACCAGTGGGATGCCAGCACAAGAGAGGATCTCGCGTACCAGGTCTGGTGACACGTAACCACTTTCCTTGATGCCGCTGATAATCTTATGCAGACGAGGGATGTCAGTGCCATAGAGCTCTACCTCGAAGGGTGCAGGATCTGGCGTCTTCATAATCTGCGTCAGCGCCGTGGCCAGCGTCACTTCATCGCTGAAGTTCACATGTCCACGCTTCAGGAACTCCTGCACCTCAGGGCCTGCCGTGCTCACGCTGGGTAAGATGGGGAAGATGGGTTTCTTGCACTCCTGAATCTTCTTGTGAAGCACGTCATAGACCTCGAAGATCTTTACCAGTCCAGGGGTTCCGAAAATCACCATGATGGCGTCGATATCATCGAAACGGTTCTCGCAATAGTCTATGGCGAGGCCTAAGTGCTCGGCAGTACCTGTTGCCAGGATGTCGATAGGGTTGGCCACGCTACTGCCTGGCAACAGCTTCTGCTTCAGCTCCTCGGCAGCAGGACCTGTGAGTGGAGGCACCTGCATGCCACCCTTGGACAGGGCATCGGTGAGCATGACGCCAGGACCACCAGCATGGGTCACAATGGCGAAGTTCTTGCCAGTGAAACGGGGTAGGGTGAAGATACACCCCACGGTGGTGAGCTCCTCACGACTGAAACAGCGTACGATGCCTGCCTTGCGGAACAGCGCCTCAACGGCAGAGTCGCTGCTGGCAATGGCACCTGTGTGACTGCTGGCAGCACGACTGCCACTTTCGGAAGAGCCTGCCTTGATGGCGGCTATCCTACAGCCCTTACGGATAAGCGAGGTGGCGTGATAGAGCAGCTTGTCGGGGTCGCCTATATTCTCGATATACAACAACTTCACCAACGAGTCATGCTCGGCATCGAAATGCTCGTCCATATATTCCAGCACCGTCTCAATGCCTATCTGCTTGCCATTGCCCACGCTCCACACACTATTGAAGGGCAAGCCCTTGGTCACAGCACTCTCAAGGATGAAGACTGCCGTAGCTCCAGAGCCACTGATGAAATCAACGCCCTTGGGATTGAGATGGGGGATGGGACGGGTGAAGACGCTGTGGTGCCAACGGGTGAGCAGACCTATACAGTTGGGACCTATCAGCGCACAGCCATAGCGCTCACAGGTGTCGAGGATGCGCTGCTCAAGGACAGCACCCTCTTGGGTCTCTTCGCTGAAACCTGCTGATATAATAATGAACGCGCGAACATTCTTTTCACTAGCCAGGAAATCGACATAGTCTGGACAGAAACGGGCTGCCACCACGAGGATGGCCAAATCCGTGGGTGGCAACTCCTTTACATCGTGGAAGGCCTTGATGCCCTGCACCTCGTCTTCCTTGGGATTCACAACACGTAGCGTTCCCTCGTAGCCACCATTCATCAGATTACGTACTACTGCCCCACCAGGCTTGTGCACATTGTTAGAGCCGCCAATGACGACAATACTTTCAGGTTGTAATAGTTGTTGGTTTATCATTCTCTTAGGTATTTTGATGCAAAAATAATACATTTTAGAGAAAAAGCAAAAAGTTTAGCAATGATTTTTTGGCTATACGCAAGATTTATTGTACTTTTGCACCTACACAAACCCTAAAACTTAGAACATGATTTGGAATCCCAACAAAGAGTGCATGAGTCGCGACGAGATGAGCGCACTACAAGGCAAACGTCTGCACAAGATTGTAGAGTATGTGTATCACAACGTTCCGTTCTATAGGAACAAACTACAGGAACTGGACATTCGTCCCGATGATATTCAGACCATCGAGGACATTAAGAAGCTGCCCTTTACCACGAAGCAAGACCTGCGTGATAACTACCCATTTGGGTTGCAGGCTGCACCACAGAGTGAGATCATACGTATACATGCCTCCAGTGGAACCACTGGAAAACCTACCATCGTAGGATATACACGCAAGGACATCGGCATCTGGAGTGAGACGATGGCCCGTTGTCTCACAGCCTTTGGCGTCACTCGCAACGATATCTTCTCTGTGGCCTATGGCTATGGACTGTTTACTGGTGGACTGGGTGCTCACTATGGTGTGGAGCACATGGGCGCCAGCGTCATCCCTGCTGGTACTGGCAACACGGAGAAACACCTGAAGCTGATTCGTGACCTGGGTATCACTGGTATTGCCTGCACGCCGTCGTATGCGCTCTATCTTGCTGAGACCATGACAAAGATTGGCATTAGGAAAGAGGACTTGCACCTGCGCATTGGTGCTTTTGGCGCAGAGCCTTGGACAGAACAGATGCGCCAGGAGATAGAAGAGCGACTGGGACTGAAAGGCTTTAACATCTATGGTCTGAGTGAGATCATGGGACCTAGCGTGAGCTATGAGTGTCAGCAGCAGAACGGCTCGCATATCAACGAGGATCATTTCTATCCTGAGATCATCAATCCTACCACACTGGAGCCGCTGCCTCTGGGACAGACTGGCGAGCTGGTTTTCACCACGCTGACCAAAGAGGGCATGCCGCTGCTGCGCTATCGCACCCGCGACCTGTGCTCACTAATACCAGGCACCTGCGACTGTGGCAGAACCAATGTGCGCATGGGACGTATCCAGGGTCGTAGCGACGATATGCTCATCATCCGAGGCATCAACGTATTCCCCTCACAGGTGGAGAGTGTCATCCTCTCGTTGCCTGAGTTTGCTCCTCATTATCTGCTGGTGGTAGACCGCGTGAATAACCTCGATACCCTGCAGGTACAGGCCGAGTTGCGTCAGGAGGTCTTTACCTCTACCTTCGATACACCTGCCGCTGTCGACGCCCTAGAGAAAAAACTTGCCTCTAAGCTGAAGAGCGTGCTCAGCATTGCCGCCAAGGTACAGTTGAAGGCTCCTGGTACTATTGAGCGTTCACAGGGCAAGAGTGCACATGTCATCGATAATCGAAAACTATAAATACATGGACAACCAATCACCCTATTTGCATCCTCAATACGAGACGATGTCTCGCGAGGAACTGAACAAACTGCAGTTGGAACGTCTGCAACAGACGGTGCGCCACTGCATGAACAATGCTATCTATCAAAAGAAATTCAAGGAAGCAGGCATTACACCTGACGACATCAAGACGTTGGATGACGTGAGGAAGCTGCCCTTCACTACGAAGAGCGACCTGCGTGACAACTATCCCTTTGGCATGGCCTGTGTGCCTCTGCGCGACTGTGTGCGTCTGCACTCGTCGAGTGGTACTACTGGTAATCCTACTGTCATCCTGCACACAAAGAAGGACCTTGACGAATGGGCTAACCAGGTGGCACGTAACTTGTGGATGGTAGGACTGCGTCCTGACGATGTGTTCCAGAACTCCAGCGGCTATGGTATGTTCACTGGTGGACTGGGCTTCCAGTATGGTGCTGAGAAGCTGGGTATGCTCACCGTGCCTGCCGCTGCTGGTAACTCGCTGCGACAGATTAAGTTCATCAAGGACTTTGGTACTACAGCTATCCACGCCGTTCCCTCATATGTTACCCGTCTCTACGAGGTGATGCAGGAACAAGGCGTTGACCCACGTCGCGATACCAAACTGAAGATGCTGGCCATTGGTGCTGAGCCTCATTCTGAGGAGCAGCGCAAGCGCATCGAGGAGATGCTGGGCGTGAAGGCCTACAACTCCTTTGGCATGAGTGAGATGTGCGGCCCTGGCGTAGGCTTCGAATGTAAGGAGCAGAATGGTCTGCATTTCTGGGAGGACTACTACATCGTAGAGATTGTTGACCCAGAGACGCTGGAACCCGTACCTGATGGTGAGATTGGCGAGCTGGTACTCACTACGCTGTGTCGCGAGGCTATGCCACTGTTGCGTTATCGCACCCGTGACCTCACCCGTGTGCTGGGTCGCAGCTGTCCTTGTGGACGCAACCATATCCGTCTGGACCGTATGCGTGGTCGCTCTGACGATATGATGGTGCTCAGAGGCGTAAATATCTTCCCCATCCAGATTGAGAAGATTCTGATGAACTTCAAGGAGCTGGGCAACAACTACCTCATCACCCTGACTACTGACGACGATAACGACAACATGACTGTTGAGGTAGAGCTGGCTGAGATGTTTACTGACGACTATGGTCGTCTGCAGCAGCTGAGCAAGGATATCACTCGTGCCTTGAAGGACGAGATTCTGATCACCCCACGTGTAAAGCTCGTGCCTCGTGGTACGCTGCCTGTCAGCGAAGGCAAGGCCGTGCGTGTGGTTGACAAGAGAAAGGTTTATCAATAACATCGTAATAACGTAATAACGAAATATCGTAATAACGACATAACGACAAAAATCGAAATATTATGACAATTCATCAATTATCAATCTTTATCGAGAACCGTTCAGGTACCCTGATTAAGGTTCTTGAAGTGCTGAAAGAGGCTAAGATTCAGATTGTGGCCTCAACCATTGCCGATACGGCAGAGTATGGTATCTACCGCCTTATCTGTTCGGAGCCCCTCCGTGCCTATGAGGAGTTGAAGAAGGCTGGTGTGGCAGTAGCCCTGAGTGATGTGCTTGCCCTTGAGCTCGACGACGAGCCGGGTCGCGCTGCCGATGCTGTGAAGATCTTCAGCGATGCAGGCATCAGCATTGCCTATATGTACACCTTCCTGCTGGGTGGTAAGGGTATTCTGGTGTTCCGTACTGACAATCGCGAGAAGGCTCGTGAGGCAATTATTCTCAATAATCTGAAGTTTATTGCCGAGCAAGATCTCAGTAAGTTGGTATAACAAAATAAGACATAGGGAAACGTCCCGTTTTCTTCCGAATATGTCTCAGGATGATGTTTGGAGGATATTGTTCCTTGCTGACTCATAAAAAATATGTATCTTTGCATCAAAATTCTAGAGTCATGAACAAACTTAAAACTATTCTGAGTGTACTGCTGATGACAATTGCCGCTATGGGGGCAAAAGCAGCAGAATCTTTTGTCGACTTCAAACAAGGCGACTGGGTACTTAACAACAACGGGAAGGTGAGCATCTATGTCAGTGCCAACGAACAGCGTGGCGTGATGTTGGCAGCCCAGAACCTGCAAAAGGACCTGAAGGCCGTTTGTGGTGCTGACGTGACATTTACTACTGAGGCCGAGGACGCTACCATCGTCATTGGCACAACGTCGACTACCAAAGCCTACAGCAAGGAGTTAAAGGGCAAGACTGAGATGTTTATCATCGAAGCAGCCAACGGAAAACTGAACATCGTGGGTAGCGACCGTCGTGGTGCTATCTATGGTATTTATGAATTGAGTCAACAAATAGGTGTGTCGCCTTGGTATTACTGGGCCGATGCACCTATCGACGTTCATGAGAGTCTTTATATCAAGAATGGTACCTATACCGATGGCGAGCCTGCTGTGAAGTGGCGCGGCTTGTTCCTCAACGATGAGGCTCCTTGCTTGACCTCTTGGGTTAAGAATACGTTTGGTACAGACTATGGCGATCATAACTTCTATGCCAAGGTCTTTGAGTTGATACTCCGTCTGAAGGGTAATTTCCTTTGGCCAGCCATGTGGGGATGGGCCTTCTATGCCGATGATCCTGAGAACTCGAAGGTGGCTGACGAGATGGGTATTATCATGAGCACCAGTCACCACGAGCCAATGGCACGCAACCACCAGGAGTATGCCCGAAAGCGCAATGAATGGGGTGCGTGGAACTATCAGACCAACAAGGAGAACCTGGACCGCTTCTTCCGTGAGGGTATCGAACGCATGAAGGGTACTGAGGATGTGGTCACTATCGCTATGCGTGGTGATGGCGACGAGGCCATGAGTGCTGATGCTGACACCAAACTGCTGGAAACTATCGTTGAGAACCAGCGTAAGATTATTGCTGAGGTGACAGGTCGTCCTGCCAAGGAGACACCACAGGTATGGGCCTTATATAAAGAGGTGTTGGATTACTACGATGCTGGCATGCGTGTGCCTGATGATGTGTGTATCCTGCTGTGCGACGACAACTGGGGCAACGTACGTCGTGTGCCCAACGAGAAGGAACGTCAGCACAAAGGTGGCTGGGGACTCTATTATCATGTGGACTACGTTGGTGCACCTCGTAATACGAAATGGCTCAACGTCACTCAGACGCAGCAGATGTTCGAACAGCTCTCACTGGCTTATGATTTCGGTATCCAGCAGTTGTGGGTGCTGAATGTGGGCGACCTGAAGCCTATGGAGTATCCCATCCAGCTGTTTATGGATATGGCGTGGAATCCCAAGACGCATACCCAGCAGAATGTCTTTGACCACACTCGCAGCTTCTTTGAAAGCGTGCTTGGCGCTTCATTCGCTGAGGAAGCCGCTTCAATTTATAATCAGAACTGTCAGTATATGGCTCGCGTGACGCCAGAGATGCTTGATGCCAGAACATATAATGTGGCTACTGGTGAGTGGAAGCAGGTGGCTGATGAGTATCAACGTTTGGAGACACGCGCCTTGCGTCTTTATCTCACATTGCCTGAGAGTCGTCGTGATGTGTATCAGCAGCTGATTCTCTTCCCTGTGCAGGCAGCGGCTAATCTCTATGACATGTACTATGCCCAGGCCATGAACCGCTATCTGGCAGAACGCAAGAACCCTGATGCCAACATCTGGGCCGAGAAGGTTAAGGCTTGCTTCAAACGCGACTCGTTGCTCTGTTTGGCATACAACAAAGAGATTGCTGGTGGCAAGTGGAACGGCATGATGACCCAGAAGCACATTGGCTACAGAAGCTGGAACGACAACTTCCGTCGTGATATGCTGCCCAGTACTGCGCTGGTCGATAACAACACACCTGGTGGCTACACCTTTGCCCATAGCAATGGCTTCGTGGCTATGGAGGCAGAACACTATTACGAGGCCAAGACTGCCGAAGGTACACAGTGGACTGTTTACCCTGACTTTGGTCGCACTCGTAGCGCTGTGGCCCTGACCCCTTATTCTCAGACTACTGGCGATGCCAGTCTGAGTTATCAGTTCACCTTGCCAGAAGATCATCCTCAGCAAGCCACCATCCACATCATCGTAAAATCGACCCTCGACTTCACAAATCGTGGTGGACACGAATATACTGTTACATTGGATGGCGGCGAGCCTGCTACTGTGAACTTCAACAAGAACCTGGTGGACCGTCAGCCCTATCAATACAGTGAGTTTTATCCTACTATCGCACGTCGTGTGGTAGAGAACAAGGTGACGCTGCCCATTGGCGCTGGAACCACTCACACGCTGACGCTGCATCCCAAACACGGAGGCATCGTGTTCGAGAAGATTGTGGTTGACTATGGTGGCTATCAGACATCCTATCTCTTTGGACAGGAGTCGGAAGTGAAAAAACAATAATCTACAATGGAACAAACAAACAATAAGAAAACAGGATTGGTAATCTTCTCGGCTCCCTCGGGGTCGGGCAAGAGCACCATCGTACAATGGCTCATGAAGGAGCATCCTGAGTTGAAACTTTACTTCTCTATTTCCTGCACCAGTCGTGCCCCTCGTGGTACAGAACAGAATGGGGTGGAGTATTTCTTCCTAACGCCAGAGGAATTCAAGTCGAAGATTCAGAACGATGAGTTTCTGGAGTATGAAGAGGTGTATCAAGACCGTTTCTACGGCACCCTAAAGGCACAGGTGGAACGACAGCTAGAGGCAGGACAGAATGTGGTGTTCGATGTCGACGTGAAAGGTGGCATTAACATCAAGAAGTTCTATGGCGAACGTGCCCTAAGCATCTTTATCCAACCCCCTTCTGTCGAAGAGCTACGTCGCCGTCTGGTGGGTCGAGGCACAGACACCCCTGAAGCCATCGAGAACCGCTTGGCGAAGGCAGAATACGAGATGACCTTTGCGCCTCAGTTCGACCATATCGTGGTAAACGATGACTTGGAGACGGCAAAGGCCGAGACCTTGAAACTCGTAGAAGCATTCTTAGGATGAAACGCATAGGAATCTTTGGTGGCTCTTTCAACCCTATCCATCTGGGACACATTGCCTTGGCACAGGCCGTGCTGAGGCAATGTGCGTTAGATGAGGTGTGGCTGATGGTGTCGCCACAGAATCCCTTGAAGCGAAATGATGCCGATTTGTTGGATGACCATCTGCGACTGGAGATGGCACAGAAGGCACTTGAGGGTGTTGAGGGTGTGAAGGCCTGTGACTATGAGTTCCGTTTGCCCAAGCCCTCTTATACTTGGAACACCTTGCAGCACTTAAGCAAGGATTATCCTGACTACCAGTTCTCATTGCTGATAGGAGGTGACAACTGGGCCCATTTTCAGCGCTGGCGCAACTGGCAGGAGATAATGGAACATCATGATATCATTGTTTATCCTCGAGACTCTTATCCAGGCACTATCGATGTGCCCCTGTTTGATGTGTCAAGTACAGAGATTCGTCAGCGTGTGCGTGCTGGCGAAAGTATTGAAGGAATGGTGCCAAAGGCCATTGTTCCTCTGGTAAAGAAATTCTACTGATAGTTATATCGCCCTGTCAGCTTGCTGATTCTGTGTTTTACCGCCTCCCGTATTTGTTTCATATTGCCATAACGCAGATTGCGTAGCAGTTCCTCGATAGAACGACCAATCTTCACCCAGGGGTGTCCCCACGCCATGATGCGATAGACACGACGCT
Source organism: uncultured Prevotella sp. (assembly GCF_946407605.1). Lineage (GTDB taxonomy): Bacteria > Bacteroidota > Bacteroidia > Bacteroidales > Bacteroidaceae > Prevotella. The sequence goes on from NZ_CAMJOS010000005.1 coordinate 79,168, forward strand.
TGTACTCCACATTCTCGATGACATATTTGGGATGGCGCAAAGGCCATTGCAACTCATGACTGGGCATGGTGAGCAATCGCTGCATCGCCTTGGGTAGCGTGTTCAGGGAACTCTGGAAATGAGCCGACTCCTCGCTGACGGCTGTGTTCTGAATAAGGTTCTTCGTGGGTACGATGGTCAGTCCGCTATTCAGCGTGCAGGCCGTCCAGATGAGTGTCTCGTAGATGGGGTCGCCAGAAGCCTTGTGCTTGTAGATCTTCTTTATCATCTCCTTGCCGCCCTCGCGTCTGTTGGTTACGTAAGCCTCCAGCTGGTGCCTGTTGAACGCATCATCAGCAATGGGATAGCCCACCTCACAACGCTCGAAGACCCTGCGCCACGAGGCCCATCCCCAGATGCTGAAGGCTGTGGTGAAGAGGTAGTCGTAAGGCGCATCTGTCTGTTCCTCATGATTAAAACCTGCAATCATCGTGATGCGTTCATCGTGCTCATAGCGGTCGAGCATCTCCTTACAGAAGGGGATAAACGACAGTGAAGGCGTAGAGTCGTCCTCCAGCACGATGACCTTCTCTGCCAGCGAGAAAGCCCACGTCTGAGCCTTATGGTTCGAGAGCCAGGCACCTGAGTTCTCGTTGTGGTAACTGCGCTGCACATCACACTCCCAGTCTATCTCGCTATCATCCACTATCTGTCGTGCCGCCTCTAGCTTCAGGGCTTCCTGCTCGCTGCGAGGGCCATCCTGATAGATAAACAGATGTGAGGGCCTGCACTGGCGGATGGCACCAAAGGTGCGCTTCAGCGTTTCTGTTCGTGAGAAAATGATGAGCAGCACAGCCACATCGTTCTGTGCAGGATATTTCTTTATTTCTTCCATTTCAGCAGGTTCTTGTAAGTGTGAATAAGCAGATAAGCCAAGCGTGTCGGCAGTCGCAACGCCAAGCGGTCCATGAAGGGAATGTCGTTGGTAAGTTGCTGGCGCAGAGGACGATAGTATTCGTTGAATACCTGGAATTGTCTGCGGTCGATGAACTTCTCATAGACCTTAATCTGATGATGTACGAAGGCCGAGTGGTAACGTTCCCACTCTGGCTGCAGCGTCTGACGCAGCTCTTCGTCGTAGATGCGTATCCAATCGAGGGTCTCGCGACGATTGTTGGGCACATCCTCCTCATGCATATAGGCCGCATGTTCAGTAAAAAACACCTTGGGTTGCTTCATCAGATATTTAATCTGCATGAGCGAGTCCTCACGCTCCACAATCTCACGAGGGGCATTCAGACAGCCCTCCAGCAACTCCTTGCGGAAGATGATGCCCCACAGCACGCAGAACTGACTGCGCAGGGCCAGCATGTCGCGAATCAGGCGCTCAGGCTCTATGAAACCACGCAGTCCTGAGTCGTGTCTGTGTCCGTACTGATCGTCGTAGGTGCCAATCACCTCGTCGGCCCCTGTCTCGTTGATATGTCTGTACATCGTGGCGAGGGCATTCTCCGTAATGAGGTCATCGGCATCGGCAAACATGATGAATCTGCCTTCAGCATGCTCCAGTCCATAGCGACGGGCTGCTGTCACGCCACCATTATCCTTATGGAAGACCTTCAGACGCGGCTCACGCTTAGCCCATTGATCGCAGATATCGCCAGAGCCATCTGTGCTGCCGTCCTCTACAGCCACCACCTCGAACGAGTCGAAGGCCTGCGCAAAGATGCTCTCGAAGCATTTGTCCAGGTATTCGGCCTTGTTATAGACTGGTATGATGACAGATATCTCCATAATCCTTTTTTACCTTTTTACTTTTTTACCTTTCACCATCTCTATGCATTCGTTGAGGATAGCCACATTGAGCAGACGCATGATGCCTAAGTAGAGGAGGCTGGCCATTGCGATGCGACACAACAGGAGCAGCCATAAGGTGGTGATGGGCAGGGTGACGAAGTAGGTTACAATCATCACCACGGCAGCTGTCAGAAGGAAAGGCATGCTGTCTTTCAGCACGTCGAGTGTGGACAGAGGCTGTATACGCTGCAGGGCTATGTGCCAGCAGCAAGTAAACAGCAAGTTGAGTGCCGAGAAGGCAGCCACCATCGCCGTAATGCCCAACGAGGCCAGGCTGAGTGTGAGTGTTATCTGCAACACTATCTGCACAGCCACCAGCCACAGGTAGATGTCAGAACGCTTCCTGCTGACAATCAGATTCTGGTAGAGGGTCTGCAGGGGTAGGAAAGCGCCGCCAATACAAAGTATCTGTAGTAGGATGACGCAAGGTTCCCACTTCATGCCAATGGTGACGATGATAAACTCATGGGCCACTAATGCCAGTCCGAACATCAGGGGAAAGCAGACTAACGACGTGAAGCGCAGCATCTTACGGAACACACGCTGCTGACGTCCTTCCTCGTCATCGGCATTGGTTAGCACGGGCTGTGCCACCTGCGCCATAGTGTTCGAGATAAACGAATGGCCCATCGTGTTCCACTTGTTGGCCTGGCTGAACTGTCCCACGGTATTGATGGGCAGCATATTGCCGAAGATGAATGTCTGCACCTGCTGACTGGTCACCGTCAGGATGTTGGTCAGCAGCAGTTTCGACGAGAATCCAAACATCTGCCTGATAGGAGCTAAGTCAACAGGCAACTTGGGCATCCAACGTGTGAAATAGTATTTTATGAGGGTACTCGTGCCAATGAAGATGAGCTGTTGCCACACCAAACTCCAGTAGCCATAGTGATGAAATGCAAGCCACATACCCACAGAGCCTGACAGTATCAGCGAGACGATAGCGGCGATGGCTAGCTCGCGGTTGCGAAGCTCTATCCACAGCTTGGCATTAGGAACGATTCCGAGTGCTGAGAGGGGGATGGACAGAAAAGCCAGTCGCGACACATCAGTCAGTATGGGCAGGTGGAAAATAATGGACAATAGCGGCGCACAGAGAAACAGGATGCCATACATCGAGATACCTGCAATGATGTTGAACCAGCACACCGCATTATAATCGCGGAAGGTGGGAGGCTTCAGGTTGGCCAGCGCCTGCGAGAATCCTGCGGCCTGAATACATCCTGCCAGCGTGGTGAAGACTGTTATCAGCGCCACAATGCCATAGTCAGCCTCTGACAACTTCCATGCCAGCACAATGCCGAATATCAGGTTCAGCACCTGGGTAGTGCCGTTGTTCACAGCTCCCCAAGCGATGCTTTTTGCAGTCTTTTCCTTTAAATTCTCCATTACAAAGTGCAAAAATACTACTTTTCGTTTGAAGTTCAAAATATTTTCATTAAATTTGCACCGATTATGGAGAACATAGAGAATAAAATAGCCAAAAAGCCCCGTTTGGAATGGCTCGACGCCCTTCGCGGATTCACCATGATCATGGTGGTGGCCAACCATGTGGCGCAGATAGGATTTGAAGAGGAGTGGAAACACTCGTCGTCGCTTCAGTTCCTGTTGCTGTTCCGCATGCCGCTGTTCTTCTTCATCAGCGGATTCTTGGCCTACAAGGCCTCGCAGGTATGGACGGCTCGCAATCTGGGCAGTCTGGTGTTGAAGAAGTGTCGCGTACAGCTCATACCCACCCTGGTGTTCTTCCTCCTGGCCACAGCGATCTTAAAGCCCAGCTTCTGGCCAGGTCTTCTCGAGTCGCTGCACTCGCCCACCAAGGGCGGCTACTGGTTCACGCTTGTTCTGCTCTACATGTTCCTCATCTACTATCCCTTTGCCTATTTCGAGAACAAGATCACCTCTCGACTCTCGCCGCTGGCCTCTAAGTGGACATCGGCTATCCTCATCGTGGTGTTGTTCCTCGTCTCGTTGGCGTTCTACGACAGCTGCTATCAGCCCTCGTACTTCTCGTGGGCCAAAGGCTATCGTGGCGCGATGACAGATATCCATCAGTTCCTGATAGACACTAGCTTTGGACAGCTGATGCTCTGGATGCCTTTCTTCCTCTTTGGTAACATAGCCCATCGCTATTGGAACGGCGCCCAGCGGCTAATGGACTCGAAGTGGTTCTTCCCCATCATCGTCGTGCTGGCCATCCTCTGTACGATGGATGCCTTGAAGTGGCACACCATGCGTATGGCGTGGGCCATCATCCCGTTGACGACGGCAATGTTCCTGCTGCTCCTTATCACCTTAATGTATTTCCGTCATTATCAGCACTATTTCACTAAGATGACAGTCATTGGAGCCTCGTTGCAGTACATAGGCCGTCGCACGCTCGACATCTACCTCATCCATTTCCTGTTTTTGCCTAGTCTGCCCATCATCGGCTCGTTCTTCAAGGACAATCATCATAACTTCATCGTCGATACCACGCTGTCTGTCGTTGTGGCTCTGTTGGTTATTGGTTTCAGCGTCATCACCTCCAATATCCTGCGTATCAGTCCGTTCCTTAAGAAATGGCTGTTTGGAAGGAGTTAAATGAGGAAAGTGGAAAGAGGATAGTGGAATGAGAAATGAAGAAGATTGACGATATTCAGGAACTGAGACAGATTCAGATGGGCATCCTCGATGAGGTGCATCGCTTCTGCGAGGCTCACGGCCTGAGGTATTTCCTCAGTAGCGGCACCCTGATTGGTGCTGTGCGCCACAAGGGCTATATCCCCTGGGATGATGATATCGACATCTACATGCCGCGTGAGGATTACGAGACCTTTCTTAATACCTATCATGACGAGAAGGGTATCTATCGCGCCATCAACCCTGCCTCTGAGTCACATTATTATTATACTTTTGCCAAGGTGGTAGACCAGCGTACCCATATGGTGGAGCGTGAGACTGAGGGCTACGAGATAGGGGTCTATATGGATATCTTCCCTGTCGACTATGTCACAGAGAACCTTCAGCAGCGTGAGCGCATCTTCCGCCAGAAGAAACTGCTCTACAAGATTCGTCGTTGTAAGATATCGAATACTAATCCTCTAAAGTCGCGTTTGGCCTATTGGGTTTACAAGTGCTGGCCTATGAGCGTCAAGCAGATAGAGCGCAAGATTTGGAAACTTATCGTGTTGGAGAGACCAACACGTATGGTGTGCAACATGACTGAGGCAGGCCCCAGTATCAAGGGCTGCTTCCCTGCTGAGGATATCGCCTCTAGCGTTGATATTGAGTTTGAGGGCAAGACCTATAAGACCATGATTGGCTATCGCGATTACCTTGAGCGCACCTATGGTGACTATATGACTCTTCCACCAGTAGAACAGCGTGTCACCCATAACTTCGAGGCCTACTGGAAATAATTACTCGGATATGGATTTTCATTGAAAGGACTAGAGATTTTTATCTCTCTAGTTAGGAAAAAATTTTTTTCTAACTAGTCCTCATTTTCTTCAGATTCGTCGCCTCTGACGTTGCTCGAAGGAATGATATTCTTTACGATGACATAGTCGGCACCTTTCTCAAAGGCTTCTTCCATGTAGGTGTCTCTGTTGTAAGTCCAAGTCTTGACATACATGCCTTTGCTGTGCACATATTCGCAGAGCTCTTTGGTGATGTGTGTAAAAGGAATCGACACATTGATGCTTAAGGCTTTGGACTTCAGCTCGAAGGCCTCATCGGCAGTTTTGATGTTTGTGACGCCTGAGACAGAGACGCACACACAGCTGCTGATGGCTTGCAAGGCCTCCAGACGTGGCTTCTTGGCGCAGAATATGGTGCGCGACAGCATGCCGTACTTCTGTACCAACTTGAACAGATCTTCCAGAGAACTATCCTGGAAACGGTCATTATCAGCAATATCCAGTTCCAGGATGACGTTCTTGCGCTTGCAGAGCTTGATAATATCCTCTAATGCCGCAATACGGACATAGGAGAAATCGGCGTTGTACCACGAGCCGAAATCCAGTTGCTGAGATAGGCAAAGTAGCAGCTGTCCACTCTTCCTGTGTCATTGCTACAGCGATCGATGGTGGCATCGTGCTGCAGGACAAATACGCCGTCTTTGGTACGGGCTATATCACACTCCACCATTTTGTATCCCACCTTGATGGCTGCCTCCAGAGCTTCATAGGTATTCTCTGGGAAGCCAGCCAGTCCACGATGACACATGACGAGCGACTGGGTAAAGAGGTCAGAGGGATAGATATTCTGCTGCTCTTGGAACACTTTGATGCTCTCCATCGGAATGGAGGTATGAACACTATCATTCTCGTCAAAATAGATGCTGTCAACGATGTCTGTATCAAATGTTGTTTCGCCATATTGGGTGGCTACATGCAGAATGTGCCCCATTTGTGCGTTGGCAATGGCGGAAAACAGGAATAATGCGCTAATTAAACAAAGAGCTTGTAATCTTTTCATGTCTCAATAGGATTAACGTTAGTAGTCAGAGTTAATGATTTTCATGCCCCAGTCGTAGATGCGGTCGATGGTGGGACAGGGGACCTCCTTTTCGTGGGCCAAACGATGAACGATGGCCAGACCGTAGGGAAAATCTTCTGTGAAATAGCGGCTGTGGAAGTCGGGCACGAAGCCCCCTTCTGTAGCTTTCATAGGTGCTGTAATACCCTTGAAGGCCTCGATGCTACGCAGTTTGCGAGCCAGCGAGGGAGCATCGGTACTTTCGTAATAGTCGAGAACGGTGGCTATGCTGCCTGGGGTGACAGGCAGTTGGCGCAGGAGTGCCTGTAGCTCCTGGTCCATCGCGATATAGAGCGCAGCAGCCTCCTCTGTCCATTCTTCATAAAAAAGAGGTACGCGCGAAATGGTTTCACCCTCGTGCCAATCTTTCCAAAGCGAGTAGAGACGCGAGGGGTGCAGCAGCGGGTTGCTATTGCTGAGGCTTACCTCATAGAAGCTGTGCAGCAGGTGGATGGGGGTGCGCAGCATCTGTTCCAAAGCCTGTCGCAGCGGCTCTGGGTCGCTGGTCTGTTCGATGGCCAGATGGAGGCTCTCTTTATAGCCCATTAATCGGGCCCGTCGACCATAATCCTCGATGCGTGAGATGAACGGCACACGCTGGAAACCAAACAGCGGGGTGGTGGAAGGCAGTATCTGCATGGCTTCGAAGAAGAAGCCCGTGCTGCTGACCACGCTACCTACTGCTGCCATAGGCATCAGGTAGTCCTTGATTTGCAGAAGCATATCGTGGATGGCGTAGCCTGGCAGACAGATATAAATAATCTGTGCATCGGAAACGGCCTGCTTGGCATCGCTGAAGACACCACTCAGATGTCCCCTATATGTGGTCTCGTCTGGCGCATCAATCTGGATGTCGTTACTCCATCTTTCAGGATGACGTGTCAGTACACAAACCTCATGCTGACCTTGTGCTGCCACAAAGCCTGCCACTACGTGTCCAAGGTTGCCACCGCCACAGATACAAATCTTCATTTGACAAATGTTTTTAGTGCTTCAGCCAATCTAGTGTTGTCCTCATGGTTCCTGACGGCGATACGCATGAACTGTTTTTCAGGGTCGAGACCTGGCTTAAGACTGCAGTCGCGAGTCAGGATGTTGTGCTGCTTCAGTGTGTAGATTACAATCTCGCTGGCCTTGTAAGGCGGCAACACCTCGCAGAGGAAATAGTTGGCCTGGGTTGGCATGATGCGCAGATAGGACACCTGGCGTAACTGCTGTTCAAAACTGTCGCGTTCAGCAATGAACTTGTCGCAGGCTCGCTGGTAGTCCTTCTCGTATTTATTGTATATCTGCATGAAGAACTCGGCAAACGAGTTCATGTTCCAGATACTCACCTTCTTCTTAGTATGTGCGATGAGATCCTTATCGGCAGCGCACAGGATGCCGAGTCGCAGACCAGGCACGCCGTAGCTCTTCGAGATGCTCTTCATCACCACCATGTGGGGATAGGCTTCGAGAATATCGTCGCTGAGCAAAGAATTGGTGGCATAGTCGACGCTGAAATCGACGAAGGATTCATCGACCACTAGACGAATTTGGCGTTCTTCGCACCACTTGGCCAGACGCAGCACGTCGGCTTTGGGTATGAAGTTACCTGAGGGGTTGTCAGGGTTGATGACCATCAATTGCTGGATGTCTTTGTCGCCAAAGAATGCCATCAGTTCATCAGCAGTATAGCGATAGTCCTCGTTGTTTGGAACAAAGGTCACCTGCAGGTCTTTGTCGTAGCGATTGGGATACTCCTCAAAGGTAGGACGGATAAAGCCAACTTTGAGGTTTGGGGTTTCTTCCATCAAGACCTTAATCAACTCGGCAGCACCATTGCCAGGCACGATATAAGGCTCGCTCACGCCAAAGCACTTGCTGGCGATGAGGGTATTGACCTTCATGCCAGAGGGATATTCCGTCAGCAAGGTGTCGAAGTTAGCACGGAGCTCGTCCTTCATGCGCTGACTGGGGAAGTAGGGGTTCACCAGATAGCAGAAATCGAGCATCTGAGGGAAACGCCAGAAGCCACCATAGCGTCCATAGTACTTGCGCAGCACATCCTTCTCGTCAGCAAACAATGCCTCGGCAATGTCGAGGTCCTGCTTGTCGTCAATCTCGTACCATTTCTCATTGCCGATAGGCAACGCCTTCATGTCGTGGTTGTTCAACAGCGAGATGATGCGCAGCACGTTCTCGTAGTACTCGTTGTTACCCACCGCCTTAGTGTAGGCTTCGAGGAAGGGCACGTATTTCTGTTGCGAGAACTGGCGTGACAGCTTGTAGATATTCACCGTCTTATAGTACGAGTTCACGTCATTATAGTCGAAAGCATCCTTCGAGATAAAGTTCACGATATTATTGTCATCGTCCAATCGCACCATCGTGCCATCCATCCACGTCTCGTACTTAGCCACTAAGGCGAGGTTGGGGCAGGGGTTCTGGATGAGCATGGGAATCATATTGTCACTCAGTATCAGATCGCTCTCGATGAGCAGCGTGTCGTCCTCCTGCAACTTGTCCTTCACCAGCGCCAGCGAGTAGATGTTGTTGGTCTTGTCGTAAACAGGATTCTCAGCAAACTCGATGTTAAGAAGACAATCCTCTTTCCACTCATTTTGAATATACTCGCGCAGCTCCTTGCCTTTATAGCCTACGACGATGATAACACGAGTGAGCGACAACTTGGAGAGCTGTCCCAGCAGACGGTCGATGAGCTTGACACCATTGACAGGCACCATGCATTTGGTGTTGTCCTTTGTATATTCGCCTAATCTGCGGCCCATACCAGCCGCGAGGATGATTGCTTGCATATTGTTGTGTTATTTTGATTTGTAAGTTATTGGTGTTCCTTCTTCTTTCATGATACTGGCCACCTGTTGGGGCGTCAGCGATACTCGGCCTTTCATGAACTCTGGCACGTTATAGCTCTTCAGAAACTGGCGATGGACGTCAGGGTTGCGCATCGGCAATTCAAATGGCTTTGAACCACGACCCTCTGCATCGATATGGGCAATGAAGGGACGGGTAAACACGCCATCGTAGCGGCGTGAGGAGAAGATGATCCAGCGACCATTGCTCGACCACGAGTGATAGCTCTCCGTATCAATGCTATTAATCTCATCAAGAGGTCTTACAGTCTCTTCATAATCATCTCCATTATCCTCTATTCTCTTTCCACCTTCCTTTTTCCACTTTCCACTATTTAGGTCCATGATCCACAAGTCAGCATCGTGATGCCAGATGTGGAAACAGCCCCATTCGCCCAATGTGAAGAGCAGCCAGCGACCATCGGGCGAGATGCGTGGGAAGGTGGCACTCATGCTTGGGTGGAGGGAGTCTGTGGCTGCGGCGTCGAAGACGAGCTCACGAGGACCAAAGGTCTTGGTCTGTGGGTCAAACGTCTTACGATAGATGTTGTATTTCACCTCCTGGGCACGCATCATAATCTCTCCCATATCCACGCTGTCGGCCTCGTATTCAAAGTGGGCACTACAGAAATAGAGCGTCTTGCCGTCAGGTGCCCAGCAAGGGAATATCTCCAACTCGTTGGGTTGTTGCTCAATGGTAGTCACCTCGTGACGGTCTATGTCGTAGAGTATTAGATCGCTCTCGGCATCAAGCACCTCAATCTTCTCCAGTGCTGATGTGTGGAAACATTGCAAGGTCTTGTTGGTGCTATAGGCGATGAGCTTCATCGTGGGATGCCAAGCGGGATAGACACCTGCCGAGATGAGCGAGTCGTTATTCATGTCAATCTTCTCCAGCTCACCATCATAGGCAATCAGCGTGCCGCCATGGGTCTGACGGGCATGAAACTGCATGCGGTCTGGGTTGTATTGCTGGAAGTTATGGCAGTTGACACACTGACCTCCACTCTCTGTTGAGCAAAGCATATTGTCAACAAATACCTCTTCGTCGAAGGTCTCCAGACTGCGTTGGTTCAGCGTCAGCTCCTCATAAGAAACATAAGAGGGTGAGATGAGACGGTAGCTGATCCAAGGGTCGATGGAATCGGGCGATACATAGATATTAAATGGTTTGAAGCGCGTCCATTGCTCTTTGTCTCTGGCAAAGACCTCCACACTGATGGCCTGTCCCTTGGCCTTCGCTGTCAGGGTTTTCCAGTCCTCGATGTCTGGTCGGGCTTTTGGTCCGTCGCAGACGATTTCTTCCTCACCAGCAGAGAAACGTACCACTACCTCGTCAGCAGGTCCTAACAGCTCGAAGTTCAAGGGTGCTACGTTGATGGGCACCGTCACCTCCTGATAGTCAGGATAGATGCGTGGCGAAATCTTGCTCTGTGTATACTGTTCTGGCACTTGCGGACCAGTGCAGGCTGCCAGCAGACAGGTGATGATGAGTATGTAGAGGTACTGCTTCATTGTTCTATCAGGTTCTTATGGTTGTTACGATAATAGCCCATGGTGAACTCTGCCAGACGGCGCTGTTCCTGAGTAGCCCCTTGGGTGCTCATGATTTGCTCAAACAAGAACATTTCCTGCTGCGACTGGTCGGCAGTCAGGAAGTCATCGTCGCGCAGCAAAGGTAAAATATGTCGGAACTCTGTGGCACGGACTACCAGATGCGGGTCTTGAATGAAAGTTTCCATGTGTTTTGCCCACGATTTGTGGAAGTCGGTCTTCTTCAATAGGTTCACAAAACGCTGGGCTGCCACAGGCTCGTTGTTCAAGATAGAACACATCGCCATAAGTTTCAGACGCTCTACCGTCCAACCATATTCCACGCCATCCTCCATGCACCAACGATAGCAGTAGTTGGGAATGCCATATTGCAGATAGAGCAACTTGCCTGCAGTGTGGACGGTATGTATGACGAAAGGCGCAGCAGGTCGCTTGGCACCCTCAGGATAGTCGCGGGTCTTGCTGAATGGCTGTCCCTGATTAAACAGCGCCAGATTACGCATCATGCAGATGAGTCGGGTGGGCTCGCCCTTGACGTTCTTTGCCGTTTCGAGTACCTCGGCCCATTGTCCTTTCTCAATGCTGCGTGTCATGCTAAGCTCACGGTGTAGGTTCTCGTCTCTATTCCAGAATAAGGAAAGCCCTATAACTGTCACTACGACGATGCCGATGTTGAGCCATCGTGCTGATTTGATAGTGGGCTTGAGGGCCATCACCACCATACTGGCAAAGAGCACGATATAGGGGAGGTTATAGACAAAGAAACGCTCCCCCTGATGGGCAAACACAGGTAGTGCAACCCAATAGATGTTGACGATGTTGGTTTCGTGGAAAACTATGAAATACCCAAAGATAGGCCAAAGGATAATCAGTATAAGAGCCAGGAAAAAGTCTCCTCCGAAACCCTTTTTATCGCGCCATGAGGTGATGCCCATTAGCGCAGTGGCTAATAGGGCATAGAATCCAAAGACCATATAGCCCAATCCTGCGGCAAAGATGATATAAAAAGAGGATAGGTGATAGCGACGTGGCATCACTCGATAGCCCCATACCAATGCCAACACCACGATGCTGCCAATGGTAGCACAGAAGGCGTGACCAGGCAGTTTGAGATAATAGATCCAATAGCCCAGGGTGACGATGGTGAGCAGCAACGAGGCTGTGGGAATCAGCGTCAGCCAAAGATTCTTCAGTCGGAAAGCTCGCTGGCATAGCCATATAAAAAAAGCCCAGAGAAGGCATAGGATGCCTGCTCCGAGCATAGGGTAATAAAAGAATTGAGTGAGATAACATCCTGCCCATGTCAGCAGTCCACCAGCTTTTACCATCTGCTGCTCAAAGAACAGCGTGGAGTGTAGAAACAGGTTCTGCTCCTGCAAGGCATAGAGCACATCTGATTCGAGCACCACCAGCAGTATGGCTGCTATCAGCGGAAACAGATAGGGAAGGAGTCTCTTCACCATTAACCGTTCACCATTTACAATTAACCAACCTGGCTTCCTGGCTTCACATCCTTTGTGGTTGTAACCACACTCAGACTCTCGTCAAAGTCAACAGCGCTAAGAATCATACCCTGACTCTCGATACCCATCATGTTACGTGTAGCAAAGTTGGCCACAAAGAGGATACGCTTACCAATTAATTCCTCAGGATTCTCGTAGAAGGCAGCAATACCCGAGCAGATGGTACGATCGGTACCAGAACCATCGTCGATGGTGAACTGCAGGAGTTTCTTGCTCTTCTTAACCTTCTGACAATCCTTAACCAGACCTACACGGATGTCGAGCTTCTCAAACTCCTCGAAGCTAACGGTATCCTTGACTGGAGCAGCCTTGTAGGCGGCAGCCTCGTTGGCTTTCTTGGTAGCCTCCAGCTTATCCAGCTGTTTCTGGATTACCTCGTCCTCAATCTTCTCGAACAGCAGAGCAGGCTCGCCCAGCTGATGACCAGCCTCCAGGAGATCGGTGCTTCCCAGCTGCTCCCACTCGAAGTTGCTGATGTTCAGCATCTCGCGAAGCTTCTTACTGCTGAATGGCAGGAATGGCTCAAAAGCGATAGCGAGGTTAGCTGTAAGCTGCAAGCAGATGTTCAGGATAGTCTCGCAACGCTTTGGATCAGTCTTCCAAACCTTCCAAGGCTCACACTCTGTGATATAGCGGTTACCAATACGAGCCAGGTTCATAGCCTCGAACTGAGCATCGCGGAACTTGAACTGCTCCAGCAGAGCCTCAACCTTAGCCTTTACATCCTTAAACTCCTCAAGGGCCTGCTTATCTACATCCTGCAACTCGCCACAAGCAGGAACCACACCGTTCCAGTACTTCTTGGTGAGCTGAAGGGCACGGTTTACGAAGTTACCGTAAACAGCTACGAGTTCGTTGTTATTGCGATCCTGGAAATCCTTCCAAGTGAAGTTATTATCCTTTGTCTCAGGTGCATTGGCTGTCAGTACATAGCGCAATACATCCTGCTTACCAGGCATATCAACCAGATACTCGTGGAGCCATACAGCCCAGTTACGAGAGGTTGAAATCTTATCGTTCTCAAGGTTCAGGAACTCGTTGGCGGGTACGTTATCAGGCATGATATACTTACCGTGAGCCTTCATCATTACAGGGAAGATGATACAGTGGAACACGATGTTGTCCTTACCGATGAAGTGAACCAGACGAGTATCCTCATCCTGCCACCACTTCTCCCAGTTGCCCCACTTCTCGGGTTCCTTCTCGCAAAGCTCTTTGGTGTTTGATACATAGCCGATAGGGGCGTCGAACCATACATACAGCACTTTGCCGTCAGCACCCTCTACAGGCACAGGGATACCCCAATCCAAGTCGCGCGTCATAGCACGAGGCTGCAGGTCCATATCGAGCCAAGACTTGCACTGGCCATAGACATTTGAGCGCCACTCCTTGTGACCCTCCAGAATCCACTGCTTCAACCAGTCCTGATACTCGTTCAGAGGCAGATACCAGTTCTTGGTCTCCTTCAACACAGGGGTAGAACCACTGATGGTTGACTTGGGGTTGATGAGCTCGGTGGGAGAGAGGTCGCGTCCGCACTTCTCACACTGGTCACCATAGGCGCCCTCGTTGTGGCAGTAGGGGCACTCGCCCACCACGTAACGGTCGGCCAGGAACTGCTTGGCTTCCTCGTCGTAGAGCTGAGCGGTGGTCTTCTCCACCAACTTGCCCTCGTCGTAGAGTTTCTTAAACCACTCGGCAGCAAACTTATGGTGAGTCTCACTGGTAGTACGGCTATAGATATCGAACGAGATACCAAACTCCTCGAACGAATCCTTAATCATCTTATGATAGCGGTCAACCACATCCTGAGGAGTGATACCCTCTTTACGGGCACGAACGGTAATGGGCACACCGTGCTCGTCTGAACCTCCGATAAACATGACGTCGCGCTTCTTCAGACGGAGGTACCGCACATAGATGTCTGCTGGTACGTAAACACCAGCCAGGTGACCAATATGCACACCACCATTGGCATAGGGTAGGGCTGAGGTCACGGTTATTCTTTTATAATTTTTCTGTTCCATATTATAATATAATGTGTATTTGAGGTGCAAAGGTACGAATAAGTGAGCGAAAATGCAAATAATAATATAATAAACAATCAGTTTATGCGTTATTTTTAATGTGTTAAGGCGAAATCTATGGATATTGGCCCTGTTACTGATGGCCTCGTTGGAAATGCAGGCACAGTACGATCCGTCGTTCAGTCACTACTGGGCGATGGAACCATCGTATAACCCTGCCGCTGCTGGTAAACAGAACAAACTGAACGTGGTGGGTGCCTATAACATGTCGTTGGTGGGCTTTGAACATAATCCGCGTACCATGTACATTTCTGCCGACCTGCCCTTCCAATTTATTGGAATGACCCATGGCGTGGGCGTGCAGATGGTGAATGATGATATCGGTGTGTTCTCGCACAAGAAATTCTCGGTGATGTATGCCCCAAAGTTGAAGCTATTGGGTGGTGTGCTGAGCATTGGTGTGCAGCCAGCCATGTTGAGTGAGAACCTGAAAGGCTCGGAACTGGATTTTGACGAAAAAGGCGACCTGGCCTTCCCCACGTCAGACGCCACAGGAACGGCCTTCGACCTGAACGCAGGTTTGTACTATCAGCAGAAGTCTTGGTATGCTGGTGCGTCAGTCCAACATATCCTCTCACCACGTATTGAAATAGGTGAAACGAACGAATTAGACGTGGATATGTCGTATTATTTTACGGCTGGATGCAATATTCGACTGAAAAATCCGTTCTTTACAATACAGCCCTCTATTATGGGACGCTCTGACGGCGTTGGCTATCGGGCCGACATTACCTCCCGTCTGACGTATGCCTTTGAGGAAAGACTGATGTATGTGGGTGCGGGTTATAGTCCCACCAACTCCGTCACTCTCTATGTGGGCGGCAAGTTTCACGGTGTGATGCTGGGCTACAGCTACGAGTACAACACCACGGTGAAGAGTCTGGGCAATGGCGGACACGAGTTGTTCGTGGGGTATCAGACCGATGTGAACTTCCAGAAGAAAGGACGCAATCGTCATCAGAGTGTGAGACTACTTTGATAAAAAGAATAATAATTAAAGAGGAAAAGAAGTAAAAAAACGAAGATATGAGACAGTTATTGAATATGAAGAAGCAGAAAGGTGACTGGGTGAGAAGGATGATGCCTTTTTACCTGCTTTCCTTTTTGCTCTTGATGGTCTCTTGCTTTGGTGGCAAGGAGACTACCGCTAACGGCGGTGAACTGACCGGTGCCAGCGGCAAAGGCTTTGCAGAGCCTGCACCCTATGGCATGGTACTCATCAAACGTGGTCATCTGCGCATGGGTCTTGAGACTCCCGACTCGCTTTGGGGTAGACAGACGCCTGTGAGGGACATCTCAGTTGAGGGCTTCTGGATGGACGATACGGAGATTACGAACTCCGAGTATCGTCAGTTCGTGAACTATGTGCGTGACTCCATCATCCGTGAGCGTCTGGCCGATCCCAACTATGGTGGCGACGAGAGCTACAAGATTGAGGAAGACAAGAACGGTGACCCCGTGAAGCCTCACCTGAACTGGAAGAAAAGTCTGCCGCGCAAGCCCAACGAGGATGAGTTGCGTGCCATTGAAAGTGTCTATACCATCAACCCCGTAACAGGTGAGAAGATGCTCGATGCCTCGCAGATGAACTACCGCTATGAGGTTTACGACTATACTGAGGCGGCCCTGCGTCGCAACCGTTTGAATCCGCGAGAGCGTAATTTGAACACCGATGTGGCTGTTGATGACAATGAGAAGGTGTATATCTCGAAAGATACTGCCTATATCGATGATGAGGGAAGAATCGTTCGTCAGACCATCGAACGAGAGCTCTCTGGTCCTTGGGACTTCCTGAACACCTATATTATTAATATTTATCCTGACACCACTTGCTGGGTGAACGACTTCCCCAATGCCGACAACGAGACATATATGCGTAACTACTTCTCGAATGCGGCATACAACGACTATCCCGTGGTGGGTGTCACTTGGGAACAGGCTAACGCCTTTTGTGCTTGGCGTACGGAGTTCCTGCTGAAAGGCCTCGGTCCAGCTGCCCGCTATGTGCAGCGCTATCGTCTGCCGACAGAGGCAGAGTGGGAGTTCGCGGCCCGTGGTAAGGACCAGAACGAGTTCCCTTGGACCAACGAAGATGTGGCCAGTGGCAAGGGATGCTTCTATGCCAACTTCAAGCCCGATAATGGTAACTACACCAAAGATGGTAACTTGATTACCTCGAAGGTGGGTATCTATAATGCCAATACTAACGGACTCTTCGATATGGCAGGTAATGTGGCTGAGTGGACCTCAACCATCTATACCGATGCAGGTGTTGATGCCATGAACGACATCAATCCGCAGCTGAAGTACAATGCTGCTATTGAGGATCCCTATCGTCTGAAGAAGAAGAGTGTGCGTGGTGGCTCGTGGAAAGACCCTGAGAGTTATATCCGTTCGGCATGGCGCAGTAGTGAGTATCAGAACCAGCCCCGCTCGTTCATTGGTTTCCGCTGTGTACGTTCGCTGGCCAATACCAGTAGCGAGAAAGCCAAACCCGTCAAAGCCTCGACTAAGAAATCAAGGAAATAATGGGTAATGCCGTAATATCGTAATAACGAAAAAACGTTTATCGCAATGACAAATTACAGTAAATTCAATATTATCTACCGCTTACAGAAGTGGCTGGATAGCGTCCCAGGACAGACGTTTATGAACTATGCCTACAGCTGGGGTGCGTCGATTGTGATTCTTGGTACGCTCTTTAAGCTGACCCACCTGCCAGGTGCTAACCTGATGTTGTTTATCGGTATGGGTACCGAGGTGTTCGTGTTCTTTATCGCAGCCTTCGACCGTCCGTTCGACAAGACGGCTGATGGTATGGATTTGCCCATGCATGTGGGTGAGGATGAACTCAATCCTGAGAATGCTACAGTTGGCGGAGAGGCTGGATTGTCAGGTGTTTCTGGTATCTCAGGAGTCTCTGGTGGTGGCTCAGGCACCATTATCATAGGTGGCGGTTCTGCTGGAGGTGCTGGGGGCGAAGGTGTCGCAGCCTACGCAGAAGGCGCTGGTGGCGAAGCCGTTGCTGGTGGTGGCGTAGTAGGCGGAGGTGTCATCGGTGGCGGTGTTTTCGGTGGTGTTGTCCAACAGTCTGAACTGCCCGAGATTGATGCAGAGGAGATGGAAGAGGCCACCACTGGTTATGTGGAGCAGTTGAAGAAACTCACCGAGACCTTGCAGAAGGTGGCAGAGCAGAGTGAACGTCTGACACGCGACAGCGAGGAGATGGAGAACCTGAACCGCACGCTCACCGGCATCAGCCGTGTTTACGAGATGCAGCTCAAGGGAGCCTCACAGCAGATTGGCACTATTGACCAGATTAATGAGCAGAGCCGTCGCATGGCCGACCAGATTGCAGAACTCAATAAGATCTATACCCGCATGATTGAGGCTATGACGGTGAACATGCCTAAAGGACCCATGACCCCATAAGGCTCTATAGGTCCCATAAGACTCATAAGACGCATAAGAATATAGAATATGGCAATAAAGAAAAGACCCGTATCTCCTCGCCAGAAGATGATCAACCTGATGTATGTCGTGTTGATGGCTATGCTGGCATTGAACGTCTCGAATGAGGTGCTCAACGGCTTCTCTATTGTGGAGGAAAGCCTGAAACGTACCACTGAGAACGCAGCGAAGGAGAACTTGGCCATATACGATGACTTCGACCAACAGATGAAGGCCAATCCGCAGAAGGTGAAGGAGTGGTACGAGAAGGCACAGCGTGTCAAGCAGTCCAGCGACTCCATCTATAACCTTGCTGCAGAACTGAAATTGGCCATTGCTCGCGAGGCCGACGGATCAGATGGTAACCCTTCTAATATTATTAATAAGGAGGATCTGGAAGCTGCCAATCAGGTGATGCTGGCTCCTGGACGTGGTCGTGGTGAGAGCCTGAAGCAGGCCATCGATACCTATCGCGAGAATATCCTGAAGATGGTGACTGACACGGCGCAGCAGCGTCGCATTGCCAGTGATCTGACCACAGAGGTGCCTTCTACTGGACTGGGCAAGAATTGGCAGGAGTATATGTTTGAGTCGATGCCGGCTGCTGCTGCCGTCACGCTGCTGTCGAAGCTGCAGAGTGATGTTCGTAATGCAGAGAAAGAGGTGTTGCACACGCTGGTGCAGAACATTGACGTGAAGGATATCCGTGTCAACTCGCTCAATGCTTTCGTGATTCCTAACTCACAGACCATCGTACGTGGTGATAAGTTCTCGGCTCATATCGTGATGGCGGCTGTAGATACCACACAGGTGCCGGAGATTTTCATCGGCAACCAGAAGGTGGACCTGCAGGACGGACTCTATGAGACCGTATGTGGACGTACTGGCGACTATACCTTGGCTGGCTATATCCAGACCATCAATGGTAATGGCGACCTCATCCGTCGCGACTTCTCGCAGAAATACACGGTGGTGGATCCCAGTGCAACGGTTTCTGCCGACCTGATGAATATGTTGTATGCAGGCTATACGAACCCCATTAGCATCTCGGTGCCTGGCGTACCCCTGAATAAGATCTCGGCCACGATGACCAACGGCACTTTGACGCCTACGGGACCTGGTAAGTATATTGCCCGTCCGTCGAAGATTGGTGAGAATGCAACTATCACGGTTATCTCTACCAATACGGGACGCCCGCAGCAGATGGGACAGTTCTCCTTCCGTGTGCGTCGCCTGCCAGACCCCACACCTTATATTAATATAAAGGATGAGGGTGGCAATCCGAACCGCTTCAAGGGTGGTGCTATGACCAAGTCCAGCCTGATGGATATCGACGGTATTGGTGCTGCCATCGACGATGGCATCCTTGACATCACGTTCAAGGTGGTATCGTTCGAGACGGTGTTCTACGACAACATGGGTAATGCCGTACCGATGGCTGGCGATGCCGATAGGTTCTCAGCCCGTCAGAAGGAAACCTTCCGTAAGTTGGCACGTGGTCGTCGTTTCTACATCTCTAATGTGAAGGCCATAGGTCCTGATGGTATTGAGCGTACCCTAAAGACATCAATGGAAATCAAAGTGAATTAATTGACAACAGATAATTATGAAGAGACTATTGTTCCTGATGATGATAACGCTGGCAGCAGGTACTGTAACTGCCCAGCCTAAGAAGAGCCGCGTACAGCAGGCTCAGCAAGCACCGTCGAAAACGACGCAGCAGAAAACAACGCAGAAGACTCAGGCTGGTCAGAAGAGTGCAGATGGCATGACACGCCGTATGCAACTCAGCTACCCTGTGGCTATCGACATGCCTGAGGATGTGGTGTGGCGTCGTGATATCTATCGTGAAATCGACTTGCACGAAGATGCTAATGCTGGTCTGTACTACCCCGTGCAGCCCCAAGGCAAGCAGATGAACCTGTTTACCTATATCTTCAAGTTGGCGCAGAACGGCTATATCAATATCTACGAGTATTCGGTGGCTAACGACGGCAATGATGACTTCTCTGATGCTGCAAAGGTCAATCTGAAGACCGTGCTTGATAACTTCCATATTTTCTATGAGGAGAAGAATGGAAAGATACAGATTGACAACAGTGATATTCCATCGTCGGAGGTGACAAAGTATTACCTCAAGGAGAGTGCTTATTATGACCAAGCCAACTCTTCGTTCCGCATCAAGCCGTTGGCTCTCTGTCCTATTATGATGCGTGAAGATGATTTTGGCGGTGAGGCTACGAAATATCCTCTGTTCTGGGTGAAGTATGCCGATCTGGAGCCCTATCTGAGCCGTCAGACGGTGATGACATCGGATGTGAACAATGCCGCTGTTATGTCGATGGATGACTTCTTTACACTTAATAAGTACAAGGGAAAGATTTACAAGACCACCAATATGCTGGGCAAGACCCTGGCACAAATTGCTGGTGGCGACTCAATCAAATATACGAAAGAGCAACAGCGTATTGAGGCAGAACTGGAGGCTTTCAAGAATAATATCTTTGGAGATAAAGCAAAACGTGATTCACTGGATAGCATTGCCAATACCGATCCTAAGTTGCTGAAGGAACAGGCTAAACAGCAGAAACGACAGAGTCGAACCAAGACGACGAAGGTCAAGAGTAGCGCTTCGTCAGGAGGCGGATCATCGGCACCACGAGTGTCGGTACGTCGTGAACGGCATTAGAATAATAAAAGCAAATGATAAGAAGGAGCACTTTTATAGTACTCAGTATTGCGATGATGGCGTGGCTTTGGGCTGTGCCATCATCGTCGCAAAGTATATCCTTTGGAGTGAGGGGTGGTCTGAATATCATGCAGATGGAATTCGATGATGATATTTTCGACAATTCCAACAGGGCAGGCTTCTTCGTTGGTCCCACGGTGGTGTTCTCACTACCTGCACCTGGATTCAGCATCGATGTGTCTGGACTCTACGACCAGCGCTATCTGAAGGTGGAAGACCAGAAACTGAAACAAGAGTCCGTCACCTTTCCGGCCCATATGAGGATGGGTGCCAGCATCCCGAGCTTTGGTAGTTTGTTTCTTTTCCTTGGTCCGCAACTCTCATTTAATATCGGAGCCGCTACCTTTCATTGGGAGGATGCTGAGCAAAATGCTAAGCACTTCATGTTACAGGACACAAAGGTCAGTGTGGATCTCGGCATAGGTGCTTCCATCGGCAATCAGCTTGAGGTAATGATAAACTATAACATCCCGATAGGCAAAACGGCAGATATGTCGTGGAATGCGTATGACTACCAGACGGCGAAATATGTGATGAACACCGCAAAGACTACGGCAAATGCCTGGATGTTGTCTGCTGCCTACCTCTTCTAATGATTCTGAACAATGAGTTACGCCGACATCATATTACCAGTACCGCTCGACGGCTGTTTCACTTATACCATCCCTGAGGAGATGCAGGGCAGGGTAGGTGAGGGTATGCGTGTGGTGGTGCCCTTCGGACGTAACAAACAGTATGTCGGCATCGTGGCGCGACTGCATGACGAGAAACCACAAGGCTATCAGGTGAAGCCTCTGGCAGAGGTGCTGGATGCACAACCCATACTGCTTCCAGGACAGCTGAAGTTCTGGCAGTGGATAGCCGACTATTACATGTCGCCCATTGGGGAGGTGTATAAGGCAGCCCTGCCTGCTGGGTTAAAGGCAGAGGAGGGTTATAAGCCACGTACAGAGACCTTCATCCGACTGACGCCCAACTATCGCAATGAGCCTACGCTCCATGTAGCTCTGAACATGCTGGCCCGTGCCCCCAAGCAACAGGAGGCGTTTATCGCCTATTTGTCGCTCTCACGCTGGGATACCATTGATGGCGACACATGTCGAGAACCAGTGCTAGAGATTACCCGTGAGGAGCTGTTAAATGTCTCGGAGAGTAGTCTCACCATCATCAACCAACTGGTGAAACGTGGGTTCCTCGAGACTTACGAGGTGGAGGTGGGACGCCTGAACCAGGGTGGAGAGGCGCACCCCGATCGCATCAAACCGCTGAGTAAGGCGCAGCAGGATGCCTATAACCAGATTCTTTTCTCTTTTTTGAAAAAGCAGGTGACACTGTTGCAGGGTGTCACATCCAGCGGAAAGACAGAAATATATATCCATCTTATCCAGAAGGAACTGGATGAACACCGTCAGGTACTCTTCCTGATGCCTGAGATTGCGCTGACGATACAGATGATGCAACGCCTACAGCGGGTCTTCGGCAAACGCTTAGGTATCTATCACTCGAAATACAGCGATGCCGAGCGTGTTGAGATATGGCAGAAGCAACTCTCCAAGAATCCATATGATGTCATTCTTGGTGCCCGTTCTGCTGTGTTCCTGCCATTTCAACGCTTAGGTCTCGTCATCGTGGATGAGGAACACGAGACATCGTACAAACAGCAGGATCCCATGCCTCGCTATCATGCCCGTTCAGCAGCTATTATGCTGGGGGCAAAGACGCTTCTCGGCACAGCGACACCTTCTCTCGAATCTTATTATAATGCCAAGACGGGCAAATACGGACTGGTGACGCTGACAGAACGTTATCAAGGTATCGAGTTGCCTGAGATACAGGTAGTGGATACTCGTGATTTGCAAAGCCGCAAAATGATGAGCGGCCCATTCTCACCAGTACTGTTGTCGCATGTCCGTAAGGCTTTGCAGCAGAGTGAGCAGGCCATCCTCTTCCAAAACCGACGAGGATGGGCTCCGATGATTGAGTGCAAACAATGTGGATGGGTTCCTCGATGTGAGCATTGTGATGTCAGCTTGACGTTCCATCGCTCAATGAACCAGCTCACCTGTCATTATTGTGGCATGACCTATCAGGTGCCTACCGTGTGTCCGGCCTGTGGCAGCAAGGAATTACAGGGGCGTGGCTATGGCACGGAGAAGATAGAAGACCATATCCGTGAAATATTCCCAGAGGCTCGTGTGGCTCGTATGGACCTTGACACCACCCGAACCCGTAATGCTTATGAACGACTTATCACCGACTTCTCGGCAGTCCGCACCAATCTGTTGATTGGTACCCAGATGATTAGCAAAGGCCTGGACTTCGACAAAGTCAGCGTTGTCGGCATATTAGATGCTGATAGGATGCTCAACCAGCCCGACTTCCGAGCCTATGAACATGCGTTTATGATGATGGCGCAGGTGAGTGGCAGAGCAGGTCGTAAGGGGCACCGTGGACAGGTGTTCCTACAGACGAAGAGTCCCGACCTACCGCTGATATCGCAAGTAGTACATAATGACTATGAGGGCTTTGCACGTACCCAGCTCGAAGAACGGCAGATATTCCATTATCCACCATATTATCGTCTGATATATGTATATCTGAAGCATACGAAGGACGAGGTGGTCAATACCGCTGGCATCGAACTTGGAACCCGTCTGCGTCAATGGTTTGGTGGACGTGTGCTGGGACCAGACAAACCCTCTGTGTCGCGAGTGAAGACGCTAAGCATCCGTAAGTTGGTACTGAAGCTGGAGATGGGAATCGACATGCCCAAGGTCCGCCAATATTTAGCGCTTGCCCAGCAACAGATGCTGCAAGACAAGCGCTATGCTTCGTTGCAGGTCTATTACGATGTAGACCCGCTGTAGAATCACATCTTATTTTATGAGGTTACCCAGAATGTCGCGTGTCAGTTCCTTTGTGATGGTGCGTGTGGCAGCGCTGGTGGCATTCTTGACCACACGTTCCTTGGCCGACTTCCTGCTTTTGGTCTTCTTGCCCGACACCTTATCGCTGGCCCATGTGCCCAGCAGGGCAGCAAAGGTAGAGGTGATGGCGGTGAGAACAGCCTTCCACACTTTACTCATAATGCCAGGCTTTTTCTTTTCTTCTTTTTCTGGTTCTTCCTCACTTTCTGAAACTTCCGGTACGTTTTCAGCCGTTTCCTTCATTAGTATCTCGTAGGCACTCTCGCGGTCTACCATTTGGTCGTACTTGCCATAGATACGGCTCTGCTTGATGATGTCCAGGCGCTGCCCTTCGGTAATGGCACCAATCTGCGACAGCGGGAACAGTATCTTGGCACGCTCCACCATGTTGGGTGCACCTTTCTCATCGAGGAAGCTCACCAACGCCTCACCAGTCTCCAGATTCATGATGGCCTCATCGGTTTTGAAGGCAGGGTTGGGACGGAACGTATCGGCGGCGGTCTTTACGGCTTTCTGGTCTTTTGGAGTATAGGCTCGCAGAGCATGCTGCACACGGTTGCCGAGTTGTCCGAGGATACTATCGGGGATGTCGGTAGGGCTCTGGGTGATGAAATAGATGCCTACGCCTTTCGAACGAATCAGGCGGATGACCTGTTCTATCTTGTCGAGCAGGGCCTTCGAGGTGTCGTTAAACAGCATGTGAGCCTCGTCGAAGAAGAATACCAGCTTCGGCAGTGGCAAGTCGCCTACCTCGGGTAGGGTGGAATAGAGCTCAGAGAGTAGCCACAGCAGGAATGTTGAGTAGAGCTTGGGCTGCATCATCAACTTGTCGGCAGCCAGCACATTCATGATGCCCTTGCCGCCTTCTGTCTGCATCAGGTCGAAGATGTCGAACGACGGCTCACCAAAGAACTTATCGGCACCTTGCGCCTCCAACTGCAGCAGGGCACGCTGGATGGCGCCTACCGATGCCGACGACACATTACCATATTGCGAGGTATACTCCTTGGCGTGCTGCGACACATAGTCGAGCATCGACCGCAGGTCCTTCAGGTCAAGAATCAGCAGACCGCGTTCATCGGCCACACGGAACACAATGTTCAGCACGCCGTCCTGTGTCTCGTTCAGTCCCAGCAGGCGCGACAGCAATTGCGGTCCCATCTGACTGACGGTGGCACGCATGGGGTGTCCCTGCTCGCCATAGACGTCGAAGAATCTTACAGGGCAAGGCTGGAACTCGGGATTCTCAATGCCAAACTCCGGCAGTCGCTTCTCGATGAAGCCGCTCATCTTTCCAGCTTGCGAGATGCCGGAGAGGTCGCCCTTCATGTCGGCCATGAAGCAGGGCACACCTGCCTGACAGAACGACTCGGCAATCACCTGCAGCGTAACGGTCTTACCAGTACCTGTGGCTCCCGCAATCAGTCCGTGGCGGTTGGCCATCTTTCCTACGATGCTCAAGGCACCATTCTCGCAATGGGCCACATACAGCCCTCGTTCTTTGTCAAACATAGCTCTTGTCTGTATTTTTATTTAAAAAGAGAATACTCCTTCACATCCCAAGCCAGGGCACTGGCACCTAAAACGTCGCGCTCACCTTCTTTCAGGATAGAGACAAGAATTCTCGTGCTGTGCTTAATATTGTGGAAGACATGTTCCTCAAACGACTTCTTCATGGGCTTCAGCAACCATTTGCCAGCCAGCGTCAGGTCGCCGGTAAGGATAAAGGCTTCGGGGTTCAGCACAGAGGCATAGTTGGCCAATCCCAGTCCCAACAGGTCGCCAGTACGGCGCAAGGCCTCGATGGCTAGCTCGTCGCCATTGTCACAATATTGTGAAATCATACCGATAGTCAGATGATTCAGGTCTGTTGGCATGGTGGTGGTCATGCCTTCTGACAAAAGCTCTTGGATGGTGGTGATCAGGCCCTTGTCAGAGCAATAGGTTTCTAAGCAACCCTTATTGCCACAGCCGCATTGACGGCCATTGACTCTGATGCAGGTGTGACCCAGCTCGCCGGCAAAACCCTGTGCGCCGAGGTGGGGCTGACCATTGGAATAGAAGCAGCTGCCCAGTCCGCCGTGACTCATCGATACTACCACAAAGTCTTTCATGCCGTGGGCACTGCCGTAGGCTTTCTCTCCGAGTGCGGTGATGTGTGCATCGTTAGCCAGTGCCACTGCCATTCCCACTCTGTCGCGCAGCATCGCAGCCAGAGGGATGACTCCCTTCCACGGTAAGTTGGCGGCATTCTCTATGCAGCCTGTCACCGAGCTGGCGCTGGGTGCGCTGATGCCGATAGAACGGATAGAATCATATCCGCCGTTCTCTTCCGAGAGGGTGAGCAGCTTGTCAGCCAGTGTGGATACATATTCATTGACATCGGAATAGAGCGATGTATCGAAATAATCCTGCGCCACAATCTCTCCCCTAATGTCCACGATACCATAAGTGGTCTTGTCCAGTCGGATGTCAATACCAATGACGCGGGTTTTTATTTTGTCAATAGTTTCATCGTTTGTTTCCATGTTTATCATCTTTTTAGGTCTTTAATTTGTTCTTTCGAGATTACAAAGGTAGTAAATTTATTTGAAATTACAATCGAAATAGACATTTTTTTGCAAATTAACATTATTAAATACGCAAGTTTGATGTCAACTACTGCTTTTTTTGTAACTTTGCGCTCACAAAATTAAATCTAAAAAATTTAGTATTATGGCTTTTTTAACTGACGAGAAATTGGTAATTGTTGGTGCCGGCGGTATGATCGGTTCTAACATGGTTCAGAGTGTGTTGATGCTGGGTCTGACTCCCAACATCTGTTTGTATGATATCTATGAGCCCGGTGTTCATGGTGTGTATGACGAGATGTGCCACTGCGCCTTCCCAGGTGCAAACATCTCTTACACCGTTGATCCCAAGGAGGCTTTCACTGGTGCTAAGTACATCATCTCTTCTGGTGGCGCTCCCCGTAAGGAGGGAATGACCCGTGAGGATCTGCTGAAGGGCAACTGCCAGATTGCAGCTGACTTCGGTGAGAACATCAAGAAGTACTGCCCCGACGTGAAGCACGTGGTTGTGATCTTCAACCCCGCTGACGTAACGGCTCTGACAGCTCTGATTCACTCAGGTTTGAAGCCCAACCAGCTGACCTCTCTGGCAGCGCTCGACTCTACCCGTCTGCAGCAGCAGCTCGCTCAAGAGTTTGGCGTTCGTCAGGACAAGGTTACTAATGCTTACACCTATGGTGGTCACGGCGAGCAGATGGCCGTATTTGCCAGCAAGGCTCTCATCGACGGCAAGCCCCTTTCTGAGCTTCCTCTCTCTGCCGAGCGTTGGGCTGAGATTAAGCACATGACCACTCAGGGTGGTAGCAACATCATCAAACTCCGTGGCCGCAGCTCATTCCAGAGCCCCGCTTATCAGGCTGTTAAGATGATCGAGGGTGCTATGGGTGGCGAGCCCTTCAAGTGGCCTGCAGGTTGCTATGTCAACGCTTATGGCTTCAAGAATGTGATGATGGCTATGCCTACCGTTATCGACAAGGATGGTGTTCACTTCACTCAGCCCGAGGGTACTGCTGAGGAGATGGCTGCTCTCCAGGCTTCTTACGAGCACCTGCAGAAGATGCGCGACGAGATCATCTCGCTGGGTATCATTCCTGCTGTTGAGGAGTGGGGCAAGGACAATGCCAACCTTTAATAATAAATAAGGTATGAACACAATAAAAGGTCGCGATTCTCGCGGCCTTTTATTATTGTCTTTTCGTTCTCAATGCTTATCTTGCAGCGCGGTTGAAAGCCCAGGTGATGAGCTCCGGCACGTACTTACACAGAAACTTCAGCACCGTCAGTCCTAAGTCGTTATAGAAGATACGTGCAACGCGCTCTTCCATTTTCTTGTTGTCAAACACCTTCTTGTTGACAAACGCGAAGCTGGTGCCTGAGCTGATGGCGGTAGCTGCATGACTGGCTGTGAGGAAGGCGTAGTACAGTCCCTCGAAAGTCAGACGGTTGGGGAAACCGCCTGCATCGCCAATCAGGATGATATTTCTGCGCAGTGGATAGTCGATGCTTTGGGGAATATAGGCACCGAGGGCTTTCAGATCGGGACAGCCCATTTGGTTCAGCACTTTGCGGAATGTCTGTGGCGTGGTTCTCATGTCGCCGAAGCCCTGCACGTCGTAGCTCTCGTTGGGGAAGCTGTAGTAATAACCCTGCTGATAGAAACGCGACAGGTTGCCCACAATGGCGTTATCTTTCGACTTCGGTCCGTACTGCTCCATACACAGAATGCCATGATCCGACTTGGGGTTCAGGTATCTCCTCACGCGGCTGTTGGCACCATCGGCACCCACCAGATACTTACAGGCTATCTGCCTACCCGACTTCAGAGTGACGATGACCTGTCCGTCTTTCTCCTCTATGGCTGTCAGCGCCTCGTTGATAAACTGTCCACCGTTCTTCTGATATTCTTCTAACAACTGCGCATCAAACTGCCTGCGCTTCACGATGCGAATCTCGCTGGCCATCTGGAAGTCGAGCACCTGCTCGCCCTCGATGCAGAGTTTCAGACGGTGTACGCTGTTATAGTCGTATCTGAACTGAGGCAGCAGTTGCGATAGCAACTTATACGAACGGGGTGTTAGTCCACCGCCACAGATTTTGTCGCGTGGAAAGGTGGCTCGGTCAACGAGCACACAGTCAATATTCCTTTTTCTGAGAAGCAGGCCACACGTTGATCCCGCGGGGCCTGCTCCTATAATCACTACTGTTGTTTGTTCCATTGTTCTTTTTTCTCGTACCATTCCTTCACCACGTAGAAGGCCTTTTTCTTCTCGCCCTTGTCAGAGTAGAGACCCTTGCGGTTGTAGTAGTCCTGAATGCCGTCGAGCACACGACGGGGCGAACGGAAGTCCTTCAGAATCCAGGGCGTAGTGCCTGCCAGGCCCTCAATCTTGTCAAGCATGGCGATGTTCTCGATGTACAGGTTCTCCTGAAACTCTTCTGTCCAGCGCTGGTTCTTGGCGCCGTGATAGCCGGCCTTGGCACCGCCGCCAAACTCACTGATGATAACAGGTTTGTCGTAAGGTATCTCCCATTTCATCTTAGGAGCATCGTTCACGTCGCGATACCAGCCAATGTACTGGTTGAAGCTCACCACATCGACGTATTTGTTCATGTTGTCCTGCAGACGGTTCACATAGTTTGAAGCGCCTGTGACCTCCATAGCCATTGAGATGAGGCGGGTGTCGTCCAAGGTGCGTGCATACTGCGACAGACGGCTCAGGAACGAGTCGCGCTCTGCAGAGTGGGGTGTCTCGTTGGCAATAGACCAGATAATGACATTAGCGCGGTTCTGGTCGCGACGAATCATGTCTGTCAGCTGGCGCTTGGCGTTGTTGAAGGTGTTGTCGTTGGTCCACGAGATGGTCCAATACACAGGAATCTCGCTCCATACCAGGATGCCGCGGCGCTCTGCCTCGCGTACCATATATTCATTATGGGGATAGTGGGCCAGACGCACATAGTTGCAGCCCAGCTCCTGTGCCATCGACAGCAGCGTCTTGGCATCGTCGAGTGAGTTGCATCGTCCGCCACCGTTAGGTTTCTCCTCATGGATGCTGATGCCATGCAGGAAGATAGGCTTGCCGTTCAGCAGTATCTGCTTGCCGCGAGTCTCGATGATTCGGAAGCCCACCTCGTCTTTCAGCGTCTCACCGTTCAGTGTCAACTCCATGCCGTAGAGCTTTGGGTTCTCAGGGCACCACAGCGTCAGTGCTTTCTTCTGAACGCTGAATGTAGCGCTGAAGCGACCCTCGGCATCGGTGATGGCAGTCTGGGTCAGTTTCAGTTCAGGAATGCTTACTACAACCTGCACGCCAGCCTCCGCCTTGTTCAGGTTGCCCTCCAGCGTGATGGTCTGCTTCTTATCCTTGGGCTGAGCCTTGCACAGCTCCCATTTATAGTTCTCGATATAGGTGGCAGCTACATCGACCAGCATCACGTCGCGAGTGATGCCGCCATAGTTCCACCAGTCGAAGATCTGTGTGGGCACATTGTCGCGATGACGCTTGTTGTCTACCTTCACAATCACCACGTTCTCGCCCTCCTTCAGCTCGTCGGTCACATCCATATTAAAAGGTGTAAAGCCGCCGATGTGATGAGCCACGTGCTTGGTGTTTACATAGACATGTGAGTCGTAGTTCACGGCACCGAAGTAGAGCAGCGTGCGACGACCCTCCTGCTTATGGTAGTTGAACGACTTCTTAAACCATACCGTTCCCTCGTAGAAGAACAGACGCTCGTCCTGCGTGTTCCAGTCGCCAGGAATCCGCATCGTCGCAGCCTTGTCGAAGTCATACTCAATCAGATCCTCAGGACGTTGAGGCTTCGCATTCTGGAAGAATCCCCAGCGGCTGACGTTCATACGGTAGTCATAATAACCTTCCTCCTGCACGTCGATAATGTAGTTCCAATCGCCGTTCAGCAGCGTTGTCTGTCGTGCGTAAGCATTGCCCAGCAAGGGCACTTCGCCGGCCTGGGCGGTTGCTAACGCCACCAGCGCCAATAAAGTAGTCAGAATCTTCTTCATAAGTCTAAAAGGTTTGTGTTGCAAAGGTAATCATTATTTCTTGAATAATCAAATCTTCGCCCCACTTTTTTCCGTTTTAGCCAACGCCCCCACTCAGGCTATGCTAACTCGTCATCTTTGTCGGGTGGGGTGTTTGAGAACCGATTTTCCAGCATTTATCGGCGTTTCAGAAGATTTTGGGTGGGGTGTTGGCAAAAACAGAAAAATGCCGTCATAATCTGCAATCTTGCATTCGTTCCGATATCATCTTCCAGTCGTGGAGATGCCTTCCACGCCTCGTTCCGATAGGACTTTACCCCCCCAAAGGAATGCCTCCTTTCAGTCGAAGGAGGCATTCCTTTCACCCATGGAAGGCATTCCTTTGAAGCAAAGAAGGCAGCTCGAGGCCCTCTTCCCGTAATCTTCATGCCCTCTTTCCGTAATCTTCATGCCTCGGAGCTACCCTCCCCTTTTTTTTTCATTGCTCCGTCCTATCTCATAAAAACTATTTTTATTTCTCACTTAATGATGAAAATCCTTTGATGTTTAGATTCTTTTTCTTATCTTTGCAAGATGAGACCATTAAGAATTGTATATTTCAACTTAACATTTGGATTGGTCGTGCGTAATATAGATGTATGACACGTTCAGAATTTGAACATATTGCCCAACAGTTGCGTGCACAGATGCTGAAAGTTGCACAGGACTTCTTCGACTCAAAGGATGATGCCGAGGATGTGACTCAGGATGCAATGATACAGCTCTGGCGCTACTGTGAACAGATTGACGGCAGCAGAAACGTTCAGGGACTGGCAGTACGTGTGGCGAAAAACTGCTGCGTGAGTCACTACCGCAGACAACGACAAGAGACCAATTACAAATCCCAGACCTCAAAACTCAAGACTCAAATCTCTGAGGACTCGCCACAGGATTTGCTGGAAGCCGAAGACGCACAGCGGATGATGACGGAGGTGATGGCACGACTGAAGCCGCGAGAACGTGAGCTCTTTGAGATGAGACGGCTCGACGGACTCTCTACAAAGCAGATATCAGAGCAGACGGGCATCTCTCCGAGATCCGTAACGGCAATGGTGTCGGAAGCAAGAACGAAAGTGTTTTTAGAACTGAAAAAGAGAATGAAACAATGATAGAAAAAGAGATACAGAAACTGATTGACCGCTACCTTGAAGGCATTACAACGCCTGAAGAGGAACGCCAGCTGGCTCATGAACTGCTGCGAGTGGATACCCCAGAAAAATGGCAGGCCATCCGACTGATGTTGGGTGAACTGGCGATGGGTGAGGTAGAATATGATGATATCATGGAAAGTCGCCAGAAGAAGACTCCTGTCATTACGATGTGTCGCCGCTGGATTGCCGTTGCTGCCAGTCTCTTATTGATAATAGGTATAGGGGCAACGTTGTGGCAAAATAGCAATGACAACGAGACTGCTCCAGAAACTCTTGTGGTAAAGGTCGACACCATCAAGACAAATCTTCAACAAAAAGTCGAAGATGTGAAGAAACAGCCTTTGGAGATGAAAAAGAATGCTGAGACGGTAGACTCCGCAAAGATTATCAAGGAGCAGTATCGGATGCCTCGGCCGCCCAAGCACTACATGGCGAAAGCAGAGATGCCAGAGCCTGAATATATTGATAAAGAAGAACAGGAAGAAAGTGCTGAGGAAGAAGAGATGAGACGTATGGAAATGGAGATGATGGCTCAAATGCAAGGTAGTCTACAGGCCGACTTCATGGAAATGACAAACGAGATTAGGCAAAGGGGAGAGCGAGTTAGTCAACGCGTGGAGATGGCCCTAAATGACTAATAATAAGAATATTAGACTTACACAGATTATTCATCAAATACTGACGGAATATGAAAAGAATTGTATTCGCACTTGGCCTTGCCATCGTATCGCTTGGCATGATGGCGCAGGTAACCCTTGAAAAGAGACTGCAGAGCAATCAGAAAATTGACAGTCTCATAAGTGAAGTTTATCGCTCAGAAGGCACCCCGAATGTTACCTATATGTATGACGGAAAGCTCCACAAAACAGTTTACATGAGTTGTGTTGTGATGGAAGATCGGGAAAACAAGGCGTATGAAGCCATTCGCAATACTTGCAAAGCGCTCACCGATGATGCTAAGGAGTGCTATGTGTGGGAGTATCATCGCAATGGGGTTGATAGTGTGCGCTATGCCATTGCTATAGGTGAATATCAGAATGGTGATGCCATGCGCAGCTACAAAAACCAAAGGGAAGTGTATTATTATAATGCACCTGAACTCGTCTCGTTTCGCTATGATCCATTTCCCAATAATAATGATAGCCAGTCGAAAATAAAAGGTTATGCCCATTTCAGATATGAATACACTCCCGACAGCGTGTTCAAGCCAAGTAAGGAGATAGTGCCTATCAACAAGGAGGCATACGCCAAGCTGCTGCAGCCCATACTGAAACAGGAAGGCATCACGAGCCGTCAGTTCTACGTTTATCACGACAGCACCTATACCATCGTGAGGAAAGACAAACACGAGGATGACTTTGTGTTGAGAGAAAAGACTGACAATCCCAAACAACAGAAAAGCGAGACGAAGGGAACCGTTTATACCATGCACTCAAAAGTTTTGGCTAATGAGGTGTTAGACCAAATCAGAAAGGTTACATTGAACTATCTGGAAGAGAATACGGGCTTCTGGTTTACATACCATCCCTATATTGGATATGGTAATAGGCTTTTGACTGACTTCTTCGAGAGTGAGTACCTGACAAGAGTGCCAGACTTCTATCGCATCTATCTTCAGCACATGGATGAGGAATACAATATCATTATCGTTGAAGGTTTTGGCGACATGATGATTCCTGCAGAATGGGCCATTGTAAAAAGCTGGAAGAACGGAAAGGTGACCTACGACAAGAAAGCCGCAAAGGCTCTGACGCCCAAACAGGCAAGGGACAAGAGTTCAGGCTATTCCTCCGTCACCACCCGAAGTTTCGAGCCATTTGAGAGCGTAAAGGAAATGTAAACGAGGAACAAGGGAAGATGGAAGGGCAAGAGAAATGACAATGGCAGGAACCGAGCGGAAACCACCAAATATAATCTGCATATTTTTCCTTTTTGGAAATATACCACTAAAATATTTGCATTTTCTGTAGTTATTTCGTAATTTTGCATCCATTATGGCATTAATCAAATCGTATAAGGGTCTTTCGCCACGATGGGGAAAGGACTGCTATTTTAGCGAAAACGCCACTATCGTGGGTGATGTGGTGATGGGCGACCAGTGCTCGGTATGGTTCAATGCTGTGGTGAGGGGCGATGTGGCTCCAATCACCATCGGTGACAGAACCAACGTGCAGGACGGCTCGTGTGTTCATGTGACTCATGATACTGGTCCAACACATATTGGCAGCGATGTGACCATAGGTCATAACGTCACAGTACATGCCTGTACCATCCACGACGGAGCCCTTATCGGCATGGGTTCTACGCTGCTCGACGGCTGCGAGATTGGCGAGGGAGCCATTGTGGCTGCAGGAGCATTGGTGCTGCAGAACACTAAGATTCCACCTCATGAGATTTGGGGCGGCGTGCCTGCCAAATATCTGAAGCCCACCCGTCCTGGTCAGACCGATAATGCGGCTCATTATGTGGAGTACGCCAAGGAGTATCTGAAGGACATGAAAGAAGATAATCATCAATAACAGACTAAAATAATGAAAAAGCAACTATTACTGGGCGACGAAGCCATCGCATTAGGAGCACTCCACGCTGGACTCTCTGGCGTGTATGCCTATCCTGGTACTCCGTCGACCGAAATCACAGAGTTTATCCAGGGTAATGCCCTGGCGAAGGAACGCGGCGTGCACAGCCGTTGGAGCACCAATGAGAAGACGGCTATGGAAGCCGCTCTGGGTATGTCGTTCATGGGTAAACGCGCCCTGGTTTGTATGAAGCATGTGGGACTGAATGTCTGTGCCGACCCGTTTGTCAACAGTGGTATGACTGGCGTCAACGGCGGCCTCATTGTTTTGGTGGCTGACGACCCCTCGATGCACTCGTCGCAGGATGAGCAGGACTCTCGCTTCTATGGTAAGTTTGCCATGATTCCTACGTTCGAACCCTCGAACCAGCAGGAGGCCTACGATATGATGTCTGTCGCCTTTGAATATTCTGAGCAGCAGAAGCTGCCTGTGCTGATGCGTGTCACCACCCGTATGGCCCATAGCCGTGCTGTCGTCGAGTGTGTTGACGAGCCACGTCAACAAAACGACCTGAACTACAACGCCGTAGCTGCTAACTGGGTGCTGCTGCCTGCTAATGCCCGAAAGCGCAACGATGTGGTAACGGCCCAGCAGAAGCAGTTGGAGGAGGACGCCGCTAACTCCACCTATAATATATATGTAGAGGGTCAGGACAAGAAGTTGGGTATTATTGCCAGCGGCATCGGCTTCAACTATGTGAACGAGTGCTTCCCTGGCGGAGCTCCTTTCCCCATACTGAAGATTTCGCAGTATCCGCTGCCCAAGAAGTTGGTGCGCCGACTGATGGACGAGTGCCAGCAGGTGCTCATTGTTGAGGAGGGTCAGCCCTTCATCGAGGATATCGTTCGTGGCGTCAGCGAAAGTCAGAATATCAAGGGTAAGCTCGATGGCACCCTTCCTCGCACTGGCGAATTAAATCCTGATTGTGTAGGGCAAGCTATCAACGCGGTAGCAAATTCTTCACTCTTCACTCTTCACTCTTCATTCGAGCGAAGCGAAATCGTCGTGCCTCGTCCCCCCGCATTGTGTCAGGGTTGTGGCCACCGCGATGTCTATGCAGCCTTGAACGAGGTGCTGAAGGAATACGATAATCCTCGTGTCTTTGGCGATATCGGTTGCTATACCTTAGGCTTCCTGCCTCCTTTCCGCGCCATTCACTCTTGCGTTGATATGGGTGCTTCTATCACGATGGCTAAAGGTGCTGCCGATGCAGGTCAGTGGCCTGCTGTGGCTATCATTGGCGACTCCACCTTCACCCATAGTGGTATGACGGGTCTGCTCGATGCTATCAATGAAAATGCCAATATCACCGTGATTATCAGCGATAACCTCACTACTGGTATGACGGGCGGACAGGATTCTGCTGGCACCAATAAGTTCGAGGCTATCTGTCGCGGCTTGGGTCTGAGCGACGAACACCTGAAGGTTGTCGTTCCCCTGCCGAAGAATATGCCTGAGATTACGCAGATTATTCGTGATGAGATAAACTACAAAGGCACCAGCGTTATCATCCCACGTCGTGAGTGTATGCAGACGCTGCAGCGCCATCTCAAGCAGAAGAAAGCCGCTGAGAAAAAGTAAAAAGGTAAAAAAGTAAAAAGGTAAAATCATGAAGACAGATATTATCCTTTGCGGAGTAGGAGGACAAGGTATCCTCTCTATCGCTACCATCATAGGCGAAGCCGCTATGAACGAGAACCTTTATATCAAGCAGGCCGAGGTGCACGGCATGAGCCAGCGTGGTGGCGATGTGCAGTCGAACCTGCGCATCTCGAGCAACCCCATCGCCAGCGACCTGATTCCTAAGGGTGGTGCCGATGTGATTATCTCGATGGAACCCATGGAGGCCTTGCGTTATCTGCCCTTCCTCTCGAAGGAGGGTTGGATTATCACCAGTAGCGCTCCCTTTAAGAATATCCCCAACTATCCTGATATGGACGTTATCAATGCCGACTTGGCAAAGCTGCCCCACGTCATCACCCTCGACATTGAGCAGATGGCGAAGGACAACGGCGTGCCCCGTTCTGCCAATGTCATCTTGCTGGGTGCTGCGCAGAAGGCCCTCGGCATAGAATACTCCAAGCTGGAGGATGCCATCCGTCGTGTGTTTGGCCGCAAGGGCGAGGCTATCGTCGAGGCAAACATTAAGGCGCTGGCTCTGGGACGTGAAGCCCAGAAGTAATTAAAACAGGAAGTATATGCTTAAGTATCGAGGTGGTGGTCTATAATGGCCATCACCTCGATATGTTTTTCTATTATCTCATCGCCTTCTCTATCAGTTGCTCAATGTTCTTCACTACTTCGTCGTCGTAGCCAGATTGTTCCCATACACGGTGGCCATTGTGGTCGTAGAGGTAGTACTGGGGAATGCCGTCGAGGTTGGGTATCTGCTTCCAAATATCATTTGTCACGCGATAGTGCAGGCCGGGAATGTTGGCCACTTGTGCTGTCCATTTTCCAACAGGACTGGTTTCGTTGGTCAGGTAGACGAACACCACATCGCTATCCTTCAACTTCTTTTTCAGCGGTTCCATCGCCGTAATGCCTATTCTGCAAGGTCCGCACCAGGTAGCCCAGAGGTCGATGAAGACGGCCTTGCCTGGATGCTGAGCCACGATGTGCTCGATGAGTTTGTCGCCTGTCACGTTGGGGGTTGGCATCATGCGTTTCTGTGCCTCTCGCTGAATCCGTTCCACAAGCAGGCGGATGCTATCGTTATACTCACGGAGTGGCGTCTGAAACTGGGGATGAGCAGCTTGGATGGCGCTGTCGGTTAGCACTTCCAAATCGTTCATTCGTTTCACCAGTTGGTCTTTGTAGTCCAGCGCCTTCAGCGTCTCGTACACTTCACCTTGCCCCATTCCATTGGCTTCGAGGTAAGGCATGTGGTCAGTATGGGCAGGGAAATAGAAGGTGCGTCCGCCTTGATAGATCAGCATGTCCTTGAAGTGCGGATCCACCAGTGTGTGCGTCTCTTTCAGGTGTCCCATCAGACTATCGGCCTTTTCTGCTCCCATCTTGTCCTTCAATGTTCTGGTATAGTCGTTACGATAGCAGGCATACATATCTTCTACCCAAATCTTCAAGAACTCCCTTTGACGACGGGTATAGTCGGGATGACGGTCGAGCAGCTTCTGACGGAATGCCTCGAAGTTCTGCCACAGTTGTTCACTCCATTCCGCAAAGGTCTCTTCTGCAGTACACTCAGGAATCACATCCTTATGGAAATACGAGTACATCAGTTCCTGGTTCTCCAACAGCACCTGATTGATGTCGCCGATACTACCGCCCACTCGATAGGTGTCGCGCATCGTCATATTTCTGTCGGTGAGTTTATTGAAGCGGGCAGTCACGGCGGGCAGGTCAATGTCGAGCGTTAGTGTCTCATTAGGAATCAGCACCAACGGGAACTGGGTGTTGATGCCCTTGTCCACCAGTCCGAAGCCGCGGCCCGAGAATAAAGGAAGCTGTCTGAGGTAATCGGGGCAACGGTACACTATCACCGAGTCGTCATCATTGGAACAATGGAAGGGCTTGCCCCAAAGGGTGCGCCAATCGTTATGCGACAAAATGGTTCCTCCGCCGTGTACCCGGATGGTGGCCGACACCTCGCCAAGTCCCATCTTCAGCGGCTTCAGCGGCTGGCCGTCGTCAACGAATGGCTGATAGGCAGGTAGCAGTGAGGGGTAGAGTCCTTCGCTGACCTTGATACCCTTGATTTCACGCTCCCTTCGGCCGTTCTTGCCGAGATAGTCAAACGCCTCGGCACCCTTCGGCAGTGGCTCGAAGGTCATGATGAGTGAGTCGCGCTGTATGTTCTTATCAACATCCTTACCCAGCTCAAACGGCTCTTCGGCCAGCACCTTGTCGCCGTCGTGGGTGATGACGCGTCCGCTTTTAAAGGCAAGGGTGTCGCCGTTGCATACCAATCGTGTCTCGGCCACATTCCAGCCGCCCCATTTAGCGTTCACTACGTGGAAATGCACGATGGTCGCTTTCTTCGTCAGCTCCACCTTCATGGGCTTCAATTCAAACATCGCGGTGTTTGATAAATACGCGGGGCGGTCAATGACCTTCGTCTTCGCTTGTGCCGACACTGTCAGCACCAATAGGCAGATGGCAGATAGTACTTTTCTAAACATATCGATTTCAGTTTATTTGGTTTGGTTGCAAAGATACGCATTTTTCCTGATATTCACCAAATTTTGGAGTTGGCAAATAGTTGGCATTTGCGCCATGAGACAAAAAAACGAGTTTGCAAATAGTTTGCAAACCCGCTGTAACGTGCTTATAATCAGAGAATAAGCTTATCAATCATAATCAGCGGGAACTCAATGTCCTGTATGTGCCGCCCTTTTGTTCTGTATGTTGCTACCCTTTTGTTCTGTATGTTGCTGTGCCACAGCAATCTCCGACCCTCTGATTCTATCATCTCATTGCTTTCTCAATTTCCTCCTCAACAGTTTTCAACCTCTCATCGCTCCAGCCTTCATGCTGCCAAACGAGTTTTCCCTCGCGGTTATAGAGATAATACCGAGGAATGCCATCGACACCTGGAAAATATTCGCTAAATATCGTTCCTGGTAGGCGATAGTGTAAGCCAGAGACGAAGGCTACTTGTCTTTCAAAGTCTTTTTGAGGACTACTTTCATTGGTGAGATAGACAAACACGACATCTTTGTCTTTCAATTTCATTTTCATTGGTTCCATCGCCTTAATACCTTTCATGCAAGGTCCGCACCAAGTGGCCCAGATATCAATAAAGACCGCTTTGCCAGGATGCTGGGCAACGATGGTCTCAATGAGTTTGTCGTTAGGCACATCAGGAACAGGCAAGATGCGCTCCAGAGCCCCCTCGGCTATTTTCTTTTTTAACTCTGCTACATACTCCCGAATACTGTCATTGCGATGACGGAGTCCTGATTGGAAAAGCGGGTGAACCGTTTTAATCACGCTGTCAGACAAGACCTCCAAGTCATTCATCCTTTTCACCAGTTGGTCTGCGTCGTCCAGTATCTTCAGCGTTTTATAAGCATCAGTATGCTCCAGTCCGTTGGCTTTCAGGAAAGGCAGATGGGCTGTACGGGCAGGCATATAGAAGGTGAGACCGTCCTGATAGAGTATCATATCTTTTATATGGGGTTCTTTCAAGGTATAGGTCTCATTGAGGTGCGCCACCAGGCTGTCAGTGTTCTGTCCTTCCATTCTAATCCTCACAATGTTGTCATAGTTGTGGCGATGACGTACATACAGATCCTCTGTCATCAGTCTGAGGAAGTCTCTTTGACTGCGTGTATATTCAGGATGGTTATTGAGTATTTCCTGATACCACGACTGGAGGTTCTGCCACAATTGCTCGCTCCACTCTGAAAAACTTTGCCCATCAGCGCATACAGGTATTTTCTCGGTATGGAAATATACACTACCTATTTCCTGATTCTCTAACAACACCTGATTGATATCTGCAGTGGTTCCTGACAGTCGATAACAGTCGCGATGGTGGATTTTTTCTTTTTCCCCAAATTCATCCCAATAGGTAATAGCAGGCTGATCAATCTCCAGCGTCAATGGTTCGCCAGGAATAAGTATCAGTGGAAACATGGTCTCAAAACATGGTAAAGTCAATTGAAAATCACTACCGCTGAAATCAATAGTCTCTGGTAGGAAGCTGGGGCGCTGAAATTCAGAGATAGAATTCTGGCGTTCAAAGCATTTTTTCATCTCGCCAGAGTAGGCATCGGTATATACTTCCCAACTGCTGACATATCCATCACCATGCACTTTGATGGTAGCCGACAATTCGCCAGGTTCGAATTTCACGGGCTTCAGTGGCAGTCCATCATCTACAAACGACTTGTATGGTGGAAGGCATGGCGGATATAGCTGGTTGTCAAGGCGAATACCTTGAATCTTCAGCGTCCATTTGCCTTCCTCTACAAGGCAATCGAACGTCTGAGCTCCCTTGGGTAGCGGGGCAAAGCTGAGAATCAGTGAGTCGCGCTGCGTGTTCTTCTCGTACACTTTGCCACTTTCAAACACTTCCTCATTGATCACCTTGCTTCCTTCGTGCGTTATAAGCCGCCCACTTTTGGGAGCAAGCGTATCACCATTATACACCAAGCGAGGATTAGCATAACTCCAGTCACCCCATCCCCATGTAGAATTCAGCACCTTGAGATGCACAATGGTTGCCTTCTTCGACAGTTCCACCTTCATTACCTTCAGCCTGTAACTCGCTCCCGTTGCAGCGCATACAGGTTTGTCAACAACAATGTCCTTGGCCTGTGCCGACATCGTCAGCACCAACAGGCAGATGGCAGATAGTACTTTTCTAAACATATCGATTTCAGTTTATTTGGTTTGGTTGCAAAGATACGCATTTTTCCTGATATTCTCCAAATTTTGGAGTTGGCAAATAGTTGGCATTTGCGCCATGAGACAAAAAACGAGTTTGCAAATAGTTTGCAAACCCGCTGTAATGTGTTAATAATCAGGGAGTGATGTAATCAGGTTCGGTCCCGTTGATTACTTTTTCATTATTTATACCTTACCCAGACTTTATGCGAGCCAGCTCCTTTGGCTGTGATGCCTGACCTAGGATTGCTGACGAGCTTGGAGAGTTCTCTGGAGGCTGTGCTGTAGTTGAGGCAGTTGAGGTTGGCGTATTCTTGGAGGGTGATGAAGCCGTGCTTGTCGATGTGGGTCAGGGCACGTTGCAGTCGTTCCTCAGGGGTATAGGGTGAGGGAGAGGTTGGATTGCCTGTCGTGCGTTCGAATGAATTCTCCTGGTTCATATCGTCGACTAGTTTCCTGTCCACCTTGAAATTCACGCCCTTGACCCTCACATGATGGTATTTCTTCTTTTGTTCTGCCTTTGGGGATTCCTGTTGGTTAGCAGTTTCTGCCTCGTTATCGGCAAATTCCAGCGACAGCGAGAAGACGCCCAGATTGTCAATCTTCATGGTGTGCCCCATTGGAAGATAGCTCTTCATGACGACTCCTAAAGTGTCTAGCACGCCACGAATGGTAGCCTGACTGAAGGCAGGCGAATTGGTGTGAATGAGTTCAACCACCTTGTCGTAGTCGAACTCTGTGTAGACTTGCATTTTGGGGAAGACTCTTCCCTTTTTACCGTTGCCCATACCCTCGGGCATTTCCTTGATTACATAATTTGCCATACTATTCTTATCTTTTTTCGTTTTAGACTTTGCAATCTGTATTGCAGACTTTGCAATTTAAGTTGCAAACTTTGCAACGTATATTGCAAACTTTGCAATAGAAATTTTCTGCAAAGGTAATGCTTTTATTTTAAAGAACCAAAGAAAAAATCAATTTAGATTATAAAGAAAGGCCTCGGAATCGAAATCCGAGGCCTTATGCTAAAATTCTTTTTTTGAAGAGAAAGTCTCTTACTTGTTCTTCTCGTAGTATTCCAGGGCGAGCTTCACGTTTTTCTTCACGGCATCGCTGGAGAAGGTGGCGCCAGTGCGTCCGTCGACCTCTGCCGTCTTGGCTTCGGAAACCTTCATGCCGTCCCATTTGTTCAACATGTGCTTGGCGCAGGCGTTCCAGTATTTGGGCGTCTCCTGGTTGGGCAGGAACTCAATCTTCTGGATTTTGTTCTTGCTGATATACACTTTCAGGGGCGTGGCGTCGATGTATCCTTTCACGTCTTTGCCCAGTTCGGTGGTATTGACGATATAGACGCCGTTCTCCTTGGTCATGATGTTATTGTCCTTTTTCTTGGCGCTAGTCAGCAGCACGATGGCAGCAAGGGCAGCGCAAAACATAGCAATCTTCTTCATCTGTGTTCAGTTTTTATTTGATTTTTTCTTGTTCCTATGATGATTTGACGTAAAAACAGCAGTTCT
The DNA here is from genome assembly GCF_946407605.1 of uncultured Prevotella sp. GTDB lineage: Bacteria > Bacteroidota > Bacteroidia > Bacteroidales > Bacteroidaceae > Prevotella. The sequence goes on from NZ_CAMJOS010000005.1 coordinate 120,883, forward strand.
GTTTAATCTCGATGCGATATTTCTGCCACCACATACTCCGACTGGGTGCCTATGCGGAACTTACCGCCCCAGATGCCGATACCCGAGGAGACGTAGTAGCGGGTGTTGCCACGCTGGTATTCGCCGTGTGAGCATTCGTAGATGTAGTCGGTGATCCACGAAATGGGCCACACCTGTCCACGATGGGTATGTCCGCTCAGCTGGAAGTCGATGCCGGCATTCTCAGCCTGCTCCAGATGGTGGGGCTGGTGGTCCATGACGATGGTGTATTTCGTGTGGTCGGCCTCGCCAAAAATCTTGGCGGCAGCCTTACGGTGGAAGTTCATGCGGTCGTCGCGCCCAATGATACACAGGTCGCCAGTCACTTCGCAGGTGTCGCGCAGCAGACGGATGCCTGCATCCTTATAGAACTGCTGTGCCTGCGACTCTCCGCTGAAGAATTCGTGGTTGCCCAGACAGGCATAGACGGGTGCCTTGATGCGATGGAATTCGTCAGCCATCCGCTCCTCGATGAGTGGTCGCATACTCATGTCGATGATATCGCCAGCGATGAGCACATAGTCGGGCTTTTCGCTGTTGATGATGTCAACCCAGCGGCTCAGCTCGGCCCTGGTATTGTGATAGCCTATGTGCAGGTCGCTAAGCATCACCAGTCGCAGGGGCCTTTCGAGGGGCTTCTCTGTGGTCAGCGTCAGTTCTACGCGCTTCTTGTGTCGATACTGGATGTTGCCCAGCATGAAGATGACAAACAGTCCGATGGTGATGACGATGGTGGTATAGACATTCTGATGGAGCATGGCCTTGGGCACTAGTCGCACGATGCGTCCCAGGTCGAGCACCAGGAAGATGATGACCATGTAGAGCAGGACGAAGAGGGTGCTGTTGCCAATGTCGTACACCAACTGTCCTACCCATAGGGGCATGCGGTCGGTGGTGCGACTGAAATTAAGGAAGGTCATCATGAAGCAGACAACGCCAATGCCGATGAGCACGCCTCGCCACAGACGAGGCAGCGGCACGAGAGTCCACACATGCCAACCAATATAGGCGAGGGCCAGGAAGGGTAGTGCGAAGAATAGCAGCATCCACATATACTTCATGATGAAGGTTAAAGGGTTACATCCGACAGAATGAGCTTCGTGGCACCAGACAACGACTTGACGTATGCGCCAGCCTGATGGCCAGCCTCTTCCAGGGCGCTGCTGTCGCTGTCGAAGCGGTTCATCAGCTTTTCAAAGTCCTCGTAGCAGGTAATCTCAAAACCACCCTTACAGGCCTTGAGTCCTTGGGCCTCCTGGAACTTCTGGTTGTTGGGGCCGAAGATGACGGGAACGTCCCATACGGCAGCCTCCAGCGTGTTGTGGATGCCAACACCAAAGCCGCCGCCCACATAGGTCACGTTGGCATAGTGGTAGATACTCGACAGCAGGCCGAAGCAGTTGATAATCAGGACTTCAGCATCAGCAAGGGCTGATGGGTCTGATGAGGCTTCTGTGTATCTGACAATTTTTCTTCCTTCGAGCATCTTTTCTATCTGCTGTAGGTGGTCCTCACCAATAACATGAGGAGCGATGATGAGCTTCCAGTCGCGATGCTCGTTGAAGTATTTAATAAAGATCTCTTCATCAGGTTGCCATGATGAGCCAGCGATAAAGACTTTTTGTGCCTTATTGGTGAAGCTCTCTACGATGGGCAGTTGCTTGGCCTGCTCCTTGATCTGCAGCACGCGGTCGAAGCGGGTATCGCCAGTCACGGTGACGTTGGTCAGACCAATCTTGGCCAGAAGTGTCTTGCTCAGCTCGTTCTGCACATAGAAGTGGGTGAAGCATTTCAGCACTCGTCCATACTGGTATCCGTACCAACGGAAGAACACCTGGTCTTCGCGGAAGATGCTCGACACGCTATAGACAGGCACGTTGCGATGCTTCAGGATATGCAGGTAGTTGTACCAGAACTCGTACTTGATGAAGAAAGCCATCTCAGGGCGTATGGCACGCAGAAAACGGCGCGCATTGCCAATGGTGTCGAGTGGCAGATAGCAGATAATATCAGCACCCTCGTAGTTCTTGCGCACCTCATAGCCTGACGGCGAGAAGAACGTCAGCAGGATCTTGATATCCGGATGCTCACGTTTGATCTGCTCCATTAGCGGACGGCCCTGCTCGAACTCACCCAGCGAGGCAGCATGGAACCATACGTAGCGGGCCTTGGGGTCTACCTTCTCGCGGAGCACACGGATGGCATCGCGTTCGCCACGCCACATCTTACGGACCTTCTCGTTGAAAAGGCTGTAGACGGCTACTCCTAACAGGTAGAGATAGATGATGATATTATACATTAGCCTAACAGTTCAATGGCTTTCTTTGTTCTGCGAATGGTTTCTTCCTTGCCTAGGAAGGTTGACAGCTCGTACATATCGGGACCCTGACCAGCACCCACGAGGGCAATGCGCCATGCGTTCCAGGGCTTGATGCCAGTCTGCTCTACCCAGGGGTCGATGACGGCCTTCTGGCCCTCAACGCTCCAGTCTGTGATGGTCTCCAGCACAGCCACCATCTGGCTCATCTGCTCAGCAGTATTCTCGTTCCAGTTCTTGCGGATAAACTTGTCGCCTTCCTTGTCGAAGCTGGTGGGAGCCACGAAGAAGAACTTGGTGAGGGGCCACAGGTCGCTGGGGAACGACACGTTACGCTTGCGTTTGTTGCCCAGTTTATCCTGATATTCAATGACTTTCGTCTTCATCATCCTTATCACCTCAGCCTCCTGCTCAGCAGTAGCGTCGATGCCGTTGTCCTTAAGCAGCTTGTCGAAAGCAGGACACCAGTCGGTGTCAGGATGCATGAGCAGATACTGATGGTTGAACCAAGCGGCTTTCACATAGTCGAACTTGGCGCCAGCCTTAGAGCACTTGGTGATATCGAACAGGGGCACCAGCTCGTCTAGTGAGAAGATTTCCTGCTCACCACCAGGGTTCCAGCCCAGCAGAGCCAGGAAGTTGATGACGGCCTCAGGGAAATAACCGTACTCGCGGTAGCCGCTGCAGAACACAGGGTTGCCTTCCTTGTCTTTGCCGTGCCAGTCGAGGGGGAACACAGGGAATCCCAGCTCGTCGCCATCGCGCTTCGATAGCTTGCCCTTTCCACTCGGCTTGAGCAGCAGGGGCAGATGAGCAAAGCGAGGCATGGTGTCCTCCCAGCCAAAGGCCTGATAGAGCAGCACATGGAGTGGGGCAGAAGGCAACCACTCCTCGCCACGAATCACGTGGGTAATCTCCATCAGATGGTCGTCGACGATGTTAGCCAGATGATATGTAGGCAGCTCGTCGTGACGCTTGTAGAGCACCTTGTCGTCGCAAATCTCGCTCTTCACACGCACCTCGCCACGAATCATATCATCGACCAGCACTTCCTGACCGGGCTCCACCTTGAAGCGCACCACCCAGGTGTCAGTATCACGCATCAGCTGCTCCACCTCTTCCTTGGGCAGGGTCAGCGAGTTGCGCATCTGACTGCGAGTGTGGCAGTCGTACTGGAAATTCTCTACAGCCTCGCGCTTGGCAGCCAGCTCCTGAGGTGTGTCGAAAGCCACGTAGGCCTTACCGTTGTCGAGCAGCAACTGCACATACTTCTTATAGATGTCGCGACGCTCGCTCTGACGATAGGGGCCATAGTTGCCGCCGAAGCTCACACCTTCGTCGAACTTGATGCCCAGCCACTGGAAGGCTTCGATGATATAAGCCTCAGCCTCAGGCACAAAGCGGGTGGTGTCGGTGTCCTCGATACGGAACACCAGCTCGCCGCCGTGCTGACGGGCAAAGAGATAGTTGTACAAAGCGGTACGAACACCGCCGATATGGAGGGGTCCTGTGGGACTGGGTGCAAAGCGCACCCTTACTTTTCTGTCTGTCATTATACCTTATTATATAAATTTGGCTGCAAAGGTACGAAATAATTCTTAATTATCGGTTGTCAGTTCGAATTTTATTCGTTTTACATGCAAGAATTGTCGATAATTTAGTATCTTTGCACGCAAATCCCATAAAACTATGCAGAAATTTAACTTTAAAACAGATATAACATGGCGCGATGTGGTGCTGCGTGTGGCCTTGGTGCTGGGCACGGTGGCGCTGATAGTGTGGTTCATGCCTCGCGATAATGCCCACAACTACAAGATGGAGATGGGTAAGGTGTGGCTATACAATGATTTGGTGGCCACCTTCGACTTCCCTGTCTTCAAAAGCGACTCGCTGGTACAGAGCGAGCGTGAAGAGGCAGTACGTAATTTCGCACCCTATTACATCTTCAATAAAGAGGTTGGCCCGCGTCAGGAGAAGCTGTTGGCAGAGCATCTCAGGAAGAACTTCCCAGAGTATGGGCGAAGCTTCCAGCATACGATGGTCAACTATCTGCAAAAGGTTTATACTATGGGTATCGTCAATGATGAAGAGCCGCTGGGCAATGCCGCAGACTCTTTGCAGATGTTGCGACGTATTGACGATAAGGAGGTGACGGAGATCCCTGCCATACAGGTGGCTACGCCGCGTCAGGTCTATGAGGAGTTTCTGCAGTCGCCGCAGTTGCTGATCTATCGCGATGTGCTCAAGGAGATAGACCTCAACGTGTTCTTGGAACCTAACCTTATCTATGATGAGGACCGTAGTGAGTCGGCACGCCTTGATCTGCTTAACAGCGTGCCGCTGGCTGTTGGCGTGGTGCAAAGCGGACAGAAGATTGTGAGTCAGGGTGAGGTTGTCACGCCTCAGACCTATCAGGTCATCAGCTCTTATCTGAAAGAGTTGGACCGTCGTCACTCAAACATTAACTCGGAACTGTCAAAGTTCCTTGGCGAGACGCTCTTCGTGCTGATTATCATCACGCTCTTTACGCTCTATCTCACGCTTTATCGCAAGGACTATTTTCAGCGCATGCGCTCTATCGGCATGATCTTCGCATTCATCATCATTGCCACAGCAATGGCATCGGTCTTGGTGGGACATACCATGTTCCATGTCTTTGTGCTGCCCTTTGCCATTGTGCCGATATTCGTCAGGGTGTTTATGGATTCACGCACAGCCCTGATGGCGCATACTACCGTGGTGCTGATATGTGCTTCCCTCCTTCAGAAACCGTTTGAGTTTATTGCTGTAGAGATGGTGGCTGGCTTCACGGCGGTATTCTCTTTGCGTGAGTTGTCCAGTCGTTCGCAGCTGTTCTGGACGGCTATCATCACCACCATGATGGCGATGGTGACCAACTTGGCTGTCTTCATGATTCTTCATAATGACTTTGCAGGCATCGACCGTAGCGAATATGTCTATCTTGCTATCTGCGGCATCATCATCTTCTGTAGTTATCCGTTGCTCTACTTGGTTGAGAAGTTCTTCGGCTTCATCTCTGATATCACGCTGATTGAGCTGAGCGATATGAATAAAGACCTGTTGCGACGCATGAGCGAGGTGGCTCCAGGCACCTTCCAGCATTGTATTCAGGTGGGAAACCTGGCAGCCGAGATAGCCCGAAAACTGGGGGCCAATCCGCAGTTGGTGCGTACTGGCGCTCTCTATCATGACATCGGCAAGATGCAGAATCCTATCTACTTCACAGAGAACCAGTCGGGTGGCATTAGTCCTCACGACCAGCTGACCTGTATCGATAGTGCCCAGATGATAATCAGTCATGTGACGGAGGGCCTGAAACTGGCCGACCAATACAACTTGCCCGTACAAATCCGAGACTTCATAGCCACACACCACGGACTGGGCAAGGCTAAATACTTCTATATTAAGTACAAGAACGAGCATCCCGATGAGCCTGTCGACGACCTGCTCTTTACCTATCCTGGTCCTAATCCCTTTACCAAGGAGCAGGCCATCCTGATGATGGCAGATGCTGTGGAGGCGGCTTCACGTTCGCTCCCCGACTATACAGAACATAGCATCCGTCAGTTGGTCAACAAACTCATCGACGGTATGGTGGCCGATGGCTTCTTCCATGAGTGTCCCATCACCTTCCGTGATATCCAGTATGCTAAGACGGTGCTCATCGAGAAACTCAAGACCATCTATCATACCCGCATCAGCTATCCGGAGATGAAGAAATAGCATTTTTGCACACAAAAAGGCAGAAATGTGCAATTGTATTCTGCACAAACTAGTGTGGTTTGTGCAGAATTTAATATTTGTTAGGTTAACGAAGCTTAAATCGTGCACATTTCTTTCGCTTGTGTGCGACAACAAACGTACCTTTGCAGCCGATTTTTCAAAGTATTGTTAAACAGGATATGAAAACAAAAGCAATTCTGGCCGGCCTCGTGCTGGCAGCCACAACAGCTCAGGCTGGTGGTATCTTAACCAACACGAATCAAAGTATTGATTTCCTTCGCAATCCCGCTCGTGATGCAGCTATTGGTCTCGACGGTGTGTACTCAAACCCCGCTGGTGTGGCCTTCATGCCCGAAGGTTTCCATCTGGGCATCAACTGGCAGTATGCTCACCAGACACGTACGATCACTTCAACGAACCCCGTGTTTGCTTTGGGACGTAAGAATGAGGGTAAGACGGTAAAGACATTCGAAGGTGTGGCCGATGCGCCTTTTATCCCCTCGCTGCAGGCTGCCTATAATAAAGGTAACTGGAGTCTTCAGTTCAACTTCTCAGTACCTGGAGGTGGTGGTGCCTGTGAATTCAACGATGGTCTGGGCTCTTTTGAGAGCACAGTAGGTGCTATTGCCAATCAGCTGAAGCCCCTCGGTGCCACTGGTTACGATATGGATGGCTATATGCAGGGTCGTCAGTATTACTTCGGTTTCCAGTTGGGTTCTGCTTATAAGGTGAACGATAATCTGGCAGTATATGGTGGTCTGCGCATCCTTTATGGTACAGCTACCTATAAGGCTAAGATTAGCAATATCATGGTGAATACAGGTGGTGGCTATGTAGATTTCGGCACTTTCCTCGATAATTCTATAGCTACTGTTGATGCAGGTCTTGATAAGGTGGCTGCAGGTATTGCCCAGTATGAGGCTGCTGGTGCTACAGTTCCTGCGGAATTGGTAGCGCAACAGACTCAATTGAAGGGTACGAAGACCAGTCTGAACGCTTTGCAGAAATATTCTCAGGGTGTAAACCTGCTGTGTAACCAGTCAAGTGTAGGCATTGCTCCTGTTGTAGGTGTAGACTACAAGATGGGTCAGTTCAACTTTGCTGCTAAGTATGAGTTCAAGACCGAGATTCACATGAAGAACGAGTCTACCGTTAATCAGGCCAGTGAGATTGCCGCTGTGAATAAGTTCCGTGATGGTGAGGAAATTCCCGAGGATCAGCCTGCCCAGTTGGTTCTTGGTGCTATGTGGAGTCCATTGGATGAGGTGCGCCTGAATGCTGGTTGGCACCACTATTTCGACAAGAGCACTACATGGTATAACAATTCTCAGGACTTGTTGGACCACGATACAAACGAGTTCCTTTTGGGTGCTGAGTGGGATGTTAACGACCGTGTGACGATTTCTTTGGGTGGTCAGCTGACCCGCTATGGATTGACTGATGCATATATGAACGATATGTCGTTTGTGGTAAATAGCTATAGCATCGGCTTCGGAACCAATTTCAAGGCAACCGACAATGTAACGCTGAAGGCTGGTTATTTCCAGACCAACTATAGCAACTACGACCGTATCACTCAGGACAATCCTCGTATCAGCGATACTTTCACACGTACCAACTATGTGCTGGGACTGGGTTGCGAAGTAACGCTCTAAATTTCCTCTAAGGCATAATACTGATAATCGCGAACGACCCGCTGCAAGAAGGCGAGGTCGTTCGCTTCTTTTCTCTCGATATTGAACTTCTGCTGCACCTTCTTGGCCAACTGGTTGAGGCGAAGGTCAAAGCCGTCGCGCTGTGTGCTGATAGCACGAGTGATAATCTCTATCTGCTCCAGCGACAGGTCGGAAGCCTGCGGATAGCGCGGCGTATAGTTCTTTGCCAGATAGTCGTACTCATCCAGACTAATCTGTATCTTCTTGTATTTCTGCTTCTTGATAACCACCGTGCCAGCTGCCATGTCGCCCAGTCGCTGGTTGTTGCGGTTCAGAATCATGGCAACAAGTCCTACGAAGCTGGTGGCAGGACCATCGATGAGCCAGAGCATCCATCGCATCAGGTAGGCGCCCAGCGTAGGCATCGAGCCGTCCATCTTCACCACTCGGATATTTAAGACCATCTTTCCCAAGGTCTGTCCCTGGTTAAGGACTTCACAAATCAGCGTGTAGAACAGCAGCGGGAATAAATAGAGTGTGGCAACAACCCATCCGCTGATATTTGTTTCTACAACAAACCATGTTAGCAGAGCTATATAGGCCAGTAGCACACCCCAGTCGATGAGCTGCGCAAAGATGCGGTCGCCCACGCTGGCCACCGTTGGTTGTATGCGAACATATTGTCCTGTAATAATGCCTGATTCTGCCATTTGTCAGCTCTGTTGTGATAATGTGATTGCAAAGTTACGAAAAAAATGCAAAAGCGTGCGGTTATTTGGCAATTATTTATTAATTTTGTGCCAAATTTCATTCTACGCATGAAAGAAGTGACGTTTATCAGACAGAATCTCGAGAAATGGCGAGCCTATGAGACGGTGGCAGAGAGTCCGAGACTCTCATCACCCGACGAGATGGCTGATGCCTATATCGATGTGACTTCCGACTTGGCATTCTCGCAGACGCACTATCCCAATTCGCGTATCACGCTCTATCTGAACAACCTCGCTTCGGCCATCCATAATAATATCTATCGCAACAAACGGGAACGGTGGTCACGTATCATCACGTTTTGGACACGGGAGGTTCCCCAGATTATGTGGGATGCCCGTAAGGAGCTGCGCCTGTCGTTTATCATCTTCCTGGCCAGTGCACTGGTTGGGATGGTGTCACAATGGTTAGACCCCGAGTTCTCGCGACTCATCTTAGGAAACGCTTATGTGGATATGACGCTGGAGAATATCGAGAACGGCAATCCGATGGCTGTCTATGACGGCTCTCCAGAGGGTATGATGTTCATAGGTATCACCACAAATAATATCAAGGTGTCGTTTATGGCTTTCGCCTCAGGACTGCTGACCAGCTTTGCCACTGGCTTTGTGCTGTTTCAGAATGGCATCATGATAGGGGCCTTCCAGACGTTCTTTGCCCAGCACGGTCTGTTGTGGGAGTCGGCATTGGCTATCTGGCTTCATGGCACCATCGAGATTTCTGCAATCATAGTAGCGGGTGCTGCTGGCCTGGCCATGGGCAATGGATGGCTGTTCCCAGGTACCTACTCTCGCCTCTACTCCTTCCGTCGTGGTGCCAAACGCGGTCTGAAAATTGTCGTTGGCACCGTGCCTCTCTTCTGTATTGCCGGCTTTATAGAGAGTTTCCTGACTCGCCATACGGAGTATCCCAATGCGTTCCGTCTGACGGTCATTCTGCTCTCTGCAGCCTTTATCATATATTACTATATTGTCTTACCCTATTTAAGAAACAGAAACCATGCAACAGCAAACCCCGAAAATTGAGATTTACCGTACCCGCACCTTTACGGATAAGCTGGGTGACACCTTTAACTTCTTGCGTGAGAACTGGCGCACTATTTTGAAGTATTTCATCTATATCATGCTGCCCGTCAGCATGGTGATGGCCTTCTTTGCCAATCACTTCTGGAATGGTTATATCAGTCTGATAACGACAATCAGCTCGGCTGGCTCGATGGCTAATGAAGAGCTGATCACCTTCGGACTCTCGTCGTTGGCAACCCTGGTTGTGGGTATCCTATCGTATATGATTCTCGCAGCCTTGCTCTTTGCCATGATACGTCTATATACCGTTAGACAGGAGCGACTGGCCAACCTGACGATGGACGAGCTGAAGCCAGAGCTATGGTTCTGCTTTAAGCGTTGCGTAATCATGACGCTGGTGGGAGTGGTCATCGCCATCGCCATTCTGGTGCTCTTTGCATTGGTGATGGTCCTCTTATTCTCACTCAACGAAGTATTGGCATTGCTGGGAGTGGTATTGCTCTATGCCTTGATGCTGGCCATCATGTTGCCTATGACCATGGTGCCTCCCGTTTATCTGATGGAGGGTCAAACAGGTGTATTCGAGGCTTATATGAAAGGCATCCGTCTGGGATTCGCCACTTGGGGCGGCATCTTTGCCATCACCTTTGTGATAAGCTTCATCACTTTTGTCATCCAGTCGTTTACCATGATGCCTTGGTACATCCTGTCAATGGTGAAGATGGTGTTTACGGTGTCCGACAAGCAGGATGGCAGTTTCTTCAACTCGTTCCTGTACGATGCCCTCCAGTACATCACCTGCATCCTCACCTGTCTGGGCTATTACGTCTCGTGCATCCTCACGATTGTTGGCACCACCATTCAGTATGGTCATGCCAGCGATAAGATTGATGGGGTAGGAGTGGCCAAGAATATTGAGCGCTTCGACGAGTTCGATAACTTCTAATCACTCTTCACCTTTCACCCTTCACCTTTCACCTTTCACCTTTCACCTTTCATGCCCGATACCCTTCAAATAGATTCCGTGCAGCTGGTTGCCTTCCAGCAAGACCCGCGCTATGACTACGACCGTGAACTCATGGGTGGTAGTCAGAATCTGTTGGAATGGCTATCGGAGGTCATCAGCGAATGGATAAAAGATACTTTCGATGTGGTGCTCGACAACGACTTCACCTATTACCTATTAATATTTATAGGTGTACTGGTGCTGGCTTTCCTGGCGTGGCTCTGGTGGTATAAGCGTCCGAAGCTGTTTATGAAGGGAGATAAAGAAGAGCCGCTGGATTATGACGTAGAGGAAGATACTATCTATGGTGTTAACTTCGAGGCAGATATAAAGCAGGCATTGAAGGCTGCTGACTATCGTCAGGCCGTCAGACTGAGCTATCTGCAGACCTTGAAGTATCTGGAAGATACAGGTAAGATTGAGTGGCAGCCTTCAAAGACGCCTTCACAGTATGTGCGTCAAGTCAATATGCCTGCCTTCTCATCGCTCTCGCGTCATTTCATCAATGTGCGCTATGGCAACTACGAAGCCACTGCCGAGCTCTACGAACAGGTGAAAGCCCTGCAGGCCAAAGTCATGAAAGGAGGTGGCACTTATGAGTAGTCGCAATAAGTTTATCATAGGCATCCTCGTCATGCTGCTTGTCGTGCTGATCATCGAATATCGCATGCCTCGCCATTTCGTGTGGCAACCCACATTTAGTCATGTGGATGCGCAGCCCTTCGGCTGTCAGGTGTTCGATAGTGTGATGAAAGCCACCATGTCTAATGGTTATATCGTTGACAATCGTACGTTGAGGCAGATCTTTACTGATGATAGCGTGGCAGACAGTCCCAAGTCAATCCTGATTATCACGAATGAAAGCTTCTCAGAGCGTGACTGTAACTATATCCTGCAACTGGCATCTGAGGGTCATACGCTGATGGTGGCTACGTCGATTCCTTATGACTGGAGCGACACACTAGGTTTTGATACCAAATGGAATAGCCTGTTCAGGTTGCAGGATGTGGCAGGGAAAGCGCCCACCAAAGCCCTTGTGGCCTGGGCGCAGGACAGCATCTACGCCCACCATCCATTGTCGTTGCATGTCTATTCGCAGATGATTGAACGGACCATACAGCCTTCTGACACCATCCCATCTCGGGTGCTGATGACCTTTAAATCGCCGGATGATGAGGAGGATGATGACGATGAAGATGTGGAGCAGAAACCAAATGCACTAGCTGTATCCTATCCTATTGGCAAGGGAGAATTTATCCTCGTGTCGGCTCCGCTACTGCTTACCAACTATACGATGGTGAGTAGTGACGGATGGGCGCTGATAGGACGACTGATGGACCGTCTGAAGCAACATCCCGTCATTCGTACTGAGGCCTATATGAGCATCACGGCACAAAAGGAGTCTACACCTTTTTATGTGTTCCTCAGGGAACCACCGTTGCGCTGGGCACTCTATTTGACGTTGCTCTCCATCCTGCTGTTCTGCATCTTCACGGCACGTCGCCGTCAGCGTGTCATCCCCGTGGTGCAGAAGCCGCAGAACCATAACCTGGAGTTTGTCCGTCTCATCGGCACGCTCTACTGGCAGGACCATTGGAACCCTGGTCTCTTGGCTAAGAAGCTCACATATACCACCGAAGAGATTCGTCGCCAGACGGGCATCGACATCACTGTCACCGACAGCTCGCCCTCTGGTCCTATTGCTCTTCTGGCCCGTCATACTGGTATCGACGAGCAAGAGCTGAGCCTGATACTGAAGAATATCCGTGAAGCTGCCAGCGGTAACCATATCGTCAGCGATGCGGAGCTGAAAACCTATATCAATGAACTGAATAAAATACAACAATCTCTATAAGTATGGAAGAACAAAGAACCGACCTCACACAGTTTGCCGAGCGCATAGAACTGTTGCGCCGACAGATCTCTAACGTCATCGTTGGACAGGACGAGAATATCGACCTGCTGCTAACGGCTGTGCTGGCCAATGGCCACGTCTTGCTTGAAGGCGTGCCAGGGGTGGCAAAGACCCTGCTGGCCCGTCTGCTGGCAAAGCTCATCGATGCCAATTTCAGTCGTGTGCAGTTCACGCCCGATCTCATGCCGTCGGATGTGCTGGGCACGAATGTGTTTAATATGAAGACCAGCGACTTCGACTTCCATGCGGGTCCTGTCTTTGCCGATATCGTGTTGGTCGATGAGATCAACCGTGCGCCGGCTAAGACGCAGGCTGCCCTCTTCGAGGTGATGGAAGAGCGTCAGGTCACCATCGATGGACTGACCCATCCCATGGGACAGTTCTATACCATCCTCGCCACGCAGAACCCTGTGGAACAGGAAGGTACCTATAAGCTGCCAGAGGCTCAGACCGACCGTTTTATGATGAAGATAACCATGGGCTATCCCTCTCTCGACGAGGAGGTTAGCATCTTGGAGCGTCATCATGCCAACCAGCGCCTTACCGCCTTGGAGAATGTGGAACCTGTCATCACCAAGGAGCAGTTGATAGAGCTGCGCCGGCTGTTGGATACGGTGTTTGTCGATCCCGCCATGCTGCGTTATATCGCAGGCATCGTGGCTCAGACCCGTCAGAGCAAGGCAGTGTTCCTCGGTGCATCGCCCCGTGCTTCGGTGGCTTTGCTTCAGGCTTCCAAAGCCTATGCCCTGTTGCAGGGACGTGACTTTGTAACGCCTGATGATGTACGTTTCGTGGCACCTAGCATCCTGCAGCATCGTCTCATCCTCACCGCTGAGGCCGAGATGGAAGGCATCACCCCCGTCAAGGCTGTCAAGCGATTGATAGAAAAGGTTGAAGTGCCTAAATAACCCACTAGCCCCATTAGCCCCATAGGTCCTATTCGCCCCATGTACATAGCTCATCGCTTCTATTATCTGATGACTGCCGTTATCCTGATCATCGCCATCGGGTTCGCAGTTCCACTGATGTTCACCATCGGCCGCATCCTCCTGCTCTTGCTGTTGGTGTTGGTGGCTGCCGATATCGTGATGTTGTGGAGTCGAAAGGGCATAAAGGCATGGCGTATGCTAACGCCCCGCTTCTCGAATGGCGACGATAATCCTGTGAAGCTACGCTTAGAGAGCACCTATCCCTTTAATATCCATACTGAGGTTATCGACGAGGTGCCCGTGGTCTTCCAACGACGCGATGTGCTGTTCAAGGCCCCCATCCGCAAAAACGGCGATGTCACCATCACCTATGTCCTCCGTCCCACGAAGCGTGGCGTCTATGGCTTTGGCCATGCACGGGTCTTTGTCAGCACGCCCTTGGGCTTGATGCAGCGTCGTTTCACCTGTTGCGAGGCGCAGGATGTCAAGGTCTATCCTTCTTATCTTATGCTCCGTCAGTATGAGCTGCTCGCCATGAGCAACAACCTCACCGAGATGGGAATCAAACGCATCCGACGCATAGGCCATAACACGGACTTCGAGCAGATTAAGGACTATGTGGTGGGCGATGACTACCGCACCATCAACTGGCGTGCCACCGCCCGTCGCCATCTGCTCATGGTCAACGTCTATCAGGAAGAACGCTCACAGCAGGTGTTCTCGGTCATCGACAAAGGCCGCATGATGCAGCAGACCTTCCTCGAGATGACGCTTCTCGACTATGCCATCAACGCCTCGCTGGTGCTGAGTTATGTCGCTGTCAACAAGCAGGACAAGGCGGGTCTTATTACCTTTAGCGACCAGTTCGAGACCTTTGTGCAGGCTTCTCGCCAACAGGGACAGATGCAGACGCTGCAGGAGGCGCTCTATGCTGAGCAAACAGCCTTTGGCGAGACAGACTATTCGGCACTCCTGGCAGGACTCTCACGTCATGTCACACGTCGTTCGCTGCTCATCCTCTATACCTCGTTCACGTCGATGGCGGCCTTACGCCGACAACTCTCCTACCTGCGACAACTGGCCATGCGCCATCGTCTGCTTGTGGTGTTCTTCGAGGACGAGGAGCTGCGCGACTTCGTTCAGGGCACTTCCCTTCACCAATCACCAGCCACCCTTCACCCTTCACCAATAACAACCGAACAAACCTATCAGCGTGTTATAGCCGAGAAGTTTGCCTACGAGCAGCGACTCATCGTCCACACCCTGCGTCAGTATGGTATACAATCATTGTTGACCACGCCTCAGAATCTTTCCGTCGACGTGATCAACAAATATCTTGAGATTAAGTCACGATAAATGATAACGGCCACCCATATCGGATGGCCGTCACCTTTTATTTTAACCTTTCACCATCACTTTCTTACCATTAATGATATACAGGCCGCCATTCCTGGGCTGTGTCACCTTTTGGCCTTTCAAGTCGTAGATGGTGCTCTGTTGCTTGTTGTCCGTTTTAACGGTAACGATGGCATTGGGTTTTTCGGGCACAGTAACGTTATAGTTATAGAGGTTTAATTGCTCGCCGCTGTTAGTATCAACAAACTTGCCATTGGTCCTATAGACGATGCAGAACCAGTACACACCGTCAGTCAGGTTAGGCACGTTGATAGTCATGGTCTGCGAGTCGCCCTTGCTGAGTACCAATGGTGCATCGACATTAAAGCTATTGCTATAACTGTTGGTTTCGCCTTTTCTCTTAAAAACCCTGACGCGGATGACGTTTTCGTAGTCGTTTTGGCCATTGTTCTTTACATTCAACTGGATGACGGCAGTATCGCTGTTAAGGGTATAATAATGATCGCTAATCATCTCGGCGTTTGTCACCTTACCATTGCTCAGCTTTAGATTCTGAGGAAGGGCTTGGGCAACCTCAATGTCGCGGCCAATAATCTCGGTAAAGACTTTAACCCACTGGTCGTTCTCTCTCACCCATTGCTTGATGCCGAGGGCAAGATGCTTGGTGCCTGCCTCTGTGGGCTCGAATATCATTGACAGCGTCTCGCTTGTTCCTTCATCAATGTCAAGATGACGGCCACCCAGGTCCTTGCCGTCTAACTGCAGGTACAGGACGTCGTTGAACAGCGTGCCGTTGTTCTGAAGATCAAACTGGGCCGTTATGGTGTTGCCAACTTCCAGCTTGCCAGCCAGCTCTATGCTGCCGCTCAGGTTGATGGTGGGAAGTTTCAGGCGTAGCGTGTCGTCGCTGATGGTGGTGCTCAGGAAATAGTTCTGTGTACTTTCGTTCTGATACCACTTCTCTGTGCCGTGCTTTCTTGATACGACAGCGGTGATATAGTGGCCGTCGGGCAAGGCGGGCACTTTGGCTGTCATCGTCTTTTCTCTCCAGCCGTAGTTGTTGTCAAACGATATAGCTTCGTGCTTCTGCTCTACATATACCAGTGAGTCGTTTGTATCATAGATACCCACTCCTATGTCAAACACATTGGCTTCACCTGTTGTGTTGTACATCTCTGCCTTGAAGCTGATGTTGAACTTGCCTTCCTCCTTCAAGTATTCGGATTGGGTGATATTGATACCATACGACGTCATCCTGATAGCAGGCTCCACAATAGTACCCTCATTCGGCTTGGCACCAATCATGGCATCCTGAAGGAAGCTATAGCCGTCGTTGCTGCTGGTGGCACCATAGCCGCTATTGTTGTGAGGGTCGAGGATAGACAGAAGGAAATAGCCGTTGCTGCTTCCTCCCCAACCCCAGTTTACATGGAAGAGACCTTCCTTGTCGTAACCGTCGATGACAAAGGAATGTCCAGAGTCTGATGAATAACCGCCATATAACACGGGTCGTCTCTCAGCCATCTCCTGATAGATAATGTTGTTCCACTCTCTAGCGCGGTAGCTGGTGCGGCTAATATACTGGGTTGTGGCGTCAAAGTCGAAATAGGTCTTGAAGATGATGTCCATGTTGTCGGAGTTAGCTCCACTAAAGCTGCTGGTATAGTCCATCTCTGAAGCAGCGCCACACACCTTCATCAGTGTGGCCACAGCGTTGATGGCTGTCTCGTCCTCGTTGCCAGAATAGTTGTCAAGCATATGGTCCCAGTCAAAGGTGGTCACAGGTGTAGCAGCTATCTTAAACTTCCTTGTATAGGTGGTATATCCTGGTATCTCCTTCAGCGTCTTCTCAGGATATTTGTAATAGTAGAGCACCTGAGCCATGGCTGTGGCTACGCAGCCAGTTATTGAGAGGTCTGTGCCGTCCTTGGGACACAGGCTGTTGTAGGGAGAGCCCTGGTCCCAGTTCGAGGTCAGTAGGGGAGCCACAGGGGCATGCTCGTCCAGAGCCACGCGGGCTATCTCGGCCTCGGGGTGGGTGGCCAGGTAATCCAGTTGGTCGGCATAGCCCTGCAGCCATGACTTCATGTTTTTGGGCATGTTATTCTTGTCAAACGTGCCCTCATCGGCATAGCCCAGAATAGCGGGGGTGCGGTCGTCAGCACTCACGATGACGTAACCGTTGGTCTGACCTACGTTAAACACATAATAGTTCTCGGCTGTCTCGCTTGGTGTCAGCTGACTGCCCTTTGCTGCCAGGCGCATGCCCTGTGGGGCTGCCTTCTGATGTTTGTTCAGGAAAGCCAGTGCCTTCTGCATAGCCTCATTCTCACTTACATTGCCTGCCCATGACAGTTGGCTGACCATCAGGACTACTAGTAGTAATAACTTCTTCATATTCGTTTTCTTTTATTGATTTGGTTGCAAAGATATAAATAAAAATCGAGACTACCAACGATATAACAGAAAAATAGCCCCCGCTGCCTAGAGCAACGGGGGCCGTTTTAGTTATGATGTGTGAGTTTTACTCACTTATCACTTCTTACTTCACCATAACCTTCTTGCCATTCAGGATGTACAGACCCTTCTGAGCCTTGTTCACCTTCTGACCATTCAGGTTATACATACCCTCGACATTCTTCTGATTCTTCAGAGTGCTGATGCCATCAGGCTCGGGATAAGGCTGAGGATCAACAGCAGGATTCAGATTCAGCGAGCTTACAATATCCTTCGGAACGAAGAACTTCACGTTATCGAAGATATAGAGGTTAGCGGTCTTCAGCTCAGCGAGGTTGAATGCAATTGACTGCATGGGCTTGTCTTCCTTGCTCTGATCGGCAGAGATAATGCTCTCTAACTCGAACGACTGCCAGTCAGCGGTGAAGTTCACGTCGCCAATACCTACGTAGTGGATGTAGTCGCCAGGATTAGCATGTGCCTGAGTAGTAGACTTAGCGGCCTCGTCAGCCTTGTAGTCGAACGATACCTTATAAGAAGTACCAGCAGGCAGCTGATAAGGCAGACGGATGAAGAACTGAGTATCCCAAGAGTTTGTAGGATTGTCAGCAGACTGAACCTTCACAGCCTTGCTGCCATCCACGCCGATACCTGCTGTGAATGGAGCGAGGAACGGACCACCCACACCCTGCTCTGTTACATAGAAGCAAGAGTTGTCGTCGCCTTCCATATCGCTGTTCACGATGATGTTCTCCCACTCTTTCGGCTTCTCTGGAATCTTAGCCCATACACCGAAGTTATCGAAGTAGTAGTTGTTAGCCTCAGCAATGTCATTCAGGTTGAATGCAATGCTCTTCATGTTGTTAGCAGCAGCGTCAACAGTAACCTCAGCAGAGAAGTGCTGCCACTCAGTTGTGAAGTTCACGTTGCCAATGCAAGCCCAGTGCAGGTAACCACCAGGAGCAGCGTGAGACTGTGTGCTAACAGAACCTGCCTTGTCGGCTTTGTAGTCGAACTCAACGTGCAATGTTGCACCTGCAGGCAGTTCCTCGTTCAGAACAATCCAGAACTGGCTGTCCCAAGCCTGAGAAACCTTATCCTGTGCCTTTACTACGATACCGCGGCTGAAGTCCTTACCAGCCATTGCAACAATAGTTGAGGCAGAAGGATCGGGAGCGGGATACTCCTTAGAAGCATAGCTGTCAACATTGTCACCAGCCAAGTTGCCGTTAGCAATCTCGTTGTTCCAACCCTCGGGAGCCTGGAGCTCAGGAGCGTCCTCACCGGCAACACCGAACTGCATCAGACGGAAGCGAGTGAACGACATCCAGTTGTGAACAACAGAAGTTACACCACGCACACCAATCTTAATTTCACCAGCCTCGGCCATTTCGAACTCAACAGAAGCATCGCCCCAGCCACGTCCGAACAGACCACCAGTAGCACCAACAGCAGCAATCTTGGCTGTGGTCTCTCCAGCGAAGAGGTTCAGGTCAACGTCGGCAGAAGCACGGCCAGCAACTGTCAGATAATACTTACCTGCAGGCAGTGTGATGGTCTGCTCAAGAGCAACGTCCCAAGCATTTGCACCCCAGTTACCACCATCGAAGTACTTGTAGGCAGAGTTGCCATCACCATCAGTGAGAGGCTCGCCGTCCAGAATGCTCAGATTACCACCTGAACCTTCACCCTTAACAATAGCCCAAGGCTCAGCAATAGCTTCCTCGGCGTTCGGGTTGACGATAGACTCAGTCATGTTTACAGCAGCACCATACTGGCACTCCAGCAGAGCACTTGACTCAGCGTACTGACGATAAGCCTTCAGCACAGCCTCGGTCAGAGCAGTTGCATCAGCAGCTGACTTAGGAGTAGCAGCTGTAGAAGCCTCAGCAGCGGCCTTCTTACCAGGAGCAGCATATGGGAACAGAACATCTGCCATGCTAGCAGCAGTGTTGTTGAAGGTCTCATAAGCACCCTTAGCAGCAGTGTAGGCGCTGGTAGCAGCGTTCAGAGCAGAAATAGCAGCCTTGTAAAGTTCTGTTGTGGGCTCAGCAATCTCGCCGTAGTCAGCGATAGCCTTCTCCAGAGCAGCCTTCTCCTCGCCTGTTACAGCAGCATAGTTATCATCAGCCAGAGCAGCCTTGGCGGCAGCCAGAGCAGCAGTGTATGCAGGCTCGAACTCCTCGGCAGGAATATCCTTCGTCAGATAGGTCAGACGGAAGTTATCGAAGATACACCACAGGTTGGTGTTGTTCTCCAACTTAGCACCAACGGTCAGTTGACCATCCTCGAATACGGTAACTGCAATAGGCTCAATGGTGTAGCTACCAGCAGTGAACGATGCAGAAGCATCTGCCATAGAGTTCTCAGAACCAGTCTTCAAGGGGAATGTGGCAGTCTTGTCGTTAGCATAGAATACGGGCAGGTTATCATTGTCAGAACCATCCTGACGATAGAATCCCTGAGCAGTCATCTGATACTTACCAGCAGGAGCGTTGGCAAGAACCTGACTCAGCGTAAAGGTTGAGTGGAATGACTCAGCGTTGTTGTTGGTGTTGTCACCACCAGAGAGGTTCTGGTTGTTAGCAACCATTGTCCAAGCACTCTTACGCAGGTCGTTGCGGCCAAAGTTAGCGTCCTGAATCAGGAAGGTAGCGTTGACGGGAGCCTCGGCAGTAGCGGTAGCCAGTTCAGCAATACGCTCGTCCAAAGTCTTCAGCATCCACTGAGCAGCTTCAGCAGTAGCATCGCCCTGCAGCAGAACCTGATTGTCAGCCTGAGCAGTCAGGAAGTTGGTACCATTGCTAATGGTGTAAAGACCTTCAGCACCTGCAACAGGAGTGATAGTCCAACCCATAGCTGCACCGTCGTTCCACTCACCATTCAGGAAGTGATTGTTACCACCATTAGAAACCTGTGAGTCGAGAGTGTACTTGCCATCAACAAATGCAATACCGTAGTCCAAACCGTCTGCATTTACAACAGCATGGGTACCCCATGAAGCACCTCCGGCCAGATACTTACCAGTACCCTTGTTCAGGATGTAGTACTTGCCATCAGCGAACAGAGGCTTAACAGGAGCTACATAAGCAGCGATAGTGTTGCCAGCGGCAAACTCATAAATTTCGTTGTACTTGGTGAGCTTACCAGTAACAATAACCTCAGCACCAACCT
The DNA here is from genome assembly GCF_946407605.1 of uncultured Prevotella sp. Taxonomy (GTDB): domain Bacteria; phylum Bacteroidota; class Bacteroidia; order Bacteroidales; family Bacteroidaceae; genus Prevotella. The sequence goes on from NZ_CAMJOS010000005.1 coordinate 141,268, forward strand.
CGATGTCAGCAAGAGCTAAGCCTTCCATGGTCTTACCCTTGTAGCACTCGAACTGCTGGCCCTCAGTAGAACCGTTGTCAGAAATCCAATAAGTGATGAAATCCTGCTCTTCGTTAACGGTTTCAATCTTAGAGATGATACCCTTAACAAATACAGTTTCGTCGAGAGCGTCGCCAGCGTCAATCAGTTCAACAGCCTTAGCAACGGTGTAAGGCTCATCAATAGTGTTGGCAATGTGTACAGGCTCAGCGTCGGCCTCTACACCGCCATAAACAACATGCAACTTAGCAATGTGCTGCTGGTTGCTAGTGTTGTTTGTCAGAACGATTTCATTAGCCTCGCCCTTCCATGTTGTGACGATTCCTTCAGTTGTCAGTTCGCCTGTATTTGCTGTCAATTCAGCAACCTTACCGCTAACACCAGTAATCACAATCTTAGTGATACCTTCACCTGCGAAAGTGATAGTGTTTCCACCGTATGTACGAACAGCGCCACCAGAAGTATAATACTTAGGAGTTGTAGAACCAGTACCCTTAGAACAAGTCATGGTCGTCTTTGCATCAAGAGCAATAGCTACATCATTCAAATCCTGTTGGTTAGTATAACCCTGTTCAGCAGCTACCCAATCGAAAGCAACCATCTCAGCAGGAGCTGCAGCCTCCTTGTAGAGGTACAGACCAGTTACAGTAACATTTGCCCAGTTTGCACCCTTGATAGCGTTCAGGCTAGCAAGACCCTTGTCGGCAACAATCTGCTTCAGATCAACGGTAACAACACCATTCTCATTCGTGAAGTACTTAGCAGACCAAACAGCATCACCCTTCGGGAATTCAATCAGGTGTGACTGAGTCTCGTCTTCATTCCACTGACCCTGGTCAACATCACGGTTCATCATGACACGAGGAGTACCCTCGGTAAAGGTAACATACAGCTTGTCATAGTCAGAAAGAAGAGCAAAGTTCTTCCAACCTACGTTGCCGTCACCATAAGGCAGGCCCGAGGGCTTGAACAGTTCGAAAGAACAGCCTGTTGTAGCACCAGTAGTAGGTTCTGTAGCGCTGTCCCAGCTCATGAACATCTCAGCAGTCAGGTTAGTAAAGCCATCCTTCAGAGCCAAAGCTGCAATAGCATTGTTGATAGCTGTAGTAGCATTAGTCAAAGACTCTGCAGTAGCTCCTTCAGCAGCCAAAGCAGCTTCACCATCAGTGATGGCAGTGCTAAGAGCAGAGAATGTAGCTTCTGTGTAAGCTACAGCAAAGTACATCTTACCCGTCGCAATAGCAGCGGTCAGAGCGTCCTTCTGCTCTGCCAGAGGATCGGTCTGAGGAGCTTCCTTCATCGTGCAGAGAGTCCAGTAGATAGGATCTGTGCCTGTAGGAGCAGGATTCACACCAGCGAAATAGCCGCCACGAGCTACGTTCTTAAAGGCAAAGCCGTTGTCGGCATCGTACTCGATTACCCAAGCGCCACCATACTGCACGTCGGTGCCGTACTGTGTGCCATTTCCAAGAACGAAACAACCATTAAAGCCGCCTTCAGCACCGGAATTCAAGTAGATTGCCGGGTTTCCCCATAATCCAATACTGTTTCCGTTGGCATCTACAGCCTCAATGGCATAGGCGTTTGCAAGTGCATCAACACCTTCGTTTGCCAAGCTGTGAAGCTTCCACAAGTAGGCAGCACCTGTCACAGCGTTAGTATAAGTGTCGTAAGCCAAGTTCTGAGCGTCTTTGTTGTAGATGGCCTTCTGGTCTGTCTCATTGTAGATGACAAACAACTGACCATCCAGCGCAGCAACGCTGGTGAACTTCTGGTCGATCTCATACTCCGTTGCGGCATTCACCACACCCGCAAAGCATAGCAATGCGAATGTTAAAAACAACTTTGTAAATACTTTCATACCAAAATGTTTTTAGTTAGTTAATAATTAGGTTAAACGAATAAGTTCATAATTCGGGAGCAAAGATACATATTATTTTCTAACTAACAAAGAAAAATCGCTTTTTTTTTGTGTTTTTGCCTCTCTTTTTCTTTAAAATCCGTCGCTAGTCTCCTTTGCCTCGTTCCGATGGGACTTTCGTCTCGTTCCGATGGTGTTTTTCGGCCGTTCCGATGATACTTTACCCCCCTAAAGTATCATCGGAACGGGTCGTAGATGACGTCGGAACGGATGGAAACAAACGTTGGAACGGGTCGTAGAAGGGCTTGCTTTCTGAACACGAATCGCATGAATAGCACGAATTGGTTTTTTCGACCATAGAAGGCTATTCTTATATATATATAAATAAGGTGTAAGCCGTTTGTCGCTTTGACTTACATCAAGAGCGACAAAAAATTGTGTGCGATAACGAAATTTTTCTTGAAAAAGTTTTGGTAGTTCGGAAAAAAGTCGTACCTTTGCATCCGCTTTCGGGAAACAACCTCCCTGAGGGCGATGAAAAAGAGAGTTCTTTGAAAGATTTACATAGACAGAAGTAGTACAAGAAGCGAGTGT
>NZ_CAMJOS010000006.1 GCF_946407605.1 uncultured Prevotella sp.
GCAGAAACGATAATCCCATAAAGAGGAACGAGAAGCCGAAGATGAATTCGCCAATACTTTTCCTGTTGCCCTTTCCACTAAAGATTAATGGCATTCCAACTGCCAAAAGAGGAATAGCGAAAGCCGCGATGTTCACCTTGAAGCCTACGGCAGAGATAATCCACGCCGTCACCGTTGTGCCGATGTTCGCGCCCATGATGACACCGATAGACTGTGCCAGCGTCATCAGTCCTGCATTCACAAAACTCACCACCATTACCGTCGTGGCACTCGATGACTGGATGAGTGCCGTGATCAGGATACCCGTCAGCACACCCATCACGCGGTTCTTGGTCATAGCCGCCAGAATGCTACGCAGGCGGTCGCCTGCAAACTTTTCAAGTCCTTCCGACATTGTTTTCATTCCGAAGAGGAACAACGCCAGAGAACCAATCAACGAGAAAATGTTGATAATTAATTCCATATATCTGTTTTCTATAATATGTCGCAAAGGTATGATAATCGTGTTACGACTCTATTACGCAGATATTACAACCTTGTTACAATTTACTCTTGTAACCTTTCCATCATATTATTGAAATATTAATGTAACATATTCCATCTACTTTTGCAGCAATAAAACCAAATACATAATACTGAAAATGAATAGAGAAAAGGCAGATAGAATCATCAGTTTATGCAATTGGATGAGATTCATCATCCTAGCATTGTTCCTTATATTAGTTTTTATAGGGTTAGGTAAAGCGGCTTGTTTCATACGATGAGAGTCGAAAAACAAGTTTAACGTATAGTAGTGTGTGTGTTTATTCGAATAATACAATAAGTCCATAAGAAATAGATGCTCTCGACCAGCGCCAGTCCCTACAATTCAGAGATAAGTTGAAAGAGTTATTCCGTTAATTATCAGGCTCTTTCTACCACGTTATACCCCCTATATGTACATACATTGTAGGGGGTATTTGTTTCTGCTTTTTCGTAACTTTGCGCTCAAAAGTTTAACCAATGAAATGAAGTTATGAATGAGAATGTGATGAGCCAGTTGGATGCGGAACTGGAGCATGCGGGCGAGGAGACGGCGCCCTTCTGAAACCCCACTTCCCTCTTATATTTCCGTTCCCCTTTAGGGGGAACTCCAATATAGAGGGAGGGTTTCCTCAGGGAAGCAAAAATCAACAAGCAATGAAGCTCAACGAAATCCTATCACCATCTATCAGACAAGTGCTGCGCCCCAACCATATAGTACCACCATGTGCTGTTGAGTGGCTATCAGTGAACTATGGAATTAGAATAGATGACTGACGATGGGAAATAATGGGAAAAGATGGGGAAGAACGGGGAAGGATGGGAAAACGTCCTTCGCGATTGTAGTACCTTTGTACTCGTTAAGGCAAGTGAGCCGAAGGGACGTCACCTACGACCCGTTCCGATGTTTGTTTCCATCCGTTCCGACGTCATCTGCGACCCGTTCCGATGATACTTTAGGGGGGTAAAGTATCGCATCTACGACCGCAAAGTGACGTTCCCTCGGGTGAAAGAAACGTCCCGGACGACCCCAAAGTGACATACCTATCTCTCGCAGAAGACTGGTTTATATCTCTCGCAGAAGTTTGTGGTTTTAATCTCTCGCAGATCTCGCAGATTTAAAAGAGACAGACTTCAGGTGCGCGCAGCAAAGATCTGCGTCATCTGCGCCATCTGCGAGAAATAAATACACTTTGCGAGAAACGACACTCTCTTGTCAGAGACTAAATGTTTAATTTTAAAAGATTATGAGTCAGAAGTACATATGACCAACTTGGCAGGATGGTGAATGTCAATCTTTCAAGCAACCGATTGGAACTACAAATATTTCGTCTGGCCGCTGGTATGCATAGGGACCAACTGCTGTCAGTACCATCTTGAATGAAGGCTTCTTCATCTTCGTGGTGTCAATAGTATCGGCAAGCGTATTCAAAGCCTCGGCACCATCGTTTATCAACTTCTCGCCACCAAGCTTTATCTCTATCAGTCCATACGTGCCGTTACGACGATGCAGCACGGTGTCGCACTCCAGTCCTGAACTGTCGCGATAATGATAGAGTCTTCCGTCGAGTGCCTCGGCAAAAACACGCAAGTCACGTACAGCCAAATCTTCGAAGATGAGTCCGAACGAATTTAAATCGTTTATCAGGTCTTGGGGACCCAAACCTAATGATGCCGTACCAATGCTTGGATCAACGAAATGACGGGTGTCACTGGTACGAATAGCTGCCTTGCTGCGGATATTGGGATTCCACGCGTCAAGGTCTTCAATCACGAAAAGTTTCCTCAGCGCCTTGATATAGTCGGCAACGGTATCCTCGTCAAGCGTTTTTGCGTCGTTGGACAGCATATCGGCTTTGATGGTGCTGTAGGGTACTTGCTGAGAGATATTGCGGGCATACGAACGCAGCAGCAGACGTGTACGCTCTGGACTGCGTTTTACGCCATCTACACGTTGTATATCTCGTTCTGCAATGTCGTCAACATAGCCAAAGGCCTGATCCAAAGCAATATCACCTTCGAGCAGCGTTGCCTGCGGCCAGCCACCACGGCAAGTCAGAAAGGCAATACGCTCCAAATCGATGCTATTGGATTGCGGTTCGAACGTTTCGCCATCGAAGAGCTTTGCCAGACTGACGCTACCAGTAGATTCTCCAGACTCATACAGACTCATCGGGCGCATCTTGACTCTGCCAATACGCCCCGTTCCGCTGTGAACAGTGTCTTCAGCCTGTGGTGCAACTGTAGAACCCGTCAGGATGAATTGAGAAAACGCACTTCGCTTATCCACTTCATTTCTGATAGTATCCCACAGTTCCGTTATCGTCTGCCATTCGTCAATCAGTCTGGGCGTTTCGCCTTGAAGGAGGGTTTTCGAACTGATTTCCATCATCTGCCTGCTCTGTTTCAAGACTTCCGTATCTCCCAAATCAAGCAGACTCTTGGATTGCTGGCGTGCTGTCGTTGTCTTACCGCACCATTTAGGTCCTTCAATCAATACGGCACCTTTACCTGCCAGCTTGCGAGCCAACAGTCTGTCGGCAATTCTTGGTTTGTACATATTCTCCATCGTTTTATTCGTTCTGTTTACAGGGCGCAAGGACAGTGCAAACCGAATGCAGATAGCTTGCTCTATGCTGAGGTGCAGCCTGTTCTCGCACGCTTTTGCGTGCAAAGTTACTGATTTGTACTGAATTATCCAAATGTTTTTGTGACTTTTCGGTTGTTTGTGACGATTTTATTCGGTCGTTTGTAGTAATTTTATTCGGTCATTTGTGGTTGTTTTGTTCGGTTTATTGTACCAGATTGTACCAGATTCTTTAAGTAGACTGTACCAGTCTTTAACTGTAAATGCTTCACATGCCCCGAAGAAATATAGTCTATATTATGTTTTAAGAAAGCCGTGTTAGGGGACTTCATCCATGTCCCCCCGTTCCCATTCAATCTCACAAATATTGGTGTCAATTTTGTGATTTTTAGCCTCAATTGAACTAAAAGGCAAAGAAAATTGCCGCATTTTGTCATATTTTTGTTTATTCTTGCACGTTTTACATGAAAAATTAGTATTTTTGTTGCTTAAAACAGAAGCAAATGACTGTAAAGATAAATATACGCAAACTGGAAGCTGACCTTTGGGAGTCGGCAGACCTGCTTCGTGGGAGGGGTTGAAATAAAGAAATGAGGAGGATGAGGTATGAATGAAATGAAAGATAAGTTTAAGAAGGCTGACGAGAACAACCGTTTGCTGTCAGCATACAGACCTTTACCGCCCGAAACACTAAAATCGTTAAGAGAGTACTACCGCGTAGGGCTCACTTATACGAGTAATGCCCTTGAAGGCAATAGCCTGACAGAGTCAGAAACCAAAGTAGTCATTGAGGACGGATTGACGATTGAGGGTAAGCCCCTGCGCGACCATTACGAGGCAGTAGGTCATGCCAAGGCCTACGACTATATCTACCAGATTACCGAAAAGGAAAGTCTTGAAGAAGAGGACATTCTGGCTCTTCATCGCCTGTTCTATCAGCAGATAGATGCCGAAAAGGCAGGAAAATATCGTGACGTAAAGGTTTATATCAGCGGCAGCCGTTATGCGGTATCGGCAGTATCTAAGATTCCTGCTGAGATGCAGAAACTTGTTAAATGGTACAATGACAACGAGAAGAAGTTGCACCCAATAGAGTTGGCGGCTACGTTGCATCAGCGTTTTGTCTTCATTCATCCCTTTGTGGATGGCAACGGGCGTGTGGCGCGTCTGCTGATGAACCTGGCTTTGTTGCGCAACGGCTTTACCATTGCCATTATTCCTGCTGTTCTGCGTCATGAATACATCTATTCGTTAGAGGCAGCCCATACTCGTCCAGAGGTCTTTGTTGACTTTATTGCCGACCGTGTGATAGCCACCCAACTTGACCTGCTCAGGCTGATGCGGGAAGACGATGATACTGTAAATGATACTGTAAATGATACTGTAAAAGCAGTCGCGCCCCAGCTTTCAAAGACCGAACAGACCGTCTTGAATGCGATAAGTACGTACCCCAATTATTCTTACGAGAAGCTTGCCACATACTGCCAGCTTTCTCGTCCTACTATCGCCCGTACCATCAAAGCCCTACAAAGCCGCGAGTTCATCCGACGCATAGGCTCTGATAAAACTGGCCATTGGGAAGTTATCGGAAAGGAGGATCAGGCATGAGTGAGTGGTAGAAAGTGAAGTTGGGAGATATTTGCGAAATAAGCATATAGGATATAGTTTCTTCCAAAGGGAGTGCCATCAGGCTCATACGACTGAGCCATCATATCCAAGGTATTGAGAAACTGGTAATAGTCCTCCTGCTCCCAGGTCGCTTGCACGGCAAGAACTTTCATAAACGTGTAGATAGGGGGCATTATGACAGACTGATGAGGCATAAGTACCTCAAAATGCGTCCTTTTAAGAAAATTTTCTTCCGAATTGGAACATAAATAAAATAATTTTTGTATCTTTGTACCGAATATTCAACTACTGCTGATAATAATAATATTAACAATAACTAACCAAACGACTATAAATATGAGAAAAAAGACTAAGAACAGGCACGGAGGCCTCGGGCTGCAAGTGCTATTGCTCATGCTCGCCCTGCTCATCGGGGGCAGCCCGCAGGCAAGGGCGGAGCAGCAATCATTCGATTTTACCAAAACAGACGCTGGGGGAGGAAATTACAGATGTCATGGCTATTCTGATTACATTTTGGTTGCAGGTGATTATAGTTATGCCTATTTTGAAACCAAAGATAAGTTCAACATCGACAATGGCCAGTTCTATTGGGGATTCCACGTCAAAGTAAATCAAGACTATTATTCTGGTCGTCATTGGGGCAGGAATTTAAATAATCAGTCCATATCAACATTCTTATACGAAGGAGAGATTTATCTGGTGACATCCGACGGCACCAAGCATCTGGTCGAGAAGTGGAAGAAAGATTATTTGCAAGAATCCACTACTCCCTTGGAAACTGTCGACCATACCTGGGGAAAGGTATGGGTAAGCAATATAGAAAGTAATAATGTCCAAGTGTACTACGCGCCCTCGACCAAGGCATTTGAAGACGGTGTGAAGCGCATCGCGATGAAACAGACGGTAACATGGAAATATGGTGGTACTGACGTTAATGCTTACAATGCGGGCTGGATAGAATACGAGAAAGACATCACATTGAGCGGTCTTGAGACTGAAAAGCCGATGCCCAAGCTCTCGGTGGACTGGGGCGACGGGGGTATGCTGACCTTCAAGGCCGCCGGCGTGCCCGACAAGCGGAGCAACGACAGCTATTCTGCACAGGGCTACAACATGAACCTGTACTACCACTACGACAACGACAATAAGAGTTCGAGGAACAACACCTTCACCACTGCCGACGGCAACAAGATTTCCTTCACGAACGAGACGAACGGCAAGATGGACATGGCGTACAGCTACTGGCCGCTGACCCCGTCGACAGACAAGGCCAAGGGCGCCTACACCGTGCCGGTCTTCGTGGAATACCGCGGCTTGGTGAAGCCGAAGCCGCAGAATGAAGGCAAAATTGTTCCCTCGGACCACACGCTGAGCCAGCCCTGGGCTGACGGCTTCTTCGTGAAGCCCTTCACGCGGCCGAAATCGGTGTCGGTGGAGTTCGACAAGTGGAACAAGAAGAACGTCGTGACGTGGACGCGCCAGGACGAGGCGACGGGCTACAACGGCAATAAGGAACAGAGCGTCGCCTGCCGCTACGACGGCAAGTGGTACGTCATCCGCTACGCGAAGGGCGGCTCTGCCACCGACTACACGCTGGTGGAGACGCTGAACGGCGACGCCTCGTCGCTGAAACTGACCGACGACGGCATCGACTACAACAAGGAGTACACCTACCGCGTCATCTTCCTGCCCTCGGTCTTGGAGAACAAGTACAGGGAGAACCTGGCCCAGCTGCCCGGCTACGGCAACGGCAGCACGCCCACGGCCTACGACCTGTGGAACGAGGCCTCGATCAGCAATAAGCTGGAGATACCCATCACGCTGTCGCACGACAAGAGCGAAACGGACAAGATACACCTGACGTGGGAGTACAACATCCCCCTGAGCGGGCTGAAGTGGAGCGTGGAGAGCCGCGCTGCGGGCAGCAGCAACTCCTGGACCGAGGAGCAGCAGCTCAGCCTGGACCCCAACAAGCACACCGCCGAGGTGAGGCTCGCCGGCTCGGCCTGCGACCCCAAGGAGTACCGCGTGAGCGTCGTGGTCAACAACACCCAGTTCCGCTCCGACATTCTCGGCGCCAGCCTGCCCTCCAGCACCTACATCAGCGACGTGCAGGTCACCACCGGCACCGAGGAGCAGAAGGTGGTGGTGGCGTGGAAGGTGGAGAACCCCGACCGGGAGCACGACATCTACTACCGCGTGCTGCGCCGCATCGTGGGCGAGAGCGACTGGGTGATGCTGAGCAGCTCCAAGCACGGCACCTTCAGCGAATACGAATATACCGACGACCGCGCCCAGGCCGGCACCTACTATGAGTATGCGGTGCAAGCCTTCGGTGCCCTGTGCGACGAGCAGCTGAAGCAGAGCGACATGATCATCAAGCCCGGCTTCTCGCAGGCCCGCGGCACCATCACCGGCCACATCGCCTACGGCTCGGGCACGGCGGTTGCAGGCGTCAGGGTGAACCTCGTCAAGTCGAGTACCGACGATGCCAACAGCCAGCCGCAGTTCCTCTCGCGCCGCATCGACGGCGAAGGGGCGGGCTTGCAGTGGCGTGCCAACAGCGAGAAATATGACAATGTGCTCAACGGCCAGCAGCCGCTGACGCTGCAGCTGTGGGCCCGTCCGCAGAGTACGCTTGCCGGCGGCGCGTCGCAGCAGCAGATAGTGCAGATAGCCGGCGCCCTGGAGTTAGGCGTGAAGGAGTCGGGCGGTCGCTTCCACCTCTATGCCGTCGACCGCTCGCAGGGCGGAAAGACGGTGAAGGAGTTCACCAACCTCGTGTTCGACGACACCGACTTCACCCACGTCGCTGCCACCTACAGCGGCGGCACATGGACCTTCTACGTAGGTACGGAGACCCTGCAGAAAGCCACGATGACCGCAGCAGCCACCACATGGAACGCCGTCAGCAGCACCACCGCCACGCTGCCCACGCTGAGCCTGGGCGGTCCGGAGGCTACGCGCACACAGGGCAGCGGCTTCAAGGGCTTCGTCGACGATGTACGCCTGTGGCAGCGCGCCCTCACCGAGGCAGAGATTACCGAGAACTACGCCCGCATCCTGGGCGGCACGGAGAGCGGCATGGTGCTCTACTGGCCCTTCGACGAGGGACTGGCTGTGCAGCGCTATGCCTTCGACATCGCCCGTCAGGACGGCCTCTACCAGCTGAACCACCCCGAGGTGGGCGTCAACGTGGTGCCCGACGCCAGCTGTCCGCAGCACCTGAAGCTCTACGGCATGACCGACAGCGAGGGTAACTATATCATCAAAGGTGTACCCTTCCAGCAGGGCGGCACCAACTACAGGATTGTGCCCGAGCTGGGCGTCCACGAGTTTGCGCCCGTCACGCGTACCATGTTCGTCAGTCCGACGAGCCTGATCGCCAACAACATCGACTTCGAGGACGTCTCGTCGTTCCCCATGGAGGGCCGCATCACCTATGCCGGCACCAACATCCCCGTGGAGGGCATACAGTTCTACGTGGACGGACAGCTGCAGACCAACGACGGCGAGGTGCAGCAGACCGATGCCAATGGCCGCTACCTGATCAGCGTGCCCATCGGCCAGCACTATGTGGAGGCCAAGCTTGGCGAGCACACGATGGTAGGCAAGGGCCGCTTCCCGCTGAAGGGCAAGCACGAGTTCAACGCCCCCGTGGTCTGTGACTTCCAAGACTCCACGCTGGTCAACTTCGTGGGCCGTGTGGGCGGCGGTGAGCGCAACGACACGCTGGCCGTGGGCTTCGGCGCGTCGAAAAACAACATCGGCACGGCACGCATCACGCTGAAGCTGAACAACGAGAGCCTGCTCTTCAACTACTATAACGACCAGGTGGGCACCGAGGAACGCCCCTTCCAGAGCGACACCACCGCCATCCAGAGCACCGCATGGGCCGGCAAGGGCAGCGACGCCAAGTACATCTATATAGACACAGACCCAAAGACGGGCGAGTTCTCGGCCCTGCTGCCCCCGCTGAAATACATCACCAAGAGCATCGTGCTGAAGAACAACAGGGACAACATCGAGTTCACCACGCTGCCGCAGATAGACCTGAGCAACGTGCTGAAGGAGATGACCGACTCGCTGTTGCAGGTCAACGAGCAGGGCGACTCGGTATGGCACAACTACACGTACAACACCAAGATGGTGAAGACCCACTATGCTGAGCCCCAGATGGACATCAGCCAGCCGGGCAGTCCCGCCGGTGTGTTCGGCATGAAGGACTACCAAGGCGAGGACGCATTGGGCAAGTTCACCGTCAGCGACCTGTGGACCGACGACAACGGTGCCGTCAGCTATAAGTACGGCTATCCCATCTACCAGATGGGCGACGAATACCAGATGAAGGTCTTCGGCTACGAGACCTACCACAACTACGACGGCGCAGAGGTTGTCACCGACACCATCAAATTGGCGGGCCAGGTGGTCACCGTCGCCAACGAGATGAGCAACGTGCAGCAGATTATTGCCGTGGTGACCGACGAGAGCAACAACCAGCAGGTGGGACAGGTGTACGACCTGAAGATGAACCAGCTGGTACTCGATGCCGACGGCTGCTATACCTTCAAGTGGCACACCGGCGCACCCAACGTGGTGAGCCCCTATACGCGCCACTTGGGCATGATCTTAGAGCGCCAAGGACGCACCTACGGACCCGTCAACTTCGACGCCATCGTGGTGGGCAGCCTGCCCTTGGGCAACAACTTCGTGACCAACGGCCCCGACCAGGTGCTAATGGTGCTGCGCGACCCACCCGGTGCCAAGTCGCGCACCGTATGGACTACCGGCTCGACAAAGACCAAGGTCAACAGTGTCGCCAATGCCGGCTACGGCGACGAGAAATTCGTGATAGAGCAGAACCTCGGTGTTGCCATCAAGTTCATGTCGGGCATCGGCCTGTACTACCAGACCACCGACCTGGACAACACCATCGACATCGGCGGCGGACTGCACTACTCGTTTACCGCCGGCTCATCGACAGAGAAGACTTGGACGGTGACCGCCACCGAGGCGATAAGTACCAGCGGCGAGAGCCAATACGTGGGTTCCAAGGGCGACGTCTTCATCGGCTACTCCACCAACCTGCTCATGGGCCAGTGCCGCAAGGTGGGCTTCTTCCGTGAGAACGCCACCGCGCCCTTCGAGCTGAAGGACGACGTGGCGGTGAGCTTAGGCGACAGCGTCACTACGAAGTTCATGTACTCCGCCTACGAGATAGAGACGGTCATGATGCCGAAGTGGGAGGAGACGCGCAACAGCTACCTGACCCAGCACTTCTCCACCAAGGCCGAGGCAGAAGCCTTCGTCAACCACGCCAGCGAACCGGTCTATGTCACCTGGCTCAAGGAGGACGAAGAGAACTACGGCCAGGACGGCACCTACCTGATGGTCATTCCCGAGGAGTGGGAGCAGAAGGACGTGTTCTATGCCGAGGACAAGGTGGCGTGGTGTAACGACCAGTTAGCCCACTGGCGGCAGACCCTGCTGGAGAACGAGCGCGACAAGGTGGTAGCCATGCAGGGCCGCGGCACCTACTGGCAGCGCAACGTCTCGTTCGACGGCGGCTCCAACTACAGCTATTCGAACCGCTGCGACACAACGAGCACGGTGACACATACCTACTCGCACAACTTAGGCGCCATCATCAAGGGCGGCTTCACCAGCAAGAACTCCGTGGCCGGAGCACAGTTCAAGACCCAGCTCTCTATCGACACGGAGAACGGCTGGCAGTACTCGGAGGCAGAGAGCGACTACGACGAGAACAAGACGAACTTCGCCGAATTCGCGTATGAGTTCAGCGACGGCAACCGCGACACCGACTTCTCGGTAGATGTCTATAAGTCGCCGACGGGATGGAGCGACATCTTCAGCCTCTTCGGCGGGCAGTCGTACAACCCCTACGAGCCGGAGGAGAAGACCAAATACTACGAGCCGGGCCAGCACACCCTGAGCAACGGCACCACGCGCATGGAGAACCCCGACCTGCAAATCTCGCTGCCGGGCGAGAACGGGGCGAAGAGCGTCACCGTGACCGACATACCTGCCGGCGGTGAAGCCAACGTGATACTCTACTGCACCAACCTTGCCACCGCCCATCAGGGGAAGAACTTCGGTTACGACCTGGAAATCATGGACGAGACCAACCAAAACGGCCTGCAGATACTCATGGACGGCGTGCCCATCAACGGACGCTCGCTCTATCTGGAGCATGGCGAGACAGCCACGAAGGTAATCACCATCCGCCAGACGGACCAGAGCGTGCTGGACTACGAAGGCATCACGATATGGTTTGAATCGCAATATCAGCCCACCAAGATCCACGACGAGGTGACGCTGAACGCCCACTTCAAGCCGTCGTCGTCGCCTATCGACCTGGCCATCCAGGAGCCCGTGCTCAACAACGACCGCGAGGACGGCATCCTGGACATGAAGCTCTCCGACTTCAACCGCCAGTTCAAGAACCTGAAGAACGTCGGCGTGCAGTACCGCTTCCAGGGCAACACGCAGTGGACCGACCTGTTTACGTGGTGGGTCAATCCCACCGACACCATCGGCCGCGACGCCGTGAGCAACGCCCTGTTGCCCGAGTCGGGCGACCTGCTATATGCGGCGAAGATGAAGAGCAACCTCTCGTTCCCTGAGGGCGACTACCAGTTCCGTGCCTTCACCACCACGCCCTACGGCACGGAGAATGTCCAAGTATATAGCGACATCGTCACCGTCACCAAGGACATGACGCGGCCTCGCAACCTCTATACGCCGGCGCCCGCCAACGGAATTCTGGGCTACGGCGACCAGTTGGCCATCGAGTTCAACGAGGACATCGTGCCGGGCTATGTGGGCGACGACAACGTCATCGTCACCGCCAAGCTGAACAACAGCGAGGTGAACCACGACGTGGCCTACCAGATCATCCCCTTCTTCGATATGCCGAGGACGGTGAACCCCGTGTTCCTGAAGGGCGACTTCGCCATGGACTTCTGGCTGAACTGGCACGATCCGGGCACCATCCTGCACCAGGGTGCCGGCACGGACAACTTCGCGCTGGGCATCGACGACGCAGGCCACGTGAAGGTGACCATTGCCAAGGCACAGTTTGTCAGCACAGACACCGTGCCGAAGGACGAGTGGGTGTTCTTTGCCCTGAGCTACAATGCCGCCAAGATGACGTTCGACATTCTGGCACAATATGGCACCACCACCGTTGAGCTGTTTCATGACCAGCCTGTGACGGCAGAGAACAAACAGGTAGTGAACTACGCTTCCGACAACCATCTCTACTTAGGCTATATCTGGGCCGACATGCATGGGCTGAGCCTCTACAACATCTGCCACGACGTGCACGAGGCCGCCGCCACCAAGTATCAGGCCAAGGACAACTACATCTACGGACTGGCCAACTACTGGCCCATGGACGAGGGCCACGGCTCTGTTGCCGCCGACACCCGCCACACGCACGACTTTGCCGTGTATGACTCGTGGACGCTCAACAACCGCAACTACTCGCTGCGCATCAACAAGCCGGAAGGCGCCCAGGCCGACATCACACGCGTGGGCACCGGTCAGGGCGACAGCTACGCCATCGAGATGTGGTACAACAAGAGCGGCGCCAAGGACGAGGTGGTGTTCGAAACCGCCACACCTACCGTCGATGGCGACCTGCTGGCCAGTGAGTCGAAGCTACGCCTGCGCTACGACAGCCTGCAGAGCCTGGTGCTCGACTATGGCAAGAAGTCGATAGTGGTGGCCAGTCATGAAGACTTCCCCGACCTGCGCAGATGGCACCATGTGGCACTGAACGTGGTGCGCGGACAGGCCGCCTCGTTCTACCTGGACGGACAGCGCACGGCCGTCATTGCCGAGCGCGACGTGCCGCCCATCGAGGGTTCAAGGCTCGTCATAGGAAAGGCCAGCGAGATACAGGCCTTCGCCGACGAGTTGCGCATCTGGCATGCGGCACTCAGCGAGAGCCGCCTGCTCAGCAACATCTACAACACCATCGACACCACCGACGTCTATTCGCGCGGACTGGTGGCCTACTATCCGTTCGAGAAGACGGGTGAGGAAAACGGTGTAACGACGAAGGTGGCGACGATGGAGAACATGGCTCCCAACCTGGCGGCAGGGTCGGCCAAGGAGATGCTCTTCGACGCGGACAACCTGCTGACCCATACGCCGCCGCTGAAGAACGCTCCCGACGAGACGCGCCTCATCGCCTCGCCGGTGGCATCTGAGCGCAAGGTGGTCATCAACCTGACAGGTGCCGGCATCTCGCCGCGCGACATCGAGGGAACGACGCTGAACGTCACCGTAGACCGCATCCATGACCTGCACGGCAACACGTCGCTGCCCATCCGCTGGACGGCCTACGTGCAGCAGAACACGCTGAAGTGGATGAAGGACTCGGTGAACATCATCAAGAAGTACGGCGACAGCCACACCTTCGACGTCACCATCGAGAACAAGAGCGGCAATACGGAGTACTACACCTTATATAATATGCCTCAGTGGCTCACCGTCGTCGGAAGTTCTGCTTCCGACGAAGTCAGCCCTCTCTCCACGAAGGTGCTGCGCTTCCAGGTGAACCCGCTGGTGCCTGTGGGCAACTACGAGGTGACCATCGGCGTGCAGGGCAACAACCAGATACAGGAGCCGCTGCGCGTGGTGATGAAGGTGCGCGGCGAGAAGCCCCAGTGGACCGTTGACCCGACGAAGTATGAGCACCAGATGAACTACATCGGACAGGTACGCATCGGCGGCATCCTGATAGAGAACTCGGAGAGCATGGTGGCCGCCTTCATCGGCGACGAGTGCCGTGGCGTGGCGTCACCCGAGCGGGTGCGCGGCGCAGCCTACGTGACGATGACCGTCTATGGCAACGGCGACACCGATGCCGGCAAACCCATCAGCTTCCGCATCTGGGATGCCTCGGCAGGCATTGCCTATACGGATGTACGTATCAACGCGTTCAACGGTTCCGCCGTTGAAACCGGCTTCCAGCTCAATGCCGTAAGAGGTTCGTTTGACCAGCCCGTCATCTGGACAAAGGGTACCGACGTGGAGCAGAACCTGAAGCTGACCACAAACTGGAACTGGGTGGCACTGGGTGTGAGACCTGCCGACCAGCGTCCCGCCGCCGTATTCCCGTTGCTGACACCGTGGGATGTCTTCATCAAGGACAAGACCACGTCGATGATCTTCTGCGACGGCAACAACTGGATGCCGGAGGATGCACAGATACAGGCCGCCACGATGTACAAGGTGAAGATTACCCCCGTCGTGGAGGGGCAGCAATTGCCTGAGCAGGTGCCCGTAACGGGTGAGCAGCTGAAGCTGTCGGAAACACCCGTCACGCTGACACCGGGATGGAACTGGATAGGCTATACGCCACTGACGGCGATGACCCTCGACATGGCACTGGCTGCCGCCAACCCACAGGTGGGCGACTGCGTGAAGTCGCAGCATGGCATAGCCTTCTACAGTCAGAACGGCTGGGAAGGCAGCCTGGAGGTGATGGAGGGCGGACACGGCTATATGTATAACAGCACGGCCGACAAGGAGAAGTCGTTTGTCTATCCTGACGCTACAGGCACCAGACGTGCGGCGGCAAGAAGGACGCTCCTCAATGCTGAGTCTCAGTCCGAAAGTCAGAAGACGAGACTCTTCGCTCCTACTGTAGGCAACTATCCCGACAACATGTCGATGGTGATTGCCTTGAAGGACGGTGAGCAGAGCGTGGACACCTGCGAGGTGGCTGCCTACATCGGTGGCGAGTGCCGCGGCGCCACTCGTGCCAACGGCGGACTCTACTATCTCATCATCGCCGGTGAGGGCAGCGGACAGCCGTTAGAGTTGCGCACCTGTATCAATGGTGAGATGGTGGTCATCGACAACACACAGACCTATATCAGCGACGTGAACATCGGCACACCGTGGAATCCCTACGTCATCGACTTGAGCGAAATGCGGACAGGTATCAGCACCATCGCTGCTGACGATGACGATGATGACGACTGGTGGACGTTGCAGGGCTTCAAGATAGGCCGCAAGCCTACCCAGTCCGGCGTGTATATCCACCACGGCAACAAGGTCGTGATTAAGCGAGTGAAGTGAGAGAAAAGTCTCTCACTTCCGAGCGTGAACGAGTTCGAGCAAAGCTCAAGGTCACGATTAAGCGAGTGAAGTGAGAGAGAAAAATCTCTCACTTCCGAGCGTGAGTGAGCTCGAGCAAAGCTCAAGGTCGTAATTAAACTGAAGAAATAATATCAATTACAACGAGGAGACGGGGTACATCCCCGTTTCCTTTTGCGCTACCTGCACCGCGTGGAGCCACGGATGATAGGCAAGTAATCAGATAACATCGTAAACATTATGATTAGAGTAATGACGGAAAAAGAATTGAGCGGCAACGCACTGAAGGTCATCGCCATCGTCGCCATGACGATCGACCACCTGGCATGGGTGGGCATCGAGACCTACGAGCAGGCAGAGACGCCGACGCAGATATTCCTGCACTGCATCGGACGGCTGACGGCCCCGATGATGATATTCTTCGTGGCCGAGGGCTATCATCACACCCGTAACTTCCGCCACTATCTGCGCCGTCTGCTCATGCTGGCTGTGGTGAGCCACTTTGCCTTCTGCTATTTCAATATGTCAGGCTTCAACCCGCTCGGCAACCTGCTCTTCAATGCCACGAGCATCGCCTGGCCGCTGCTCTGGGGGCTGATACTGCTGAAAGTATGGGACATGGAGCGACTTGCCCGATGGCAGAAGGTCGGTGTTACGTTGGTGGCCTGCCTGCTCACCTGCACCTCCGACTGGAGTTGTGCCGCCCCGCTGGCCATACTCATGATAGGCCGTAACCGGGGCTGCTTCCACAAGCAGATGCTCTGGATGATGGCCATCATCTCGCTCTACGCCGTCGCCTTCTTCATATTCCACAGTCCCACCTACGGCATGGTCCACCTGGCCTGCTGGCTGGCAGTGCCGCTGCTGGCGATGTACAACGGCCAGCGAGGACGGCTGAAGTGGCTCGGCAAGTTCTTCTACTATTACTATCCCGCCCACATGGCGGTAATAGGCCTGCTGGCCCGTTGTTTCCAATAACCGTGAGGTCGGCAAGAGTGGACTTGGGCATATATGAGACAGTACAAAGATACAAAATCAAATCGGAAAATTTTAAAATCGCTGTATCTCACTGAAAATTAAGAATTTAATTAATGTTCTGGAAAATTTAACCGGACACTAGTGAAATCACAGAAATATTTTTTAAGGGCACACAGAGAGCACAGATGAAGGTAGGATGCATCTCGGAATTGAAAGAAAAATTGTGTTTTTCTTTGCAATTCACTCGATTTTCACTACCTTTGCATTGAAAAGTTTCACACATGAGCTTCTGTCAAAACAACGATACCAGAACCAGACTACTTCTAAAGAATGTAGTTGCATCCTTTGCCATTAAAGGATGGTCGGCTATCATTGTATTGCTGATGGTGCCGCTGACGCTCAAGATTCTGGGTGTATATAATAATGGTGTATGGCTGACTATCAGCAGCATACTGATCTGGATAGACCTGATGGACATCGGACTGGGCAACGGCTTGCGTAATGCCGTGTCACATTATGTAGCCATTGGAGACGATGAAAGTGTCAAGAAAGCCGTCTCTTCTACTTTCTTCATGCTGGCGGTGATTGTCATTCCGATCCTGCTGGTTCTCTTTGCGGTGATATGGGGGTTCGACATGTATGGGGCATTGGGAGTGGATGCGGAGAAGACCCACGACCTGAACACGATTCTCAGCGTAGCCCTGGTACTGGCATCAACCACCTTTATCCTTAAGGCAACGGGTAGTTTCTATATGGGCATACAGTTGCCTGCAGTCAACAACCTGATAGTCTGCATAGGTCACACGCTGGCTTTGGTGCTGACATATATTCTCTATCTGCTTGATGTACACTCGCTCTTGTTGGTTGTGTTTGTCAATACTTTCTCACTGGTTCTGACATGGGCGGCATTCATACCTTATACATTCCTCAAAGCTTATCCGCAGTACCGCCCTACCCTTAGGCATATAGACCTGAAGCTGGCACGTAGTCTCTGTTCCACGGGTATTCAGTTCTTCGTCATTCAGATTTGCGGTGTGCTGCTGTTTATGACTACGAACATCCTCATCAGCAAATGGTTCTCGCCTGCCGAGGTGACGCCCTATCAGGTAGCATATCGATACTTCAATATAGCCTTTGTTGCCTTCAGCACCATCTGCATCCCGTTTTGGAATGCCACAGCCGATGCCTATAGCCGTAAAGACTACAAATGGATTCGCCGTTCATCGCATAAACTCAACCTGCTGATGGTGGGTATCTTCCTGTTGCTGACGGTGATGGTGATGGTATCGGAAGTGGTCTATCAGATATGGATTGGCGACGAGGTACATATTCCTTTCGAGCTCTCGGTGTGTACGGCCGCCTATATTTTCATTCTCAGCCTCAGCCAACGCTATTCCTACATACTGAACGGACTGAACCAGTTGAAAATCCAACTGGTATTCATCATTGGGGCTACCATTGTGTTCTATCCGCTGGCGTGGTATGTCTGTAAGACCTTTGGCACAGTAACTAGTCTGGTCTGCGTGATGTGTCTGGTCAACATCCCTGGAGTACTTGCCAACGCATGGAAATACTATCAGTTATTTCCACGAAAACAGTTAACAACAAATGACAATGACGAATAACAGCATAGCCATTCTCATGGCAACCTATAACGGAGAGACTTATTTGAAGGAACAAATAGACTCGCTATTGGCCCAGACCTGTCAGGACTGGCATCTGTATGTGCATGATGACGGATCTAAGGATGGTACCGTAGCCATTGTCAAAGAGTACGCTGAGCAATATCCGGAAAAGGTTACACTATTGGATTATCCACCACAAGGCGGACCATGCAAGAACTTCCTGAGCATGATGGAAAAGGTGGAGGCTCCTTACTACATGTTTTGTGACCAGGATGATGTGTGGATGCCAGAGAAGATAGCTTTGTCGATTCTGGAGATGAAACGTCTGGAAGATGAGCATCCACAGAAACCCATTGTCGTCTTTACGGATTTGCACGTCGTTGATGAGCACCTGAATATCACCTATGACTCCATGTGGCGCTATACGGGAATTCATCCTCAATATATCAAGACATTTGAAGATACGGGGGGACATACATCCATCGCAACAGGGTGCACCATGCTGTTCAACAAGCTATCGAAGACATGCTACTCTCACTATAGTCCTGAGAAAGCAATTATGCACGACTGCTGGGTTTGTCTCTGCACACTGAGGGACGGCGGCATCGTCTATGGAATCAGCAAGCAGCTGGTGCTCTATCGGCAGCACGGCAACAACTGTCTTGGCGCAGCAGAGACAAAAGCGCCTGATGTGAACATCAGATACAGGATTATGAACATAGACAAGGTCTATAGAAGTAACCGCAACTATTATGTGATGCTGCGCTCACTGGGGTATGGCTCCATTTTCAAGTATCTCTACTATAAGATTATGTATAAGAAACGCATCAGGAGAGGGCGTTACTAAACATCGTCTATTGTGAAACAAGACAAAAATAAAGATAAATGACAACTGCGCTGGTAATCGTACTTTTCAATCCTACAGATGATGACATCCATCACCTGCAGCACGTGGCACAACTATACCCCGGCGCGATTGTCGATAATTCGGAGACGCGACACTTTGAGTCTGAACAGGTGGAGCTGATGCATTACATCTTCCTGGGAGGCAACAAGGGTATTGCTCACGCTCAGAATGTAGGCATCCAGCATATTATGCAGCATGGACCAACGGAGCATATCGTCTTCATGGACCAAGACAGCCGCTGGGAGGATAACTACGCGGAAAGGATTACTGCTGAATATGAGGCACTGCGCCAAAAAGGTATCCGTCTTTCGGCTTTGGGACCAACGGTCTGTCGACGCGAGACGGGAGAAGAATACAAATCAGTCTTCCACAAAAAGGAGTTTGTGAACCAGGACTTCATTCTTCGTAAGCATATCATCTCTTCTGGCAGCTGCATCCGAAAAGAATTATTCGAGGAGGTGGGTGTCTTCGAGGATGCGCTGTTTATTGACTTCGTGGACGATGAGTGGTGCTGGAGAGCCCATACCAAGGGGTATGTGTGTGGCATAACGCCACATATCAGTATGGCACACACCATCGGACAGAAAGAAATGCACATCGGTAAATATGTCATTGGCATCTCTGCGCCTTTCAGGTATTTCTACCTATACCGCAATTATCTGGTGCTGGCAAGAAGAGGCTATGTGCCCGTGCAATGGAAAATCAGCTATGGTGTCAAGTTCTTTGCGCGGTTCTTTTATTTTCCCTTCGTAGTGGAGAATGGCAGGGAATGCTGGAAGTATATGTGGCGTGGCATCAAGGAAGGAATAAAAGGTATTAAGAAATGAAACAAGTAGCTATATATTGCGTAAATTATCACTCAAAGGACCGGCTGGAACATTATCTCCAGTCTATTGACCTGGCTGTAAAGGCTGCTGAAGGCGACTTACAGTTGGATGTCATAGCCATAGACAACAGCGTTCCTGCTGAAACCATTGACTATGCGCCTCAGGCCTTTTCGCTCAAGGTTGTGAATACTGGTGAGAACAAAGGGTACTTCGGGGCCGTGAGCGAGGGCATGAAGCGATATGATCCCATGTCTTACGACTATAGCATCATCAGCAATGTGGATGTGGTGATGGAGAAGGACTTTTTTGTGCAGTTGGCAGAAATGCCAGCGAACAAAACCTTAGGATGGATAGCCCCACAGATATTTTCAGACACGGAGCATCGTGACCGCAACCCGAAGATCATGCGTCGCTATGCCAAAAGGAAATTGCAGATATTACGCTTCTTATTCAGCATTCCCCCACTCTACAACCTCTATACGCATACGGCCTATAAATCAAAAAAACTCATTAAACACGAACCAGGAGAGATATATGCCGGCCATGGATCGTTTATCATCCTGACTCAGGAATACTTCAAAAGATGTGGCATCATTGACTACCCTGTCTTCTTGTTCTGCGAGGAGATCTATCTGGGGGAACTATGCTTAAAGCATGGGTTGAAGGTGGTATACAACCCGCAAATAAGAGTAAGAGACACAGAGCATGCCTCAACAGGCACCTTCCGCCGAAGAAAGTACTGCCGGTATAACTACGAGGCCCTGAGTTATATCTTGAAGACCTATTATTAGGTCAGGGGCATGATGCACAGGGAACGGATGCCTGTGTGGACAGTATCGAACGACACCCAACGGCCTTGACGGTCACAACGGGGATGAAGGTCACATTTCCACCAATGCTGAGGATCAGGAGCCACAAACTGCTTGGGACTCTTGGCATCAGCTAAGAGCACTACCTCGTTGGTATCTTTGTTTACCTTATACAGCTTGGCATGGCGCCATTTGTCGGGATAGGTATCCACCAGGAACCAGTCGTTGTCAATAAAATGCTGGTGTCCATCAACATTTATCTGAGGATAAGCACAACGTTTCCACTCTTTCATGTCCGGCCCGGAGAAATACACATGAGAATCAACATTCTCCATGCGGCAATAAGCAATAATGCCATTCAGGGCATTCCAGTTGTAATGTGACACCATGCCAGTGGTTGGCGACACATAGAGCTGCTTCTGCTGTAAGTCATAGACTATGAGACGGGTTCGATGGAAAGTGCCTTTATACCAGCGATGGAGGAAAGACAGATAGCGGTTATCACGGGAGAACTCGGTATGGGTAACGAAATGGAGCGTATCGTCCATACTGGGCTCATGCTGCAGTTCCGACAACTGTTTAAGACTGAACAGCAACTGACGCTCGTTGGTATGAAGGTTTATCAGGAACAGTCCTGTCTTGCTGCTCACCTTCTCGTCCATATACGCATCCTCGTCGCCATAGAGATAGCCATAGCCGGGCATCATAGCCTGCAGACGCTCATAGCTAAAGGTTGCTGCCAGTTTTCCGTCATGACTCACCGTATCTATGGGCCAGGAAAGAATAGTATTCTGTCCCGTTTCCACCTGAATCATCTTAGCACACAACTTTCCATCGGCCACAGCATTAAAGATGCAAGTATTGGCATCGACCCATTGCAGGCGACAGCCTTTATGATAGTTCCAAGCGCCTGTCTCACCCACATGTTTCCATTCCGAGAAATTCTCACCAGTCCAATAGCCCACCTCCAGCAAATCGTCACGGGTGGGCATTTTCAAAGGAATGTTCAACCTGTAGGCCAAATGCTTACTGCCATCAGCGCTAAAAGGAGTTACATCATGGAAGCCAAAGAACGAATTTTCTTTAAGGATGGGAGGCATCGAAAACTTTGATTCATAGTTTGGCAATAAATCATAAAAGCCCTGATAGGCATTACGCACCAGGTTTTTTATGACATAATTGTTCTTTACCTTATTATATACAAAAGATTCTATCTTGTTCATGAACGAAAATGCTTTCTTCCTTATAAATATTTGAATATTATTATATCTCCGGCCTCTATGATATAGTCGCCAGTAGTTATTTCTTGGCTTTGCAGCGTGCATTTCGACACGTGATACAGCTTTTTATTACCCTTGATATGCAACCTCACCGGGTTTCTGAAGTCCTTGTTCACAATGACCAGGTACGCATCTTTCCCCTTTTCTATCATCGAGGCGATAGCACTCTTGTTGCCTTCAATGCTCAGTGACTCAATATTTCTGGGCAGACGGTCTGCCGTCAAGGGCTTTACCAGCTCGTTCGATGGTGCGCCATTGATGTGATACACCTCTTTGACCGTTCCTTCAGCAAACAGACTGCTGATGCGTGCCATCTCCTCGTTCACTCTGTTCACATTTTCATACAGCTCTGCCCTCCGTTGTCCAAAAGTATCTACAGGGGCAGCGTACGACCCCTCTCCTCGCATCCATCTGTGCCAGTAGGTGTAGTAGGCTATCGACTTGGCACCGTAGGCCAAGTTCGCATACATCTGCAGTCGCATGGTGCCTAGCGTAGGCATCGTGTATATCAGGTGCTGTGCCGACAGCACATAGCCGCAAAACGGAATCTTGTGTTTTATACTCTGGCTGCGTATAATCTCCAGATTATCAAACCATTGGCGTCTGAGCACCTCGTCGCCTCTCGACCACATAACGGAGTAGTTATCGAAGGTAAGCGTCTTTAATTGTAGTCTCGTGATGCATGAATCAATATACTCAGCATATTTCTGGTTGTTATATGAGCCGTCGGGATTTTGACTCTCTGGTCCATATATCGGATTCAGACAGATACGTATGTAGGCGTCAGGGTCTACATCGTTGATGGCTTTTACTCTGGGTATCAGGTCATTAATAATGACATGATTCTTATATCTTTCAACTTTTTTCAGAAACGGCTCGTCGCCAATGTAGTATCCATACACGGTTTCTTTGTATCTCTTGACACTATCGGCCAGCATCTTATAGCTGCTGAGGTTTCCTCCACCCGCAATCAGTTTGATGCCATTCCTTCGGGCTGCTTTCATCATCATTCCCGTATTGATGAGCCTGCCATTCCAAAAACTGACGTCGAAACCAGCATACACCATGTCGCGATAGGCTTTGTCCAGGTCCTTCGCCTCGTCAGGCACACCACCATGACCTATCACCGTAATCATGCTTCTGTGACCTATTGTGTACACATCCTCTTTGCCTGCAGCCAGCGTCTTCGTATAGGTATATTCCGCATCCACCTTCTCTTTTCCCACGGGCTCGCTGTAGGGATGTACAAACCCATTACACCTTATATAATATATGAGTTCCCTCGGATTCTCATTCTTCAGTCTTAGGTTTATCTTTCTGCCTTCCAGATAAACCTGCACCTTGACGGGCCCGCCTGTGGTCATGATATAATGCACGTTGTCCAGTCTTGTCTCGCACCAGTCAACATTCTTCACCACAAATTCATCAAGCATGATGCTTTTCTCGGGCCCTTCTGCTGAATAGCCCTTTACGCATGCCAGTACCAATATTAAATAGACAAGTCTTTTCATGCTGCAAAGATACGAATAAGCGAGCGAAAATGCAAATTTATTTGCGAATTTCCGAGCGAGAGCATCTTCGACCGAAGGTCAGAGTTCGAATAAGCGAGTAGAAAACCAAAAGAATTTTGAGTTTTCTCGAGCAGAAGTATCTTCGACCGAAGGTCAAAAATACAAATAGCGAAAAAAAGAAACTGTTGACGCCTACTTTACCACTGGTGAGATGCCCGACATGATGATATTCATGCCTGGTCCGCCTGACAGCACCTCGAGTGATACTGATGCTGCCCGTCTGGCTGCTTCGGCTGCCTATGCCCGTCTGCATACCAGCGAGCGTTTTCTGGCACAGATGAAAAAGGCTCGCGAGGAGTTCAAGGCCAAGACAGGCAAGCGATAAGCGTCGCTGTTTTTAAAAATTATGAAAAAAAAGAGTGTCTTTCGATTATTTTTCGTACCTTTGCAGCCAAATTGCAAAAAATGAGCGATAGACTGGTGTCGGTTATCATGCCGTCATATAATGGAGCCAAGCACTTGGCAGACAGTATTGACAGCATCTTAAACCAAACATATAAACATTTGGAGCTACTGATCACCGATGATCATTCGGATGACGAACAGACACTTGGCATCCTGCGACACTATAGTGAGCAGGACAGCCGTGTGAACGTGCTCTATCTGGACAGCAACCACGGTCCAGGATATGCTCGCAACAAGTCTATTGAACGTGCGAAGGGAAGATACATCGCTTTCTGTGACAGCGATGACCGATGGTTTCCCGAGAAACTGGAGAAGCAGATAGCCTTTATGGACGAGCACGACTGTGCCCTTTGTTTCGCTTCATATATTGTGTGTGATGAACATGACGAAGAGCAAGGCATTGTAATTGCGCCAGACGTACTAACCTTCGGGCAGTTGAAGCGCGACAACAAGATTGGCTGTCTGACTGCCATCTATGACATTGAGAAACTGGGACATAAGTACTATATGCCTGCTATTCGCAAGCGTCAGGACTGGGGACTGTTTCTTGCCATATTGCGCAACTGTCGCGAGGTGAGAGCCATTAGTGAGCCTTTGGCCTACTATCGTGACCGAAAAGGATCTGTATCGTCAAGGAAGTTCGGACTTATAAAATACAACATTCTGATTTATCAGAAAGTATTAGGTTTTTCACCTCTGAAGTCTTACTTGTACTTCTATTTTCTTTTCGTCCCAACCTATCTATTGAAGCGTGTAAAAAAGCGTTTCGACAGCATTAAATACCTTAACAAAAAAAAATCAACCAATTTTATAATATAAAGTTGATTTCTTCGTTACTATAATAAAGTAATACGAGAAACAACAAAAACTTATATGACAGTACTCGAAAACGGATACGTATTAGACGGAATGAACGAAATTGAGCGTAATGTGAAGCGCGTTGTCGATTTCTTCATCGCCTGTATCTGCCTCGTTGTCTTTTCACCATTATTCCTTATCTGTTATATCCTGGTAAAAAGAGAAGACGGAGGGCCCGCCATTTTCAAACAAGAGCGTATTGGTCGCTTCGGACGTCCTTTCAATATCTATAAGTTCCGCAGCATGCGTATCGATGCTGAGAAAGATGGCCCTGCCCTATTCCAGCACGAGAACGAGACACGCATGACGAAGATAGGGAAATTCTTAAGAGAGCACCATCTGGACGAGCTGCCACAGTTGTGGAATGTGGTAACTGGCGATATGGCCTTCATTGGTCCTCGTCCGGAGCGTGAGTTCTATATCAAACAGATTATGGAGCGCGACCCACGCTATGTCTATCTTTATCAGATCCGTCCTGGCGTGACCAGCTATGCCACCCTCTATAATGGCTATACCGACACACTGGAAAAGATGCTGCGCCGACTGGAGTTGGACCTTTACTACCTGGAGCACCGCTCATGGTGGTTCGACTTTAAGATTCTGGTCAAGACCTTCATCAACATCGTGTTTGGAAAGAAATTCTAAAGCTTGCTTTCTATGAGCTACAGAACCCTTCTTCTTTCGGTGCTTTGTTTTGGCGCCTCGATGGTGAAGGCACAGGACGCTCCCCACACCCATATCACTTACGACCTGACGGCAGAGGCTGCCGTAGGTACTGGCGACTATACGGCCTACCAACTGGTGACCAACCGCCACCATGTGCTGGGCACACGCTCCAACACCGCCTATCTAAGGGGAGCCGTGAATGTGGAGCATCAATTGAATAAAGACTGGAAGCTCTCGGGTGGTGTTGATGCCATCGCATCGGTACATGCCGACCACAAGGACTACCTGCAGCAATGTTATGCCAACCTATCGTTTCAGGACTTCTTCATAGAGGCTGGTGCAAGAGAACAAAAGCAGGTGATTCGCGATGAGGAGCTGAGTATTGGCTCGTATGCCAAAGGTACCAACGCTAAGCCTTTTGCGCAGATACATCTGGGCACCAATGGTTTCTGGACTGTACCATTCACCAATGGATGGCTGGAGTTAAACTTTGACGGGGGTTACGGCAAGTTTCTGGATAGCAACTATCGCCACGATGCTTTTTATAACGGCGAGACCAATGCCAGTGGGCAATACATCAACGACAAATACGCCACCAACATTCTCTATCACCAGAAGCACCTGTTTTTCAAGATTAATTTCTGCGAGCAGTTTTTCTTCATTGGCGGTATAGAACATGTGGTGCAGTTTGGCGGCACGAAATATGGATATGACAACAACGGTGTATTTACATCAAAGAGTAAAAGCACCAATCTTAAATCGTTTATGGATATCATCCTGCCCCTAGGCGATAAGCATTATTTCGAGAATGACGCCATGGAGGACTGGATTTATGGCAACCATTTGGGCGAGATGACGGTGCAACTGGGCTGGAACATCAATAAGAACCACCTGCTGCAGGTGTATTATGATGATATCTTCGAGGATGGTTCGGGTATGCGCAAGAGTAATGGATGGGACGGCACCTACGGCATTCAATACAACAACAAGGCTGCAGGAAGGCAGTATGTGCGCAAGGCTGTGGTAGAGTATTTCCAGAGCACCAACCAATCAGGCCCCTTACATTACGACGGAGGCGACTATCCGGAACCCATACGCAGTCAGATAACAGACAAGGTGACTGGCAAAGATGACTATTATAACCACACCTGCTATGACAGTTATACACACTATGGTATGACACCTGGTATAGCACTTATCACCTCTCCTATATATAATAAAGGTGGAGAGACCAGGTTCCTCGACAATCGCGTCAAGGCATGGCATGTAGGCGTTAGTGGCGAAATAACGGACCATCTGAGCTATCTGGCCAAAGGATCATACCGTGAGGGATGGGGCACATACGACTACCCTCTTTCTCATAAGCACCACTCTTTCGACGCCATGGTGCAGGGCATCTACACCATAGGTCCCTGGCAGTTTGGCGCCGCCTGTGCTCTCGACAAGGGCAACATCTACGGCGACTGCACGACGTTTGACATCAAAATAGGTTATCATGGCAAGATTCTGTAAGTTTTTACTTTTCACCTTTTTACCTTTTTACTTTCTGACCGTTTTACTTTTCTCTTGTCAGGAAGGAAGAGATGCTGGTGACCTATGGGGACAGTGGCGGCAGAATGGTACGGATGACAAGTACATCAGCTTCTCCGGTTCAGTAACCGTTTTCCGTAATGCCAAGGGAAGAAAGGTCTTTGGCAATTTCCAACATGTTGGTGACAGTCTGTTTATACAATGTTCATCTATTAAAGGAGAACCAAACGATACCGTATATATTGAAGAGCATTTCGGCTTCAAGCCTTTTACCAATATCCGGCTGAGGATAGACCATCTGGACTCGGAAGACCTGACACTGAGTCAGGATGGTAAGACATGGAGCTTCTATAAGTATTAATAAGGTATAGGGATTTTCCCCCACTTGTTTAGGGAAAATCCTTTGCGTCGCCCACTATTTTGCCTTATCTTTGCAGCAGAAAACAAAGATAACTGAATGTTGAATGATTAAAACTATACGATTATGAAGAAGATGTTATTCACTCTGGTTACCATGCTGACGATAGCAGTATCGGCTAACGCCATGTCATACGAGCAGGCTCGCAGAGAGGCACTGTTCCTGACCGATAAGATGGCATATGAACTGAACTTGACTGACGCACAGTACGAGGCAGCCTATGAGATTAATCTGGACTACCTGATGGGCGTGACTAGTTATAGCAATGTGTTCGGAACCTACTGGGAGCGCCGCAACCTGGATCTGAGTTACATACTCTATAGCTGGCAGTGGGACCTGTTCCGCGCAGCCACCTATTTCTACCGCCCGCTGTACTGGGAGGGAGGATACTGGCACTTCGGCATCTATGCCCGCTACCCGCATCGTGACTACTTCTACTTTGGCCGTCCACACTTCTACGTGACCTATCGCGGTGGACACAGCTGGCATCACAACGGAGGTCGTAGCTGGTACGAAGGACGTCATGACCACTTCCGTCCTGACAGGCCTCGTGACCGTCATGAGGGCATGCGTAATCACTGGGACCGTGGCGACTATCGTGACCGCAATCATGGACGCAGCTCAACCCGTGTGACTGGTGGCAATGACATTGATCGTGGTGGACGCGACAATAACGGAAGAAACATTGAGCGCGGCAACAACGGCAGAAACACTGACCGCGACAATAATGGTGGTGTACGTAACAATAACGGCAGGAACACCGACCGCAATACTGACAGGAACGTGAACCGCGGTGGCTCTGACAGAAACAGGAATGAAGGTACTGTGAACTCTGGACGCTCTATTGAAAGAGTGAACACCAATCGCAATGTTGAGAGAAGGGATGCTGGCCGAAGCATTGAAAGAAACAACAGCAGTGTCAATATCGACAGAAGCAGCGTTAGCAACAGAAGTAGCAACTCCAGCGTCAGCAGCAGAAGTGTTAATTCTGGCGTAAGCAGTAGAAGCTCGAACTCCAGCGTAAGCAGCAGAAGCGGTGGCAGCTTCAGTGGTGGAAGCACTCGCAGCAGCGGAGGTAGCGTAAGCCGTGGCGGTGGCAGCTCTATGAGCCGTGGCGGAGGCAATGCTGGAGGTGGCAGAAGCAGTGGTGGTGCCAGAAGCGGTGGCGGACGCCGATAAGAAAGAAAAACAATACTAAACTATACTTTATAGAGAAATGTCGAGGATTCGCACCTCGGCATTTTTCATTTTCTCTATCTCGTGCATCTCCTTGTGGAAGAACACCGCCTGGATGGCTTTGTTGATGATGCCATGACCCACAGCCAACACGGTCTGGTCAGGATAGGTTGTACGGATATAGTCGAGGAACCGCCCTGCCCTATCCTTCATCTGCTGTAGCGTCTCGATATCGTCAGGCCAAGGCTTGACATCTTTCAGGTCGGGGATGAAACGTCCCGTAAAACTACCCCAGTCGCGCTCGCGCAGCAAAGGGGTGGTGACTACCTCAAGATGATGTGGCGCAGCCACGATGCGGGCTGTCTGAACAGAGCGCCATAAGTCGCTGGCTACCACAGCATTAAACGACACATCCACCAGCTGAAGACTCAACTCTTCAGCCTGGCGGATGCCATTGGTATTCAGTTCACCAGGGGTCTGTCCCTGCATGATCTGACGTTCATTATCGAAGGTCTCCCCATGGCGAGCCAGATAAAGTTTCGTCATACACCAGTAACGATACCCTCGATATAGGTCTTCAAGATATGGATGCCAGTATGGTTGTCGCCACCCCAAGGCACTATCAGGTCGGCAAACTTCTTAGTAGGCTCGATAAACTGCTCGTGCATGGGTTTCAGCACCTTCTCATAGCGGTCGAGCACCATCTCCACGGTACGTCCACGTTCCACCACATCACGACGGATGTTGCGAATGAGGCGCACATCGCTGTCGGTATCGACAAAGATCTTCAGATCCATAATGTCGCGTAACTTCTTGCTGTGCAGTGCCATGATACCCTCGATGATAATCACCGGCTTGGGCTCCACGTGGATGGTCTCCTTCTGGCGGTTGCTCTCTATATATGAATAGGTGGGCTGCTCGATGGCCTCGCCATTCTTCAACTTCTTGATATGCTCGGTGAGCAACTTCCAGTCGAAGGCGTCGGGATGGTCGAAGTTGATGGCTTTGCGCTCTTCGGGCGTCATGTTCGTGGTGTCGTTATAATACGAGTCGATGGGAACCACAGCCACGCAATGTGGGGGCAATGCCTTAGCAATTTTCTTGACGACGGTGGTCTTGCCGGAACCCGTACCGCCTGCTATTCCGATGATGGTCATTTCTTTACCTCTTTAATTAAATAGATAACGGTGGGTAGGTGATCGCTGAAGCCGTCGAGCCACACACCGCCAGCATGCGTGCGAAGGGTGTTGCCCTTGTAGCGACCTTCTTTCTGGAACAGATAGTCACGACGGAATATCTGATGGTTCCAGTATTTCAGGGTCTTATAGTCTTTCTTGCCTTTCTGGTCGAGCAGGGTCTGCGACATGATAATCTGGTCGAACAGATTCCACTTGCCGTCATACTGCAGCGTGCCTGTGCCGTCGGCCAGCACATCCCACCAGGGATTCCACAGGCCACCCTTCTCCACATCCTTCATCTTGCGCTTAGCACCCAGAGACACTGCCATCGACTTGTCCTGCGGGTCGTCGTTCATATCACCCATAATGATAATCTTGGCCTCAGGGTCTTCCTTCACCAGCGAGTCTTTAACAATGCGCAGCTGACGTCCGCCCTCCTCACGATAGAACGACTCTGCACCACGCGAAGGCAGGTGGTTGACGATGACCACCACATGTTCGCCAGCCAGGGTGCCGCTCACGGTAAGGAAGCCACGGGTGGCACGTTCCTTATCCTTTTCAAGGACATAGACATAGGGCACCAGCTTCACATCGCGAATCTTGAACATACGGGGATTATAAATCAGGGCGCAGTCAACACCACGACGGTCAGGACCCTCGACATGCACAAACTGATAACCACGGGCCTTGAGGGGCTCCTGAGCGCAGAGGTCCTCCATGCACTTGGCGTTCTCCACCTCAGACACACCGATAATGGCACAGCCAATGCCAGGCAGTCTGTCGGTACCCAACTCTGCCAGCACACGAGCCATGTTCTTCAGTTTGTGACTATACTTCAATCCGCTCCATTTGTACTGTCCGTCAGGCAGGAACTCATAATCGTTGTGCCCTTCGTCGTGACAGGTATCAAAGAGATTTTCCAGATTGTAGAATCCTACTCCATAGAGTGAGAATTTCTTCTCGTCAGCCGAGGCGGAACCTGCCCCTATAAGCAGCATCGCCACCAATAAAACAATCGTCTTTTTCATAATCAGTCAGTAATAATGCTGCAAAGATAATAAAAATTCTGATAACAGCCAGCATTTTTGCTACATATTTTAAATCATGAAAAACTTTTTTCATAATTACTTTGATATTCCATTTTTTTGATGTATCTTTGCGGCAAATAATGGTAACTAATTTTAATTCTATGAACAAGAAACTGAAACTCGTGGTGATGGCCCTATGCGTTGCCCCTGCACTGATGGCCCAAGAGGTGGACTCTCTGGGCATACAGGACGAACAGGCCTTCACTTTCACGGAAGCACAGTTGGGCGAGGATGATGACATGTCGCAGAACGTGACCATCATCAACTCGAACTCTAATACCTACGCCTCGCAGGTGGGGTATCTGTTCAGTCCCATGCGTTTCCGCTACCGTGCTTTTAACCAAAAGTACAATGACATCTACATCAACGGTGTTCAGATGAACGACATGGAGACGGGACAGTTCCGCTATTCGCTTGTTGGCGGTCTGAACCAGCAGACACGTGGCGTGGAGAACTCGCTGCCCTTCGAGGACAACAACTTCGCCATGAGCGCAATGGCTGGCTCGAACAATTACAACTTCCGTCCGTCGGCATTTGCCACCGGTCAGCGTATCACTCTCTCGGGAGCTAACCGTAACTACACCTTCCGCGGCATGTACACCTATAACTCAGGTGTGATGGAGAACGGATGGGCGCTGTCGGCTAACGTCACCTACCGCTGGGCTAGCCCTAAGACGGCCTACGTCGATGGTACGTTCTACAACTCGCTGAGCTATTTCTTCGGATTGGAGAAGTTCATCAACGACCAGCATCACCTGTCGTTCGTGACATGGGGCAACCCCACAGAGCGTGCAGGACAGGGTGCTGCCACCGACGAGATGTACTGGCTGGCCAACAACCGCTACTACAACCCCTATTGGGGCTATCAGAACGGCCATATCCGCAACTCACGCGTCGTTAACGACTTTGCTCCCACCGCCCTGATGACGTGGGACTGGAAGATCAACGACGACATGAAGCTGGTGACCACCCTGACAGGCCGCTACTCGATGTATAAGAGCACCAAGCTGAACTATAACAACAGCGACAACCCCCAGCCTAACTACTGGAAGAACCTGCCCAGCAGCTATTTCGACGTATGGTTTGAGGATGATGCTGCCAACCGTACTGAGCAAGGAGCCAGTGACTGGCTGCGTGCCAAGAACCTGATGTCGGGTAATGTGGCTGACCGTCAGATCAACTTCGACAAGCTGTATCTGGCCAACAAGAATGCCAACGCACAGGGCACCGACGCTATGTACTACATCCAGGCCAAGCATAACGACAACCTGAACCTGGCACTGTCATCGAACCTGAATGTGGACCTGAGCAAAGACCAGCGTCTGAGTCTGGGCTTCCAGCTGGCTACCAACAAGGGCATGCACTATCAGACGATGGAGGATCTGATGGGTGCCAACAGTTTCCATAACATCAACACCTACGCTCTGGGAACCTACGCCATTGACGATGCCCGTGTACAGTACGACGCCAACAACCCCAACGCCAAGGTAGGTGAAGGCGACCGTTTTGGCTACGACTACAACATATTAGTGAATAAGGCTGGTTTCTGGACCACCTATGCTGCCAACATCGGCAACAACACCCACGCCTTTGTCAGTGGACGTGTGGCTGGCGTAGAGATGCAGCGTGACGGTAAGATGAAGAACGGTATGTTCCTCGAAAACTCTTACGGCAAGAGCGGCACTGCCCATTTCCTGGAAGGTGGTGGTAAGGTAGGTGCGGCAGTCACACTGGGTCATGGTCACGTCATCACTGGTGGCTTCGGCATCAACATGCGTGCTCCAGAGGCTCAGGCCGCCTTCGTATCACCCGAGATGAACAACGACTTCGTGGTGGACCTGAAGACTGAGAAGAACTACTCGGCCGAGATTGGCTACCAGATGCAGAACTCTTGGCTTAAGGCCAACATCATGGCCTATGGCGCCATCGTAGAGGATGCTACAGAATGGCAGAACTTCTATTTCGACGATATCAACTCGTTCTCGTATGTTTCGATGACTGGCATGTCGAAAGAGTACTACGGCATTGAGTGGGGCTTGAACTTCAAGCTCACCGAGGCATGGAGCTTCAAAGCCCTCGGTACCGTCAGCGAGGCTCGCAACACCAACAACGCTCAGGTTTGGTATATGAGTTCGACGAAGGGTACCTTCAACGATGCCAACGACGGCAAACCCGAGATATGTTATAATAAGAACATGCGTGAAGCTGGCACTCCTCTCACTGCCCTGAGCTTCATACTGAGTTATCACCAAGGCGGCTGGTTTATTGATATCAACGGTAACTACTACGACCGCATCTACCTCTCCTACTCGCCTTCATACCGCTACGCCTCTACACTGGAGAAGCGCAACCGTCTGGATTTCGAGCCCGTTTACGACAGCAATGGCAACCTGCTTGAGAGTGCTGTGGAACAGGCCAAAGGTCATGGCGGCTTTATGCTCGACCTCTCTATCGGCAAGAGCCTGTATCTCACTAGAGGGCGTTCTATGAGCATTAACCTGTCGCTCACCAATGTGCTGAACAACCAGAACATCGTGACTGGTGGTTATGAGCAGAGCCGCTCGAGCTACACCTCCAGCGACAACGTACGTGCTTATCAGTTCCAGAAGAACCCGTTCAAGTACTACGCTTACGGTATCAACGGCATGCTGAATATTGCTTACAAGTTCTAATTCAAATAAAAACAGAAAGGTTATGAAAAAGATACATTATTTATTATTAGCACTTGTATGCGGCATCTTTACAGGATGCGCTGACGGCAACTCCAATTTCTTCAACAGCAAGTGGGACGAGCCTGCAACAGACAACACCCTCTATGGCAACAACAATATCAAGGAGACCAAGGTATTGAGCATCGATGATCTGAAGACCAAATTCAGCAACGAGATCAACAACGAGGGTCAGTACAAGCTGATCAGCGAGGATATACAGATCAAGGCCGTGGTCACCGCCAACGATATTGAAGGAAATATGTATAACGAGATATCCGTACAGGATGCCTCAGGTGCCATCTTTATCGGCATCGCACAGGGCGGTATCTTCGGCTACCTGCCCGTAGGCACCGAGATTCTCGTTGACCTCAACGGATTGTATATCGGCAACTATCGTAAGAGTGCCACCATCGGAACGCCCTACACCAGTTCGTCGGGCGACACGAGCGTGAGCCGTATGCCGCGTCAGCTGTGGAATCAGCACTTCAAGCTCACGGGCTATCGTACCCGTGTAGAGCCTGAGCTCTTTGCCGACGGTAGCACCAAGACCACATGGGACATCGCCAAGGATGCCGGCAAGCTGTGTATCATCAAGAACGTAAGCTTCAAGAAGGGAGGCTACTACAACACCGACACCAAGCAGTATGTCGATAATATCCCCTTCGTGGCTGGCGAGTCCTCCTACTCTGATCCTAACTACTCTACCTCATGGTACTTCAAGGAGCAGCCTGACGGGCAGACTGGCGGTGTGCAGATCTACACCAGCAACTATGCTGACTTTGCTGCCAAGAAGCTGCCCACTGGAAAGGTAAACATCACTGGCGTCATCAAGCGCTACAGAGACCAGTGGGAGCTTATCATCCGCACCATCGACGATGTGGAGGAAGTGAAATAAGAGTTGAAAATTGATAATTGAAAATTGAAAATTAAGTATTATGAAAAAGATATATTTAAGCATGATGGCAATGGCCATCGCAGCATTCACCTTCACTTCCTGTGAAGATGTGCCCGAGCCGTACAACAACCCGTACGACCAGATCAAACCCTCAGAGCCCGAGGTGGTCATAGAACCTGCGGGAGAAGGTACCCAGGAAAGCCCCTGGAACGTGGCTGCCGTTATCGAAGCATGTAGCAGTCTCAACGATGGCGACTTCCTCAACGATGGCGCCGAGGTGTATGTCACAGGTATTGTCACAGAGACCTCTGACATCTCTACGACATATGGCAACGCCACCTATTATATCTCAGACAATGCCAAGGCCAGCAATAAGTTCTACGTCTATCGTGGTAAGCTGCTCGACGGTGCTGCCGTTGCTGCCGACACCGACCTGCAGGTGGGCGACTCTGTCACCGTTTGCGGTAAGATCAAGAACTACAAGGGCACTATGGAGTTCGACCAGGGCAACTACCTCGTATATTACAAGAAAGGTGAAGGCGGTGGCGGTGAGACACCTGATGCTCCTGGTACTGCTGAGAAGCCCCTCACTGTAGCCGAGGCGCTGGCCTATATCGATGCCAACCTTGAGGCCGACAAGCAGTCGCCTGTAGGTTATGTCAAGGGTAAGATTGCTGCTATCAGCGAGATTGATACTGGTCAGTATGGCAACGCCACTTATACCATCTCTGACGATGGTTCAGAAAACAACACCCTGCAGATTTATCGTGGTTATGGTCTTGGTGGTGCTAAGTTCACCAATGCTAACGATATTAAAGTTGGCGACAATGTCATCGTTTCTGGTAAGCTCGTCAACTACAAGGGCAATACCAAGCAGTTCGCCCAGGGCAGCAAGATTATGCAGCTCAACGACAAGAAGGCTGAGGGTGGTGATACTCCCAGCGGCGAGGGCGAAGGCAAGGGTACTGCCGATTCTCCCTACAATGTGACAGCTGCCATCGCAGCAGGTTCTGCTACTGGCGTCTATGTCAAGGCCTATATCGTAGGAAATGTCACAGGTCAGGCTCTGGCCGAAGGTGCCCACTTCGACGCTACTGGCGATACTCAGACCAACATCCTGATTGCTGCCTCTGCTGACGAGACAGACATCAACAAGTGTATGCCTGTACAGTTGCCTGCTGGCGATATCCGCACTGGCCTCAACCTCAAGGACAATCCTGGCAACTACAAGAAGGAAGTGACCCTCTATGGAAACATCGAGAAATACTTCGGTGTCACAGGTATCAAGACCGTCACCTTCGCCATCCTTAATGGCACCGAGATTGGTAAGAATCCAGCCGGTGGTGGCGGTGGTGACACACCAAGCGGTGATGCTAAGGGTAGCGGCACACAGGCTGACCCCTGGAATGTAGCAGCACTGCTGGCACAGACAGCCAACCTCGCTGATGGAGAGTTCCTTAACAATGGAGCCGAAGTCTATGCTAAGGGTATCGTGACTGAAATCACTGATCTCTCTACACAATACGGCAATGCTACCTACTACATCTCTGACGATTCTCAGAAGAGTAATAAGTTCTATGTATTCCGTGGTAAGTTACTCGATGGTGCAGCTGTCACATCTGATACAGACTTGAAAGTTGGCGATAAAGTAACTATTTGTGGTAAAGTTAAGAACTATAGAGGCACTATGGAGTTCGACCAAGGCAACTACCTTGTATCTTTGACAAATGGTAGTGAAGGTGGTGGTGATACGCCCAGCGGCTCTACAGGCACCTTAGAGAATCCGCTTACAGCTTCTCAGGCCTACGACATCGTTGCAGCTATGGAAGGCGGCAAGACCTCTGATGAGGACTACTATGTGAAGGGCAAGATTTCAAGCATCAAGTTCACCTTCAGTGCTCAATATGGTACTGCCACCTTTAACATCTCTGACGATGGTGCTACTGGTGGTAAGGAGTTCATCGCCTATAGCTGCTATTACTTCGGCAATCAGCCTTGGGTTGAGGGCAACACGCAGGTACAGGTGGGCGACGAGGTTATCGTCTGCGGTAAAGTTGTTAACTATCAAGGTAACACACCCGAGTTTGCCAGCAAGAAGAACTATCTAGTGAAGCTGAATTCTCAGACATCAGCAAGCCGCCGCAAGTAAACTATAAGTATTCAAATATAAAAACGGGCTGCACCCATACTCGGGTTGCAGCCCGTTTTTTCTAAAAAAAGGAGCAAATATTTGCAGGATTCAAAAAAAGTTCGTACCTTTGCACCCTGATTGGCACTACACGTGCGCATGAACATTATTTATAAATAGTTACAATAAAGAAATGAAAAAAGGAATTCATCCCGAAAACTATCGCCCCGTCGTGTTTAAGGACATGTCCAACGGCGATATGTTCCTTACGAAGTCTACTGCAAAGACTAATGACACTGTAGAGTTCGAAGGCGAAACTTACCCTGTGGTAAAAGTAGAAATCTCTAGCAGCTCTCACCCCTTCTACACTGGTAAGAGCAAGCTCGTCGACACCGCTGGTCGCGTCGATAAGTTCATGAGCCGCTACGGTAAGGCTTCGAAGAAGTAAGATATTTCTAGGAAATGACACTTACAGAAGGTGCGTCCAGGGTAGTTGCATATGCCTTGTACGCACCTTCATTGGCATAACACAGAAACAATGAAACTAAACAGAGTACTTTCTCTCCTGGTTATCTCCATAGCATTCGTGGCATGTGGCGATGATGACGAGGGAGGCACCTCGACATTTACGGGCAACGAGAACAAGAACATAGCCCGCTATGCCGGACTGGAATTTCCGCACATCAGTAGCGGAAACAGTACGGTGATTACCCATAGTACATCAAAATACGGCACTACGTATTCGCTGGAATGGGACCACGACCTGAAGGCTCAGCGCTGGACAGCCTTCTATTTCACTAAAGATAACAAGGTGAAGAACTGGAGCAGAGGCCAATGGGACGGAGCCACATGGAACGGCAGGACTTGGAGCGGCGATCCCTTCCAGAAAGACCCCGACATACCAGCATACGAACAACCAAGTGTCACAGGAGAATTCAGCGGCAGCAGTTATCCAGACAAAGGCTTTTCATACTTCCAACGAGGACATATCTGTGCATCGGAAGATCGCGTGGCATCGATGGATGCTAATGGTCAGACCTACTATATGACCAACATGTTTCCGCAGGGCGAGAACTTCAACACAGGCATCTGGTCAAAGATGGAAGCTTTCGTACGCAATGACTGGGGCAGAAAGATTACTGGCAATGATACGCTGTTTGTCGTCAAGGGCGGCACTATAGACCGCGAGGACTATATTCTCTGTCGCACACGTAGCGGCTTTATCGTACCCCGCTATTTCTATATGGCTCTATTGCTGAAGCGCAGCAACGGCACCCATCAGGCAATGGCCTTCTGGGTAGAACACCTCAGCAGCGACCACTCCAATGACAAGCTGGGAGACTACGTCATCAGCATTCGCGAACTGGAACAGAAAACGAGTAAGCACGAAGGCAGGAACGATGGTATCGACTTCTTCTGTAACCTACCCGATGATATAGAAAACAGCGTTGAGACTCAGGATCTTGAGACCATCAAGAAGCTCTGGGGACTGACAAAAAAGTAAACGAAAACAAGTAAAAACGAAATAACAACAATCAAACTAACCAATACAACAAGAAAATGAGAACTGTTTATGATTTCACTGTCAAAGACAGAAAAGGTAAGGATGTATCAATGAAAGAGTATGCCAACGAGGTATTACTCATCGTAAACACAGCCACAAAATGCGGATTCACACCACAGTACGAAGAACTGGAGAAGCTCTATGAGCAGTATCATAGTCAGGGATTCGAGATTCTGGACTTCCCCTGCAACCAGTTTGGACAACAGGCTCCTGGCACTGACGAGAGCATCCACGAGTTCTGTAAGGTGAACTTTGGCACAGAGTTCCCCCGTTTCAAGAAGGTGAAGGTTACTGGTGACGATGCCGAGCCGCTGTTTAAGTTCCTGTCAGAACAGAAGAACTTTGCAGGCTGGGACATGGAGCACCCCATAGCACATATCCTTGACGATATGCTCAGCAAGGCTGATCCCAACTATAAGGAGACACCAGGCATCAAATGGAACTTCACCAAGTTCCTGATCAACAAGAAGGGTGCCGTTGTAGCCCGTTTCGAGCCTACCGAGAAGCTTGAGAACATTGCCAAGCAGATTGAAGAGCTGCTGAAATAATACTAATCATAATTACTAATTTCTAATTATGAATACGAAATGTTTAATTATAGGTAGCGGACCTGCGGGTTATACCGCAGCCATCTATGCCTCCAGAGCCAATCTGAGCCCTGTGGAGTACTGTGGACTGCAGCCCGGAGGACAGTTGACCCAGACCACCGAGGTGGAGAACTTCCCAGGCTATCCTGAGGGTGTTGACGGCAACCAGATGATGATGGACCTGCGCCAACAGGCCGAGCGCTTCGGTACCGATATCCGCGATGGCGAGATTGTGAAGGTGGACTTCTCAGAGGCGCCCTACAAAGCTTGGGACGATGCTGGTGAGGAAATCATTGCTGACACCGTTATCATCGCTACAGGTGCCTCAGCAAAGTACCTGGGTCTGCCTGAC
Organism: uncultured Prevotella sp.; assembly: GCF_946407605.1. Taxonomy (GTDB): domain Bacteria; phylum Bacteroidota; class Bacteroidia; order Bacteroidales; family Bacteroidaceae; genus Prevotella. The sequence continues at coordinate 38,426 of NZ_CAMJOS010000006.1, forward strand.
GAGACAAAATACAACGGCAACGGTGTGAGTGCCTGTGCCACCTGCGACGGATTCTTCTATCGCAAGAAGACTGTAGCAGTAGTAGGCGGTGGCGACACAGCCTGCGAGGACGCACTATATCTGAGCGGTCTCTGTAAGAAGGTATACCTCATTGTTCGTAAAAACTACCTGAGAGCCTCAAAGGTGATGCAACAGCGCGTTATGGAGCGCGAGAACATCGAGATACTGTTTGAGCACAACACCGTAGGACTGTTTGGTGAGAATGGCGTAGAAGGTGCGCACCTGGTGAAGCGCAAGGGTGAGGCTGACGAGCAGATGGTAGATATCGCCATCGACGGTTTCTTCCTGGCTATTGGTCACAAGCCCAACACAGATATCTTCAAGGAATGGCTCGATACTGACGAGGTAGGCTACCTGAAGAAGATTGACGGTACGCCCAAGACCAAGATTCCTGGCGTATTCGTGGCTGGCGACTGTGCCGACCCAGTATATCGTCAGGCCATTAGCGCCGCTGGTACAGGCTGTCAAGCAGCCATTGAGGCCGAACGCTATCTGCTGAACCAATAAGAGATATCTGCAGAAGCAATAAGAAAAGAAGAACAGAAATAATAATAGTATAAGAAAGGGGCAGACGCAATAAGCATCCGCCCCTTTTTTGTGTTTGTTTGGTAAAAAAAAGAAAGCCGCGCTTCACAGCGAGGCTTTCCCAACTAAATTAATCAACCATAAACCTTAACCATTAAAAATCTTTTTCATGTGCAAAGATAAGGCATTCTACACAAACAGAGGTTCAATGATAGTTAATTAGAGTTTAAAATGCGTTATTTAACTCATTTTCTACCTAAAATCACGAAAATTAAACCCAAAAACACACTTTTTGGGCAAAATATTTGGAGATTTAGCAGAAAAATATTACTTTCGCTCACGAATTTTAAACCAAAAAGAAGATTAATAAGATGTCAGTTTTTCATTATATTGCCATTTTTCTGACAGCCATCGCCATATTTTTCATTGCGAGGTGGCATTATCAGCGTAATGTGAACATCAAAAAACGCATGCAACTGGATCAGGTGTTCACAAATATCTCACATGAGCTGCTCACTCCCCTCACCGTTATTGGGGCTTCGATAGAGCGATTGCGCGACCAAGAGCCCCGCTATGCGAAGGATTACGCACTCATGGAACTGAATGTGGAACGCATGACGCGATTGTTGCAACAGATCCTGGAAACCAGCAAGTCGCAGTCGGGTGAACTGAAGCTGAAGGTGGCACAGGGCGACGTGATGGAGTATATCCGTCAGACCGCACTCTGTATAGAACCGCTGATGCACAAAAAAGGACTGGCGTTCTCCATTCAGTGTACGCCGAAGTCGATGATGGGCTGGATAGATACCGACAAATTGGACAAAATCATCTACAACCTCCTGTCGAATGCCGCCAAATACACCCGCACACCAGGTATGGTGCAGTTAAAGGTGAGGACAAATGAGTATTTCGACCAGATCGTCATCCAGGTGATTGACAACGGAATAGGTATTCCTGCCGACAGGATGAAACAGCTGTTCAAACGCTATTACGACGGCGACTACAGATGGATGAAGGTACACGGCACTGGTCTGGGACTGGCTTTGACACGCGACCTGGTATATCTGCACAACGGGACTATCACCTGTCAGAGCGACCAGACTATCGGCACCACCTTCACCGTGACGCTGCCCATCAAGAAAGAGGCCTTCGCCCCCTCCCAGATTGACGACCAGCACCAGATTGACTTCGCCAAGCCCAACAATAATATTATAGACCTGAGCTCGCTGGAACAGCCCGACACCACTGAGGAACACCAGGAAGTGGACCGCTCACATTTCTACCGCATACTGCTGGTGGAGGATAACGAGGAACTGCTGATGCTGATGGAGACGCTGCTCAGCAACCGCTTCAACATCCTGAAAGCCACCAACGGTGCTGCCGCCCTCGACATCATCAGCAAAGAGCCTATAGACCTAATTGTCTCGGATGTGTCGATGCCCGAGATGGACGGTAACGAGCTCACCCGTCAGATCAAGACGACGCCCGAATGGAGCCATCTGCCCATCATCCTCATCTCGGCCAAAGCCCATGAGGAAGACCGCAAGGCATCCATGCTGTTAGGTGCCGACGACTATGTGACGAAGCCTTTCCGTTTGGGCGACCTGGAACTGCGCATCAACAATATCATAGAGAACCGCATACGTATTGTGGGCGAGAGAGCCACCGCCGCCGCTGTGGAGGAAGAGCCCCGTCCAGCAACACCTGACGAAGAGTTCCTGCAGCGCGCCAACGCCTGTGTACATAAGCATTTGGACGATTCCGACTTCGATCGCGATGCCTTTGCCAGCGAGATGGGCGCCTCACAATCAACGCTTTACAACAAGCTAAGGGCTCTGACGGGCTTGAACGTCACCGCTTATATCCGCGATATCCGCATGAAGGAGGCCAAGAGGATGGCAGAGACACAGAGCGACCTGCGTGTCAGCGACTTAGCATATAAGGTAGGATTCAAAGACCCGAAATATTTTGCCACCTGTTTCAGAAAAGAGTTTGGCATTCAGCCCAGCGAATATATTGAGCAGCACAATAAATAGTCGCCCTCAGGCCATCATTCACAAGTGCCCTAGACCATCATTCACAGGTGCCCTCAGCTTTTCTCGATAGTCCCAGCAATCCAAGGAAGGTGAGCAAGCCATTGAGCATCAGCAGTTCATAGCCGAAATGATAGTCCCAAAGGCTTTGCGCAAGGGTATCGACGCCATAGCACACGAAGGGCGAGGCCACACAGACCAGCGGCACCAGACGGTCGCGAACCTGTCGCTTTGTAAAGAGTCCGAAGGCAAAGAGTCCCAGCAACGGACCGTAGGTATATGACACGATGGTGTAGATAGCATCGATGAGTGACGTGCTGTTCAGGGCATGAAACAGCAGGATGAAAACCACGAACAACCCACAGATAATCAGATGAGTACGCTTGCGCAGCCGTTCATCGTCTGTACGTTTGCGGATATCCACGCAATAACTGGTGGTGAGTGACGTCAGCGCCGAGTCGGCAGAAGAGAACGAGGCCGCCACGATGCCGAGAGCGAAGAGAATGGTGACGGGTGAAAGGTCAAGGGTGAAGGGAGAATAGTTGGCTGCGCCTGAGACAAACATTGGAAGGAGCTCATCGCCTTTAGTGGGAATGGTGACGCCCTGAGACTCAAAGAGTTGCGCCAGCAGGATGCCCAGCGAGAGGAACAGCAGGTTGGCAGGCACGAAGGCCACACCATAGGAGCACATATCCTTCTGCGCCTCGCGCAGCGTGCGACAGGTCAGGTTCTTCTGCATCATATCCTGATCGAGGCCCGTCATCACAATCACGATAAACGCACCACTCAGAAACTGTTTCCAGAAATTATGCGGCGACTGCCAGTCGTCCATCACAAACACCCTACTCCTCTCATCATCAGCCACAGCCCTGAAGGCATCCGTCAGCGAGAAGTCCATCTGTCGCATCACCATATATATAATAAGGAGTAGCGCCGAAAACAGGCAGATGGTCTGAAAAGTGTCCGTAAAGACCAGCGTCCGCACCCCACCCTTTCGTGTGTAGAGCCAGATGAGCAGCACCATACCGATGACGTTGACCCAGAAGGGCACACCCAGCGCGTCGAACACAAACTGCTGCAGGATGATACACACCACGTAGAACTTCACCGCCGCCCCAATCATCTTCGACAGCAGGAAGAACCACGCCCCCGTCTCATAGGAATGCGAGCCCAGTCGCAAGCCCAGATAGGTATAGATAGACGTGAGGTTCAGCTTGTAATAGACAGGCAGCAGCACAAAGGCCACCGCCAGATAACCCACGATGAATCCTAAGCACACCTGCAGGTAGGTCATCTGCGACGAGAGCACCATACCCGGCACGCTGACAAACGTCACCCCCGATATCGAGGCCCCCACCATACCGAAGGCCACCATATACCAGGGCGAACGACGGTTGGCCCTGAAGAAGGTCTCATTCGTCGTTCGTTTGGCAGCGAGTCGGCTGATAGCCATCAGAACTGCAAAATAAACTAATATAATTGCAATAATCCACATTTCGGCGTGCAAAGTTACAAAATAATTGAGAATTGATAATTGAGAATTGATATTTTTTTATAACTTTGCAGCGCAAACACTAAACCAATAATTAAAAAAAGTATGAGCAAACAAAAGAAATTCATCCTCCAGGAGAGTGAAATCCCAACACAGTGGTATAACATTCAGGCAGACATGCCCAACAAACCCATGCCTCCCATCCACCCGGCTACCAAGCAGCCTCTGGGTGTGGACGACCTGGCACATATCTTCCCACGCGAGTGCTGCGTACAGGAGCTGGACACCGAGCACCGCTGGATTGACATTCCCGAGGACGTACTCGAAAAATACAAGTACTACCGTTCTACGCCGCTGGTGCGCGCCTACGCCCTCGAAGAGGCACTTGGTACTCCCGCCCACATCTATTTCAAGAACGAGAGTACCAACCCTTTAGGCTCACATAAGATCAATTCTGCCCTGCCCCAGTGCTACTATGCCAAGCAGGAAGGCACCACCAACGTCACCACTGAGACTGGTGCCGGCCAGTGGGGCGCCGCTCTGAGTTATGCCGCCAAGATCTACGGTTTGGATTGCGCTGTCTATCAGGTGAAGATCACCATGCAGCAGAAGCCCTATCGCTCCAGCATCATGCGCACCTTCGGCGCTGTGGTCGAGGGTTCTCCTTCGATGTCCACCCGTGCTGGTAAGGACATCCTGACCAAGGACCCCACCCACTCAGGCTCTCTGGGTACCGCCATCTCTGAGGCTGTAGAGCTAGCCACCACCACTCCCAACTGTAAATACACACTGGGCTCTGTGCTCAACCACGTTGGTCTGCACCAGACCATCATCGGCTTGGAGGCTGAGAAGCAGATGGCGATGGCAGGCGAGTATCCCGATATCGTGATTGGCTGCTTCGGCGGTGGTTCAAACTTCGGCGGCATCTCGTTCCCCTTCATGCGCCACAACCTGCTCGATGGCAAGACTACCGAGTTCATCGCTGCCGAGCCCGACAGCTGTCCTAAGCTCACTCGCGGACAGTTCCGCTACGACTTTGGCGACGAGGCCGGCTACACGCCCCTGCTGCCCATGTACACCCTGGGCCATAACTTCAAGCCCTCAAACATCCATGCTGGTGGTTTGCGCTATCACGGTGCCGGCATGATTATCTCGCAGCTGATCAAGGACGGACTGATGCACGGCGTCGATATTCCTCAGCTCGAGACCTTCGAGGCAGGTATGCTCTTCGCCCGTACCGAGGGCATCATCCCTGCTCCTGAGAGCACCCACGCCATCGCCGCCACCATCCGCGAGGCCCTGAAGTGCAAGGAGACTGGTGAGGAGAAGGTCATCCTGTTCAACCTCTCTGGTCACGGACTCATCGACATGCCCAGCTACGAGGCCTATATCAAGGGCGACCTGCAGAACTACACCGTTACTGACGAGATGATTGCTGAGAATCTCGCAGAACTTGACAAACAAGGATAAAAGTAAAGCCCCGCCGACTGGCGGGGCTTTTACTTTCTGTACCCTTAGCAGATATCAATCTGCCTTGAAACCTTCACCTTCTCTTCTACCACCTTCGGCAGCTCTACGGTGAGCACGCCGTGCTCTACCTTTGCCGTGATGTCCTCCTTCTTCACATCGTCGGGCAGCAGCAGCGTCTGTTCAAACTTCGAGTACGAGAATTCGCGACGCAGATAGCGAGCGCTCTTGTCCTCCTCCTTCTTTTCATCCTTTTTCTCCATCTTGATGATCAGGTTGCCCTCATCGTTGATGTGTACGTTGAAGTCCTCCTTCTTCATGCCAGGAGCGGCCAGTTCCACTACATAGGCCTTATCGGTCTCTTTCACGTTGATTGCCGGAGCGGTACTGTTAGCACGCGGCATATAGTCGGTGTCGAAAAAGTCGTTGAACACTGCAGGAATCCAGTTGTTTGTTCTCATCATTGGTGTCATAGTTTTGTCCTCCTATGTTTTTATTTAATTGTTAAACGTTATTTTTATTGTTTCTGAGCACCTTGCTCGCTTCATAAAATGCAACATTGGTGCCAGTGCGGAAAAGCGCGCCAAAATGACAGCCAAGCACGACAAAATGACACAACAGTACTCAAAATCGCCCCTCTGCCATAGGAAAACTTCACCAAGCCCTTGCTTATTTCCAAAGAATTGTTTATCTTTGTAGCCACAATCATAAAACATTAATTATTACGCTACCTCATAAAAAGGAACAACAATGAAAAGAATCCTCAACCTCCTGCTTCTGGTCGCCTTAGCGCTGACCACATGGGCTCAGGGCGCACCAGCCCTCGAACAACTCAAGTCTGACCCCCGCAAGGCTTACGGTACCGACTATCCCTACTCGTACGAGGCACAGACGATGACCAAGGCCCCCAAGGGCTACAAGGCGTTTTACATCAGCCACTACGGACGTCACGGCTCGCGCTACTACTGGAACGATGCGCTCTATCGTGAGCTCGACTCGCTGTTGACCAAAGCCCACCGCCAGCACCAGCTGACGCCCGAGGGCGAGGCTTTCCGCACAAAGTACGACGCCGCCAAGCGCGAGTTGGCCGTCAGCGTCAGCGAGCTCAGCGACCTGGGCTGGGAACAGCATCAGTATATCGCCCGCACCATGTATCGCGACTTCAAGGAGGTGTTCAAGAATGGTGGTGACGTCTATGCCATCTCGTCGCTCACGGGACGCTGCGTGGTCAGCATGGCCTCGTTCTGCGAGGAGCTGAAGCAATGCAACCCCAAGATTGAGATTCGCATGGAGTCGGCCCGTAAGGTGCTCGACGGCGTGAAGCCCGACGATCGTCAGAACCCGCTGCGCCAGACATACCCAAAGTCTCGTCCACGTTTCGAACAGAACCGCCAGCAGTTCAAGTATAACGACGGCCTGCGCGAACGGATCATCCCACGCGTCTTCACCAGCACCGAGGGTCTGCCCGGCACTCCCCACCACATCGCCAGCAACCTCATCAACCTCTACACCTCGCTGCCCAGCATCGGTCATGAGGGCATGATGGGCAATATCATCACCGACCAGGAACTGGCTGCACGCTGGGAGAACGAGAACCTAGGTGGCTACACCTGGGTCTTTGAGCCCCGCTACGACATGATTCCCATTCTGCGCGACATCATCAAGAAGGCCGACAACGTGCTCAACGGCAGCACCAAACGCTTGGCCGACCTGCGCTTTGGTCACGACACCTGTCTCGGTCCCCTCACCGTGCTGATGGGCATCAATGGTGCCGACATCGACCCCGAGGACCCCTACGAGGTGAAGAACTGCTACCAGACGTGGGAGACTGGCAAGGCCTCGAACCTGCAGCTCATCTTCTATCGCAGCAAGAAGGCAGGCGACCCCATCCTCATCAAGTGCCTACTCAACGGCATCGAGTCCACCCTGCCTCTGCCCTCCGACCTCTATCCTTATTATAAATGGGATGACTTCAAGACCTTCTATACCGAGCGCTGCAACAGCGTCCAGCCACAATAAAACAACAACGGGCTTGCCACTCTCGGCAAGCCCGCTGTTGTTTTCATTTACACTGTTATTTCTTCGTCAGCCCGAGGTTCTTCATCATCTCATTTGCATACTTCCCTATGAGCTTATTGATGTACTTCTGCGTCTTCTGGGCAGACTTCGGGAGCGAGCCGGTCTTTGAGTAAATCTCTGTAAAGCCCTTGTTCTGATCAGTGAGGGTATTCAGTATCTCCCTAAAGGCATCGGCATAATAACTCTGTCGCACACTGACAGGGGGATTCAGTGAGAATAAAGCCTCCTGGAACTCCTGGACACTTTTGTCCAATGCCTTGTTTTGTGCAGTGATATTCTCAAACATCTGATTGATGCCTTTGTTATTGTCGAGGAGAAGCGACGGGGTGTCTCTCATGATTCTCCCAAGAGGTTCATATGACGCCTTGACCCTTTTGATGCCAGCCTCGACATTTTTACCTTTGAACATCAGCATTGCCTGCTGTTGCGGCGAAATGGTCTTGAACCATGCTTCCATACTGGAGGCTTCCTGTCCCCGTGTTACCTGTATCACATCGCCATCCTGCACTACGGGTATGGTGTCGGCAACCTCCACCGTCTGGTCGTCAATGCCCCGTCTTTGCAGGTCGTTCAGCAGGCTCTTGCCGGAGTAGCGGCCCACACGTTGCTCGTAGTCGTTGTCGGCATCGTAATAACCATTATGAGTGGTGATGCGATAGGTCTCGCCAGGCACGAAGTCGAGGTTCGTCCACAACTGGCAGAGCGAGCCGTCAGACATCACGGTACGGATGCGGCCAACCTTGCGCTTGTCAAGTTCCACGCTGAACGAGAAACGCTTGCCCACCACAGGCATCTTAGCCACGAAGGCATCGTCGGCAACCTTGTCGAGTTCCTCGGCAGTATCAGCCATATAGACCACGTAGAGGCTGTCCGTCAGGTCTTCGCCCACACGACCGTCAATTCTGAATGTCTTGGTGGTGAGGTTCTGACCATCGTTGAAGATGCTGGCGCTCATGTTCTGCTCATACAAGTCAGGACGCAGCGAGGTGATCTGATAGATGGCTCCGAGGGCCTTGCTCTTATCGTCGTTCATAGACCACTTGATGGCGTAGGCATCGCGCAGCTTGGGGTTCTCTGGGTTCTTGGCGCATAGGAGCCACATTTCCTCGTAGTCAGCGCCGCGGACAAGGTAGGAGGTTCTCTGTCCGTTTTCGTTGACAGCACTCAGCGCGAGCGACTCTTTGTTTCCAGGTGCCAGGTGGAGCAGCTGATAAGCTCTCGATTCATCCTTCTTAAACGCGTCACCGATGGCAGACATGTTCTGTCGCACAGTGCCAGTATTGACATTGGCCACAAAGTGGGTAATCTTGACGCTCGACTCAATCTGGTTGGTGTTAGGATTCCTTTGAACGGAATAGACCTCGTCGGAGGGGGCGCCCCACGACTTGAGGAATGTATAGAACAGGGCCTTCACGTTGTAAGGCGTATTGTCAACTGTGGCCTTCTTCTGCTGGGCACTAGTGGTTATTGTTGCGCTGCAAGCAATGAGCAGCAAAATCATTATTCGTTTCATATCGCGTTATTTTTTACCTTTTTACTTTTTTACTTTTTTACTCTTTTACCTTTTCACTTCTGTGCTGTCTGTTCCAAATTATACTTTGAAATCTCGAGCTCCAGTTGCACCCATTTCAGATAGGCCTCGTTAGCTTGCTTTCGCATTAGAGCCAGCTCCTCAGGGGTGTATTTATAGTTCTCTGGACGGGTGATGGGGATATCGTGCTCCGTCAGTGTGACAACAGCCTCACCCTTTTGCCCCTCGCCTGAAGGGAGGGGAGTAGATTCTTCTTGCTCTTGCACAGCAGCCAAGTCGTTGCAAACATCTGCGGCTTGAGGAGTAAGAGTCTTCTGAGCATCTTGGACTTTCTTAGCTCTGGGAGTTCTCTGAGGCACCTCTTTTTTCTCCACTTTCGCCACCACGGGTTCTTCCACCTTTGAGACCTCTGCACTAACCTCTTCCTTCCCATTCAGGGGAAGGGTTGGGGATGGGGTCTGCTGGCTTGGGGTCTGCATGGCCACTGTTGGCATCTGTTCCTTGGGTGGTGTCAGCCATATCATCATCACGCCAGCCACACAGGCTGCTGCTATCCAAGGCCAGATGGTGCGGGTACGAGCCTTTCGTGGCTCCTGCGCCATGCGCTGCATCAGTCGGGCGTTCAGGTCGGCAGGCATCTGCGGCATCTCCGCCTCTTCCATTCTGATGGCGTCGCGCAGGTTCTTGTCCTGTTCCCTAAGAGTATTGAGTTGTTCCTCCTTCATGATCGTAACATATTGATGATTCTACAAAGTTTCTTTCTCGTTCGGCTCAGTTTCGAGGCCACCGTCGTAGGTATCGACTCCGTTATTTCGGCTATCTCCTTCAGACTTAGCTCATCGTAATAGAACATCGTGATGATGGCGCGTTCGTCGGGTGGCAGGTGCTTCAGCGCGGCTCTTATTATCTGCACCGTCTCTGCGTTGGCGTGGCCCAGCGTCTCCTCCACCTCCGTCTCCGACAGGCTGTCCGCCTCGCCTTCCCTGTCCTCTATATACACCATCGTTGGTCGCTGGTGTCTCAGAAAGCTGATGGCCTCGTTGTAGGCAATGCGCAGTATCCACGTCCTCAGCGCCGACTTCCCCTCGTCATACCTATTTATATTTTTAAAGACCTTCACAAACACATCCTGATACACCTCCTCCGCATTCTCTATGCCGGGCACCAGTCTCGCCACCTGGGCAAAGACGTCGCGGCCATAGCGGTCGAGCATCTGCTGCTGTGCTTTGGGACTTTGTTTCCTCAGTCCCGCTATCAGGTCTATGTCTGTTTCTATCATTTTTTTATGGTCTTCTGTTTATATATACGCTCCCCCACCCCAAAACATTGCATGGAGGGCAAAAAAAATTAAAAAAAGAAATGTGCAGTTGCTGCAGTGTTGCAGTTCTCGAAAGGGTACCTTCACGACCTCAGAAAAGTGCTATAATTATATATATTATATATAATATATATATTATAGATATATTTTTCAGTTTTCGCAAGTCTATTTTCTAACTGCAACACTGCAGCAACTGCAATGTTTGGGAAATGTTGTAAATAAATAATTCTTACAAAGTATTCATGAACCGCTATCAAGATTTTGTACCTTTGTATCGTCATAAGAAAGATAAAATTTGCGCCCTAACTAGAGAAATATTTTTTCTTAGCTAGCGAGATAATTTTCTTAAGTTAAGCGGCAAAATGGAGTCGGACTTGCGACCCGTGAAAAACATTTACAAATTAATTATAAACTATTTTTTGCGGAATAATTGCTGATGGATTTGGAGGTCTCGAAAATAATTCCTATATTTGCGGCATAAAACCAACAAAACAATAGAATGATGATGAAACAATTAGTGATGACAGTGGTGCTGGTGCTCGTGGCAATGACGGGAGCGGCACAGAACAAGACCATCGGCAAGCAGCTGCGCGACGCACAGCAGCGGGTGGCGAAAGAGAACGTGTTCTACCAGAAATATGACAACGTGGCTCCAGAGAAAATCCTACAGACCATCCTGGACAAATACAAGGGAAAGACGGTGCTCATCGACGTGTGGGCCACATGGTGCGGACCCTGTAGGGCAGGACACCAGGCGCTGAAGCCGATGAAGGAGGAGATGAAAGGCAAGAACGTGCAGTTCGTATATATCACCTCGCCCACATCGCCCCTGGATACGTGGCAGGAGATGATCAAGGACATTGACGGCGACCACTACTACCTGACGAAGGAGCAGTACCTGTATGTGCTGGAGAAATATGAGTCGCAGGGTATTCCCACCTACGTGGTGTATGACGCCAAGGGTAACCAGACATACAAAGAGATAGGTTTTCCTGGGCCCGAACCCATCAAGAATGCCGTTGAGAAAGCGGTGAAAGGTGAAAGGTGAAAGGTGAAACTTAAATAGTCTTTAGGACGTTGACGGCTTCGCCCACGGTGGGCACATCGGTGATGACGAGGGAGCGCTTGCCGTTCTGTTCACGCAGATTGCAGCGGCGGAGGTTCTGGGTGGCGAAGTCGATGATGCGACCAAAGGTGTCGCTTTCGTAGAAAGGACTATGTGGGTTGGAGACGAAATAGAGGAACATACGACCCTGCTTGAGCATGATCTTCTCGCAACCCAAGCTCTTTCCATAACGACGCAGAGACACCACCTGCAGCAGCTCCTCGGCCTGCGGCGGCAGAGGACCGAAACGGTCGATAAGGCGCAGACGATAGGCCTCTAATTCCTGATCATTGCGGGTATTATCGAGTTCGCGATAGAGCAGCATACGCTCTGAGTCGCTGGGCACGTAATTGTCGGGGAAGTACATCTCGAGGTCGGACTCGAGGTTGCAGTCGGAGACGAAATCAAATTGAGAATTATGATTACTTGGCAAGCCTTTCTTTCTGCCTTGAGAGGTTTCATCAGTTCTCCTTCCTCCTTCTTCACTCTTCGAAAACTCTGGGGTCTCATTACGGAGCTCCGCCATCGCCTCGTTGAGAATCTTTTGGTAGGTTTCGTAGCCAAGGTCGGAGATGAAACCAGACTGCTCGGCACCAAGGAGGTTGCCGGCACCACGGATGTCGAGGTCCTGCATGGCGATGTTGATGCCTGAGCCCAGGTCGGAGAAGTTCTCGAGGGCCTCGAGGCGGCGACGGCTGTCGACAGGCAGGGCCGCGAGGGGCGGCGCGAGCAGATAACAGAAGGCCTTGCGATTGCCACGGCCCACACGTCCACGCATCTGATGCAGGTCGGAGAGTCCGAAATAATGGGCTCCATTGATGATGATGGTGTTGGCATTGGGGATATCGATGCCATTCTCCACAATAGTCGTAGAGAGCAGCACGTCGTAGTCGTAGTTGGAGAAGTCGAGCACTATCTTCTCGAGCTCCTCGGGCTTCATCTGTCCGTGACCAATGGCAACGCGGCAGTCGGGGATGTACTTATGAATCATCTCGGCAATCTCGTGCAACTGGTTGATGCGGTTGTTGACGAAATAGACCTGTCCGTTGCGGCTCATCTCGAAGTTGATGGCATCGGTGATGATCTCTGCCGAGAAGGTATGTATCTCTGTCTGAATGGGATAGCGGTTGGGCGGCGGCGTCTGGATGACACTCAGGTCGCGGGCGCCCACCAGCGAGAACTGCAGGGTGCGGGGAATAGGCGTAGCACTCATGGTGAGGGTATCGACATTGGTCTTCATCTGGCGCAGCTTTTCTTTGGTAGAGACGCCAAACTTCTGTTCCTCGTCGATAATCAGCAGTCCTAAGTCCTTGAACTTCACGCCCTTACCTATGAGTTTATGTGTGCCGATGAGGATATCGACCTTACCCTCGGCGAGGTCTTTCAGCAGGGCGGTGGTCTGCTTGGTGGTGCGGGCTCGCGTGAGATAGTCCACCCGCACAGGCATGTCCTTCAGGCGCGAGGAGAAGGTGCGATAGTGCTGATAGGCCAGCACCGTAGTGGGCACCATCACCGCCACCTGCTTGCCATCGACAGCAGCCTTGAAGGCAGCACGCACAGCCACCTCGGTCTTGCCAAAGCCCACATCGCCGCACACCAGGCGGTCCATAGGTTTCGACTGCTCCATATCGGCCTTCACATCCTGCGTGGCCTTGAGCTGGTCGGGGGTATCCTCGTAGAGGAACGACGCCTCGAGCTCGTGCTGCAGGTAGGTGTCGTGGCTGAAGGCGAAGCCCTTTTGATGACGACGGGCCGCATAGAGCTTGATGAGGTCGCGGGCTATATCCTTGATATGCTTCTTGGTGCGCTCCTTGAGGCGCTCCCACTGGCCTGTGCCCAGCGTTGACATGCGGGGCTGCTGACCATCGTCCTGCGACTTGTATTTCGACACCTTATACAGCGAGTGGATACTGACGTAGATGGCATCGCCACGCTGGTAGATGATCTTGATCATTTCCTGATACTGGGTGGATGGTGACGGGTGAAGGGTGGATGGAGAATTGATGGGCATTCGTACCAGTCCGCCAAACTTACCGATGCCGTGATCCACATGCACCACATAGTCGCCCACCTCGAACTGCTGAATCTCCTTCAGCGTCAGCGCCACCTTACCACTACGGGCCTTGTCGCTCTTGAGGTTGTACTTATGGAAGCGGTCGAAAATCTGATGGTCGGTGAAGAAGCACGCTTTCAAGTCGTTGTCGGCAAAGCCCTCGTGGAGGGTTTTGTCAACGCCTTGGAACAGGTGAAGGGTGGATGGTGCGCTCGAGCTATGCTCGCTTGCTACCGAAGGGACGCAAGAAGGGTGAAGGGAGGATAGTTTTTCGGCAAAGATATCTCTCAGACGCTCAATCTGCTTGGCACTATCAGCCAAGATATAGAGTTTATACCCCTTCAAGATATAGTCTTCGAAGGCTTGCGTTAGCAGGTCGAAGTTCTTGTGGAAAAGGGGCTGGGGTTTGATGTTGAAGCTGATTTTGGCGGATGGTGACGGGTGAAGGGTGGAGGGAGGGCAGAGAAATATCTTTCTAAAGGGCTCAGCATCATTAGCAAACTGCGAGCCAGTGATAATCTGACTGTCGCGCTGCATCTCCTTCTCTATCTCTCGCGCTTCCATCTCTGTAGCGTTAGCCAGACGCTCCTGCATGGCCTGCTGCGAGAAGCCCTCCCCATAGATATTCTCTATGGTCTCGCGCACAAACTGCAGGTCTTTCGTGACCAACAGGGTATCGTCGGGCAGGAACTTCAGGATGGACTCTTTCTCCTCTACGGCAGTCAGCTCAGGCACGATATCCACGTGGTCGCAACGCTCCTTCGACAGCTGGTTCTCCACCTCGAAAGTGCGGATAGAGTCGATCTCGTCGCCAAAGAAGTCGAGGCGGAACGGGAACTCATGGCTATAGGAATAGACGTCGAGGATAGAGCCGCGAAGAGCAAACTGTCCTGGCTCGTAGACGTAGTCCACCTCGCGGAAACCAAACTCACGCAGCGTCTTACAGATAGCGTCCACGCTGACGGTCTGCTGCTGTTCGAGGGTCAATCGACGGGCATCGAGCTGCTTGCGCGTCACCACCATCTCGGCCAGAGCCTCGGGGTAGGAAACGATGTAAGGTGAAAGGTGAAGGGTGAAAGGTGAAGGGTTCTTTGCAGGTAAAGGGTTCTTTGCTGCCGCACAAGCTGATGCAGAAGAGAGGACCTCGGTGCGAAGGATCTCGCTGGCGGGGTCTTTCTGACCGTATTTGATGGCGCGCTTGTAGCTGGAGGGGAAGAAGAGCACCTGCTTGTCGCCCATCACCTGACAGAGGTCGTGATAGAAATAGCCGGCCTCCTCAGCATCCTGGAGGATGAACAGCATGCGGGCCGACGACTTCAGCGCCAGCGCACTGAAGGCCAGCGGCGCCGACGATGCCAAGAGACCATCGAGGGAGATAGTCTTGACGGACTTATCTCCCACGAGTTTTGCCAATGCCGACACTTGCGGCAGATGGGCATAGAGCGATTGTATATCTTGTATCTTCATCCACTAATTGGCTGGCATGGGGGGATAGTGACGGGTCCAGCCGTCCCAACGCAGACGCATGACGCCAAAGAACGCCTCACCGAAGATGCCACCCGACATCTTGCTGGTACCCTCCTTACGGTTGACGAAGATGACGGGTACCTCCTTGATTTTGAAGCCGATACGCCAAGCGGTGAACTTCATCTCGATCTGGAAGCCATAGCCCTTGAAGCGCACCTTGTCGAGCTCGATGGTCTGCAGCACACGACGCTTGTAGCACTTGAAACCTGCGGTGGTGTCGTGGATGGGGAAGCCTGTGACAAACTTCACATACTTTGAGGCGAAATAGCTCATCAGCACGCGACCCATAGGCCAGTTGACCACGTTGACACCGCTGATATAGCGCGAGCCGATGGCCAGGTCGTAGCCCTCATCATGACAGGCACCATAGAGGCGAGGCAGGTCGTTGGGGTCGTGACTGAAGTCGGCATCCATCTCGAAGATGTACTCATAGTCGCGCTCCAGCGCCCACTTAAAGCCTGCGATATAGGCGGTGCCCAGGCCCAGCTTACCCTTACGCTCTACGATGAAGAGGCGGTCGCTGAACTCCTGTTGCATGAGTCCCTTCACGATGTTGGCGGTGCCGTCGGGCGAACCGTCGTCGATCACCAGGATATGGAAGCACTTCTCCAGACCAAAGACGGCCCGGATGATTTTCTCGATATTTTCCTTCTCGTTATAAGTAGGAATAATGACGATGCTGTCGCTATTGTTCATTGCTCAAAAATGGTTTTCGGTTACAAAGATACGGAAAAAATAGACTATGTGTCTAAAATAGCCGCATATTTTTCATTTTTTTATTATTCACTGGTCAGGATTCTCAACAAAACCCTGATACTCGGGCACCAAAGCCGACATCACGCTGTCGTAAGCCTGGTTCTTGGTGGCCTCTACATTATCGGGACCTTTACCCACAGGATAGATGGGGTCGTGGATGGTGAGCGTGAGGCGATGCCAGCGTGCAAACTTCATGTCGCGGGTGCGAGGCATGATGTTGAACGAGCCGTTGATGGTCAGCGGCACCACAGGCAGCTGAAGCTCGTCGGCCAACATGAAGGCACCTTTCTTGAAGACACCCATGTGACCCGTATACGAGCGTGAGCCCTCGGGGAAGACGGTAACGCTGGTGCCATCCTGCAGCGTCTCACGGGCCAGGTCGTAGGTAGCCTTGATCTTCTTGGGACCACGCTTGTCGACGAATATCTGATGCGTCTTGGCACAGGCAAAGCCCACAAAGGGAATCTTGCGCAGCTGGTACTTCATCATCCACTTGAAGTTACGGTTCAGATGACCATAAATCAGGAAGATGTCGAAGGCACCCTGGTGGTTGGCCACGAAGACATACGACTCCTTAGGGTCGAGACGATCGCGGCCTTCAACCTTTACTGGGATGAACAGCAGCCACAGGATGATGCGGGCCCACAGACGGGGCGGGTAATTTGCCCAGAAATGGCCGAAGCCCAAGGCGGCGCCCACGATGATGCAACTGCAGATAATCACCGTTTCGATAACGATGAGTGGTAAGGCAATCAGTAATTGATAGGTGTTGTACAAGTATTTCATTTGTTGACGGATGATTTTGATGTTCTAAGGGTGAAGACGGAGATCTCTGGCAGCGTGCCAAAACGGAAGGGCACCACACCCGAGAGACCGTTGGAGACATAGAGATAGCGGCCCGCCAAGGAATAGAGTCCGCTGTACTCCTTATATTTCAAGCTTGCCGGCGACCAGCCCAGGAACGAGAACTGTCCGCCGTGGGTGTGACCACTCAGCGTGAGCTGCACATGACTGTGGGGCAGAATCTTACGACGCCAGGCTGAGGGGTCGTGTTCCAACATCACGACGAAATGCTTGGGGGTGAGGCCATAGAGCGCGTGCTGTATGTCACCATTCTGGGGGAAGCGCACACCATCGCCGTCATTATCCATTCCTGAGATATAGATCTTCTCCTCACCTCGCTTGATAAACTGACGATCGTTGACCAGCAGGCGCCATCCTAACTCCTCATCAACATTCTCACGCACACACAGCGTGTCAGACTTCATAATAGGGTCGCCCTCCATATACAGCGGAAAGTCGTGATTGCCCATCACAGAGAAGATGCCGTCCTTGGCCTTGATGCTCGACAACAGCTTCCTGAAGGGGTCGATCTCCCTTGGAGCACGATTCTGCAGGTCGCCTGTAAATACCACCATATCGGCATCCTGCGCATTGATGCTGTCGATGGCCTCTTCCAGCAGATGACGGCGAGAGCCTGTCAGCGTACCACAATGTATGTCGCTGATTTGCACAATCTTATAGCCATCGAACGAGGGCGGCAGATCGTTGAAGGTCAGTTCAATATAACGCACCCTGAACTGATTCACTCCAACGTAGGAACCATAAAGGAACACCAGCCAAAGAAACATGAGGGGCGCCGTGAGTACTACTTTCAGCCAGAGGCGCTTGCTGAAGCGCCACAGCAGCACAAGCAGTACTGTGAGGAGTATGAGGATGCCCCACCCTATATAGATATAGGTGTCGGGGTCCAGGAGGGTGATCGTTGTGGTAAATATACTATTCATAGATTTGCTGTTAGGAATTTTCTCATTTTGTCAATGGGCATCTGTCGGCGGCGGGCATAATCGGCCAACTGATCCTCACCAATACGGCCCACACTGAAATAGTGCGACTCAGGGGAAGATAGCATCAAGCCAGAGACGCTGGCGTGAGGACGCATAGCGCCGCTCTCCGTCAGGCTGATGCCAATCTGCTGAAAATCAAGCAGTTCGTCGAGCACGAAGTTCAGGCTGGCATCGGGCAACGAGGGATAACCCACTGCAGGACGTATGCCCTGAAACTGCTCCTGCTGCATCTGAGCGATGCTCAACTGCTCGTCTTTGGCATAGCCCCAATAGTGTTTACGCACCTCTTCGTGCATACGTTCGGCAGCAGCCTCAGCCAAGCGGTCAGCCAGCAACTGGGCCATCATCTTCTGATAGGGGTCATCATCGAAGTCACTCACCATAGCGGCATCGACGCTGGTAGCAAAAAGCCCTATCTTATCGGCAACGGGCGATACAAAGTCGGACAAACAGAGGAACTGCGAGCCCTCCTCCTGCTGCCGCAATAAAGGAATGCGTCCTCTTTCCACTAAAACATCCTCTCCCTCGGCGTGAGCCTCAACAATCTGGAAGAGCGCATAAGCCTGATAGTGGCCCTCACACTCCTGCAGGAAAGTCTCGGCCTCGCTTCTGATTCGCTGCTGTTCGGCTTTATCTTTGAGCTGCCAGGCGAAGTAGAAGTAAACCCAGTTGATGTAGGGCTGAAGGTCGCTGATGTCGTAGGTAAGTATCATCGGAACGTCAGAGGCTGACCAATATACTGGCGGTCAACCACACCTTTATTATATATTATATGTCCGTTACAGATGGTCTGTTCCACACGCCACTGGAAGGTGTGACCCTCCATCGGGCTCCAGCCGCACTTGCTTTCTATCACCTCAGGGGTCACCGTCCAGGGACTCTTGGGGCGCACGATGGCGAGGTCGGCCTGATAGCCCTTGCGTATAAAGCCACGCTGACGAACCTCGAAGAGCAAGGCGGGGTTATGGGCCATAAGCTGCACCAGTCGTTCGATGGTCAGCACGTTCTGGTCTACCAGTTCCAACATCGTAGGCAGCGAGAACTGCACCATAGGCATTCCGCTGGCAGCCTTCGCACAGCCGCCCTCTTTCTGTGAGAGCAGATGAGGTGCGTGGTCGGTGGCTATCGTCGTGATGCGTCCGTCGTTGAGGGCCTGGCGCAGCATGAACTGATCTACAGGACTCTTGATAGCGGGGTTCACCTTGATGCGAGCCCCCAGTCGTTCGTGGTCCATCATCGTGAAGAAGAGATGACCTACCGTTGCCTCAGCGGTTATGTTTGCAGCCGTCTTCTGTGCAGCAACATTGTTGCTGCATAGGGAGACGGGGGGGAAGAGCTCCAGCTCTTCGGCTGTTGACACATGGGCCACATGCAGACGGGCCTTGTGTTTCTTGGCCAGATCCACAGCCTTTGTCGTAGAAGCCAGACAGGCCTCCTCGCTGCGAATCAAGGCATGCAGGCTGACCTGCGGGTCATCGCCCCACGCCTTCTTGGCCTCCTCCATATTGCGGTTGATGATGGCGGTATCCTCACAATGGGCCATAATGGGCAAACGGGCAGAGGCGAAGATACGGTTCAGCGCCTCATCGCGATCTACCAGCATATTGCCTGTGCTACTACCCATAAAGAGCTTGATGCCAGGAATACGATGCACATCCAGCTTGTCGAAAAGCGACACGTTATCGTTGGTAGCGCCAAAGAAGAACGTATAGTTCACATGACTCGTCTTCGCCGCCCTTTGGAACTTATCGTCAAGGGCTTCTATCGTTGTGGTCTGAGGCGCCGTGTTGGGCATCTCGAAATACGAGGTTACACCACCGGCAGCGGCAGCACGGCTCTCACTCTCTATATCGGCCTTCTCCGTCATTCCTGGCTCACGGAAGTGCACATGCGTGTCGATGATACCAGGCAAAACGTAACATCCCGAGGCATCTATCGTTTGGTCGACAGGTGTCTCGGGATGCTGTCCCGATTTCAGTATTTCGGCTATCTGCTCACCATCGATGACAATAGAACCCTCGAAGCACGTTCCTTCGTTGACAATACGTCCTCCTTTAATTAGCGTTCTCATTGCCATTCAGGATGTTTTGAATCGTGGCGTCGTCAATTTCAGAGCCTGACGTTGCTGCAGGCTGCTCATTATTCTGCGCTTCGCCAGCACCAGTCACAAATTTATAGAATTCATCGACAGCAGAAAGGCGCTTGAACGTATCAGGAGCCTTGCTCAGGATATGCTCAATCTGTGGGATGGAAGAAGTCATTCTTACAAACACGAACGGACCCAGCACATTATCGAAATTGGATGTCACGAAGTCGGTTACCAAACTATCTTCCTGTTGAATAATGATATCACTTTCGGCTGACAGCGTCTTATTAATCTCAGCCTCATCAATGCCGTCAAGCAACATCTGACCAAAGCGATGATCCAGCTCTTCCAGCTGATTAGCCAGACGGTCGTGCTTCTCCAGGAATTCGTACAGGCGGTCGTTCAGCAAGGTGCCTGACACCTTCTGCTTGCTACCTTCTATCAAGATATTGATATTACCTTTCTCCACCACCAGCGGCATGATGTTCTGGTCGTCCATATACAGCGAGGCCATCTGGGTGGTATCCATCGAACCACTAAAGCGGAATTTCCCATGCACCACCTCACACGAGTCGATACTGGTCAGTTCGTTGCCCTTGAGAACTTTCAAATAGAGCTTGCTGCCGTCTAACTGCGGCACAGTGGATGAGCCCTCAATGACATACGAATCGGCACACGATGTCAACGCTGCCAGAAAGATGAATATAGGTAATAGTTTCTTCATATAGTTCAATTTGCATTTACCGTATGCAAATGTACAATGATATATTGAACTACGAAAAAAAATTTGCGCAATTTAAAACAATTGCGCAATCTTTTAGATTTTTTTTGTCTCTTTTTCCAGTTCGTTACTTATTCTATACGTTGTATAGAGTTGCAGGATGGATGCCAGCAACAGCAGCACCACCCAGTTGTTCTTGACATAATTCAGATAGTACAGCCAGTCGAGTCCCAACGCATTTCCGTGACTTGCAAACATCAGTACGGCAGTGAGCAGGAAAAGCACATCGCTCAACAGCATGATGCGACGAAGACGACGAATGGTGAAGTTGCTGCCCTCATAGCGCTGAAGCATCTGCATGCTGGCAAAGCACACAGCACCTACGGCATAGACATAGGGGAACCACTGCCAACGGAATAGTCCGGCGATAGCTCCAGCCAACATCAGCAGGGCACCAATGACGAAGATGGCGTTCTCTACTTTATTTAGCTGTCTCATGGCTTGTATTCTCTGAGGCATGCTCCTCGTCGTTCAACACAAAGATCTCCTCATCGGCATATTTCATGAAATAACGCTCACGGGCAATACGTTCCATCGCCTTCGGATTACTCTGCAACTGATGTATCTCGCTCTGGTCGCGCTGATACTCACTCTCAAAGTGATCTATCTCTTCCCTCAACTCGCTGATGTGCAGCTTGTTCTGGAAATGGGCCAACACGCTGTTGGAACCCACAAAGCCTATGAGCACTACGCCTATCACCAACACTACGAGGTACTTCATGTAGGGGATAGACCAGAAAGCCTTTGCCATTTCTTTGATTTTCTTCATATCTCTATCTCTCTGTTATGTCAATACTAAATCGAATAGTTCGCAAAGCCGTCCTACGGCAGGATTGTCGTCAACCATCTTGAGGAACTGCTGTTTGCGGGTCAGAATCACCTCGCGTTCTTGTTTCTCTGCCACTCTGATGGTCAGCGTAATAGCATTATTATGAAGATACTTCCTCAGGGTACTGACAATACTACCCTTGATGAGTTCCATCTCGTCCTTCACGATTTCGTTGGGCACCACGACCTCCAAGGCCGGAATCTCCAAAATCACAGGAGTCATGTTCTTCATTCGAGTTGCGATGCCGATTAGCTTCTGAGGCATACGGTTACACATCGACAACCATTGCAGCGCCAAGTCGTCCTGCGTGAACTCTTCGAACTCCTGTTCCCTCTTATCCTCCACACCAGGGGTGCCTGGCAGGATCTCCATCTTGCGGTTCTGGGGTTTCAACTTGTTCCACGACAGTCCTAGACTCGATGTCTTGAGGGTTACCTTCTTGGCAGGCTGTTGGGCCTGAGCACTCTGAGCATCCGCTTTGCTCTGGGTATGATTCTTTGGCGCAGCCACAGCCACCTGTGGAGCCGTCTGCTTGGGCCTTGCCTGCTGAATCAGTTGCTTAAACAGGGATTTTAATCTTCTGGGCCGAAGCCCACTGCCAGGCGCATCAGCCGGCTGGGTAATCTGCGCTATCTCGATGAGCGTCAGCTCCACAAGCAAACGTTTGTTGCTGGACTGACGGTAGTTGATGTCGCACTGGTTCATCACCCTCAGTGCGCTATAAAGGAAACGGGTGTCGGCACGCTGTGCCTGTTCCGTATATCGCTGACGTGCCTGTTCGCTGACCTCCAGCAGGGGCAGCGTTTGAGGGTCTTTCGCCATCAGTACGTTGCGTACATGCTTGGCCAGTCCCTGCACGAGGAGTCCCCCGTCGAAGCCTTTGTTCAGCACATCATTGAGCAGCACCATCACCTCGCTCACCTTATTCTCTATAGAGAGGTCCACGATGCGGAAATAGTTCTCAGAGTCAAGCACGTTCAGGTCTTCCAGCACCTTCTGATAGGTGATATTTCCCTGACAGAACGAAGCGGCCTGATCGAAGATGGAGAGGGCGTCGCGCATTCCGCCATCAGCCTTCTCGGCAATGACTGCCAGCGCCTCTTCCTCGTATTTGATGCCTTCCTTCTGTGCTACCTCCTTCAGGTGTTCAATGGTGTTCTGCACCGTCATGCGCTCAAAGTCATAAATCTGACAACGAGACAGGATGGTGGGCAGAATCTTATGTTTCTCTGTGGTAGCCAGGATAAAGATGACGTGTGCAGGCGGTTCCTCCAACGTCTTGAGGAAAGCGTTGAAGGCTGCTGTAGAGAGCATGTGCACCTCGTCAATGATAAACACCTTGTATTTGCCTACCTGCGGTGGTATGCGGGTCTGCTCCATCAGTGTCTTGATATGCTCCACCGAGTTATTCGATGCAGCATCGAGCTCAAAGATGTTCAGCGAGCGCTGCTCGTTAAACGACTGACACGACTCGCACTCGTTACATGCCTCACCCTCTGCCGTAGGATTCTGGCAGTTGATGGCTTTGGCAAAGATACGTGCACAAGTGGTCTTTCCCACGCCTCGCGGACCGCAGAACAGATAGGCGTGAGCCAGTTTCCCGCTCTTCACCGCATTCTTCAGTGTGGTAGTCAGCGCCTTCTGTCCCACCACCGAGTCGAACGACATAGGGCGGTACTTTCGTGCCGAAACAATATATTCTTCCATATTCTGTTATTATTGGAATGCAAAGATAAGAAAAAGAAGTGAAAAGCATCACTTTTGTATCACTTTTCACCTCTTATTTTTCACCTTTTAACTTTTTTGTGTCACTTTCATTCCAGAAACACCGTATCATCCATTTCTGCCAGCGGTTTCTTCTTCTTGTTCTCTTTTGCGCCAGCCTTCAGCAGGTTGCGTGCTGCGGTGATAATACTAGGACCGCTATCGGCAGTGGTAATCTTCAGTCTTGCCATTTTCTTCACGGTGTCGTTCATGCTCGACTCCACCTCTATAAAACGCTGTCCAAAGTCCTGCACGCGATCTATCACCGTATTGGCGGCATCCACCATAGCCTGCTGGTTCTCCAGTTGTTTCACTTGGGTCCACATCATCTCCAGCACACGCAGGTTCATATACATAGTCTGTGGTCCCAGTATCATGACGCCCTCGTCATAGGCCTCACGCCACAGCGATGCATCGTTCAGCAACGCCAGGTTCAGGGCACCCTCGATGGGTACATACATGATGGCGAAGTTCAGACGGTTATAGCCCTCAGGCAGGTATCTGGTGTATTCCTTCTTGGCCAGACGCTTCACCTGAGCCCTTACGCTCTCGATGTGCGACTTCAGGAATTCGCTCTTCTCATGCGTACCGTCCTCGGCATTCATATAGCGCTCGTAGGCTGTCAACGACATCTTCGAGTCGACAACCACATGACGGTTATTGGGGAAATGCAGGATAAAGTCAGGTACCAAGCCCTTGCCGTCGTCGCCCTTCAGGCCCTTGCCACCTTTGTCTTTCAGCGTCTCCTGGGTGTCAAACTGCTCACCTTCCTTCAACTCGAGGTCTTCGAGCAGCTGTTTCAGCTTCAACTCGCCAAAGTTACCTTGAACCTTCACCTCACCAGTCAGCGCACGTGTCAGGCGGTCGGCAGTCTCACCAATGGCCACACTTTGCTGCATGCTAATCTTGATGGTCTCGTCCAGACGGGTCATCGCCTCAGTCTGCTGTTCCTTGGTCTTGTCGAGGGCCTCCTTCATATCCTTCAGACTCTTCTGCAAGGGGTCTATAATCTTTGAGACCTGCTCCACATTTCTCTCGCCAAGTTCCTCCTGACGCATCTTCAACACCTTCTCCGAGGTGGTCTGCATCTGCTCCCTAATTAGGTTCAGCTGACTCTTGATCTGTTCCTCGTTCATGGCCTTCAAGGCAGCAAGCTGTCCTTCATGAGCCTCCTTGGTCTGTTGCAGTTGTTGGTCGTAAGATGCTTTGGTCTGAAGCAGCTGCTGGTCGCAGGATTCTTTTGTCTGCTGAAGTTGCTGGTCATAGGATTCCTTGGTCTGAAGCAGCTGTTTGTCGTACGAAGCCTTGAGGTCGGTAATGCGCGACTCATACATGCGCACCACAAATATCACCACCACGACGGCGATGACAATCACAGATATGACAAGGACGATCTCCATAGGCCACTCAAAGGATTAAATCAGGGGCATACCCAGCTGACGGCACTCCTCGCGCATGTCTTCGGGCCATATCGAGGCCTGAATCTCACCAATATGAGCCTTATGCAGCAGCACCATACAGAGACGGCTCTGACCAATACCGCCACCAATACTCAAAGGCAGCTTGTCGTTGAGCAGTTGCTGGTGGAAATAAAGCTGTTCGCGCTCCTGCTTGCCCTCAATCTCAAGCTGACGCAGCAGCGATTCCTTATCGACACGGATACCCATTGACGATAGTTCGAAGGAACGACCCAGAACAGGATACCAGATGAGGATATCACCGTTAAGACCCTTACGTCCGTCCTCGGCCACTGTGCTCCAGTCATCATAGTCAGGGGCACGTCCATCGTGCTTCTCGCCATTGGCCAGCTTGCCACCAATGCCAATCACGAACACTGCACCATATTTCTCACAAATAGCATCCTCGCGCTCCTTGGGCGTCTTGTCTGGATACATCTGAAGCAGTTCCTCAGCATGTATGAAGTGAATCTTCTCAGGCAGGAAGGCCTTCAGCTGTGGATAGGTCTCGCAGGTCAGGTATTCCGTACGACGGATGGCTGCGTAGATGCGCTCCACAATATTCTTCAGGAAGGCCAGCGTGCGGTCTTCTTTGCGGATAGACGCCTCCCAGTCCCACTGGTCCACATAGAGCGAGTGCAGGTTATCCAGTTCCTCGTCAGCACGAATGGCATTCATATCGGTATATATGCCGTAACCTGGCTCTATCTGATATTCTGCCAGCGTGAGTCGCTTCCACTTGGCCAGCGAATGCACCACTTCGGCATAGGCGTCGCCCAAGTCTTTAATAGGGAAAGTGACGGCACGCTCCACACCGTTCAGGTCGTCGTTAATACCCAATCCCTTCAATACGAAGAGAGGTGCAGTAACACGACGCAGACGCAACTCGGTAGAGAGGTTAGCCTGAAAGAACTCCTTAATCAGCTTGATACCCTGCTCTGTCTGCTTCATGTCGAGCAGGCGCTGATAAGCTATTGGTTTGATAACTTGACTCATAAAACAATCTCTTAAATTACAATTTGGTCGCAAAGGTACTATAATATTATCAAATTGCAAAAAATCTGCCCCCTAATCTTTGTTATTCTACTGCATTTTCTGATATTTCTCTCACTTTTTGTCATTATGACCCATTGTTTATCAACCTTTTTTTGTATCTTTGCGCCCAGAAAATAACACTAACTATATTAGAACAAATGAAGAATCTTTTCTATGCACTAACAGTAGTAATGTTGATGATGTGCGGCAACGCACAGGCTCAGCGAATGACTGACAAACTTGACCGTGGTCTCGTGGCTGTACCCTCTGGTTCTGGCTCTTTCGTCAGCTGGAGAATCTTTGGCGAGGAATACTATGATACTGAATACAACCTTTATCGTGACGGACAGAAGGTGAACGACACCCCCCTGCGAGTATCAAACTATGTGGATGCCAATGGCAAAGCTGGCTCTAAATATCAGGTTGCCCCTGTGGTGAAAGGTCAGGAGCAGGCCAAGTGCGAGGCTGTGACTCGTCTGAACCAGCAGTACATCCAGTTTGCCGTGAAGAAGCTCTATTCGCGTCGCGGCGCTGACATAACCAACAGTTACGATATCAATGATATTGCGTTGGCCGATGTTGATGGCGATGGTGTGAGCGAGTTCATCCTGAAGCGTAACTACACACCTGATAAGAAGTCGCCTGCCAACGACTCTGCCTATAACTGCCTGGACTGTTACAACATCAAGGGCGAACGCCTGTGGTACATCGACTTGGGTCCCAACATGGTGAGTGGTCCTGACGAGCAGTACGACGCTGTGGGCTACGACTGGGACGGCGACGGCAAGGCCGAGATACTGATGCGTGGTGCAGACAACATGATTATCCACCATCCTGATGGTACTACGACCAATATCGGCAACATGAATGTGAACACTCGCAACACTGTGCGACAGGACGATGACAATGCGGCCTACACCAACACAGGTGCCGAGTATCTGCTTTATTTGGAAGGTGCCACTGGTAAGCCTTACGCTATTGGCAACAACGGTGCACTGTGGATGAGCTATCCTCTGCCTCGCGGCACTGCTGACAACTGGGGTGACGGCTATGGTCACCGCTCTACGAAGCACTATTTCGGTGCCCCTGTGCTTGATGGTCGCAACGCCTATATCTTCCTAGGTCGAGGCTGCTATACGAAACACCACATGAAGGCTTTCAAAGTAGACCCACAGACCCACCAGCTGTCGCTCTACTGGGAATGGAGCAATAACGAGGGATGGAACAGTCCCTGGTATGGCAACGGCTATCATAACTTCGGCATTGCCGATGTGGACTGGGACGGACGCGATGAGATCTGCTTTGGTTCAATGGTGATTGACGATAACGGTAAAGGACTCTCAACCACTGGTCTGGGACACGGTGATGCACAGCATTGTTCTGACTTCGACCCCTATCGTCACGGACAGGAGATCTTCGCCTGTAACGAAGACGAGCCTGCCATGAACTATCGCAACGCTACCACTTCGAAGATTTACTACCGTCTGCAGTCCACTGGTGATGACGGACGTGCCCTCTGTGGCAATTTCTCTAATGACTATCCTGGTGCCATAGGCCACTCATCACAGTCAGGTACTATCTCGTGCGTTGCTGACAAGGTCATCTCTGGCGGTCCTACAGGCTTTACGAATAACTTCCGCATCTATTGGGATGGCGACCTGCTGGAGGAAGGACTCGACGGAGCCAGCAGTCGCGAGGGTGCAGCCCGTGTGTTCAAGGCTGACGGCTCTGTGGTGTTCACTGCTGATGGTACTGCCAACTGCAACTGGACGAAGAACACCCCATCGGCCACTGGCGATGTGCTGGGCGACTGGCGCGAGGAAATCATCGTGCGTACCACCGATAATAAATATGTACGCGTATATACCACGAATATCAAGACCAACTATCGCAACTACACGCTGTGGCACGACCATCAGTATCGTCAGGCTATGGTGTGGGAGAGCATGGGCTACAACCAGCCACCTCACGCCAGCTACTTCTTGGGCGAGCTTGAAGGTATCACTATCGCTCCCCCACCCTTCACGATGACAGGCCGCACAGAGATTGCCAACAACGGCACCATTGGTACAGCGAACAATGGTCAGCATGTACTGGTATGCGAGACCAACGACACCAAGATTTCCGTTGCTGATGGCGCCAACCCCTGGGTGGCTACGTTCAACGTGCCCTCGTGGGTGCAGGGCACCAACAGCACCATTACCAATGGCAATGCCAAGATCAACTATGTATACTACACTTGTGAGGTCACTGGCGGCGCCTTCAGTGGCGAAACCCGCGTAGTGAAACAAGGCGACGGCACCCTCCTCCTGCCCAAGGTGGCACAGACCTATAGTGGCAACACCGATGTTTGGGCAGGCACGCTGTGCTTCGATGGCGCCCTACTCAACAGCCGTCTGTGGCTCAATCGCTTTGCTGTGCTGAAGAGCGATGGTGGACAGTTCCGTAGCATCCACATGGACTACGACGCCCACCTCGTGATTGGTGATATCAACCAGGCCAGCACCTCCATTGTCACCACCGACACGCTGGCGCTGGGCTTCGGCTCTCGCGTCATCTTTGACCTGACAGACGTTGCTGCCGACCAGCTCAACGTCAACAAGGAGCTTACCATCGAGAAGAAGAACTGGAAATATGGTCCACAATACCTCATCCCCGTCTTTGAGTTCACGCCCCACACGGCCGAGATTCCTGAGGGAAAGTTCCTGCTAGGCTCTGTGGCAGCCATCAGCGGCAACATCAGCGATATTCGCATCGAGGGACTGGGTACTCAGCATAAGACCTCTCTCATCTACGAGAACGGCAAGCTTTATCTCGAGATTGCAGGCGTTCGCGATGCTGGTCATGTATTCTGGACTGGCAGCGAGAGCAGCATCTGGGATATGGCCATCACTGAAAACTTCCGCAATGCTGAGGGACAGGAGGGCAATAAAGACTTCTTCGTATCAGGCGATGTGGTGACCTTCAACGATGATGCCACTCGTACCAACGTATCTCTGAGCACTGACCTCGAGGCCGACAGCGTTATCGTCGATAATGATGTCAAGGCCTACGTCTTCAATGGTTCTGGCTCGCTGGTGGGCAACACCACCCTTGTGAAGCGTGGCTCAAAGATGCTTACCATCAACACCGAGAACTCCTACACTGGTGGCACACGCATCTCTGGCGGTATTGTCTCTGTCAACTCGCTGGCCAACGCCAACCAGCCTAAGGGAGCCCTCGGCGGCGTGGTAACAGCCAACACCAAGTTCGTCATCGAGAATGGCGGCGAGCTGCGCACCAATGCTGCCGTCACTAATGGTTCGCCCATCAAGTTCGAGACTGAAGAAGGCGGCATCATCAATAATACTGGTGACTTCATCGTCGATAAGGCCATGAGTGGCACAGTGCTCACCAAGAAGGGCAGCGGATGGATGAAACTCAACACCAGCAACACTGCTTTGAACAAGCTCATCATCGCAGCAGGTAATGTGCAGTGTATCAACGCTAACACGCCAGCCAAGACTGTTGAGTATCAGGGTGGTACGCTGCGTGAGAACACCAGCAGCAGCTATACCGTCAACGTGCCTAAGGGCAAGCAGGGCACCTGGTATCTGGCTAACCGCGCCACCTATACCAACAAGCTCACTGGCGAGGGCACCATCACCATCTACTGCGTCACGGAGAAGGGTACCAACTACTACGCCACACGTACCCCTATACAGTGTAACTTCGCTGACTTCGAGGGTACCATCAAGGCCACCTCAAGTCTCGATGACCCCTCACTGCTGCGCTTCACCCTTAACACCTCGAGCGGTATGCCTAAGGGCACCTTCGAGATTGCTTCAGGCGCAGAAATTCAGAATAGCGGCAAGACCTTCCACGTAGGACGTGTTGCTGGTGCTGGTAACCTAGGCGGCAGCTGCACCTTCAGCAATGGCACCAGCGTTGGTGCCAACACCTGGCAGGTGGGCAATGATGATGACTGGAGCACCAGTGTTAAGGTCACCTCTAACGCCAACTTCGTGAAGGTAGGCACAGGTCGTATCACATGGAGTGGCGCCAGCACCAATACTGGTAGCACACAGATTAAGAATGGTGAGCTCTGCGTCACCAGCAATGGTAAGCTCGGCACAGGTCTGCTCACCGTTGCTGAGGGAGCCACACTCTCTGGTGCCAACACCACCAGCAAGGCACTCACCAACAGCGCCTATACCATCAACGGCACACTCAGACCCGGAGCCTCAGCCACAGCCTCTAGCGGCACTCTGTTCTTTGGTGGCAAGAACGTTACGCTCAACGCCAGCTCTACCCTCGTCATCAATGCTCAGAGCTGCGCTACAGCTAATGTTGCTGGCTGTACTGCCATCGACGGCATCAACACGCTGACCATCAATGGTACCATCCGCATACAGCCCGTCCGCAACAACACCCTGCAGGAGGGCGACAGCATCCGCATCTTCAACGCCACCCGCTTCACGGGCAATCCTGCCGTTGAGGGCGTCGACGGCATTGAGTGGGATGCTACTCGCATCGCCGAGGGTCTGCTCTTCGTCAAACATATTGATACAGCAGTCAGCCCCGTCACCCTTCACTCATCACCCGTCACCAAGGGAGTCATCTACGATCTCCGTGGTCGTCTCGTGCGCCAAAGCACTAACACTGAAGGTCTGAAGCCAGGCATCTACCTCATCGATGGACGCAAGATTGTAATTAAGTAACAAAAAAAAGGAGGTCGAAACCTCCTTTTTTATTTAGTAAGCGTGTTATTTTTAGTAAGCATGATCATCATTGGCTATCTCCGCTCGATCTATCTTCTTACTGTCTATCTTACGCCAGGCATAGACGATATAAGCCAGGACGAAAGGTACGAGGAGCGAGACCCAGAACATGGTGTTGAGGGTGAAATAACTGCTGCATGAGTTCTCGAGTGTCAGTGATGACTGCAGGTCGGCAGTAGAGGGATAATAGGCCGTATGGTTCCACGCCGAGAGAAGCAGCAGAGGCAACACAGTGAGTACGGTGCCGATGCCAGCATACCAGATGCCATTACTGGTTAATGGCGACGGGTGGAGGGTAACGGGATAAACCTCTTTGATGATGCCGTAGAGCACGAGTACGACGCCTATAAGAAGTACGACGGTGAGATACCACATGTCGAGGGCATTATTGAGGTACTTATAGGGCTCCATCATAATCTGTCCGCTGTCATCATATGCATAGCCGTCCTTCACCATGAGATGGATGACATAGGCCACGAAGAGCACAACGAAGATAACGGCCGAAGCCACCAACTGGTAATTAGCGCGACGGCGTATGACATCATCGGCAATATTGTTTTTGATGTAGAGAATGCCCAGCACACGCGAGAGATATAACACAGCCAAGCCCATGATGAGCACCCAGGGATTGAGCAGGGCATCGAGGCCGTGAGAGGCGTTGGCCCAATGACTTATAACCACCGTTGACCATTGACCATTCACCATTGAATCAACATCAATGAGGTTGCCCTTCTCAACGATGAAATTAGAACCCTCGAAGAAGGTGGCCACAGCGCCTCCAAGGAGCAAAGGACCCATGATGCCGTTGAACACGAGGAAACATTGGAAGGTCTTGGGCCCCAAGAAGTTGCCCAGCTTATTCTGGAACTCATAACTCACTGCCTGCAACACAAACGAGAAGAGGATGAGCATCCACAACCAGTAGGCGCCGCCAAAGCTGGTGGAATAGAACAGTGGGAACGAGGCAAAGAAGGCACCACCAAAGGTGACCAGCGTAGTGAACGTGAACTCCCACTTGCGAC
The DNA here is from genome assembly GCF_946407605.1 of uncultured Prevotella sp. Taxonomy (GTDB): domain Bacteria; phylum Bacteroidota; class Bacteroidia; order Bacteroidales; family Bacteroidaceae; genus Prevotella. The sequence continues at coordinate 69,953 of NZ_CAMJOS010000006.1, forward strand.
CTGTGCTGTTTATCAGCAGGCGTCGCTCCTGTGGAGTCTTTCCCAACGCGAAAATCATGGAGTTAGCTCCCTGTACGAAGAGCAGGAAGACGAGAAGTGCTCCCAATAGTGACACGATGAAGCACCAGTAATGTTGCAAGAATTCGTATGTCATAATGATGGTCCTTTCTTGATTTGTTTGAGCAGGATGTTAATCTCGACAGCCAACATGGTGGTGAAGAGGATAAGGAAGAGGATGAACGTAATCATGACGCTCGACGACTGCAAGTCGCTGACGGCAGCCCATGTGGGCAGCATATCCTGAATAGTCCAGGGTTGACGACCGAACTCAGCCACCAGCCATCCGCTCTCAGAACAGATATAGGCCAGGGGCAACAGCAGGATAGAAGCCCAGCAGAGCCAACTCGGCACGCTGTCGGCCATCTGCCAGCCATCGGAGTTGCGTTCGTCTAACAGACCTAAGGCAGACAGCAGACGACGTATGATGACTGACAACAACGGCACTCTGAACACCAGCAGGATCAGCAGTCCAAAGAACGCGATGAACAGGCACCCTAAGCCCACCATCACACGGAAGGCCCAAAAATTGATAAACACCGAGGGCACCACGTCGTTGGCATCCTTCACGTAGCCATAGCCGAAATAAGGCATGTTTGTATTGAGAATTGACAAATGAGTATTGAGGATTGACTCGTCAGCACCTTCGACCTTCGCCTTGCGATAATCGGCAAGGGCCTGTATGGCCAAGCGTCCACGTGCAATCTTCTCATTGACAGAGAGTTCCCACGTGCCGTCAGCTTTCTGATAGCCGTTGAGCAGGTCGTTGATGCCAGGCACGAACCCGTCGAGAGTGTTAGTAGCCATCATCGACAGGCCGTAGGGCACCTCCACACCCTCTACAATCTTCAGTCCCATCTCATTACCACCATCGTAGAGCGCCTCCATAGCTGCCAACTTCATAGGCTGCACCTGAGCCACTGTCTGTCCACTCTTATGACCTGTAGCACCAGCACCCATGGCGGCCACGAAGCCCACCACAGCAGCAATTTTCAGACTCTCGATGGCCAGCTCGGTCTCGCGTTTCTTCAGCAGATACCAGCCACAGACAGCACACACGAAGATGGCACCGATAATCCATGAGGAGATAACCGTATGACAGAACTTATCGATGGCGAAGGGTGAGAGGGCCACATCAAGGAACGAGGTCATCTCGTTGCGCATGGTGTCAGGGTTGAACTCACAGCCCACAGGATACTGCATCCATGCGTTGGCCACGAGAATCCACCATGCTGAGATGGTAGCTCCCAGACCCGTGAGCCATGTGGAGGCCAGATGGAAACCAGCCGACACCTTCTTCCAACCAAAGAACATCACAGCGACGAAGGTCGACTCCATGAAGAACGCCACGATGCCCTCTACAGCCAGCGGTGCACCAAAGATGTCACCCACGAACCACGAGTAGTTGCTCCAGTTGGTGCCAAACTCGAACTCGAGGATGATACCTGTGGCCACACCCATGGCGAAGTTCACGCCAAAGAGACGCTGCCAGAACTGTGCCGTCTTCTTCCAGAAGGCCGTACGTTTTTTGTAATAAAAAGTCTCGGCAATACCCATGATGACCGCCAAGCCGAGCGTCAGCGGCACGAAGAGCCAGTGGTAGATAGCCGTGAGTGCAAACTGCGCCCTCGACCAGTCAATGGTACCGGCATCGATGTTTAAGAGTAGGTTTGTCATATTATTTTAGGTTTTTAAATATTTGGGGATCTTGTGGGGGACCTATGGGTCTTATAGGCCTTATGGGGGTATGGGACGGGCCTATGGGCTTCGCTCTATAAGCTCCGAGGCCACGAAGTCAGACTCAGCGCCGTCAGTGGCGTGCTGACCAATATAGTCAGGAAAGAAGAAGAGTTTGAGAACGGCGAAGATAATAATGAGTTTGATGATAATCACGGCCCATAGCACTTTCCCCAGCGTCATGCTGCGGAAACCGTCATAATAAAGGTCAAAGGCGCGATGCCAGAACCCGATTTTCTCCATAGGCCGTAACGAAAAATGTTTTCAAAGGGCAAAGATAGTGAAATAAAATAAAACATCCAAATTTGTGAGAGTTTTTTTTGGCTGTTTCGAAGAAAACCCGTATCTTTGCAGGCGTTTCATGAGAAAGCTACACTAATTATAATTGAAAATAGGAATTATTAAAAAATGAAGAAAGCACTGATAGCAGCATCTGCAATCTTAATGATTGGACTGGCCGCACTGGTGGTATATTTGCTGATGGACAACAGACAGCTGGAGCAGGAGCGAATAGAGATGCAGGAGCTGGCCGAGTTGGACAAGCAGGAAATGGAGAACGACTACGAGCGTCTGTCGCTGCAGTATAGCGAGATGATGACGCAGATTAACAACGACTCGATTATTGCACAGCTGACACAGGAGCAGATGCGCACCCAGCAGTTGCTGCAGGAGCTGAAGCAGGTGAAGGCCAACGACGCTCGCGAGATTACCCGTCTGAAGAAAGAGCTGGCCACTGTTCGCGAGGTGCTGCGTTCGTATATCCGTCAGGTGGACTCGCTGAACCAGGTGAATCAGAACCTCATAGCTGAGAACGATCGTGTGAACAGGGAACTGGAACAGTCGAACCGTGCCAACGAGGGTCTGAAGCAGGAGCGTCAGAACCTAACAGAGAAGGTGGCCATCGCCGCCCAGCTCGACGCCACAGGCATCAGCATGACGCTGCTGAACAAACGTCAGAAGGCAGCTAAGAAAATCAAGGATGCCAAGACTATTCAGGTGAACTTCACCATCGCTCGCAACGTGACTGCCGAGAATGGCAATCGCACGCTGTATGTACGCATCCAGACCCCTGCAGGTCAGACGCTGACAGCAGGCACCTTTGCCTATGAGAACCGTCAACTGGAGTACTCCATGAAGAAAGTGGTGGAGTATGCTGGCGAGGAGGTTAGCGTTCAGACCTTCTGGACTGTGGGCGAATACCTGGAGGCAGGACAGTATCGCGTCAGCATCTTTGACGAGGGCAACATGATTGGAACCAAGACCTTTAACTTTGAATAAAAAGGTAAAACTACTAAGAAAAAGATAATGAATATGAAAGGACTGAATAGGGTGAAAAGCGGGGTGAAAAGGTTATTGCCTTTTTACCTTTTGACCTTTTTGCCTTTATCCGCTGGAGCCCAGCAGATGTTGAGCCTGGACAGCTGTAGAGCTATGGCCTTGCGAAACAACAAGCAGATGGGCGTCAACCAGCTGAAGCAGGAGGTGGCTGCCAACCTGAGAAAGTCGGCACGCACCAAGTACCTGCCTCACATCAGTGCCATCGGCACTTATCAGTACACCAGCGAAGAGGTGTCAATCCTGAACAACGAACAGAAGGGTGCACTCTCGAACCTAGGCACTAACGCCATGACGAAGGTGGGTACGATGGCAGCGCAGATGGGCTATCCGTTGGATGCTCTTGCACAGCAGATGCCACAGCTGGCACAAGGTCTTGGCACAGCTACTGACCTGCTGAACAATGGTGGTCAGAAGATTGTGGACGCCCTGCGTACTGACACTCGAAACATCTTTGCAGGTACCATCATGGTGACCCAGCCCGTGTTCCTGGGGGGTAGCATCACGGCTCTGAACCGCATTGCTGACCTGAACGAGCAGATGACGAAAAACTCGAGCGACGCACAGCGCCAGGCTATCCTCTACAGTACTGACCAGACCTACTGGCAGGTGGTGTCGCTGAAGCATAAGCAGCGTCTGGCACAGAGCTATCTGGACCTCATCAAGAAGTTCGATAGCGACGTGCAGAAGATGATTGAGGAAGGTGTTGCCACCAAGAGCGACGGCCTCAGCGTCAGCGTGAAGGTTAACGAGGCCGAGATGACGCTGCAGAAGGTGAACGACGGCTTGGAGCTGTCGAAGATGCTGCTCTGTCAGATGGTGGGACTGCCTATGGACGAAGCCATCACCCTGGCCGATGAGGACAGCGAGGACTTAGGACTCACAGGCTCTGAGACCCCTGTCAGCCCCATCAGCACCAGAGTGTCGTCAGCCATTGAGAACCGTCCTGAGCTGAAGATGCTCGAAAACACCGTTGATATCAGCAAGCAAGCTACCAACGTGCTGAAGGCAGGCAACCTGCCTATGGTAGCCTTGACAGGTGGTTATGTGGTGAGCAACCCCAATATGCTGGACGGCTTCGAAAAGAAGTTCGGCGGCTTCTGGAATGTGGGCGTGCTGGTTCGTGTGCCCCTTTGGAACTGGGGCGATGTAGCCTATAAGGTACGTGCCTCGAAGGGTGTCACCGCCATTGCCAACCTCGAGTTGCAGGAGATTCGTGAGAAGATTGAGCTGCAGGTGAACCAAAACAGCCTGAAGGTCGATGAGGCCAACAAGCGCCTGATGCTCGCACAGACAGGCATCAAGAAGGCTGAGGAGAACCTGCGTACTGCCAACCTCGGCTTCAAGGAAGGTGTCATCGCCCCCACGGTGGTGATGGAGGCCCAGACGGCCTGGCTGCAGGCACAGTCACAGCTCATCGATGCCCAGATTGACGTGAAGCTCACACATGTTGACCTGCAGAAGTCGCTGGGTACACTCTATTAATTAGGAATCAAGCATTAAGAATAAAGCATTATCAGATATGAGTAATCAAGCAAAAAAACAGCATCATAACATTCTGTATGCCATCATAGGTTTTGCAGCAGTGGTTATCATCGTGGCCCTCATCGGTTTTTTCACCCTGGGTCGCGATCCAGAGCTTATTCAGGGACAGGTTGAGGTTTCTGAATACAGAGTTTCGAGTAAGGTGCCTGGACGTATCCTGGAGATTAGGGTCAGCGAGGGCGACTTCGTTCATGCTGGCGACACGCTCGCTATTATCGACGCCCCTGAGGTGAAAGCCAAGATGAAGCAGGCACAGGGCGTACAGGATGGTGCTGCCGCCTTGGACGATATGGCCAAGAACGGTGCACGCAAGGAGATGGTGCAGAGCGCCTTCCAGCTGTTGCAGCAGGCCAAGGCCGGACTGGAGATTGCAGAGAAATCGTACAACCGTGTGCAGCGCCTCTTCGACGAGGGTGTGATGAGTGCCCAGAAGCGCGACGAGGCCTATGCTATGTTTAAGGCCTCTGAGGCTCAGGTGAAAGCCGCCCAGAGTCAATATGATATGGCTGTCAACGGTGCCCGCTCTGAGGAGAAGCGTGCCGCCCAAGCTCAGCTGGAGCGTGCCAAGGGTGCTGTGCAGGAGGTCAACGCCTATATCGGCGAGACTGTGCAGATAGCCCAGATGGACGGCGAGGTGAGCAGCATCTATCCCAAGGTGGGTGAGCTCGTAGGTACTGGCAGTCCTATCATGACCATCTCGATGATGAACGATATGTGGGGCACCTTCAATGTGCGCGAGGACCAGCTCAACGGCTTGCAGGTAGGCACAGAGTTCACGGCTTTCATCCCAGCCTTCAACAAAGAGATTACCATGAAGGTGTATCACATGAAGGACCAGGGCTCATATGCTGTGTGGAAGGCCACGAAGGCCAACGGTCAGTACGACCTGAAGACCTTCGAGGTGAAGGCCCGTCCCACAGAGGCTATCGAGGGCTTGCGTCCTGGCATGTCGTTGATTATCAAGTGATTTGAGAGTTGAGAGTTGAAAGTTGAAAGTCAACGTAGTTAAGGTTGAGAGTTGAAGACGCTGAGACTTATATTTGATACTGCGCTGCACGAGATGCAGACCATCAGTCGCCACTACATCTATCTGTGCTGTATGGTGATCTTCCCGTTGATGACGATGGTGTTCTTCACCACGTTGATGGACGACGGACTGCCTACAGAGATGCCTATAGGTGTGGTGGACCTTGACAACACGTCAACGTCGCGCTCGCTGATACAGCGTCTCGACGCCTTCCAGATGTCGAGGGTGGTGGCCCATTATCCCAGCGTCAACGAGGCTCGCCGTGCTATTCAGGAAAATCATATCTATGCTTTCATGCTGATTCCCAAGGGCACCACCGACCAGCTGCTGGCCAGCCGTCAACCCAAGATCTCATTTTATTATTCCTATACCACCCTTGCCTCAGGTGCCCTGCTGATGCGCGACCTGAAGACCATCTCCACGCTGGGCTCTGCCTCTGTGGGACAGGCCACCATGCGTGCCAAGGGCTTTACTGACGCTCAGATACAGGCGTTTCTGCAGCCCATCCGTTTGGATCTGCACCAGATAGCGAACCCCTGGACCAACTACAACGCTTATCTCTCCACCATGCTGGTGCCAGGTATGATGATGTTGTTCATCTTCCTCATCTCGGCCTATTCGCTGGGTACGGAGTTGAAATTCAACACATCGAAGGAATGGATGGCACGTGCCAACAATCGCGGCGTGGTGGCCATCATTGGAAAGTTCCTGCCTCAGACCCTTATCTGGCTGGCGCTGGTCTATAGTTACGAGTTCTACGTCTTCTATGTGCTGCACTTCCCCCACGAGGGCAGTCCCTGGATGCTTATCCTGCTGGGACTTATGCAGGTGCTGTCGGCCCAGGGCTTTGGCATCTTCGCCTTTGGTCTGATGCCTTCGCTGCGCATGTCTATGAGTGTGTGCTCGCTGTGGGCTGTGCTGTCGTTCTCTATGGTGGGTTCCGCCTTCCCAGTCATGGGCATGGATGGTGCCTTACAGTTGCTGTCGTGGCTGTTCCCCCTGCGCCATTATTACATGCTGTACCAGATTACCGTGTTCAACGGCTATCCCTTGCTCGAGGCGTGGTTCCATTTCGCAGCGATGGCAGGCTTCATGCTGCTGCCTTGGCTGGTGATTGGAAAAATCAAGAATGCAATGTTGAATTATGTCTACATACCGTAATAGTTTCAGACGACGAATAGACGATACCTTTTTCATCTGGCGTGAAGAGATGAAAAATGTGGTCAAGGACGAGGGCGTGCTCATCTTCTTTATCATCGTGCCGCTGCTCTATCCCCTACTCTATTCCTGGATCTATAACAATGAGACAGTCCACGAGGTGCCTGTGGCAGTAGTCGACGACTCACACACGGCGCTCTCACGACAGTTTCTGAGGATGTGCGACGCCTCGCCTGACGTGCATGTGGCCTACTATGCGCAGGACCTTGACGAGGCCAAGTCGCTGGTGAGTCGCCAGCTGGTCAAGGGCTTCTATCTCATCCCCAGCGACTTCGAGACAAAGGTCAATCGCATGGAGCAGGCCACCATTGGCGTGTATTGCGACATGAGTCTGATGCTCACCTATAAGGCTATCTACCAGACGGCCATGCTGGTATCGATGCAGATGGGAGCAGATATTCAGACCAAGTTAGGCCAGCACTTTACCAAGCGCGAGGAGGTGATTGCGGCCCGTCCGTTGGACTATGCCGATGTGGCCATCTTCAACCCTCAGGGCGGCTATGGCTCGTTTGTGCTGCCTGGCGTGCTTATGCTGATACTGCAACAGACGCTGGTGCTGGGCATTGGTATGTCGGCAGGTACGGCTCGCGAGCGCAACCACTATAAACAGCTTATTCCTATCAGCCGTCCCTATCAGAACGTGTTTCGTATCATCTTCGGCAAGTCGCTATGTTATTTCATGATCTACGCCCTCATGGGCACATGGCTCGTAGTGGTGGTGCCTCGTATGTTCCACTTCCCCCAGCTTGCCACATGGCAGCCACTTCTTCTGCTGATGCTGCCCTATACGCTGGCCTGCATCTTCTTTGGTATGGTGGTGTCGTGCATGGTGAGATATCGTGAGAATGTGATGCTGTTGATGGTCTTTGTGTCAGTACCCCTGCTGTTTATGACGGGTGTCAGCTGGCCTCAGAGCAATATTCCTGGCATCTGGCAGGGCGTGTCGTGGGTGTTCCCCTCCACCTTTGGCGTGAAGGCCTACGTGCGTCTCAACTCTATGGGTGCTACGTTAAGCGATGTATCAACAGAGATTACCGTTTTGTGGCTCCACACCTTCCTGTATTTCTGGCTGGCATGCGTGGTCTATGGCTATCAGATCTACCTGACGCGCCAAGATGCCTTCTGGCGCATCCGCGAGATGAAGGAAAGAAAAAAAGCTAGGAAAAAAAGCAAATAATACTTCTTACTGAACCAACAAACGGCGTGCAAACTCGATGATGGTGTCGTAGCCTTTGGCGAAGTCCTCATCAGTCTGTTGTACGTTGTAGTCAGGTTCTATGCCAAACTCTGTTGAGTTGCCCTGTGCGTCGTACATCGGCACAGCAGAGAAGCGTACGCTCCAGCCGTTGGGCAGACTGCTGTTGAAGGGCATGCCCGCGCCTCCACCCGTATGGTCGCCCACCAGTATCACGTTGGGCAGCGTCTTCATATATACGGCAAACTCGTTGGCAGCACTATATACCTGACGATTGGTCAGCAACACTGCCTTTTTGTTCCATCTGAGGTTTGACGATGGTTCCAGATAGCGAGCCTCACGACCAGAGAAGTCCTGGTGTCCTGGTCCCGTCTTATGCTGGTAGTAGCCCACCAGCGTCTTCTCCTGACAGAAGCGTGCCGCCAGCTTCTCAGCGTTGGTCAACGTGCCCCCGCTGTTGTTGCGTATATCGATAATCACGCCCCTACACAGCAGCATGTATTTCATCACCTCGTCTATATTCCCCTCGCCAATGGCGTTGTTGAAGCTCTCGTAGCGAATATAGCCGATGTTGTCGTCCAGAATCTTATAGTCCAGTCCAGAGGCAATCTGGTAGTCTGTACCCATATAGCGTCGCAGCAGGGTGTCGCTGAAGTTGGTGGGATAGTCCTCGTACCACGACCAATATCGCCCCAGGTCGTGAGCAGCCATCAGGTTCACGTGTCCGTCGCGCAGCTCGCCCAGCATGTCGCTCAGCACCTCAAACAACTGTTTGTTGGTCATCTGGTTGTTCACGCGTACCTTATATTTATTATATACCTGCTGCCAGTCCAGTCCATAGGCCTCGTGTTTATACTCAAAGAAACAGTAGTGCTCGTCCATAATCTTCCACAGCGCCTCGAAGTTGCCCATGGGCGTATCGTCATACTGCTCCTCATCCACGCAACTTGATAAAAGTAAAAAGGTAAAGAGGTAAAGAGGTAAAAAACTTTTTACCCACCCAATTATCTTGTCTATCATACGAGTTTCCATCATTCTTTCAACTTTCACCTTTCAACTTTCACCTTTCAACTTTCACCTTTCAACTTTCACCTTTCAACTTTCACCTTTCCACCACGATTCCCACAAGGAATCGGTGAGAATAGACGTGCTGTTTCAGGTTGTTCACCTGCAACTGCTGGTAGTCGCCCAGATAGCCCAACGTGAGGGCTGTAGATGACGAGAAATGCCATGCTGCCGTGATCTGCTGGCGAAACGAGGGTTGCGAGACGAAGGTGGTTGGCACGATATTATGGTCGTAGTTGCCTAACGAGAAAATCTCGTAGTACGACTGTCCGTAGTTAGGACTGAACACCAGTCCGCATAGCGGCAGGTCCAGCTCATAGCGCAGCGAGAACTGCTTCAGCTGATAGGTGGCGATGCCTGATGGCCGCAGCTGCAGCCCTACGCGAGCCTGCGCAGGGTTGTTGCCGTTGCGAGTGTTATAGATAAACCCCAGCCCCAGATCGCACATAGCGCCCGCCTGCAGCTTCAGGTTGCCGTCCATCAGTTGCCAGGCATGATAGCGTCCTACGTAGAGGTTATAGCCGCCCTCCAGCTCTGTGCCTTTCTCAGCCCTGTCGTCACATTTCGAAAGGTTCAGCTGGTGCTGCCACACCCACGACCAATTTAAGTTTTTAGTTTTGAGGTTTGGAGTTTTGCCATACTCGCTAGTGGCGAGAAAGGTCAATCCTGTGCCTTTGAATTTCTCTTGTGAGAGGTAGGTGTCCAGTATCTGTGTGGGGCCTATGCCCAACTGGTAGCTCTTCTGAGCCAGCGTGCTGACGCTGATCAGAAGGCCGATAACCGTTAACCAATAACCCTTCACCATTATCCCTTAACCCTTCACCATTAACCGTTTCACGCCTCATCGTCAAACAGTCTTAGTTGTCCTGTCATCTCGTCGATGATCTGCTGCTGACTCTTGCCTGCATCGGGGTCCAGGTCTTCTGGCTCCTCCGTGCTTTCTGCGTCCTCAGCTTCCTCAGACTCTTCAGGGAAACGCACAGGCTCCAGTTCCTCGATGCTCTCTATCTGCCACGTGCTGATGCGCTTGCCCTTGGCCTTGAAGCCTTTCACGGCTATGAACTGCTCTGCATCGATATCCTCGCTGCCGCGATATTCGTCGGCGCCGCCGTAGGTCACGCGTATCAGCGGATATACCACATCGCTCAGCAGCACCTGCTGCGATTGCGGGTTCTCGCCCACGTAGTTCTGCTTGCGCTTGGTGCCCTCCATCAGGAATCGTTTCATGTAGGGATAGCCCTGGTTGTCAGCATCGAACAGCACGCAGGTCCACACCTTGTCGGGCTGGAACTTCTCTATGCGCAGGATATTCTCTTCGTAGTGGTTGTTCAGGTCGAAGTTGGTCAAGTAGAAGTCACCGTTCTTCAGCACCACCAGTATCTGGTCATCGTCGAAGAACTCGCCCAGCAGTCGTCCGTGCTCGTCGTAGTTCAGTCGGTTCACGTCTGGGTCGAACCACACCTTGCGGCCTCCCAGCGTGGAGTGTCCCTGACTCTTCAGCGTGATGCGATGTACAGGGAACTTTGTCAGGATATTACCTTTTGACGTACGTCCCTTGATGTCTATCGATGCAAACGAGCGCTCCAGGAACAGGTTCATGCGTGGGTGGTCGTTCAGCACCGAGGCGTCGAGCGTCACCTTGATTACCTCTGCCTCTCCGTTGGGGTTGGCTGTGAAGTAAAGTATGCGCGTGCCCGGTGTGCCCATCGTCAGGTCCACCTCTCTGTCGCGCGTGATACCCGTCACGTTAAAGCGCTTGATATAACAGGTGCCTGCCTTGCCGTCGCGATACACCATGTTATAGATGGTGCGTTTGTCGTTCTTCTTAAACACGCCCAGCCAGATGATGTTCTTACCCACAAAGAGCTTCTCTGCTACGCGCACCACCTTGAATTTTCCGTCTTTGTAGAAGATGATGATGTCGTCGATGTCCGAGCAGTTGCACACAAACTCGTCCTTCTTCAGTCCCGTGCCGATAAAGCCCTCGCTGCGGTTGATGTACAGCTTCTGGTTTGCCTCCACCACCTTCGTGGCCTCGATGGTGTCGAAGTTGCGTATCTCCGTCAGTCGCGGATGGTCCTTGCCGTACTTGTCCTTCAGGAACTGGAACCACGCTGCCGTCACCTCCACCAGGTTGGCCAGGTCACGGTCTATCGCGTCGATCTCGGCCTGTATGCGCGCCATCAGCTCGTCGGCCTTCTCCTTGTTGAACTTCAGTATGCGCTGCATCTTGATTTCCAGCAGCTTCAGTATGTCGTCCTTCGTCACCTCACGCACCAGTGTGGGATAATATGGCGTCAGACGCTCATCGATATGCTCGCACACGGCATCGAGGTTTGGTGCCTGTTCAAACTTCTTGTCTTTATAGATGCGCTCCTCGATGAAGATTTTCTCCAGCGAACAGAAGTGATACTGCTCCAGCAGCTCGCCCTTGCGAATCTCCAGCTCCTGACGTATCAGGTCTTTGGTGCGGTCAGCCGAGTGCTTCAGCACGTCGCTCACGGTGAGGAACTGCGGTTTGTTGTCCTTGATGACGCAGCAGTTGGGCGAGATGTTGATCTCACAGTCCGTGAAGGCATAGAGGGCGTCGAGTGTCTTGTCGCTACTCACGCCAGGTGCCAGATGCACCTGTATCTCCACCTCTGCCGATGTCAGGTCTGTGACATTTCTGGCCTTGATCTTTCCCTTCTCAATGGCCTTGGTGATGCTCTCTATCAGCGATGTCACCGTCTTCGAGTACGGCAGCTCGCGAATCACCAGCGTCTTCTGGTCCAGCTTCTCAATCTTCGCGCGCACCTTCAGCACGCCGCCGCGCTGTCCGTCGTTATATTTCGACACGTCGATGCTGCCGCCCGTCTGGAAGTCAGGATACAGGTTGAATTCCTCGCCGTGCAGATAGCTGATGGCAGCGTCGCACAGCTCACAGAAGTTATGAGGCAGAATCTTCGAGCTCAGGCCCACGGCAATACCCTCGGCACCCTGTGCCAACAGCAGCGGGAACTTCACTGGCAGCGTGATGGGCTCCTTGTTACGTCCGTCGTAGCTCAGCTGCCATTCTGTGGTCTTGGGGTTGAACACGGTGTCCAGCGCAAACTTGCTCAGTCGCGCCTCTATATATCGTGGTGCTGCGGCGCGGTCGCCTGTCAGAATGTTACCCCAGTTTCCCTGTGTGTCTATCAGCAGGTCCTTCTGTCCCAACTGCACCAGGGCGTCGCCTATACTGGCATCGCCGTGAGGGTGAAACTGCATGGTGTGTCCCACGATGTTGGCCACCTTGTTATACCTGCCGTCGTCCATGCGTTTCATTGAGTGCAGAATGCGTCGCTGCACGGGTTTGAAGCCGTCTTCTATATGCGGCACGGCACGTTCCAGAATCACATACGAGGCATAGTCCAGGAACCAGTTCTGGTACATGCCGCTCAGGTGGTGCACCACCGAGGCGTCAAACCTGTTCACTGGCTGGTAGTCCGAGTGTCCCTCTTTCGAGCTCTCCTCTATCTGTTCAGCACTTTCCTCTATCAGTTCGTCTTTTATCTCGTCGTCCATATCTTTGGTTTTCAGTTTGACTGCAAAAGTACAAAAAAATGCGCAAAATACCAAAAATATTTCACTATTTTCGAACTTTTTTATTTTGCAGCTGCGCAACAATCAACAGTGGTGCCGCTATCGCCGAGAAGGGTCCCGTAGGTCCTAAGGTGGGTGAGGCTCAATCTACTTACATTCTGGGCATGTGGAGCTCGCAGGGTGAGCAGAACAACATCAAGAAGGCTGCCGAGAACGGTGGCATCACGAAGGTTTCTCAGGTGGAATACATCGACAAGAGCATCTTCCTGGGTCTGGTCATCAAGCACACCACTCGTGTTTACGGCAAGTAAGAACCTATAATTGCTCTTATAATTGGTCGCAGCCATGCCTCTCGGGGTGTGGCTGCGATCTTGTAAAACAACAAAAATCGCCCATTTCATCGATATTTTAAAGCTTAGCGCCCTCAGCCAATTGTCAAAATCTGTATCTATTATTTCCGAGATATTTACTTCTTTTTTATACTTTGTGACTTTTGACTTTGTGACATTAAGGAGGTTTCACAAAGTCAAGGGATGTTATAAGAATTATATAATATTATAATATTATATAATTTATAGTATAGTAGTAAGCGATTCTTGCTGATGATTTATGGAAGGTGCTTAATGTCACAAAATCACATGTCACAGAATCACGTTTTCTGTTAACAGATTTTCACACTACAGGGCGCGTCGGATTTGGAAACGCAATGAAAATTTTGTACCTTTGCATTGTCAAAAATTAAGCGCTGCAGTTGCTACTATTAAGACAAAAAATTGCGAGGATTAATCCGAGCAAAAACACGAGAACTAAACTAAATGTTTAACCCTTAAAAAACACACAAACTAAACTATGGCAATTCGTATTATTGCACAGCGCCGAGTGCTTAAAATCGGCAAGAATCCTGGAGTGAAGAAGTTCGTGATGCGCCCCGAGCTCTACACGTCGCTCACTGAGAAGAAGGTCTTCGCAGAGGCCGCCACCCATAGCGGCATCAGCGCAGGAGTTATCAAGGCGGCTTGGGACGCAGCCGGCGAGGTCATCCGCACGTGGGCTACCGAGGGTCACAGCGTACCCCTGCCTGGTCTGGGCCACATGCGCTTCGGAGTCCGCTCGAAGGCTGTCGAGGGTCTGGACGATGTAAAGACCAGTCTGATCAGTACCCGCCGCATCGTGTTCACCCCCAGCGTGGACGTGAAGGACGAGCTGAAGAACACCGCCATCCAAATCACCTGCCTGGACGAGAACGGCAACGTGCTGAAGCGCGTAACCTCTGGCGACAGCGGCGAGATTGAGGACAACGAGAACGAGAATGGAACCACGGAGAACGGAAACAACGGATCTACGGAGAATGGCGGCACCAACTCGAACACGAATCCCTCGAATCCCACGAATGGTGACAACACCGGTGGTGGTGACAACGGAGACGGCTACAACTAAGGTGAAAGTTGAAACTTGAAAGGTGAAACTTAATTATTTAATGCTATGAAGAAAGAAACTTGGAAAACCGTTATTCAGATTATCGTGTCGATTCTGACTGCAGCGCTGACGGCGCTGGGAACGACCTCTTGCATGGGATGCATGTAAAAGGTAAAAAGAAAAGAGGAGGAGGTAGCACAAGCTATCCCCTCCTCTTTATTTGCTGTAGTCCTTAGCATAATAGTTCAAATAATGTACACAACTGGAATTGCGGTTTAAAAAGGGTTAAATTTTTACGCAAACATTTAACAAACATTAATTTATATGGCGAATGCAGAGAAATGCTTTACTTTTGTGAACAAAATTTATTGTATACTAACAAATAAAACAATTAAGACATGAAAAAGTATTTCTTGAGTATGATGTCCGTCATGATGATGGCATTGGTGTGTGTAGGCTTCTCAGCCTGTGGTGATGACGATAATGACGGCGGCAGCGACGGTAATAGCGGCCTCGTTGGTGTTTGGAAACGCGTCTACAAGAGAACAACCACCTATCAGAAAAACGATGCTGGCCAGTGGGTTCAAGTTGGCGAACCACAGGAGAAAACATACCAATGGGGTGATGGTTTCCAGTTCTTTGACAACGGCAAATTTGTAGAGCTTGACTTTAACGAGGATGGCAGCTATGAGGCAGATGACGATGAGCTTAAGTACAAGGTTGAGAACGGAAATCTGTATTACGTAGAGCTGGATCATGATAAAGGATGGGAATTATGGGGAGCCATCGTTATTTCTGGTAACCAGTTTGAACTGACAGAAGAAGAAATTGAAGGTTCTCGCAAAGAAGTGAAACTGAAGCGGTATGTCAGACTTTAGGATGACGACTATGAAAAAGATATTTATGATGATGTCGGCCTTGCTCACGGCTGTGGTGCTGAGTGTAGGACTGACGGCCTGCGGTGACGACGGCGATGATGATGATGGTGGCGGCAGCGGCGGCATCAACGTGAAGGCGCTGGTAGGCTCGAGCTGGTATAAGTCGGAGACCTATGCTGGCGGTGAAAATGTAGAGACGAAGAAGTACTCACTCTCGTTCAAGACCGAGTATTTCGCCACTGTACAGATTTCTGGCAACGGCGACGATGCCGACGGCCACTATCGCTGGGACTACGGCGAGAAAGACTGTCCGTTTACCATCAGCGGCAACGTGATGACCATTGAGTATAAGGGCAACAACGACTTCCAAGAGACGTTGAAGGTGACTTTCAAGAACAACAAGCCCGTGGGTTGGACTGGTGGCGGAGGCAATGCTGATGCTTCAGACGACGGTGATGATACGCCCACCACGGCAGGTACTGCCGCCATGTTCGGCTATTACTTCCCTGAGGCCTTTAGAAAATCTGCCCAAAGCTATCTCGACATGGGCTATGTTGACAATCTAGACGAGACTCATATCAAGGGATGGCATGTCGTGGACGGATCCCAAATTGAATGGGTGGAAATGGGCATGGCAGGCAAAGACCCCACTAAGATGTACAACTGCACGGTGATAGGCAAAGACACCAAAGGCAGAGCTACGGTCTATTACTTTGCTTTCTTGTATGCCCAGGAAGAGTATCGCTATGTGATGAAGGGCTCTACCATTCAGCTGAGCAACGGCCAGTCGCTGGAATACAAGAATGGTCAGATTGTTGAGAGTAACAGCGTCTATATCAAGATGAAATAACTCTCAGACACAGTTTATTTTTATGAACAAAAATTATATTGTATACTAACAAACAAAACAATTAACGACATGAAAAAGTATTTCTTGAGTATGATGACCATCATGATGATGGCATTGGTGTGTGTAGGCTTCTCAGCCTGTGGTGATGACGATGACAACAATAACAATGGCGGCAACGGCGGCGGAAACAACAGCGGACAGCAAGTCAGTCCCCAGGACGTTGTAGGTGAATGGTTAGCAATCGCTTTCACACCAGAAGGCGGCAAAAGAATTGAGGTTAACCGCTCTCAGGAGTCTGTGTGGGAGTATTATAAAAGATACAATATTACTGCAAACGGAAATATTGAAGAGTGGTCTATCAACTACAGGGGCGATGAAGAGATTCGTGGTCGTGAGGAGAAGACTCTGGTTGGTAAATACCGCATAGAGGGAAGCACCTTCATTATCTACGACTTCTACGAGGGCTACAAGAACGTCAAGGCTTACGAACAGGAAGGCGGCGGCACCATGTCTAAAGATCAGCGCAGAGCTACTGTCAGCATCTCGAATTCTATCTTTTTCATCACCGTGGATGGCTATGGCACATACGAGCTGAAGAAAACTAGCAACAATAACGAAGGCGGCAATGGCGGCTCTTCGTCTATTACGGGCGACGGCGAGACCTATGAGTTCGACTATGGCTATTGGTATGCATACGAAATAAGTGACTCAGCGACTGAGTACGTCATTCTGTTGTTTAACTGCGCTTATTACGAGGCTTTGGAAAGACAAGATGCCAGCATGCTCCCCAACAACCTGCAGACCATGACAATCATGTTCGATGTTGACGAGGCAGCCGCCAAGGCCATCCCTGCAGGCGATTATGCGCCCTTTGAGGCTCTGCTGGCTTCTCTTACCAAGCAGCAGTTGATGGAAGGCGAGAAACACGGCAAGCAGTATACGGCATTCTCGGAGAATTCTCCTGTAAAGATCACCAAGAGCGGCGACAAATATACCATCTCATTGGGCGAGCTCGATTTCTATGAAATGTTCAGTGGTGACAGGGAAAATGTTGCGTTTACCAGCAAGCCATTCACATTTACAGGTACCCTTTCACAAGTTCCTGAGAAATATTTCCAATACGAATAAAGTGAAATAAGTAAAATAGATTAAAGAAAGTGCATCAGAAATGGTGCACTTTTTTTATAGAATTTATTTGGTTTTTTGCTCACTTATTCGTAATTTTGCACCATGATAACAATAACTAAGAAGATGAAGAAAAATATTTTACTCCTTTTGATGCTGTCCATTACGCTGACTATCAGCGCACAGCGCACACCCACGATGGGCTGGAGCTCATGGAACACCTTTGCCCTGAACATCAACGAACAACTGATACGCCAGCAGGCCGATGCGATGCACACCACGGGTCTGCAGAAGGCGGGCTATAAGTACGTGAACATAGACGACGGCTACTGGGACGGTCGCGACGCCGAGGGTCACCTGCGGCTGAACACGAAGCTATTCCCCAACGGCATGCGCGCCCTGGTGGACTATATCCACTCATTAGGACTGAAGGCTGGCATCTACAGCGATGCGGGCGACAACACCTGCGGCAGCGGTAACCGTCATGCTTGGGGCCTGGGTGTAGGCTTCGCGGGGCACGAGGCGGAGGACTGCAAGCTGTACTTCATAGACTGGGACTTTGATTTTATCAAGGTGGACTACTGCGGCGGCATGCACATGAGGCTGGACGAGCGCGAGCAGTACACGAAGATATCGAACGCCATCAGAAACTGCGGCAAGAAGGACATTGTATATAACATGTGCCGATGGGCATTTCCTGGCACTTGGGGCGCTGACGTAGCCGACTCGTGGCGCACCACGGGCGACATCTACGACGCATGGAAGAGCGTGAAGGGCATACTGGCCGAGAACCTCTACCTGAGCGCCTACTGTCACGACGGACACTACAACGACATGGATATGCTGGAGGTGGGACGCTCGATGACGAAGGTGGAGGACGAGACGCACTTCGGCATGTGGTGCATCATGAGCTCGCCACTACTCATTGGCTGCGACATGGCTAACATCAAGCCCGAGGCCCTGAGACTGATGTGCAACAGCGACCTTATAGACCTGAACCAGGACAAGCTGCACCTGCAGGCCTACGTGGCCGACAAGCAGGGCGAGTGCTACATCATGGTGAAGGACATCAAGACGCTGGGCGGCAAGGAGCGCGCCGTAGCCGTCTACAACCCCAGCGACGAAGACCAGAAGGTGAGGCTCGACCCCAAGACCATCGATCTAGGCGGCGCCGTGCAGTACTACGACTGCGTGATGCAGGCACCCTATCTGTACGACCAGAACGCCATTCCCGTGTATGTTCCTGCCCACGGCACGAAGATATACAAGGTGAAAGGAGGGAAACGACTGGAGCGCACACGCTATGAGGCGGAGACGGCATGGCTGAGCCGCTATCAGGAGCTGCGCAACAACCAGGCCGCGAACACCGCCATCTACGAACAGAAAGAGGGCGCCGAGGGCGGATACATCGTCAGGTTCCTGGGCAACAGCGCCGACAACGACCTGCAATGGCAGCACGTGAACGTGAAGAAGGGCGGCGTGAAGAAGATGACCATAGCCTACTTCACCGGCGACGAGCGCGAGATGGACATCTACGTCAACGGCAGCTTCGTGAAGACCATCAAGGTGCCCGCCGGCGACTTCAACAAACGCGAGACGGTGATGATTGAGGTGAACCTGAAGAAGGGCGACAACACCATCAGCATCAAAAACCCACGCGGCTGGTGTCCTGACATCGATGGCATGACGATAAATTAACGAACACTTTTTTAAAACCACGAATTACACGAATATAACTTCACAAAAGTACGGATTATGGCAGTAGAAGAATCAAGATGGGCAATACTGTACTGTCCGAAGAAAGGATGGTTCAACACACGCAAGCGATGGAGCCGGCTGCAGCAGGAGCTGGACGCACGCAGCATACACTATGACTTCGTGCAGAGCGAGTCGGTGGAAAGCGTGGAGCGACTGATGACGATGCTCATCAACAACGGCTACAGAACCATCATCATCGTAGGTGGCGACACAGCACTCAACGATGCCGTGAACTGCTTGATGAGGCAGGAGAAGATGGTGCGCGACCAGGTGGCGCTGGGACTGGTGCCCAACGGACTGGCCAACGACTTTGCACGCTTCTGGGGCTTCGACGAGGACAACGACGCACAGACCGTAGAGTGGCTGCAGGCACGCAGGGTGAGAAAGATTGACGCAGGATGCATCACCTATCGCGACAAGAACGACCAGGAGCAGCACCGCTACTTCGTGAACTGCATCAACATTGGACTCACTGCCGACATCATGAACCTGCGCATACAGGCTCGACAGGTGCTGGGCTCACGACAGCTGGCCTTCCTGTGGTCGCTGGTGCCCATGCTGTTTCACCCCCACGACTATAAGATGCGACTGGAGATAGACTACGACGTGGTGGAACGCAGCGTGATGACGGTATGCGTGGGCAACGCCAGAGGCTACGGACAGACACCCAGCGCCACACCATACAGCGGACTATTGGACGTGTCGGTGGTCTATAACCCCAAGATAAAACAGCTGCTCGAGGGCCTGTGGCTGCTGGTCACAGGACGCTTCCTGAACCATAAGAGCGTGCACCCCTATCGCACCCGCGACATGAAGGCCGACACAGGCAAGGCGCTGGTGGGCGTCGACGGACGACTCATAGACCGACCCGTGGGCGAATATCGCATCCATGTGGAGCCGGAGGTCATCAACTTCCTGATTCCTGCGTAGAAAATAATGCAGCGCAAAAAAAACACGATAAGAGCCGAAAAGGGGACCAAAACAACCGCTTTTCGGTTTTTTTTCGTAAAAAAGCAAAATAATTGCCCAAATATTTTGTTATCACGAGAAAAATGCGTACTTTTGGAAAATCAAATCTAAAACGAGAATTATTAACAAAATTACAAAACCTATAGGACCTATGAGTTATTTACGATTCGAGAAAGCCGTGATGACAAATCTGGAGGAAAGCCTGCGTCGTGAATTGCTCCGTACCAACCGCAGTGGTGCTTACAGCGCATCAACACTGGTGGACTGTAACACACGTAAGTACCACGGACTGCTGGTGGTGCCTGTGCCAGAGATTGACGATGAGAACCATGTGCTCTTGTCGTCGCTCGACTGTACAGTGGTGCAGCACGGAGCAGAGTTCAACCTGGGACTCCATAAGTATCAAGGCAACAACTTTAGTCCCAAGGGACATAAGTACATCCGTGAGTTTGATGCCAGCCTCGTGCCTACCACCGTCTATCGCGTGGGAGGCGTCATCCTGAAACGTGAGACCATCTTCCAAGCCTACGAGGACCGTATCCTCATCCGCTATACGCTGGAGGATGCACACTCAGCCACACTGCTGCGCTTCCGTCCGTTCCTGGCATTTCGCAGCGTACGCCAGTTCACACACGAGAACTCGGTGGCCAGCCGTGAGTACCAGCAGGTGGACAACGGCATCAAGACCTGTATGTACAGAGGCTATCCTGACCTCTTCATGCAGTTTAACAAGAAAAACGAGTTTATCTTCCAGCCCGACTGGTATCGCGGCATAGAATATCCGAAGGAGCAGGAGCGCGGCTACGCCTCTAACGAGGACCTCTACGTGCCTGGCTACTTCGAGCTGCCCATCAAGAAGGGCGAGAGCATCGTCTTCGCTGCCTCAACATCGCAGATCAAGTCGAGCTCGCTGAAGGCGCTGTTCCAGAAGGAGATTGACCTGCGCGTGCCGCGCGACAATTTCTACCACTGTCTGGTTACTGCCGCCCATCAGTTCCACAACCGCGAGGCTGACGATACCCGCTATCTGCTGGCTGGCTATCCCTGGTTCAAGTGTCGTGCACGCGACACCTTTATCTCGCTGCCTGGTCTGACGCTGTCTATCAACGAGGCCGACTACTTCGAGCTGGTAATGAACACCGCCGAGCGGGGTTTGCGCGAGTTTATGGAGGGTAAGCCGCTGACGGTAAAGATTTACGAGATGGACCAGCCCGACGTGCCCCTCTGGGCCGTATGGTCTATTCAGCAGTATGCCCGCTATATGGGTCGCGACAAGGCCTTCGAGAAATACGGCAAGCTGCTGCAAGACATTATTATATATATAAAGGATGGCAAGCATCCCAACCTCAGGCTCGACGACAACGGACTGCTCTTTGCCGACGGACGCGACAAGGCCATCACCTGGATGAACTCTGTGGCCAACGGCAAGCCCGTGGTGCCCCGTTCGGGCTATATCGTAGAGTTCAATGCCCTGTGGTACAACGCCCTGAAGTTCTGTGCTTCGATGGCTGCCGAGAAGGGCGACGCCAAGGGTGCCGAGGCGTTGGAGAAGCTGGCCCAGAAGACCAAGCAGTCGTTTGTCGATACGTTTGTCAACGAGTACGGCTATCTGCTCGACTATGTCGATGGCAACATGATGGACTGGAGCGTTCGCCCCAACCAGATCTTCGCCGTAGCACTCGACTACTCACCACTCTCGCAGCAGCAGATGAAGAGCGTGGTGGATATCTGCACACGCGAGCTGCTCACACCCAAGGGACTGCGCTCGCTGTCGCCTAAGAGTGGCGGTTACAACCCCATGTACGTAGGTCCGCAGACACAGCGCGACTATGCCTACCATCAGGGTACGGCGTGGCCTTGGCTGGGCGGATTCTACATGGAAGCCTGCCTGAAGCTGTATAAGCGCACACGACTGTCGTTCGTAGAGCGTCAGATGGTGGGCTACGAGGACGAGATGGACTATCATGCCATCGGCACCATCTCAGAACTGTTTGACGGTAACCCACCGTTCCATGGTCGCGGAGCTATGTCGTTTGCCATGAATGTGGCCGAGATCCTGCGCACCATGAAGCTGTTGGAAAAATATTCATATCAGAAGTAAGGAGGGCCGACTATGAAAGTATTAATGTTTGGATGGGAGTATCCTCCTCATGTATTCGGTGGACTTGCCACCGCTAACTACGGTATATCAGAGGGCTTGAAGGCACAGGGCGACATCGAGACGGTGCTTTGCCTGCCCCACCCCTTTGGTGATGAGAGTCAGCACGCCTGTCGCATCGTGGCTATGAACGCTGTGCCTATCGCTTGGCGCGATGTCAGCTACGACTACGTCAGACAGCGTGTGGGCAATATCATGGACCCAGAATATTACTTCAAGTGTCGTGAGCATATCTATGCCGACTTCAACTATATGCACGTCAACGACTTAGGTGCTATGGAGTTTGCCGGAGGCTATCCCAGCAACCTGCACGAGGAGATCAACAACTACTCGATCATCGCTGGCGTCGTGGCTCGTACGGAGGAGTTCGACATCATCCACGCACACGACTGGCTCACCTTCCCTGCTGGCATCCACGCCAAGCAGGTCAGCGGCAAGCCCCTGTGCATACATGTTCACGCCACAGACTTCGACCGCAGCCGCGGCAAGGTGAACCCCACCGTCTATTCTATCGAGAAGAACGGTATGGACCATGCCGATTGCATCATGTGTGTGTCTGAGCTCACACGACAGACGGTCATCAACCAGTATCATCAGGACCCGCGTAAGTGCTTCACAGTACACAACGCCGTATATCCGCTGCCGCAGGAGTATCAGGACATCCCACGTCCTGACCATACGGGCAAGGAGAAGGTGGTGACCTTCCTGGGACGTATCACCATGCAGAAGGGACCTGAGTATTTCGTCGAGGCCGCTAATATGGTGCTGCATCGCACACGCAACGTGCGGTTCTGCATGGCTGGCTCTGGCGACATGATGGATGCGATGATCTACCTCGCTGCAGAGCGTGGCATCGCCGACCGCTTCCACTTCCCTGGCTTTATGCGAGGCAAGCAGGTGTACGAGTGTCTGAAGGCCAGCGACGTCTATGTCATGCCTTCTGTATCAGAGCCCTTCGGCATCTCGCCCCTCGAAGCTATGCAATGCGGCACGCCCTCTATCATCTCGAAGCAGAGTGGCTGCGCCGAGATTCTGAACAACTGCATCAAGGTGGACTACTGGGATGTGCATGCGCTGGCCGACTCCATCTACTCTATCTGTGTCAACGAGTCGCTCTTCAACTACCTCAAGGACGAGGGAAAGAAAGAGGTGGACCAGATTACGTGGGAGAAGGTGGGTCGCTGGATTCGCACACTCTATCGTCGCACACTCGGCTGGGAAGACTAATTTAATTAAGAATTAAGAGTTAAGAATTAATAGTTATGAAAACAATTTGTTTATATTTCGAGATACATCAGATTATTCATCTGAAGAGATACCGTTTCTTCGATATCGGTACCGACCATTACTATTACGATGACTACGAGAACGAGCGTAGCATCAGTGACATTGCAGAGCGCAGCTATATGCCCGCACTCAACACCCTGCAGCAGATGATCAAAGAGCACGGCAAGTACTTCAAGGTGGCTTTCTCGCTCTCAGGTACTGGCATCGAGCAGCTGGAGTATCATGCTCCTCAAGTCATCGAGAAACTGCAGGAGCTCAACGAGACTGGCTGTGTAGAATTCCTCGCAGAGCCCTATAGTCACGGACTCTCGTCGCTGGCTAACCCTGAGGCTTTCGCTCGCGACATGAAGAAGCAGAGCGCCAAGATGGAGGAGCTCTTCGGCAAGAAACCTACTGTGGCACGTAACTCGTCACTGATCTATAGCGATGACATCGGCGCACAGATCGCTGCGCTGGGCTTCAAGGGCATGCTCACCGAGGGTGCCAAGCACGTGCTGGGATGGAAGTCACCACACTATGTGTACAACTGTAACATGGCACCATCGCTGAAGCTGCTGTTGCGCGACGTAGAGCTGTCTGACGATATCTCTCTGCGCTTCAACAACGCCGAGTGGGAGGGCTATCCCCTCTTTGCCGATGCCTATATCGACCGCATCGCACGCTTCCCAGAGGAAGAGCAGATCATCAATATCTTCATGGAGCTGTCGGCACTGGGCATCGCTCAGCCCCTGAGTTCAAACATCCTGCAGTTCTTGCAGGCACTGCCCGCCTGTGCTAAGGAGAAAGGCATCACCTTCTCTACGCCTACTGAGATCTGCATGAAGACCAAGAGCGTGGGTGCCATCGACGTGCCTGACACGCTGTCGTGGGTTGATGAGGAGCGCGACTGCTCATGCTGGCTGGGTAACGCCATGCAGCGTGAGGCCTTCAACAAGCTGTATTCAGTGGCTGACCGTCTGCTCATTGCCAACGACCCTCGCATCAATCAGGACTGGGACTATCTGCAGGCCTCTAACAACTTCCGCTTCATGACCACCAAGCCTTCTAACGTAGGTCTCGATCGTGGCATCTACAGCGGTCCGTTCGATGCCTTCACGAACTATATGAACATCCTGGGCGACTTTATCAACAGGGTCAACGCCCTCTATCCTGAGGAGATTGACAACGAGCAGCTGAACTCGCTGCTGACCACCATCAAGAACCAGGGCGACGAGATCGAGATGAAGGACATCGAGATTGAGCGACTGAAGACCAAGTTGGCCAAGCTGCAGCCAGAGAAAAAAGAAGAGGAGCCCAAGAAGGCTGCCGCTCCAAAGAAGGCTGCCGCTAAGAAACCCGCTGCAAAGAAAGCTGCTCCAAAGAAAAAGGAAGAAGCTAAGTAATTACTGACAATCATCGTATCGAAAAGGTCAGCTGGGAAACCGACTCTGGTAAGAGCTGGTCTCTGGCTGACCTTCGAATTCTTTTAGGGGCGAAGGTCCCGTTATTCCTTTTTTCAAAAATTCGTATTAATTACTAACCAACCAAATTATGAACATCTACGAGGAGGCTAACAGATGTCTGCTGTGTCAGGACGCACCATGTACCAAGGCCTGTAAGACTGGCGACCCAGCACGTGCTATTCGTGCCATCAGGTTCGATAACCACAAGCCTGCGCTGCAATGGGTGAAGGCCTGTACTGACGACGACCTGGAACGGGCCGAGCAGGCATGTATCCACTACAACTGGCCCATTCGCATCAAGGAGATGATGCGTGCCATTCATCCTGATGATGTGACAGCGCCCTACCCTTCGCTGGCCATCGATTTCTGCGGCATCAAATGCGAGAACCCCTTTTTCCTGGCATCATCGGCAGTATGCACCAACTACGAAATGGTGGCAAAAGCCTTCGAGGCTGGATGGGGCGGTGTGTTTTATAAGACCATCTGTCTGCAGGAAATCAAAGAGGTGTCGCCACGATTCGACGCCATGCACAGTAACGCCACCCATGGCGACTTCTACGGCTTCCGTAATATGGAGCAGCTGAGCGAGAACCCCGTGGATATGGACTTCGACATACTGCGACGGCTGAAGCAGGACTATCCCACGAAAGTGGTCATCGCCTCAATCATGGGACAGACGGAGGAGGAATGGATGAAGCTGGCAAAGATGGCGGAAGCGGCTGGCTGCGACGCTGTGGAGCTGAACTTCTCATGTCCGCAGATGAAGCATAAGGGCATGGGCAGCGACGTGGGACAGAGTCCTGAACTGGTAAAGACCTACACCGCCTGCGTGAAGAAGAGCGTGAAGATACCCGTAATTCCTAAGATGACACCTAACATCACGCATATCGCAGAACCTGCGATGGCTTGCGTAGAGGCTGGGGCCGATGCTATCTCGGCCATCAACACCATCAAGAGCGTGACGATGGATACCTTCGCGGAGGTCACTGGACGGCGCACCATCTCAGGCTATTCTGGCAGAGCTGTAAGACCTATCGCCTTGCGTCACATCCTAGAACTGGCTCAGATGTGCGATGGAAGAATCGTGGAACTGAGCGGTATCGGCGGCATTGAGACATGGCGCGACGCAATGGAGTTCATACAGCTGGGATGCAGCAATGTGCAGGTGTGTACGGCTGTGATGCAATACGGCTATCGCATCATCGACGACCTGATTCTGGGTCTCCAGCGCTATATGGCAAAACGCGGTGTCAACGAGCTGCAGCAACTGGTGGGCGAGAGTCTGGAGAAGTTCCTGAACCCAGACCATCTGGATCGCGACACCATCATCTATCCGAAATTCGACAAGGAGCTGTGCGTAGGCTGCGGACGTTGTGAGGTGTCGTGCTACGACGGAGGACACCAAGCTATTGTATTCAACTATGAGACACGTCAACCCAGACTGATTGGCACGAAGTGCGTGGGTTGTCACCTCTGTCGACTGGTATGTCCTGCAGGAGCCATCGGCGTCTCGAAACGTATTCCGAAAAAGTAAAAAGGTCTGTTTTTTCTTTGCGTTTCCCTCGATTTTCACTACCTTTGCAGTCCGTATGATAGTATGTATAGCAGAGAAACCCAGCGTGGCGAAAGATATAGCGCGCATTATTGGCGCCAACAGCAGTCGCGACGGGTATATGGAAGGTAATGGATATCAGGTGACTTGGACGTTTGGACACCTGTGTGAACTGAAGATGCCAGAGGACTACACGCCCATGTGGAAGGCGTGGAGCCTGTCGGCACTACCCATGATACCACCACGCTTCGGCATCCGACTGAAGGATGACGAAGGCATCAAGAAGCAGTTTGCCACCATCGAGAAACTGATGCAGCAGGCCGACGGCATCATCAACTGTGGTGACGCCGGACAGGAGGGTGAGCTCATTCAGCGATGGGTGATGCAGAAGGCGCAGGCTAAGTGTCCTGTGCAGCGTCTGTGGATATCGTCGATGACTGACGAGGCCATCCGTGAGGGCTTCGCCAACCTGAAAGACCAAGCGGAATATCAGTCACTCTACCTGGCAGGACTGTCAAGAGCCGTGGGCGACTGGCTTCTGGGCATCAACTGCACACGCCTCTACACCATCAAATATGGTCAGAACCGTCAGGTGCTCTCCATTGGTCGCGTGCAGACCCCTACCCTCGCCCTCATCGTGAATCGTCAGAAGGAGATTGACAACTTCAAGCCAGAGCCTTACTGGGTGCTGGCCACCGTCTATCGCGATACCACCTTCACGGCTACCTCTGGTAAGTTCACCTCGAAGGAGGAAGGCGAAAAGGCCTTTGCTGCCATCGAGGGCAAGCCCTTCACTGTGACGAAGGTGGAGAAGAAAAACGGTAAGGAGACGCCTCCCAGCCTCTACGACCTGACGTCGCTGCAGGTGGACTGCAACAAGAAATACGGCTTTTCGGCCGAGATGACGCTGAACATCATTCAGCAGCTCTATGAACAGAAGCTGACCACCTATCCGCGTGTGGATACAACCTTCCTGCCTGACGATGTCTACGACAAGTGTCCGCAGACCATGAACGGTCTGTTTCAGGTGAAAGTGGCAGGTCAGGCACCCTACGCTGACCTGATACGTCCCTTGGGTGGCAAGCCTCTGCTGAAGTCGAAGAAGGTGTTCGACTCATCGAAGGTCACAGACCACCACGCCATCATCCCTACTGGCATCGTGCCGCAGAACCTCACTGACGTGCAACGTAAGGTGTACGACCTGATAGCACGCCGCTTCATCGCTGTCTTCTACCCCGACTGCAAGTTTGCCCAAACCACCGTGCTTGGAGAGGTCCAGCCTGTTGCGACTGAGTCGCAACAAACAGAACAGCCCACGCAACAAACAGAACAGCAGAAGGCCATAGAGTTCAAGGTCACAGGACGCACCATTCTCGACCCAGGCTGGCGTTCCGTATATGCCAAAGACACACAGGCCGACGATGACGAGAAGAAGCCTGAAGAGGAAGAGCGCACGCTGCCTGTATTCGTGAAAGGCGAGAGTGGCGACCATATCCCCACACTGACGGAGAAATGGACCACACCTCCTAAGTACTACACCGAGGCCACACTGCTGCGTGCTATGGAGACGGCTGGTAAGCTGGTGGAGGACGAAGAGCTGCGCCGCGTGATGAAAGAGAACGGCATAGGTCGTCCGTCAACACGTGCAGCCATCATCGAGACGCTCTTCAAGCGCCATTATATCAAGAAAGAACGTAAGAACCTGCTGGCCACACCCACTGGCATAGAGCTGATAGACCTGATTCGCGAGGAACTGCTGAAGAGCGCCGAGCTGACAGGTATCTGGGAGAAAAAACTGCGCGACATAGAAGCGCAGAAGTACGACCCACAGCAGTTTATCAACGAGCTGAAACAGCAGGTGACGGAGATTGTGCGCGACGTGATCAGCGATTCCAGCAACCGTCGTGTGCCACCAGGACAATAAAACAGGAAAGTTTGCGTTATATATAGGTATGCGCAAACTTTTCACCATATTATATATAGGGTTCATCGGCCTGCTCGTAGTAGGATGCGGTGCTGAGGGTGCCATGAAGAAGGGCGATAAGTTCTTCGAGCTGGGTGAGTACTATGATGCTGCAACCCAGTATAAGAAGGCCTATGCACACACCAAGGCGAAGGAAAAGCCGCTGCGAGGACAGAGAGCCCTGAAGATGGCGGACTGCTATCGTCGCATCAACTATACACAGAAGGCCATCGCTGCCT
This sequence comes from uncultured Prevotella sp., assembly GCF_946407605.1. Lineage (GTDB taxonomy): Bacteria > Bacteroidota > Bacteroidia > Bacteroidales > Bacteroidaceae > Prevotella. The sequence continues at coordinate 98,333 of NZ_CAMJOS010000006.1, forward strand.
ATAACAATGCTGTTCGCTATAAGCAGGCGGACTCGACCGCTGTGTTCCATTTGGCACGTCTGCAACTGAAGAACGGCTCTTATAAGGATGCAGAGAAGACCTTTACGCTGCTACTTGACTCGATGCCCAACAATATACTGGTGAAAAACGGACTGCAGAGTGCCAAGATGATTCCACAATGGAAGGCGGAAGCCGAGTATTCGGGCTATGAGGTGAAGAAGCAGGAGCTGTTTAACTCCAGACGAGCAGAATACTCGCCCATGTTGGCAGGCGACGATTACTCACAACTGTATTTCTCTTCAACACGAAATCAGGCCAGAGGCGACGAGCTGAGTGGCATCACAGGCACGAAAAATGCTGATATCTTCATGTCGCAGATGGACGATAAAGGCAAGTGGTCAAAACCGGAAGTTATTGATAGTGAACTGAATACGGAGCTAGACGAGGGCGCATGCGCCTTTACGCCAGACTTCAAGACGATGTATCTGACCATCTGTCGCACAGACCCCACCTACCCCCGCTATGCACAGATTGCCACCTCGCAGCGCAGCGATGCCTCGTGGGGCAAGGCCACACCACTGGAGATCACACGTGACACGCTATCCACCTTTGCACATCCTGCCATCTCGCCTGATGGCATGTGGCTCTATTTCGTCAGCGATATGCCTGGCGGCATGGGTGGCTACGACATCTGGCGCGTGGAGATAAATGCTCGTGGTATGGGTGGTGTAGAGAATCTGGGAGCGCCCATCAACACGCCTGGCAACGAGATGTTTCCTACGTTCCGTCCCAATGGCGACCTGTATTTCTCGAGCGACGGACACCCAGGATTCGGAGGTCTCGACATCTTTATTGCACAGCCCGATACCACCCATTGGGAGCTGGAGCACCCTGGGGCACCACTTAACTCTGCTGGCGATGATTTCGGTATGACGTTCGAGGGTCTTCACAATCGCGGCTACTTCTGCTCGAACAGAGGTGATGCTCGCGGTTGGGACCATATCTTCTCGTTTGAGAAGCACGAGGTGGTGCAGACAGTGAAAGGCTGGGTGTATGAGAAAGACGGCTACGAACTACCTGAGGCACAGGTATATATGGTAGGCAACGATGGCACTAACCTGAAGCTCAGCGTCAGAGGCGACGGTTCGTTTACAGAGTATATCAAGCCAGGAGTAGACTACGTATTCCTGGGTACCTGCAAGGGATACCTAAACCATAAGGAAGAGCTAAGGGTAGAACCTGTATTGGAGTCAGAGGAGTATGTGTTGCAGTTCCCGTTGGCATCAATCACAGCCCCCGTGCTCATCGACAATATCTTCTATGACTTCGACAAAGCCACCCTGCGACCTGAGTCGACAGAGGCATTGGACAAGTTGATAGAGCTGTTGAACGAAAATCCCAACGTGACGATAGAGCTGAGCGCACATACCGACTATCGCGGCTCTGAGGCGTATAACGAACGACTATCGCAGAAACGTGCAGAGAGTGTGGTGAACTACCTGATAGAACATGGTATTGACGAAGCACGACTGCAACCTGTGGGCTATGGCAAGATGAAGCCTAAGACCATCAAACGCAAGTTGACGGAGAAGTACGACTGGCTGAAAGAGGGCGACGTACTGACGGAAGAGTTTATACGCGCCATCGATGATGAGGAGAAGCAGGAGGTGCTGAACCAGTTGAACCGTCGTACGGAGTTCAAGGTTCTGCGCACCACCTATGGTATGGACCTTATACCTGCAGCCTCCACATCCGCTGAGTCAGATCAACAATAAGCCAGCAACCCAGCATACCCAGCACCATAAAGAATGGTATGGGATGGATGTTTTGCGACACCATGCGTGCCAGCGATACCAAGCTGACAATCAGCGGTTCCCAACCACGATAGACCACAAATAATATGAGGCCAACGGCCAGGCAGAACGCTGTCCAATAATGCGACAGCTGAATTGACTTGTCAGGCAAGCAGCTCAGCACACGCTCCGTAAATCCATTGTCTTCTATCTGCTGCTGACGAGCAGGCTCGAAGAACTGTTGCAGTAGTTTATCATCTATTTCCGTCATATCCATTTTCTTTAAGGTAAGTAGTCAGTTTCTCTTTTCCCCTGCGCAAATGCGATTTCACCGTATTGGCAGGCATCTTTAATATTTTCGCTATCTCGTCAATTGAGTAGCCTTCTATCAGTTGCAGCGTCACGCAGGCCCGTTCGTCCTCCTTCAGTTGAGCCAGCGCGGTGCTAATATCCATCTTCAGTTGACTGGTTGATGATGATACATGACCAGAAGCCAACTCCGTCTTGGAGTCTATACTCCCTTCACCATTCACCAGATACTTTTCACCATCTTTTCTCTTGTAATCGTAAAAAACATTATACGCAATGCGGAAGAGCCACGTTTGAAACGAAGCCACGCCGCGAAACTGCGTGATGTGCGTGTAAGCCTTCAGGAACGTGTCCTGAGCGAGGTCGTCACAGAGCGACTCGTCACCCAACGTCAGGTTGAGCAGAAACCTGCGCACAGGCGACTGATACTTCCTCACCAGCTGGTCAAAGGCCCGCCGATTGTGGAACACAGCCACCTGGGCAACAAGGGATATGTCACTGAGCGAGTCCATCGTGAGTATTATGCGTCTTCGCCTTCAGGATTGTTATTATTCTGATTGTTCTGATTGAAAAGCTGGTCGTGCAGCGCTTGCTCCTGGCGCTTCTGACGGGCATTATAGCCTATCACCAGGTTGCCGCAGCCAATGAGCAAGATGAGTGCGCCGATGGCGATGCCAAACTTACCAAGGATGAAGTACAGCAGGATAGCGAGACCCACACCCAGGAACATCTGTTTGATACCTTTATTCCACAGGTAGTCGTCGCGGTTGGCAATGGGCGACACAATATGAGGAGGCAGCGGTTTGCCGTTCTTGACAGCCATTTCCATCAGTCGCATCTTGTCCTTGCGGCTCTTATAGACGAAGTAGAGAATCAATCCAATAAGAGCGATAGGTGCAACGATAAAGATAAGGATGAGGACGAGGAAGAAGACCAGCACACCGCCCAGGGCTTCTACCAAGCCTTCGTCAGCGCCTACAAAATCGGAGAACGAACCAGAGTAGTTATAGTCCACATCTTCGTCTTCATCCCAGTTCCATTCATCATCATAAGCTGATTCACTCGTTGTCGTGTCTGAATACACAACCACCTCATCTACAGAGTCTTTCGGCGCCTTTGGGGCCGCCATCGATGTTGCCTGAAGGGCGAACATCATTGCCAAAGCCATAAGAATCTTTTTCATAATCATATTGTTTTTTAATTTCTTTCTGAACGTTTGACGAAACTTTAATCGTAAAAGTTGCACAAAGATAAGATTTTTTTCTTAATTTTGCAAGCGAATATGCAATTACCTGACGAATTTGTATGCAAAACCTGCGACTTGATGGGACAGGAACGCTTCGAACGCTATCTGCAGTCGTTCGATGAGGAGCCTCCCGTCAGCATTCGTCTAAACCCCAAGAAAACATCTGACGACAGATGGCAAATGGCAGATAAGGCCGAGCCTGTGCCCTGGTGTCGCAACGCCTACTATCTGAGCAAGCGCCCCAATTTCACCTTCGACCCGCTGTTTCATGCAGGCTGCTACTATGTGCAGGAGGCCGCTTCGATGTTTATCGACGAGGCCCTTCGCCAACATCTTCCCTCTGACATCAGCCATCTCGCATCACTCGATATGTGTGCTGCCCCAGGCGGCAAGTCAACACTCCTGCGTGCTGCACTACCCCAAGACAGCGTGCTCTATAGCAACGAGCCCATCCGCAATCGTGCCAGCATCCTGCTGGAGAACGTGCAGAAGTGGGGCTACGAGCATCATTTCGTCACCAACCTCTACCCAAAGGACTATCGCAAGGCGAAAATGCATTTCGACCTTATCCTCTGCGATGTGCCCTGCTCTGGCGAAGGCATGTTCCGCAAGGACGAGGCCACCATCAAGGAATGGAGCCCTCAGAACGTGGAGAAATGCTGGCAACTGCAGCGCGAGATAGTGAGCGACGCCTGGCAATGCTTGAATGAGGGTGGCATCCTTATATATAGTACGTGTACCTTTAATACAAAGGAAAACGAGGAGAACGTGCGCTGGATGATGGAAGAGCTGGGTGCCGAGGTGCTACCCATAGAGACAAAAGCCGAATGGCACATCACTGGCTCGCTTCTCGAAGGTTTCCATGAGCCAGTCTATCGATTCATCCCAGGCATCACCCGCAGCGAGGGCCTCTTTGCCTGCGTTTTAAGAAAAGGAAGTTTCAAAAGTGTTCCCCCATTGGGAAAAACTTGTTCCTCCATGGGGAAAAAACTATTCCTCCAAAGGGAAAAAACTATTTCTCCTATGGAAACAAATCAGATACACGCTGACGTGCCCCATGTGGAGCTGTCCTACCAGCAGGCGATGGCCTATCTGCGCGGCGAAGCCCTTCATTTGCCTGAAGAAACGCCACGCGGCGAGGTGGAGGCATGCTTCATGGGACAGTCATTAGGGCTGGCAAAGAACATTGGCACTCGCGCCAACAACCTCTACCCCAAGCCTTGGAGAATAAAGACAACACATATCCCCAACGAATACGAACCAATAATAAAACAGATATGAAGCAATACTTAGACATACTTGACCGCATTCTGAAGGAAGGTGCACAGAAGGGCGACCGCACAGGCACTGGCACCCTGAGCATCTTTGGCACCCAAAGCCGATATAATCTGGCAGAGGGTTTCCCGTTGTTGACCACGAAGAAACTCTATCTGAAGGGTATCATCTATGAACTGCTCTGGTTTCTGAAAGGCAGCACCAACATCAAGTACCTGCAGGACAACAACGTACACATCTGGGACGAGTGGGCTGACGAGAATGGCGAGCTGGGACCTATCTATGGACACCAGTGGCGCTCATGGCCTGACTACGATGGAGGCACCATCGACCAGATACAGTATGTGGTGGACCAGATTAAGAACAACCCCAACTCACGCCGCATGATTGTCTCAGCATGGAATGTGGCAGAGGTCAACAAGATGGCACTGCCTCCTTGTCACACCATCTTCCAGTTCTATGTGGCTGACGGAAAGCTGTCGCTGCAGCTCTATCAGCGCTCTGCCGACACCTTCCTGGGTGTGCCCTTCAACATCGCATCGTATGCGCTGCTCTGCATGATGATGGCTCAGGTTTGCGGACTGCAGCCTGGTGAGTTTATCCACACCACTGGCGACACCCACCTCTATCTGAACCACCTGGAGCAGGCCCGTCTGCAGCTGACACGTGAGCCTCGTAAGTTACCCACGATGAAGATCAATCCTGACGTGAAGAATATCTTCGACTTCAAATACGAAGACTTCCAACTGGAGGGCTACGACCCCTGGCCACATATCAAGGCCGAGGTATCGGTATAAACAAGAAAAGAAAAATCCATTATTCATAATTATAGCTTATATGAACAGAAAACTATTTGTTATCCTTTTCAGTCTGATTTGCTGCTGCGCTATTTATGCACAGGAGAAGAGCGAACTTCAGAAACAAGCCGAGGCCGTAGATGCCTCGCAGAATATTGCGAAAGCACGCTCGCTGTATATCCGCGCCTTTGACGACTATGCCGCCAAGGGACAGACGAAGCAGGGTGTGGAGTGTGGTGTCAAAGCCGCTGCATTGTATTACAAAGAGAGCCTCTACAAAGAGTCGTTCGAGTTGCTGCGTCGCATAGACCAAGCGATTAATGCAGACCGCAAAGCGGCCAACAGTCAGAAGGCTGGCATGCATTACTGGGTCACCAAGGAGCGTATGCAGATGTACATCAAGATGAGACGTAGCGAGAGCGCCAAAGAGCATCTGAACACGATGGAAAACTATGCCAAACAGGCTAGCGACGAAACGCTGAACGACGACCTGCTCTATAGCAAAGCCATCTTCTACTACACCTTCGGACAGAATGCCGAGGGTAATGCGGTATTCAAGGTGATGGCCGACAAGCTGACGGCATCGAAGGAATACAACAAGGTGGACGAGGTATATCAGACACTGATTGCCAACGGACGCCGCTCAGGTAATGCCAGTATGGTGGCACAGACCTACAGCAGCTATATTGTCTGGAAAGACTCTATCAATGCGCTGAAGGTGGCTGACCAGATCGGGGCACTGAACAAGCAGATTGCTGACCACGAGGCCACGATAGAAGAGAAGGACAGCTCGCTGAGCTCACGTCAGGCCATGATTGTGAGTCTGGGTATCCTCGCTGCCATCCTCGCTGGTGCGCTGGTAGTAGGCGCCATCATCCTCATGCGCTTCATCGTGCTCACCCGCAAGCAGAAGAAGACCATCAACCTGGCTAACGAGACCAACGCCCTGAAGGCTAAGTTCATCAGTAACATCGCAGCCCACCTGGAGCCAGAACTAAAGAAACTGGACACCAACAACGCCAACGTCAAGGCTATGCTGGAATTCTCAAATCACATACAGACACTCTCAGATCTGGAGAACACGCCCAGCGACAGCATCGTGCTGGAGGAAACACAGGTACAGCCCTTCTGCGAGGCACTCATCGACCAGATTCGCGACAAGGTGAAGAACGGAGTCAACATCACCGTTAACGCCCAGAAGATGAGCGTCAGCCTCAACAAGAAATATGTGTCGCACATCCTGCTCCACCTGCTGGAGAACGCAGCTATCTACACACCTGAGGGCGGCACCGTTTGTCTGGAGTTCAAGAAACGCAGTCCCCACACCTATCAGTTCCTGGTGTCAGACACAGGTCAGATTATCCCAGAAGAGAAGCGCGAGGATGTGTTCAAGCCCTTCCTCGAGATACACGACCTGACCACAGGCGACGGACTGGGACTGCCCATCTGTAAGCAGATGGCGCTGAAGATGAATGGCGACCTGGAGATTGATCCAAAGTTCACCAAGGGTACACGCTTCGTGTTAGACCTACACGTGTAATTCTGCATCAAAATATGATGCATGCATTATTAATTCTTCATTAACAAGATGATAAGTATGATTGCTGCCGTAGCGCGCAACCGCGCTATTGGCTTCGAGAACAAACTGATATACTGGCTGCCTAACGACCTAAAGCGCTTCAAGGCGCTAACCACAGGCCACACCATCGTGATGGGACGCAAGACCTTTGAGAGTCTGCCGAAAGGAGCACTTCCCAATCGTCGTAACTGCGTGCTGACACGCAGCACAGAGCAGTTGCCTGGCTGCGAGTGCTTCAAGGACTGGGACAGTTTCATCGCCTCGTGTCAGCCTGACGAGGACATATATATAATAGGTGGTGCCAGTCTCTATAGCGGACTGATTGACAAGGCCCAGCGCCTGTGTCTCACAGAGATTGACGATACCCCAGCACAGGCTGACACCTTCTTCCCAGACTACAGCGAATGGAAGGAGACGTGGCGCGAAGACCATGCTACAGACGAGAAGCATGCCTTTGCCTATAGCTTTGTGGATTATGTCAGAAGTTAAGGAGTTAAGAAGTAAAGACGATAGAATAACAAAAACTGAGTTATGAGTGAGTATCAGTATCATATCTTTTCACCATATAGGGTTTGCCCGCTGGGTGCCCATGTGGACCACCAGCACGGACTGGTGACAGGTTTCGCCATAGACAAGGGTGTGGACCTGTGGTTCAATATCAACAACAATGGTCACGTGCATCTGGTATCGAAGACGTTTGAGGGCGAGGTGAACTTCGAGGTGGATGCTCCCTCACAGGTGAAGGAGCACCATTGGGGCGACTATGCCCGTGGTGCGAAATATGCGCTGAAGAAACGCTTCGAACTGAAAAACGGTATCGACGGCGTCATCCAAGGATCGCTGCCTGTAGGTGGCCTGTCATCATCAGCGGCAGTCCTCATCGCCTATGTGATGGCATTCTCAAAGGCCAACGGTATCACGCTGCAGCCTTTCGAGGTGGTGCAGATTGCCTCTGAGGCAGAGCGCGAGTATATTGGACTGAACAACGGACTGCTGGACCAGGCATGCATCGCCTTGGGAAAGAAAGACGGACTGCTGTTCCTTGACTGCGACAGCAACGAATGGCGCATCATCAAGCGTCATCCAGAGATGCCTGAATTCAAGATTGGCATCTTCTTCTCTGGACTCACACGTTCGCTGGTGAATAGCGACTACAACCTGCGTGTCTATGAATGTAAGACGGCAGCATGGAACATGCTGGCTTATACGGAGCAGCCTTTGAAGACCTTCGACAAGACTTTTTTGCGTGATATCCCCAAGGCGACCTTCGAGAAGACACGCATCGCAATGCCAGCACGTTTTGCCCGTCGTGCTGAGCACTTCTATAGCGAGTATCGTCGTGTTCGTCAGGGTGTCACCGCTTGGGAGACAGGTAACTTGAAGCTCTTCGGCAAGCTCAGCTTCGACTCGTGTGAGAGCTCTATCCATAACTACGAATGTGGTTCGCCTGAGCTCATCGCCATCTACGAAATCATGCGGCAGCTGCCTGGCGTCTATGGTGGACGCTTCTCTGGAGCTGGCTTCAAGGGTGCCTGTATTGCCCTCGTCGATCCTGCCCATACTACAGACATCGAGAAGGTGCTCACCCAACGCTATCTGGATCAGTTCCCTGAATACGAAAAGACCTTCCAAGTATTCTGGGTATCGCCTGACGACGGAGCAAGATTTGTAGACCCCCTCAATCCCCCTGCTTAGGGGGAAGCTCTTGCCCCACACATTTTCCTATGATTACATGCAAAAAAGGGATGATTTAAAAGGGTCTAAGTGGAGGACTGCTGACCCAATGACATACGAATTATTAAAAGAGGATGCTCGAAGTAATCGTAAGAACATGACAGAAGCAGAAAGCATTTTCTGGTCGGTGGTGAAGAAGAATGCTTTAGGAGAACGTTGTTTAAGACAACATATTGTAGGAGATTATATAGTTGACTTTTTGTTCCGTAGGAGTAAAGTTATAGTAGAGATTGATGGAGGTTATCACTTCACAAACGAGCAACAGGAAAACGATGCTCTACGTACTGATTGGCTTGAGCATCAAGGCTACAAAATAGTACGTTTTACAAATGAGCAGGTTCTATTTGATACTAACAAAGTAATTGAAATAATAAAAGTCTCCCTAAGCAGGGAGATTAGAGGGTCTTTATGAAAAATATAATTTTAGCTGCTGGTTATGCAACCAGACTTGGGGAACTCACCAAGAACTTTCCCAAACCATTACTTAAAATAGGCAATAACACTATTTTGGGTAGAATGCTTGATGACATCGATACAATCGATGACATCACCGAGCATATCATAGTTACAAATCATAAGTTTGCTCCCATATTCAAGCAATGGGCTGCAGAGCAGCATTATTCCAAACCAATAACAATCGTCGACGATGGTACCGAAACCAACGAAACGCGCCTAGGTGCCGTAAACGATCTTCTTTTGGTATTAAACACTCCCCCTAAGCAGGGGGAGTCGGAGGGGGTCTTGGTGGTGGCTGCAGATAACTTGCTGTTCTTCTCATTCCAGGAATTCGTTGATTTCGCAAAGGCGAAGGGAACCAGCTGTATCATGTGCCACGAACAACCTTCAATAGAGAAGTTGCAGCGTACTGGTGTCGTAGAGTTGGATGCCAACAACAAGGTGCTGGGCATGGAGGAGAAGCCTCAGGTGCCCAAAAGTCACTGGGCAGTACCACCGTTCTATATCTATCTAAAGAAAGACCTCGACCTTGTACGTCACTCTGTAGAAAATGGTTGCGGCAAAGATGCACCAGGCAATCTGGCTCATTATATGGTGGAGCACACCACAATGCACGCCTGGCCCATGAGTGCTGGACGCTTCGACATAGGCAGTCTCGACACCTACTACGAGGCGGTAGAGAAATATGGGAAATAAGAAAGAGGAAATATGGAGAATAAAAAAAACAGGAGTTCAGCGCTCCTGTTTTTGTTTGTTGTTCTGCTTAAAACCTTACTCTTCTGTATCAACCATCTCCATAATGGGCAACTGGTGCTCGAATGCTGAATAGAAAGATATCAGCGTCTGCGAGCTACTGAGTCCCAGCGGCTGCAGCTTGTCGTGGATGATGGTGAGCAGATGGTGGTTGTTCTGCGCGTAGATCTTGATGAACATATCAAAGTTACCAGTGGTATAGTGACACTCCGTCACCTCAGGAATATGCTTCAGTTCCTCTACCACTCTGTCGAAATCCTCAGGATTCTTCAGGTTCAGACCAATGAAGGCGCAGGTCTCATAGCCCAGCTTCTCTGGGTCCATGATAAACTGTGAGCCTTTCAGGATGCCCATATTTGTTAACTTCTGAATACGCTGATGAATGGCTGCACCACTCACATCACACGCACGAGCCACCTCTAAGAAAGGTATTCTCGCATCGGCTGCAATAAGTTTCAAAATCTGCTTATCCAGCCCGTCAAGTTTCTGATTTGCCATATTGCTATATTAATTTTGATGTGCAAAGGTAACAAGAAAATCTGACAACTACAACAATTTGTGAAGAAAAAACGCGTTGCGTAGTTCAAATTGTTACTTTTCGGTAGCAGAATAGTTAACTTTCAAAGCAAACGATTGTTGTAAGGCTTTTTTAACATCTGAAATGATGCCGAAAGGAACATCGCGGTCTGCCTTGATAGAAACCGTCATGCGAGGCTGGTCTTCTGACGACATTTTCGAACGTTCTGACTCCACATAAGCCTTGATATCATCGACAGTAGCCAGACTGTTGTTCAGCTGGATGTAAAAGCTGTCGACTGGTGCATCTTTCACACGACCAATATAGACATAGGTAACTGCCGACTTATGAGTAAGCTTCTGCAGTTCTGTGCCCTGCGGCACCTCATAACGTACCTGCAAATCCACATCACGCATGTGGGTGACAATCATAAAGAAGAACAGCACCGTGAAGATAAGGTCGGGCAGCGACGCGGTGTTCAGCTCAGGCAACTCACGACTACGGCGACGACGGAAGACTCCTCGTTTCATCGGCCACCTCCTTCCTCTGTGATAGCCTGTTCGCTGATACGCTGCGGATAAACCATATTGATAGCCTCACGCTGCTCGTTATTACAGTTGGCCAGCGTCCTTCCAAACTGCTTCTGTGCCAGTTCCTCGCGCAACTGGTGATAGGCCCTGACGATGGCATCCTGCATCTGGAAATACATGTCGTAAGAGGCATCGCGATGCACATCCATCATAATGACATGACGATCGCTCACCTTATAGCGTCCCAGCAGATGCACCTCACGTTCACTCATCTCAGGCAATGTAGGGTCGTCGGCATCGTTGGCCACAAAGGTCTTCACACGTTCCGTCAACGCGTCCATTGCTATGGGCTCGTCGTTGCAGGTCATCACACCATCGGCACCCAGCTTCAGGCATAACGCATTACGTTTCTTGACGATAACCTCCTGTTCTTCCGTCTGGTTCTCAGGGTTTGGCAGCTGGCGAGGCAATCCCCAGTCGCTGTCCATTGATGAGGTTACGAGGAAGAAGATCAACAGCATGAACGATATGTCGGCTGTCGATGTGGTGTTCAGACCAGGCATCTCTCTTCTTCTTCGTGCAAACATTGCATCAGTCGTTATGGGTGGTATATTGGTGAATCACGGCCCAAGCCATCAGCACCACTATCAGTGCCATCAGCACGTAAATGGTATAGAGCAGAACGTCAATCATATCCTTACTATATTTACTCTTTTACCCTTTTACTCTTTGAGATGATGTCCAACAGCGTGATAGCGCCTTCCTCCATCTGAATGGTCAGACGGTCTATGCGGCTATTGACAAAGTTATAGAACACCTGCAGTATCAAGGCCACCACGATACCAAAGATAGTGGTGAGCAGGGCCACCTTCATGCCCTCGGCCACGATGGTGGGACCAATATCACCTTCAGTCTGAATCTGGTCGAAAGCCATCACCATACCAATCACAGTACCCAGGAATCCCAGCGAGGGTGCGATGGCGATGCACAGCTTAATCCATGAGGTGCCACGTTCCAGACGGGCTGTCTGCACAGAGCCGTAGCTGATGATGCTGCGCTCTATATCCTCGACAGGCTCGTCAATATGCATCAGTCCCTGATAGCAGACACTGGCCACAGGACCACGGGTATCGCGACAGATGGTTTTTGCTCCTTCCACATCGCCTGCTTCCACCTTTTTCTCAATGTCGGCAAGCAGTTTCTTGGTGTTAATCTCGGCCAAGGTGAGATAGATGATTCGCTCGATGCACAGCGCCAGGCCCAGCACCAATACCAGTGCCACCAATGACATGAATCGCGGGTCGCCCTCCATGAACTTCGTCTTCAACTGGTCGTGCAACCCAAAACCACCTTCGCTGGCCAGCGAGTCGAGTGCTGCCATATCATCGGCACCTATCAGTTCTTCTACCGTCAGGTCGCCAACAGCACTATCGGCAGCCACCATCTGGGTCTCTGCCATAGAGTCAGCAACCTGCAAGTCTTGAGCCAAAGCCGGCTGTCCCAGCATCAACAAACCTGCCAGAATACCAGCAGTCATTAATCTTTTCATCATGTTATTCAAAAATCAAGGGGGGAGCGGAGAGAACATTTTCGCCTTAGGGCTTTGAACCTGTTCCTCCTGGCGGAGAGAACAATTTCGCCTTAGGGCTTTGAACCTGTTCCTCCTAGCGGAGAGAACAGGATTCGAACCTGCGAACCGGTTTTGCCGGTTACACGCTTTCCAGGCGTGCCTCTTCAACCACTCGAGCACCTCTCCTTACTGTTAAGCGGATGCAAAGGTAATGCATAAAATTGACAAATGATTATTGGCAATTGATAATTTAATATTCTTTATCATTTTACGCCAAACACACGAGCCACATTCTCGTTGGTACGCGCTGTCAGCTCGTCTTCGCTGATGCCATAGGCCTCTGCCATTCGCTGAATCACATAACTGATATAAGCCGACTCATTGCGCTGACCTCGCATGGGCACAGGCGCCATATAGGGGGCATCGGTCTCTAATACGATGCGGTCTAAGGGCACTGTCTGCGGAAGGGTTTCTGGCAGATGACTCTTCTTGAAGGTCAGCACACCACCCACTCCCAGCACGAACTTGTCGAACTGTAACAGTTCCTCGGCTTCTTTCTCGTTGCCAGTAAAACAATGGAACACGCCACCAGGTAACTCTTTCGCATACCTTTTTAATATAGCCACCAGCTCGTTCTGCGCCTTGCGACAATGAATCATCAGGGGCAGTTGCATCTCTACTGACCATCGCACCTGTTCCTCGAAGGCTTCCAGTTGCTCCTGCTCAAACTCACGACTCCAATAGAAATCAAGGCCTACCTCGCCAATGGCGAGAACGGTGAAAGGTGAAGGGTGAAGGGTGAAAGGTGACGGGAGGATAGATTTGATTTGCGCCATCTGTTCGCGCCAGTCGGCATGCACCTCTTCAGGATGCAGGCCAATCATGGGATAAAGGAAATCAGGGTATTGCTGACAGAGGCTGACGATGCGCTGCGATGACGGCAGGTCGATGGCAGGCAGGAAGATTGCTTTGCAGCCTGCCTCTCGAGCGCGCTGCATCACCTCTACCCTATCCTGGTCAAACTCCTCGCCATCCAAATGGCAATGTGTATCGATAAAGGTCACTTCTCCCTGTGCATCATTTCGTTAGTATACTGGCGTAACTGCTCCTTGCGAGCGCTGTCCACATGGACCTGTTCCAACAGCTTCTTGCCCTGCTCGAAGTAGAAGTTGATCTTCTCCTCGCACAACTGACGAATGCCAATCTCGTCGTATAGACGGGTGACGGCAGCCACCTTCTCAGCCCTATTGAACTCTTTCGCCTCAATCCATCGCATCAGCTCAGCACGTTGCTGGGCGTTGGCACGATTCACGGCATTGATGAGCATATAGGTCTTCTTGTTCGAGGTGATATCACCACCAATGGCCTTGCCGAAGACCTTGGGATCGCCATAGACATCGAGCAGGTCGTCCTGCAGTTGGAAGGCCAGACCAATCTTCTCACCAAACTGATACAACAGGTCGGCATCCTCCTGTGAGGCATCACCCAAGATGGCGCCCATCTTCAGGGCACAGGCCAGTAACACACTGGTTTTCAGACGAATCATCTCGATATACTCATCTTCTGTAACGTCGTTGCGTGTCTCAAAGTCCATGTCATACTGCTGTCCCTCGCCAATCTCCAGCGCTGTCTCCGTAAACAGCTCCAGCACTTGAGGCAGATGGGCGGCATCACATGCTGCCACACGCTGATAGGCCAGCACCAGCATTGAGTCGCCACTGAGGATGGCGGTGTTGTCGTCCCACTTCTTATGTACGGTAAGCTGTCCGCGACGCATGTCGGCCTTATCCATCAGGTCATCATGCAGCAGCGTGTAGTTATGATACGTCTCCAGACCCAGGGCAGGCATCAGGATGTCCTCGGGTTTTTCCTTGAAGAGGTTATAACCCAGCAGCATCAGCACAGGACGGATGCGCTTGCCGCCCAGCGAGAGCACATAGCGTATGGGATCGTAGAGCGATGCGGGTTTTCTTTCATACGGCAGGGACTCTAATCCCTCGTTCACGATTCTCAAGATTTCTTCTGATGTTGTCATATCTCTTGTTTTTTACCTATTTTCTTTACAGTTTAAAGACCACTGGTATGCACACCTTGGTGCGACAGGGCTGGTCGTTCTCGATACCTGCAGTCCAACGGGGCATCATCCTCAGCACGCGGAGCACCTCGCGATCACACATGGGGTTGAGCGACTTCACCACCTTGACATCAGTCACGGAGCCGTCTTTGTTGACGATGAACTCTGCCACCACCTTACCTTGTATCTTACGTTCCTGCGCCAGTGGGGGATATTTCAGGTTGCGCTGCAGCCATTTCATCATCTCCACAGCACCACCAGGAAACTGCGGCAGGTCCTGCACAATGCGGAAACTGATGACATCATCGTCCATAGGTGCTGGCGGCTCTATCTCCTCCTCACCGTCCAGGGCGCTCATGTCGTTGTCCATATCTGTCTCTACTGGCTCGTCATCCTTCAGCGGCTCCACCTGTTCTTCCTCCTCAGCCACCACCAGCTTCTTCGAGGGTTCTGGCTCCACCTTCGGGGCCAGCGCCAGCTCATTTTCAAGTTGCATCATCGATGGCAGTTCCTCGTCCATCGACAGCATATCCAGCAAGTCGGGGTCGTCCAGTGGGTCGTCAGGCGTCAGGCTGTAGTTCAGGCCAACGAAGAGGAAGGCCAGTGCAACCACCAACCCCAGCGCGAATCTGGCCCATCGTCCATGCTCCAGGTCCGCCTTCCTGCTTTTCTTTACTTCCAACATTCGGTGTGCAAAAGTACTAAATAAAGCCGACAATAGGAAATATTTTTGTTTTTTCTTTTCATTTCTCTTACGAATTTCGTAACTTTGTGCCCGAATTATGAAACGTTTGATGCTGTCAGTCCTGTTTTCGGCACTTGCCATGATGATTCATGCGCAGGACAGCCAGACTGTGTTCAACTTCTTGCGACTACCCGTCAGCGCCCATGCTGCTGCACTGGGAGGCGACAACATCACACTGTCCGACGACGATGCCTCGCTGGTGTTCCATAATCCTGCTTTACTCTATAATGTCAGCGACCGCACCTTAGGTCTCAACATGATGACCTACATGCAGGGCTCGATAACTGGTAGTGCCTCTTATTCTCAGACCATCGGTGAACGCGGCACATGGGGTGTGCAGGGACGTTTCATCAGCTATGGCGAGATGAAAGAGACCACCTATGACAACCAGCAGACGGGCACCTTTGGCGCCAGGGACATTGCGCTGGGTGGCACCTTCGCCTATGGACTTACCGACCTTATCAGTGGTGGCGTCACAGCCAAGATGGTAGCCTCATATATCGGACAGTACAACTCGCTGGCAGCGGCTGTCGACCTGGGTCTGAACTACTACGACCCTGACTCGGAATGGAGCATCAGCGCTGTGGCCCGTAATCTGGGAGGACAGCTCAAAGCCTATGATGATGACTTCGAGCGAATGCCCCTCGACCTGCAACTGGGTGTCAGCAAGCGACTTGTAGGCTCACCTCTGCGTTTCTCGGCTACGCTGGTGCGCCTCAACGACTGGCAGTATGGGATAGGCAAGCATTTCGTCTTAGGTGCCGACCTCCTGCTCTCTGAGCAGTTCTACGTCGCAGCAGGCTATAACCCCCTGCGTGCCTCAGAGATGAAGATCACTGCTGGCGACGAGGAGAGCTCTCATGGTGCAGCCCTCTCGCTGGGTGCCGGCATGATGCTTGAACGCCTGCAGCTCCACATCGCCTATGGCAAGTATCACGTCAGCAGCACCTCGCTGATGATTAACTTCAGCTATGCACTCTGACGTCCCATCAAACCCATTAGACCCATTCACCCCATTAGACCCATTAGACCCATAAAAAAAACATGAAAAAGATTACAATAGCAATAGACGGCCACTCTTCGTGCGGCAAAAGCACAATGGCCAAGGAACTTGCCCGTCGTGTGGGCTATGTTTATGTTGACACAGGCGCCATGTATCGCTGCGTCACCCTCTATGCCCTACGCCATCAGCTCTTTGCAGCCGACGGCAGCGTACTCGAGGAACAGTTGCGCCAGGTAATGCCTGATATCAACATCGACCAGCGCCTCATCGATGGCAAGACCACCACATTCCTCAATGGCGAGAATGTGGAACTCGAGATACGCAGCCTCGAGGTGAGCAGTCACGTCAGCCCCATCGCTGCCATCCCCTTTGTGCGTACAGCCCTTGTGGCCCAGCAACAGAAGATGGGACTCGAAGGTGGTATCGTGATGGATGGACGCGATATCGGCACCACTGTCTTCCCCAATGCCGAACTCAAGATCTTCGTCACAGCCAGTGCAGAGGTACGTGCCCAGCGCCGCTACGACGAGTTGCAGCAAAAGGGAATGCCTGCCGACTATGCCGACATTCTGAAGAACGTACAGGAGCGCGACTATATCGACTCGCATCGTGATGTCTCTCCCCTCCGTCAGGCCGACGATGCCCTTCTCCTCGACAACAGCCACATGACCATCGACGAGCAGAACCAGTGGCTCATGCAGCAGTTCGAGAAAGCCATTTTAAAGGGATAATCCTTTCATTGAAAGGCCCTATTCCTTTAAATCAAAGGGGGCCTCTGTATAAAAAAAGCTACTTTCTGATAAGCGTGGAACCCTTGATGACTGAGGGACCATCGAGCTGGAGGGCGTAGAGACCGGAAGGTAAGGTGGTGAGCGAAAGACGATAGACGGACTGGCCAGCAGGGAGACGGACATCACGCTGCAGACGACCTCCAATGGTGAAGAGTCGCAGACGGGCCGAGACAGCGAGGGGCTCAGGAAGCGTGATGACGAGTTCACCACCACTAACGGCGATGCGGGCAGCAGTATGCTGCTGCGAGATAGTCTCCACGCGGTCGAGGCCAAGGATATAAAGGAGTCCCCGATAGACATCAATCTCGCCATAGCCATACTCGTTGTTGGGCCACGACATTGACTCGTCATAATGGCGTGAGGTGTGACTGATAACATCCATGACCTGCTCTGGCGTGAGGTCAGGCTTGGCCTGTAGCCACAGGGCGATGGCACCAGCCACAGCAGGACACGACATCGAGGTGCCACTATTACTGTTCCAGGCATAGGTACGCCCATTAAAGTCGACATGTGCCACATCCCACTTGATATCATCATTGTCAGGGTGCGTCTCGAGATAGAAACTGCTATACGATGAGACGATATTATTACCTGGTGCCATCACATCAGGCTTAAGACGCCCATCAAAGGTTGGTCCCACCGATGAGAACGGTGCACGCACACCCCCATTTCCCAGCCAGTATTTCTTCCACTCACCATTCATATTCTGGATGCTGTCGCGATAGGTGGTGGAGCCCACACAGATGACGCAAGGCGCACTGGATGGGCTGTTGATATTACAGATATACTCGCCAGCATCGAGGTTGGGGTTCAGCGCATTGGTAGTCAGACTGCCATTGACATGGAAATACTCCACATCCGCATCGATGCCCACCACCTCGACAGACACAGGATGGCGACTGCCCACATAGCCTGTGGTTAGGACAGAGACATCATAACAGATGTCGCGAGGGTCGTAACATGAGACATAGGCCTCAGCCTTTACAGCCAGCATATAGTCATCGAACTTCAAGAGCGAAGACTGCACGGAGTCAGGCTGTGCCAGCACCTCGCGGGTATCTACCAGCAACGTGTCTGGTTTTTCGCGATAGACCACGAATCGCAGGGAGAAATCATCCGCCGACTTGAAGGTGAGCATCATCTCCCGACCGCCACATGACAGGAAAGCCCCCATAGAAGGCTCACCCTGATATTTGCGGAACCACGTCTTACGAGAGGCATTATTGCCAGCCGACGAGACAATGATGCAGCCTGGTCCAGTGATACTGTCAAGCATCTCATAGAACAGGCAGTCATAGCCCCAGAAGTCCTGGTCTGAGCCCTCACTAAACGATGCCACACAGGGCTTACCCACACTCTTGGCATAGTCGAACAGATACTTAAAGCCAAGGACATCGGTGGCGAAGGTATATTTATAGATGTCAGCCGAATCGATATAGGCCAGATCATCAGACACCGCATTGGCCACCAGACAGATATCAGCCTCAGGTGCCATACCGCCATAGGGCGAGTTGTAGCCACTCCCCGCAGCAGTGCCTGTGGTGTGGGTGCCATGTGTGATATCGAGTCCATCGCGAGAATGTCCCAAAGCCAGCAAGGCCTCGCGCCCCACATAGTCGCGTCCCACATAGAAAGGACTGCCCACCGTATCCTGGGTAACCATATCCCACATGCAACGGATGCGATAATTGGTGGTGTCACGACTATAGAACGTAGGATGCGTCAGGTCGAACCCCACATCCATCACTCCCACCACGACGCCCTGTCCTGTAAAGGCCTGCGGCAGGTTCTGACCAGCATGGGCAGGCTGCACGTTGAGGTGCTCACGGATATGGTCGTTGGTGAGACTATTACCCCTCCTGGCCTCGATGCGCAGGATGCGGGAGTCGAGCGAGAGAGCACCCAACTGGTCAACAGGAATGCTGACGATATGCACGTTGCCTGCGCTGGTCAGCACACGACAGCCATGATCCTCAAGCGCCTGATGGTCAGAGACTTTCACAAAGGCGCAGAGCTCTTTTGACGAAGCAGGAGAAGGGAGATGCCTGGCCAGCTGACGCACGAGAGGCGACAGCTTTCCGTATTGCGGACGCTGGGCAGGCGCGACAGATGCCAACAGCCAAAACAGCAGTATGGTCAGTTTAATCCTCAAATCTCAAAAGTTCATCCCTGCATTGCTCCATCAGCCATTTTGGTGTAGAGGTAGCTCCGCAGATGCCTACCGTCTGAATATCCTTGAGCCACTCAGCATGAATCTCCTCCGGTCCCTCAATCTGATGCGTGTTGGGATTCACTCGCAGGCACTCGTTATAAAGCACCTTACCGTTAGAGCTCTTCCTTCCGCACACAAAGAGGATCAGGTCGTGACGTGCTGCAAACTGCGAGATGTTAGGCATGCGGTTGGCCACAGAACGACAGATAGTATCAAAGCTCTGGAACACAGCATCAGGTGAGATATGCGCCTGGATATATGCCACGATACGGTGGAACTCATCCAGCGACTTCGTGGTCTGACTGTAAAGATAGATATCACGCGAGAAGTCGAGTTTCGTCACCTCGTCGAAGTTCTCAATGACGATAGCAGTTGACTGCGTCTGTCCCACCAATCCCAACACCTCAGCATGACCTTTCTTGCCAAAGATGACAATCTGGGGGGAAAGACTATCCTCTTTCCACCTTCCACTTTCCACTTTCCTCTTTCCTCTTTCTTGCGTCCCTTCGGTAGCAAGCGACCTTAGGTCGAGCGCCTCTTTCCACTTTTCCTTGATACGGTTCTGCAGCTTCAGCACCACAGGACAGGTAGCATCGATAATCTCGATATTATTCTGACGGGCCAACTCGTAGGTGGCAGGCGGCTCACCATGAGCACGCAACAGCACCTTGACATCGTGCAACTCACGCATATCGTCGTGGTTGATGGTGACGAGTCCCATCTGTCGTAAGCGTTCACACTCCATGCCATTGTGTACAATATCGCCCAGGCAATAGAGCGTCTCGCCCTGTGCCAGCTCTTCTTCGGCTTTCTTGATGGCGGTGGTCACTCCAAAGCAGAAGCCACTGCCGTTGTCTATCTCTATCTGCATTTTTCTTTCTTTTATGGGTCTTATGGGACTCATAGGCCTATTGGGCTTATAGGCTCCTGAAATAATCGTCTAACAAATCACCGGCAGCCACGAAGCTGGTCTTCTGTCCCAAGAGCACCGACTGCTCAGCGGCAGACAGTTTCTCGCGGATTTGCGGGTTGTTATAGAAGTTCAGGCGCAACTGCTCGTTGATGGTCTCATACATCCAGTACTTAGCCTGTTCGTTGCGACGATAGTCGAAGTAGCCATTCGCCTTCACGAAGTCAAAATACTCGTATATCATGTCCCACACCTCCTTGACGCCAGTGCCATAGAAACCACTGTAACACAGCACCTTAGGACTCCACCCACTCTCGGACATGGGGAAGAAATGGAGGGCGTTGCGGAAGTTGGTGGCAGCCATCTGACAGCGGTCCACATTATCGCCATCACACTTGTTGATGACGATACCATCCGATATCTCCATGATACCGCGCTTGATGCCCTGCAGCTCGTCACCAGTACCAGCCACCTGAATCAACAGGAAGAAGTCGACCATAGAATGACAGGCCGTCTCACTCTGTCCCACACCTACGGTCTCCACGAAAATCTTGTCGAAGCCAGCAGCCTCACACAGGATGATGGTCTCACGCGTCTTACGGGCTACACCACCCAGAGAACCAGCAGATGGACTAGGACGGATGAACGAGTCGGGATGTATGGCGAGCTTCTCCATACGGGTCTTGTCGCCCAGGATGCTACCCTTGGTACGTTCGCTACTGGGGTCTATGGCCAGCACAGCCAGTCGCCCACCCTTCTCTTTCAGCAGGTGGATGCCAAACTCATCGATGCTGGTGGACTTACCAGCCCCTGGCACACCACTGATGCCGATGCGTACACTGTTGCCGCTATAAGGCAGACATTTGTTGATGACCTCCTGCGCCTTGGCCTGATGGTCGGGGTTGACACTCTCTATCAGGGTCACCGCCTGACTGAGGATGGTGACATCGCCCTTGACGATACCCTCAACCATCTCAGCAGCTGACAACTCACGACGACGGAAACGGCCTCGTTTCAGGTAGGGGTTGACGATAGATGGCTGTTCCACACCACTATTCACCTGCAGGCCTGCAAACTCTGAACTATTCTCGGGATGTTCCATGATTATCTTGTTATTTCTTTCGTTATCACGTTATGTCGTTATGTCGTTAAAGATCATTTCACGTTAACCTTGATGACCACCTTCGCGTGGTCGGGATCATTGGTAATCATCAGCACACGGGGTTTCTGACGCGCCTTGAGCAACTGACTCCTGTCAGACATCGCAATCTTGAGCTTTGTCGACTCACGGGGTTGCAGCTCGCGCTTGTCGAGTGTCACCTTCAGGCCCTTCGTAAACATCTGTAATGATGATATCTTCAGGGCAGTACGTCCCGTGTTAGTGATGGTAATCACCTCACTTTTACGCTTCTTGCCTTTGACCACGCCCAGTGTCAGCGAGTCGGCAGAGAGCTCCAGATGGGGCGCATACTGTTTGTTGCTGCCAGCATACAACGTGGTGTTGGGCAGCAGCACCACCGACACAGGCAACTCCGTATCAGCACTCACCCTATTACCCAGCTGCTCAGCCAGATAGACCGTGGTCTGCGTCAGTCCGAAGTCATGAAGATGCTCAGTGTTCAACATCAGCGTCACCTTGCCAGAACGACCAGGTGCCAGCGTCTCGGGTGTTGCCATCGAAATGAGATAAGGTGGCAGATGCTGTATGTTAGGCGTCATCACACTACCGCCATTGTTCAGCACGTGAATCTCCACCTCAGGATGCTCGCCCTGTTTCACATCATCAAACTCCACATTATTCACATCTGCCAGCAGGTCGCCAAAGGCATAGGGGTAGTTCTTCGAGTGGTCAGTCAACTCAGTCACCACCACACCCTTCATTGTCAACCAAAGCGGCTTCTCTGAATGGTTGAACCATACAGCGGCCTGCTTCGTGAAATGTCCTAACTGACGGGCATCGAAGGTCATGGAGATGGTGAACCTATCACCACCACCAATGCTCTTCTTGGGGTAGTCCACCTTGGTGCATCCACAGTCGGTCTTGACGTCAACGATAGAAAGATGACGACTGCCTTTGTTCTTCAGTTGGAAGGTGGCTGTCACAGGCATCTCAAAGCCCGTCTTTCCCACGTTAACCTCAGGATGGTCAACCTGTACCTTCTGGGCATTTAAAGGTAGAAAGGCAAACAGGTAAAAAGGTAAAATACCCAATACCCGCCATAACACCTTATTTATTTTCTTATGAGTCATTCCTTTTACAATTTTAGTCTTTTACTTCTATGGTTTGCGATTTGGCAACACCGCGGAACTCAGGACTATAGGCACAACTGGCGGTGCAGGTGCCTGTCTCATAGGTGCCCACGCGGTCAATGTAATACTCTGTCTCAATGACGTGCTTACCCTTCGACAGCCTATCGAAATAATAGTTGGTAGAGCAGTCGCGAGGTGTGGTATAGTAGCCCCAGCGATACCCACTCACCTGATAGACAGGCTCCATACATGCAGCCCGTTTGTCGATGACCTGTACAAAGTCATAATCGCGGTCAGCCTCGATGGTGATGCGGACTATCACGCGCTGACCCACATGACACTGGCCACTCATCACCTCATGCTTATCACTACTCAGCATCTCACGCTTCACGCTGATGCCACTGTTCTGCTCCTCAACCTCGCTGGTGTTCTGCATATACTGCATATAGACAGCACCCCACGAGGTTCCTGTAGAGGTCTTCTCGGCAGTAAACAGCTTCTTGTCATCACCAGACATGGCGGTCTTCACATAACCAATGCCGGCAGTAGCCTGTGAGGTCTCAATCTCGTTACCATCAACCTTCAGGACGGTCTTAGCCTGAGCCTTCAGTGCCTCGCTATTGCCATTGAGGAAGGCATACACAGCATCAGCACTATTGATAGGCGTATCCCAGGCCTGGTTGCGCTTCTCCTGCAACAGCCAGCGCTGCATCTCCTCGATGGTCTGCTTGTCATTGGGTGTCAGTCGTTTGATGGCCTCAATGGCAGCCACCTGTGTGGGTATGCGGAAGTTACGCCAGGAGTAGAAGGCACGTGGTGTGTCGTAATAGCGCCCCATCTCCTCTTTATAGACGGTATATTCCTTCAGACTCTTGATATAGGTCTTATCGTTCAGCACGATAGCCGACATCGCCTTGTCGTAGATGCTCTGGTTACGTGTCTCCTTCTTTAATAATTTAATAAGGTATGCGTTAGCCTCCTGTACGTTGGCAGGCAGTGAACGACCATCAAGGGTACAGATGTAAAGCCACTGCAAGGCCATATGACTGGGGAACGTGGGTGTCCAGCCACGTTTGGCGTCTTTCTTCATCTCACGTACCATCTCCACAATCTCCTTACCCATAAAGCTGAAGGCATCACTGAGCATCTCACGGGTGTCAGACTGTTTGGTGGTCATCTGGTTCAGACGTACCAACATCTCACTGATCTCGACAGTCATATACATCGAGCCAGTCATGCCAGGCCACCAGCTCCATGAGCCATCATCCTGTTGCAGGTCCTCAAGGTTCTCCAGCGAAGTGGCCAGACGCTGCTCCATCAGAGCCTCATCGAAGAAGTCAGCCAGACGTTCCTTCTGTTCCTGTTCACGGTTAGCATCTGCCACCCATGGTGTCTCGTCGAGTATCAGGTCCTTGAGTTCCTCGTTCTTCTGCAGACTGCTCATCAACGAGGTCTCGCTACCCTGTTCCCTACTCCAGGCCTCAAACACGCTCTTGGCCTGCGGGTTCTGCTTCAGTATATGACGACCTATGGCGTTGGCATAGAAAGAGGCAGCCTGACAGAGGGCGCAGTTGTCGTGTGGATGACCCACAACAGGCAGGGCCTGAATCATCAGCCAGGCGGGGTTGTTGGTGTATTCAATTGAGAATTGAGAGTTGAGGTTCGAGGTCTGAGGCTTCAGACTATTGAGGTCAATAGTCTTTGTGCCAGGCTGGTTCTGCGTGAAAGGCACGGTCTTGGTCACACGTTCCTTGTTGGGCAGGATGGGCAGGTAGTGCTGCTCACCATCGCTGAAGCCACTGCCAATGACCATCACCTTGGCTACGAGCAGACTGCGGGTCTCATGACTGCAATCATAGGGGAAGGCGACGGCAATGGTAGCGTTTGCGGTTATCTCCACATGCTGCTCATCAGCATAGACCACCTCCATGGTCTCTGGGTCAAGCAACTCCAGTCGGGCTTTGCCGCTAATGGTCTTGTCACCGGTATTGAAGATACGGGCAGCGATAAAAGCCTTGTCGCCCTGACGCACAAAACGCGGCAGGTTAGGCTGTATCATCACATCCTTCTTAGCAACCACCTCATCAGCCAAGATACCAGTCTTCATATCCTGGGTATGGGCCAGACCCATGAAACGCCAGGTAGTCAGACTCTCAGGCAACGTGAACTTAATAGTCACCTTACCCTCGCTATCAGCCTGCAACTGAGGATAGAAGAAAGCGGTCTCAATCAGGTTCTCACGCATCTGAGGCGCCATCTCTCCTACTGTCCCTTCCGCTGCTTGACTACTTCCAGTAAGGCGTTTGGCATGACTACCAAGACTACCTTCACCACCAACTATATCCAGTCCTGCTATGCGACCTTGCAGGGATTCATCAACATTTTCCGCATCCAAACCAGTGAAGGCGGCATCAGCACTCACCTCCTTCATTTCCACCACTTCGTCAACAACACTCTCGTTGACCATCAGGACTTTTGTCTCAGCCAATGCCCCAAGTGCTCTCCTGCCAGAGAACATTGGACGGGCATAATAGGCGGGATAGACAGAGTGGTCAAACTTATTAAACGACAGCTCACGATAGCTCAGCGGTTTCTGTGTCACGCTACCCAAACAGCTACTCATCATCCAGGTGCGACTGTTCCATGTGGTCGAGGGCATGGGCAGGTTGAGATAAGGTATCAGCATCCAACTATGAGGCACGAGCTGATCCAGGCTCTTGTCATAGAGCGTGGCCATCAGCTGCGCATTAAAGGGTTTCCCGTCAGGGCTAAAGGTGTTACATGGTTTACCGTCAGGTCCAACGATAGTCAGGGTCCATTCCTCCTGTTGTCCTGGTTCCAGACGATTACGGAAGGTCTCCCACTTCAATTGCAGATTACTGTCGGGCACAGGACGACGGAGTGACTTCTCATGATGATACGTCTTACCATCTTTTATCCAAGCATAGGTGATGGTGAGACCATTGCCATACGACTCCTGGTAGTTCAGCTTGCGGTTGACAAGCTCGTTGCTCTTGTCAATAGAGCCCCGCTCCACAATAGTATTCCCTGCCAGAAGGGTATAGACCATATGCACATCCTTAGCTGACGAGCCAACCTGTAATGTCACAGGCGTACCGTCATTAGGGAAATAATCATGGGACACAAAGAACCAGTCATCAGTCTCTGTGGCAGGACGCTTATCATCAAGCGAGAAGACCACGAAGTCCTGTTTCACCGTATCTTCACCACAGATAGCTTCCACCTGGTATTTTCCACTCTTCAACTTTGCCAGCGACACATACTTATTGGTATTGACGGTCAGCCAGTCCTGACTACGCTTACCCTCCGGCGTCAAGCGATAACTCACCTCTCCTTCGATATCGGTGCCAGCGGCATTAC
Organism: uncultured Prevotella sp.; assembly: GCF_946407605.1. Lineage (GTDB taxonomy): Bacteria > Bacteroidota > Bacteroidia > Bacteroidales > Bacteroidaceae > Prevotella. The sequence goes on from NZ_CAMJOS010000006.1 coordinate 124,258, forward strand.
GCAGATGGAACAGCAGTCCCGCATTACTCTCTGCCAGCACCTTTTCAGGCACGTCTATGCTGAGGGCAGTCTTCCTGTTACCCAAAGGCAATGACAGCTCACCATGATGGGTCTCACCAGCCTGGTCAGTCACATCAGCCATCACCACGAAATTATAGAACATGGGATAACGGGTCTTGGGCATCACCAGAGGCGTAGGTATCGTAAACGAGCCATCAGCATCGGTCACAGTCTCTCCGCTCATCATGATATTATCCTCTGTATCCTCACCTATCGTCACCTGATTCCAATAGCTGGAATAACGCCACCACCAATAGGCCCGGCGACGTTCCACCTTATATGTCACTGTGGCACCTTGCACAGGCACGCCAGCATACGAACGGGCAGTACCTTTCACCTGCAGGGTGTCACCATCGGCATAGTTCTCCTTCACCTCAGGTATCTCCACCTCAAAGGTAGGACGCTTGTATTCCTCCACAGAGAAGTACTTGCCTTGCACGCCAACCTCCACGGAGTACATGCCGGAGAGTCCCTGACGGGGCAGCGTAAAGTCAGCGGCACAGGTGCCATAGTCATCGGTGATCAGCGTCTGTGATGCCACCTCCTTATGATTGGCATCATAGAGTATGGCTTTCACGGTCTTACCCTTCTCTACGCTGTGCTTATAGCCATCTTCCGTCTGATACAGGATAGCAGCCATGTGTACCTTCTGACCAGGACGGTAGATGGAACGGTCCAGGAATATCTCGGTATGCGACAGCACCCGTTGGGCTTCTCTGAAGCTGAACCAATTACTCTGATACACATCAGGACAGGCATTATCACTGGTGGTAAAGGCATAAAGCTCTGAAGGTCGCGTGCCATTGATCTTATACTCACACTCACCCTTTGCATCAGTCGTCAGCGTGACATAGTCCAGACGCACCCTCAAGCGCAACTGGGCACCCTTCACGGGCTGTCCCGTGATAGCATCCACCACCACATAACGCATTCTTTCGTCTGGCAGTCTCTGCGAGAGCACACGCAGACCACTGACATACAGAAGGGCACGCTCTACATTGTCTGACTTCGGCGAGCTCTCAAACTCCAACATATAGATACCTACAGGCAGGGCGGGCAGTGTCAGCGAGTCTTCATAGAACTCATAAGGTGCCTTACCCTCATACTGTCGGGTCTGTGTCAGCTCAGGCATGGCTTTCAGATGAGGCTTCACCCTCTGATAACCATCCTTATTACGAAGATATACACGCCCCAGCTCCCTGGCAGTGGTCTTCACCTGATAGACACGCATGGTCATCTTCGAGACGCTGCGCATCTGCTTCAGCTTAACCACATAAGGATGCTGAGGCAGGATGATCTCTTCACCACTGGCAAGGAACGTCAGAGCCTTCAGCTCGTTTTGATAATTCCTGAGCATATTCATGCGATGCCAGGAGCCCCAACGCTGCAGGGCCATCTCGAGATAGCCCCACTGCTGTTTCGCTGTGGCATCGGTATGTTCACGCATATACCGATAATACAGGATAGCAGCCTCTCCCACCTCTGGCAGATCGGCATAGACATTGATGAGTGAGTCAATACGAGCCAGACAGGTAGAGCCTTCGCATTTCTCATACATGCCATTCATCTGCTGCGACAGCAAGGCGATACTGCTCATCAGCGCAGCCTCGCGGTTCGAGGTCTTGGAATAGTAGTCACGCAGCACGTCATAGCGCTGGGTCTCATAACCAATCACACTTAGCAGGTCACCAGCATAATAACGACTGTCAACACCTTCCTCAACAAAAGGCTTATAGTCACCACTCTTCACAGAAGCCAGCATGGCAGGGTCTTTCAGTGCCTCGTCAAAATACTGTTTGGAGCGCACTTGGGCATCATCACCTAAAGAAGGGTTCATGTTATAGACAGACCCTAACACGGTCTGATAGACAGCCTTCAAGGCAGGGTCTTTCAGTGCCTGCTCACGTTGCTGCAGACGTGCTACGGCAGGTTTCAGTGAGTCGGGACTCACCTCACACTGTGTACGTGCGCTCTGTAGCTCTGCCTTCAGCAGCTGTCCGTAGGCTTTCTCCTTCTCAGCCTTCACCACTATCTTCCTCAGGGCTTCCTGTTCAGTCTGTGGCAGATCCTTCTTGCGGGCAGCCTCTACCTGCTTCCACAACGTGTCAAAGCTCTGTCCGAAAAGTATCGTAGGTACCATGCATAGAATGCCAAATATAATCTTTCTCATACGAATGTCAGTTTTGATAGCAAAGATAGCAAATATTTCTGACACGTCACGCTTCTCTTGCCCTAAAATATGAAAGTTTAACGCATTTTACGGATTATAGCCAATGACGTTCTGTCACCGATGCACGCCATTTTGTCACATTTCTTCCTTACGGCACGCTCTTTGTTCGCTTTTGGTCAGAACAAAACTAACAAGAAAGGAGTAATATTATGACAATTGAGAAATTTACAATCAAGGCGCAGGAGGTCATTCAGCAGGCTGTCAACACAGCCCGCCAGAACGGTCAACAGTCCATCGAGCCAGTACATCTGCTCAAGGCGCTGATGGACAAGGCGCAGGACATCACATCGTTTATCTTCCAGAAGTTGGGCGTCAATGTCCAACAACTCGACATGCTGGCCTCACAGGAGATGCAACATCTGGCACGTGTGCAGGGCGGTGAGCCTTATCTCTCCAACGACTCACAGAAGGTGCTGCAGAAAGCCGAGGACCATGCCCGTGAGATGAACGACGAGTATGTCTCCTGTGAGCCAATTCTATTGGCTCTTATAACAGTCAATTCTACGGTAAGTCGTATGCTCAAGGATGCCGGTGCCAACGAGAAAGACATGCGTCAGGCCATCCTCGAGTTGCGTCAGGGACAGCGTGTGCAGAGTCAGAGTGCCGACGATAACTACCAGTCGTTGGAGAAATACGCCAAGAACCTGGTAGACCTTGCCCGCCAAGGCAAACTCGACCCCGTGATTGGTCGTGATGATGAGATTCGTCGTGTATTGCAGATACTGAGCCGACGCACCAAGAACAACCCTATTCTTATAGGTGAACCAGGTACTGGTAAGACAGCCATCGTAGAGGGACTGGCAGGACGTATTGTCCGTGGCGATGTGCCTGAGAATCTGAAGGACAAGCAACTCTACTCACTGGATATGGGAGCACTGGTTGCTGGTGCAAAATACAAAGGTGAGTTCGAGGAGCGCCTGAAGAGTGTTATCAACGAGGTGACTAAGGCCGAAGGTCGCATCATCCTGTTCATCGACGAGATCCACACTCTTGTTGGTGCCGGCGGTGGCGAGGGTGCCATGGATGCAGCTAACATCCTCAAGCCTGCCCTTGCTCGTGGCGAGCTGCGCGCCATTGGTGCCACCACGCTTAATGAGTATCAGAAGTACTTCGAAAAGGACAAGGCCCTTGAGCGCCGATTCCAGACAGTAATGGTCGATGAACCCGATGAGCTCAGCGCCATCTCTATCCTGCGAGGACTGAAGGAGCGCTACGAGAATCACCACAAGGTACGTATCCAGGACGATGCATGTATCGCAGCAGTACAACTGTCAGAGCGATATATCTCAGAACGATTCCTGCCTGATAAGGCCATCGACCTGATGGACGAAGCTGCAGCCAAACTGCGTATGGAGCGCGACTCAGTGCCAGAGGAATTGGACGAGATTACTCGTCGTTTAGCCCAACTCGAAATCGAGCGCGAGGCTATCAAACGCGAGGGCGATACGCAGAAGATTGCCCAGCTGGATAAGGATATCGCTGAACTGAAAGAGCAGGAGACACAGTTCCGTGCCAAGTGGGAAGGCGAACGCCAGCTCATCAACAAGATTCAGCAGGACAAGCAGGATATCGAGAACCTGAAGTTGGAAGCTGAGCGTGCTGAGCGCGAGGGCGACTATGGCAAGGTAGCCGAGATACGCTATTCAAAACTGAAGGCCCTCGAGGATGACATCGCACATATCCAGAGTCAGTTGGCCAATGCACAGGGCGACAACTCGCTGGTTCGCGAAGAAGTAACCGCCGATGATATCGCAGAAGTAGTATCTCGCTGGACAGGCATCCCTGTCACCCGCATGATGCAGAGCGAACGCGAAAAACTGTTGCACCTCGAAGAGGAGCTTCACAAGCGTGTCATCGGTCAGGACGAGGCCATCACGGCAGTGTCTGATGCAGTGCGCCGCAGTCGTGCCGGTCTTCAGGATCCTAAGCGTCCTATCGCCAGCTTCATCTTCTTGGGTACCACAGGTGTAGGTAAGACAGAGCTCGCCAAGACCCTGGCTGACTATCTGTTTAACGACGAGACCATGATGACTCGTATCGATATGAGTGAGTATCAGGAGAAGTACAGCGTGAGCCGTCTGATAGGTGCGCCTCCGGGATACGTAGGCTATGATGAGGGTGGTCAGCTCACTGAGGCAGTACGTCGCAAGCCATACTCAGTAGTACTTTTCGACGAAATCGAAAAAGCACATCCGGATGTGTTCAACATCCTGCTGCAGGTACTTGATGATGGTCGATTGACGGATAACAAAGGCCGTACTGCCAACTTCAAGAACACCATCATCATCATGACCTCTAATGCTACCCGTGAGCAGTTGAGAGCCACCATGCGTCCTGAGTTCCTGAACCGTATCGATGAGATCATCACCTTCACGCCACTCACCAAGGAACAGATTGCCGAGGTGGTGAAGCTGCAACTCTCTCATGTGCAGAAGATGCTCGAGCCACAGGGCTTCACCCTTGAGGTCACCCCACAGGCTGTCGACTGGCTGGCTCAGGAGGGCTACGATCCGGAATATGGTGCTCGTCCCGTCAAACGAGCTATCCAGCAGTACCTGCTCAACGACCTGTCCAAGAAGCTGTTGGCCGATGAGATCAGCCGTGACAAACCCATCGTTGTCGATTCCTTTGGCGATGGCTTGGTGTTCCATCACTAACCCACAAACGAAAAGTGCGATTCCCAGAACAGGAGTCGCACTTTTGTGTTAATAAGTCAGTATGTAATTTAAGGTAGTATTATTAGGTTGGCTTTTTTGTATGGCACAAAGATAGGTTATTTTTCTGTGACGACCAAATAATTTGTGGTATTTTTTGTGCCTTTCCATTAAAAAATTTTCTGTTTACGGGCACAACAGTAACAGCATCCCGAAGCAGGAGTTTTTTAGGCTTTTATTTTGCAATCTGAAAAAGATTTTGTACCTTTGCCACGAAAATACTAACTACACATAACAATGAGAAAAACAACATCCTATTTCAACGTGTTGGTAGCATGGCTCCTGATGTGCATGGTATCAGTACAGATGATGGCTAACCCCATCACACGTGAACAGGCGAGAAAGAAAGTGACAACCTTCCAGAAGATGAAAGGCGACAGCAAAGTCATCAAGGCGGTGGTCAACGAGAAACGCCTCTCACCAAAGAGGGCTGCCAGTGCTACGGCTTATGAACCGTATTATGTGTTCGACCGTGGCGATAACGAGGGTTTCATCATTGCCTCTGGCGATGACCAGACCATCGAGATCCTGGGTTATACCGACAATGGCAACTTCGACTATGAACAGTTGCCCCCGCAACTGCAGGACATGCTGAACGACTATGCCCGTCAGATAGAGGCCATCCAGGCTGGTGCACCTGTAAACAGACTGCCTGCCAACCACCCCAAGGTAGAGCCGTTCGTGACGTCTAAATGGAGTCAGGGTTCCCCCTATAACCTCCTCTGTCCTTTGGATGGTGGCTCACGCTCTGTGACAGGTTGTGTGGCCACCGCCATGGCGCAGTTGCTGTACTACAACCGCGAGAAATCGGTCACAGAGACCACTGCAGCCATCCCTGGCTTTACCACATACACAAAAGGGATTCAGGTGCCAGGCATTCCTGCTGGTTCTCCCATCGACTGGGACAACATGAAGGACACCTACGGTTCTGCCACCGACCTGCAGAAGCAGGCCGTAGCGCAGTTGATGCTCTACTGTGGTGTGGCGATAGAGATGGACTACACCAGCTCATCGTCAGGCGCACAGCCCACCGCAGCCGCAGAAGCCTTCAAGAAGTATTTCGGTTATGGCAACTCAGTGAAGTTTATCAACGAGTTCAGTAGCGAGGATGAAATAGACCGACTGATTTATACAGAACTGACTGCCGGACGCCCTGTGTATCTGGGTGGTTATACCGGCGACTGGAGTGTGGGTCATGCCTTCCTGACCTGTGGCTATGAGAACCAGCGCTACTACATCAACTGGGGCTGGGGCGGACAGAGCGACGGCTATTATTACCTGACAAACCTAACGCCAGGTAACGGACAGGGCATTGGCGGCAGCGAAGACGGCTATAGCACGGGCAGAAATATCATCATCGGCCTGGAGCCCGAGAACTTCGGCGAGAAAGCCATGACCTTCAGCGACACCTCCGTGAAGACCGTCTGCATAGAGAAATGGGATGCCAACGGCGATGGCAAGCTGACCTATGGCGAGGCAGCAGCCATCACAGACCTTGGCGATGCCTTTAAGGGCAACACCAACATCAAGAAATTCCCTGAGCTCTATTACTTCACGGCAGTCACCACCCTACCCGATGATGCGTTCAATGGCTGTGCTAACCTGAACACGCTACGACTGCCCAAGAAGCTGAAGAGCATTGGCGCAAGGGCCCTGAAAGACTGTAAGAAACTGACGCAGCTCAACCTCCCCACAGGGGTTAGCGCCATTGGCGAGGAGGCTTTCTCCGGCTGTGCTCTGCTCACACCTTTTGAGCTCCCCAACGAGATGACGGCCATCGGGAAAGGCACCTTCAAGAACTGTGCTCAGTTCACCGAGGTCAACCTGCCCATCAGCATCAACAGCATTGGCGACGAAGCTTTTGCAGGCTGTACACACCTCACCAGCTTCACTGTCAACACCTTCCATCCTGACATCATCACCCTGGGCACATCGGTCTTCGGGAATGTGGACCTCAGCAAGGCCACCCTGCATGTCATGCAGGGCACGAAGACATTCTTCGAGACAGCCGAGCAGTGGAAGGACTTCGGAATTATCTTGCAGACACGTGACATCTCCGAAGGTCGTTTCTCCACCCTCGAAGCTGGCAACACGTATTATCTGTATAATGTGGGCACAGGACGTTACCTGACCAAGGGCGAAGCCTACAACACACAGGCCGTGGTGGGCACCACACCCATGCGCTTCAAGGCAGTACATCCCTCCACCAAACCTGAGGGTGTGTATTACTTCACCTCACCCGACACTGGCAATAGCGGCAAATACCTGTTCCGCACAAAATCAGACCTTAACGTAGGCAATGGCGTCAAGGCATGCTTCGTGGATGGCACACAGCTCACCAATGCCTACTGGAGCATCCAGGAGGCGGGCGACATGATCTACACCATCCAGATACCCGCTGACGATGCGACCTATGTAGCAGGTGAATTCCTGGGTGTGCAGACCGACCATGCCACCAATGCGGCCACAACCACCTACGGTGCCTACTATGATGTGAACTACAACAGCCACGCGCTGAACTGCCAGTGGCAGCTGGTGCTCTACGATGAAGCTGTCGCAGAGCGTTTCAACGAGGCACAGGCACTGGAGAAGCTGATTGCCACTGCCAAGAAGCGTAACGTCAGCTATGAAGAGGAGCAGGCCGTTTTCGACAATCTGGAGAGCACCCTCGAAGAGATTGCTGCTGCCCAGAGCTCATTGCGTAAGAAACTGAAGTTCATGGAGTTCTATCATAAGGAGGTGCGCACGGAGTGTATCAAATACTTCGATAGCGACATCGATGGTGAGCTGAGCTATAAGGAGGCCTCTGATGTCAGCGACTTCGGTTGGCTGTTCAGCTTCATGAACTACACCTCACTGGTGAAGGTCGAGGAGCTGCAGTACTTCACCCATGTCTTGGCCATCCCGGGCAACTTCATGCAGGGCTGCACCAACCTTGAGACAGTCATCCTGCCCGAGGGTCTGGAGAAAATCTACTATTACGCCTTCAAGGGCTGTAGGAAGCTCAAGGCCATCAATATCCCTGAATATGTCAACGTCATTGGCGATGAGGCCTTCGAGGGTTGTACGGCCTTACGCGAGGTGAATATTGCCAATCCTAATCCTGCCAGCATCAATATGGGCAGCAACGTGTTCAAGAACGTGCCTCTGGCCCAGTGTACGCTTTACGTGCCCTTCGGTTCCAAGGCCCTCTATGCTGAGGCACCTGTCTGGAAGGACTTCGGTACCATCATTGAGATCCGTGGTGCTCACACGCAGCCTGTCTTCTCACCCATCACCACCGACCAGCCTGGCTATATATATAATATAGGTACACGCATGATGCTGACCATGGGCGAGGCCTATGGCACCCAGTCTATCGTGGCCCAGAAGGGACGTCTCTACCGTTGGGTGAAGAATACCGGCGACACTTACACCATCACAGACAACATCACAGACAATGTGGTGTTCCGCACCAATACCGACACTAAGGTGGGTAGCGGTGTCAAGGCATGCTTCGGCGATGGTAGCCTGTCGGCCAAGGCCTACTGGACGGTAGAGCCCGTGGCAGACAATATCTACGCCCTCCATGTGCCTGCCAGCGATGCCACCTATGTGGAAGGTGATTACCTGGGCATCGACGAGAGTCACCAGAGTGATGTTGCCAGTCCCACCCATGGCATCTACTGGGATATCAAGGGCATCACGCCAAACTCCCAGTGGGCGTTTGTCACCGAGGAGGATTATAAGGCTGCACAGGCCATCGATGATGTGGTGGCGAAGCTGAAGAAGAACCTGGCTACCGCCAAGGCCCAGGAGATTGACGTCACCGATGAGCAGGCTGTCTATGACAACCCGCAGAGCACCCTCGGTGAGCTCCAGGAAGCCCTGGTGTCTGTACGTGCCAAGCTGCATTTCATCACCTTCCAGGATAGTAAGGTCATGACGCTCTGTATCACCAACTGGGATGCTGATGGCGATGGTGAGCTGACCTTCGAAGAGGCGCAGGCTGTGACAGATATCGGTGAGACCTTCCGTGGTGCTGACATCATATACTTCGAGGAGTTCAAGTACTTCACCTCGTTGACCACCATCCCTGACAATGCCTTCCGCAATGCCAGCGACCTGCAGATTCTCTATCTGCCTGCCAGCATCACCCAGATCAGCAGCTCAGCCTTCACAGCTTGCAGCACACTCGAGTACCTGGTCATCCTCAACGACCAGATGGTGCTGCCCTGTAACTTCACCATACGTCCCCAGACCACCTATTTCGTGCCTGGAGCAGTACTGGCAGGCTATCAGGCTGACGAGTCATGGACCGATAAGAAGCTCACGGAATATACCGGCAAGCCTGTTGTCACCGCTGAGGCCACCCGTATCTACGGACGTTCTATGGGTATCATCAACCCCAAGGTGCTGGGAGCCCCTGTCATTGGCACGCCAGAGACAGCCTGTGAGTCGATGGCCATCGCCACACTGCCTGTTGGCACCTATCCCATCACAGTCATGGCAGGTACTATCACCACGCCTAATGTAGAGCTGCGCGAGGGTGTGCTCACCATCACCCCTGCCCCACTCACCATCACGGCTAATAGCTACACCCGCAATGTGGGTGAGCCTAACCCCGAGTTCGAGCTGACGTATAAGTCATTCCGTAACAAGGAGACCGACACCGTATTCGTGGTACGTCCTGTCATCGAGTGTGACGCCACGATCGACAGTCCTGCAGGCGAATATGAGATCCGTGTCTCTGGTGCCGAGGCCCAGAACTACGAGATCACCTATGTCAACGGTATCCTGACGGTTGTCAACCCCACAGGCATCAATACTCTTCACGCCTCTGACGCCCAGCAAGAGGTCTTCGACCTCCAGGGTCGTCGTGTCAACGCACAACTCAAGAAGGGTCTCTACATCAAGCGCAACAAGAAGATTGTGGTGCGATAAGTCACCTTTCGGGGTGATAACACAAGTGAGCGAGGCTGTTTCCAACCTCGCTCACTTTATTTTTTATGTAATAATTTGGTTAATTCAATAAAAAGTATTACTTTTGCATCCGCTTTTGCGCCTGTGGCGGAATTGGTAGACGCGCTAGACTTAGGATCTAGTTTCTTCCGAAGTGCAGGTTCGAGTCCTGTCAGGCGCACCCTTGACCCTTCACCCTTGACCTTCGGTCTAGTCTGCTCACGCTCGACAATAATCAAGCAAGCTTGTCATTGTTCTCGCTTACTCGCAGCCTTCACCTTTCACCTTTCACCTTTCACCTTATCAAGTTCCTCGTAGATGGAGTTATTCGATTTGTACTCCGGCACGATGGCTTTCATCTTCCTCACCGTTTCCATATCGTCATAATTCTTTGAGATGGCAATCAGGTCTTCTATCTCCTTGTTCACCTGTTCATAGTCATACTCGCGCACCTCAGCAATACGGATCTTCTCATGGAACGAGGGCTTGGTACCCTCCAACTCGTTGAGCACCTCCTCATACAGCTTCTCGCCAGCACGCAGTCCGGTGAACTCAATCTTCACATTCTTGGCACCCGACAGGGCAATCATCCTCTGTGCCAGGTCAGCAATCTTCACCGGCTTACCCATGTCAAACACGAATATCTCACCGCCATGACCCTTGGTACCAGCCTCCAGCACCAGCTTACAGGCCTCAGGTATCAGCATGAAGAAACGCACGATATTCGGGTCTGTCACAGTCACAGGACCACCATTCTTGATCTGCTCTCTAAACAGAGGGATGACACTACCGTTCGATCCCAGCACATTACCGAAGCGTGTGGTCACAAACTGTGTCTGTGCCGATTTGTTGGTCTTCAGCGACTGGTCCAGGCTCTGCACATAGATCTCGCAGATACGCTTTGAGCATCCCATCACGTTCGTGGGGTTCACGGCCTTGTCAGTCGATATCATCACGAATTTCTTGACGCCATATTTCACGCTCAGGTCAGCAATGACCTTTGTGCCGTAGATATTGTTCTGCACAGCCTCGCTGGGATTGTCCTCCATCATAGGCACATGCTTATAGGCAGCGGCATGGAACACATAGTCGGGTTTGAACAACGAGAAGATCTGCTCCATCCTCTCCTGCTTGCAGATAGAGGTCACCACGGTCTCTGCCTTGATGTCAGGAAACTCCTTATGCATCATCAGGCGGATATCATGCTCAGGTGTCTCGGCCTGGTCTATCAGCATCATCTCGGCAGGACCGAACGAGGCCACCTGACGTACCATCTCAGAACCGATACTACCTGCAGAACCGGTGATCAGCACACGCTGACCATGCAGCAGCTGTCCCACCGAATCCAGGTCAATCTCAATCTCACTACGTGGCAACAGGTCTTCTACCGACACCTCTTTCAGCTGTATGCCCTTGAAGTCATCTTCTGTCAACTGACCATCAACAGTCTTCAACTCCTTGGCACCCTCAGCCATAAATATCTTACAGCCCGCCTTGATCAGCAGGTCCTGCATCTCCTGGTTATTACGGAAATCCTCCACACGTTGTGGCGACACGAGGATAGCCTGGATATGCTTTTCTGCGATGATCGACGCGAGGTCATCATTCACATTATACACATTACAACCCATCAGCTGCATGTGCTTGGCACGGTCATCATGCGAGATAAAGCCTCGCAACAGGAATTTCTTTGGACGCTGCGAGTTGATGTTCTTAGCCAGACCAATACCGCCAGTCAAGGCACCATATATCAGGGCTCTCATCGCACGCTTGTCAGAGAAAGCCACATCATACAGGTTCTTCACCACCACACGCTCAGCCCACATCAACAGAGTGGCTATCACAAACATGGTCACAATCTCCGTCTGGCTCAGCTTCGATACCAACTGAACATCCTGTGCCTCCATCACGAAAGAGTAACACAAGGCGATGAGCATCGACACCAGACTGCCATAGGCCACGCGCATCAGGTCAATGAAGCTCGAGAACCTGACCACACCCGAGTAGGTGCGGAACAGGCGGAAGCCCAGCATGGCAAAGAATGTGTAAATGAGTAAAGTATTTAAGACCTCGAAACGGTTATCTACCAATGCGGCTGTCTTGTTAAACATCCAATAGGCGAAAACCCCCGAAAAAAATACCACTACGCTATCGGTCAAAAACACGCACCAATAAGGCAGCGAGTTCTTATTAAAGTACCAGCTTAATACCTTTCCTAGTGGGTTCATCATACTATTATTCTCTTGTTTCTTTGTATATCGGCTGCAAAGTTATAAAAAATTATTTTAAAAAACAACACTGTTTACCTTTTTTTTATCTTTTCACCGTTTTTCTTGTCCTTTCACCTTTCACCTTTGACCTTTCAACTTTCACCTTTCAATTCTCAATTTTCAATTTTTACAACAGATTAATACTAAAGCACAAGCCACAGGTAAAGGCCTTACCCTCAAACAAACCACACTGCAGGAGGAAATAACGGTATAGACGACAGTCCACACCACAGTTCACCCCATTACCATCCCATTCTACGATGGCTCGCAGGGGTTGATAGAACGCAGGCTGGTAGGTGATACCTCCCACCACCCCATTCCATCGGTGGTTATAGTCCCGATACCAGTCACGGTAGGCCACATGGGCACCAAACAGATGTCCGGAATAATCAATATGTTTCGATGCAGCCACGAAGTAGTTCTTATAGTAGTTGCTTCCCGATTTACCGTCTTCACCAGATCCCCACACATCATTACCACCAACAGCTATAGAAGGCCACCACTGGTCTTCATTGATCAACTGGATCTTGGCCGAGAAATAGCGATCCTTGGCATAGAAACCTGTCTGTCGCTTTGGGTTCAGGTTCTTATGGAACTTCATCAGCGTATAGCCATATCCCAGCTCAATCCATCGGAAGGGCGTAATACTCAGGTAATTCGATGCCGTATTATATTTCTCGCCATCCAACGTGAAAGCATCTGGCACCATCTCGTGAGGCAGGAACTGGGCACCAATACGCGCCATGCCCACCGTGTCCATGTCAGCCGTTGGCACATGAATAAGTCCGTTAAGACCTGTAGCCTGTTGCCCCCTGACGGTTGTGGTCAGCAAGCATATCATCAATAAAAAATATAGTCGTCTCATCATCATCATTCATTAAAATTACCCGTACCCCATGGCAAGCGCATCGGTAGTGTACGCTCGTTCTCCTCCGGATCGGTGTTATACTTCTTCATCGAATAACCATCCGACTGTGCATTATACGTCAGGCGGAAGTTCGATGCAGGTCTGAACACCACCTTCTCGTGCGACTTCTTATAAGGCGGAATCATCATCACCACCCTGAAGCCGCCAGACTTGTCGTTTGAGCCACCTGTGCTCTGATAACGCTCATGGATCTGGGCAAACAGACTCACCGAGCAATGGTTGAAATGACGGATGATCTCACCCTCCACACCATTATCACCATTCATATAACGGCCACCCGAGACACGGAACTCAGTAGCCCAGGGGTTCAGCCACACGCTGGCTCCTGCCACACCAAACTTTGACCACTGGCTCGTTTCAAATTCCGACTCCGAAACATCGTTCTGCAGGTTAAAGCCCAGTGCCCAGTGGTTCACCAGTCCCAGACGGGCATGTACCATCAGCCACGAGTTGATGGGGTACATCCACCGCAGGTCCGCACCATAACGCTCCATGCCAAACAGTCCTGCAGTCACCTTAAAATGCTGCTTCGCCTCATCGAAATGTATCTCCTTCGAGATGTTCGCCATGTTCAGGCGAATCATGTCGTAACGCTCTGGATAGCCATCATTGATCAGTGGCAGATACACCTGTCCTGCCACCTGCCAGTCCTTACCCAGATGCCACTTCACGCCAGGCGTCACATTGATTAGCACATCATACAGGCGCAGATAGTTAATATCGGCATAGCTCAACTCAGCCCCAGCGAACAGCTCCACTTGTCCTGCCTGCTGCGCCCTGCCCTTCGCAGGTAGCAATGCCAAAAGACACAGAAAAACAATCCATCTTATTCTCATACTCTCACTTTTGACTTTTCACTTTTCACCTTTCACCTTTCACCTTTCACCTTTCATCCACTTCTTTCTTTCCTCCTCACTCATCTTCTCGATAGCATATCGCAACATGGTGCGAGGCATCTCGTGGGCATGCTGACGCAGGAAGTCACGCAGGAGCTCCATTGAGCATCGCTTACCCATCTCCCTTAACATCCACCCCACCGCCTTGTGCATCAAGTCATGCGGATGGTGCAGATGTATCTCAGCATACCTCAGACACCACGACGGGTCCCCCATCTGTGACGTCTTCCATGTACACACCATGCTCATCCTCTGCTTCCACAAATTCTCGCTCTGTGCCAGCTCATCCAGCACCTTCCGCTTATAATCTATTTGGAGGGTGTCTTGTCCTCCCCCTAAGCAGGGGGACTGAGGGGGTCTTTCTCCCCCTAAGCAGGGGGACGGGAGGGGGTCTTTCAGGTTCGTCGGCAACAGCAACCAATGTCCCAATATCTTTGGCACAGATAAATCCACCAAGTCCCAGTTGTTCGCCTGCTCCGCATAATTGAGATACATCGTCAGAATTTCATCGCGCCCTCTTATCGCCTCCTCCGTGCACTCCAGCGGCGTTGTCTTTATTCCCGTTCTTCCCGTGCACTCCAGCGGCGTTGTCTTTATTCCCGTTCTTCCCGTGCACTCCAGCGG